>CAYXQJ010000083.1:0-9334 GCA_964467455.1 uncultured Hyphomicrobiales bacterium | reverse complement strand
TGATCGCGCAGATCACTCTGCGCACATGCACTGACAACCGGGCGCGCGGCCCGACAACGCGCACATCTCAACACAAATGAAAACGGGACGCACCGCAAGCAAGCCGAAGTTGCGGTGCGTTCTATTCAAGCTCCAGCGGGCCTTCGTTCGTCAAGTCAGCCTTGCGGGAACATTCAACGGCTGGAATCCAACCACCACACCGATGTGTCCGCGGGTCGCGGGCGGTGGGCGAGGGCGTTGTTCCTGCCGCCGGGTCATTATGATTATGCCTTGGTGGTTGACGGGCGGGTTGTCAGCAACCCGGCGACAAATGGGACGGCGACGGCCGATAATGGAGGGCTAAACTCCGTGCTGATCGTATGAAGGAATGGCAGTGAAACACGCGGTCACATGCGTCAACGCGAAGCATTGTGGCGGCTTACGAGAAAGGCAAAGTCATGAAAATCGCACGGCACTTTAAGCATCTCGCCGCTTTGGCGGTGCTCGTCACGGTGGGATTGGCGGTTGCGGGCTGCGCGTCATCGGGAGACAAACCAACCACGCGCGTTTATGAGGAACGCAAATTCATTCCCCTGTATCACGTCAAGAACACTGGCGACGATCTGAATCTCAACAAAGGCGATGCTATCGCGATGGCGTGCGCCAAATGCAAAACGGTGCTCTATGCGGACGTGAACAGACCCCGGACCAGATTTTTTGTTCCGCTTGAACACCGTCACTATTGTCCGGGTTGCAAATCCACAATCACGGTGACGGGCCGGGATTTTCGTGCGACGGAGCAGGTCGAACACACTTGCGAAGCGTGCGGAAGCGACTCGGTGTTTTGTTGTGCAACGCATCGTGGAGCGCCGCCCACCGAGGGCATGTCGCCCAAGTAGGATGCGTCAAACAGTAGCTGCGAGGGATGCACGCAGGGCTGGCGTATTAACCAGCGTGGACGCTGAAACAAACAAAATTCTCGTGGTGGATGATAATCCGATCACGGCCCGCTGGGTTGAATCGCTCGTGCGCCGCATGGGATTTGAAGTCATCGTTGCCTTTGATGGCGAAGACGCCATCCACCAACTCGCCGAACAGCCGGTCGGAATGGTCATCAGCGATGTCGAGATGCCCGTGATGAACGGTTTCGATTTGCTCCAGTTCATCCGCCTCCGCTGGCCGGAACTGCCGGTGATTTTGATGAGCGCCACCAGCAACGCGGAGCGCCGCGAGGTGGCGCGCCGCTTTGGGGCGATGGCGTTTCTGGAAAAGCCAGTGAACTCGGACCAACTGGCCGCGCTCATCGGCGCGAGGACAGATCGCAACGGGCCGATTGAGGGCTTGCACCTGTTTGCGGTTACTTGAACAGGTGAAACGGCTTCAAAGAGGTCGCGCCCGACAAACTGCAATGACCTGCAATGACGCTGATTCTCGGTTTAATTGTGGGAGTCCTGTTTGGATTGACCGGCAACGGCGGTTCAACCCTTGCCGTGCCATTGCTGGTGTATGCCCTGCATCTGCGCCCGCACGCGGCAGTTTGCACTTCGATGATCGCCGTCGGCGCGATGGCGGGAACGCGCGCGGTTCAGACCATACGAAGCGGCGGAATTGATCAACGCTTGGCCTGGCAGCTTGCCTTCGGCGGTTTAGCGGGCGCGCCCGTTGGCGCGTTGATTGGCCGACACTTGCCTGAAAACTGGTTGCTACTGGTATTTGCCGCGCTCGTGTTGACCGTCTCATGGCGCTTGTGGAATCAGAAGCCGCACCCCACACCGGATTCCTCCGGTTCTCTGTTGGCGAACCCGGGGGGAAGCACGCATCCATTGTGGCGGCTGACATTGCTGGGCTTCGGCACAGGCGTGCTTACAGGACTGCTTGGAGTGGGGGGCGGATTCATTCTCGTTCCCGGACTGGTGCTCATCACTCGCGTGGAGATTCATCGCGCCATCGCGACCGCCATGTTCAGCGTTGCTCTCGTCAGCACAGCAGCGACGGGTGCTCACTTTCTCGCAGGCCAACGGATTTCCGTGGAAACGACGGTGTGGTTCACCATCGGCGGAATGATCGGCCTGTGGCCGGGCACATGGCTGGCCGCCCGGCTGTCCTGCCTCTGGCTCACGCGCGTGCTCGCAACCGGCCTTCTGCTGTTGGGCGCGTTCATCGTTATTCACAGTCTGCTCAAGAATTGATCAGGCGAGAGGGATTCGCCCGCTTGGTGCGTAACAAAATAATGATGCTTCCGAAATCCATCGCCGCGACCTGCAAACCCAAGGACGATTCACCAATCACCGTGGCGCTGGCTTACGATGGTGACGACGCGTTTCGCGCCGCTAAAGAACTATATCTCGACGTAATGCGCAGGCTGACTGACCAATTTGAATTCCGTGATGTCTGGTGGCGTTTCGACATGCTGGCAGAAAGGAGGTTGTTCGAGCGCACCGTGGGCCTGGCCGCTGAAGCAGATATTATCTTTTGTTGCCCGAGCAATCCGCACGTGCTGCCACGCCCGGTGCAAGATTGGCTATGTCGCTGGCTCACGCGGCGAACGCAGCCCGATGGTGCTTTGGTAATTCTGCTTCCATTGGTGGCGGGAATGTCGCCGTCACAGTCGCTTCTGGAGCGCGACTTGCGCGAGACGGCCCGCGTCAGCGGTCTGGCCTGCTTTGTGAACTACTATTTGTCAGGTCACGCGTCCCACCCACGAACCTGCACCTTTGAACTGTCAAACTATGTTGGTGAAGATGTGAACGCAGTGCGCGTGGCCCAGCATGGTGCGGGCGTGGATCATTGGGGTTTGAATGAGTGACACGTCCCACGAACTTGAAGCAAACGAAACGAATTTGGACCGGTCCGAGAACACAAAACACGAACCAATGGAAAGGAAGTGATGCCCATAGGTTAAGACACAAACAAGGCGAAGCGCGCGGCCCGCAATAGCATACCGTTTCATGGGCCGCGCCTCGCCGACTTGTCTGTTCGGATCGGTATGGAAATATGCCAGAGCCACTAGCCAAAAGAACTGTTTCGACCGCGTGCGCCAACACTGCGGAGTCCTCGCGACAATGGTGGTCGAAGATTGGCCCGCGCGACCGATGGTGGTTGATTGGCTTCGCGATTTTCTCCTTGATCGTCGCCCTCGGCTGGCAACCCGTTCGACACGAAATGGTCATAAACCTGGCTCTGCGCTCCGATGCGCCGTCCGGTGCGGTGCTATCAGAACTGGTCGAGGGAACATCAGACCGAGCGCGGACATTGGAGCGAATGTGGCGAAGTGGCAATCTAACCGCGCGGCAGTTTGTCATGGAACACCTCAAGACGCGCCTTCACGCAGAACCGGCGCTGGTCGGCGCAATGGATGCAATCGTGAACGAGGCGGCACACGATCCCGATTTGAACGTGCGCGAACCGGCGTTGAACATTTTGGCAGAAGCCAGGAGCGCGAACTCAATGATGTTGCTCCGACAGCAGTTGAACGATGCCGACCCGGCCGTGCGCGTGCTCGCCCTCCAGCAACTTCAGCGCGTCGCCAGTTCCAACGATGTGCCGCTCGCGGTTCGCCTGCTCGATGATCCCGATCAGCGTGTGACTGTGCAAGCGGCCTTGCTGTTGCGCAGGACAACCGGGTTGGATTTCGGAATTCGTTCGAGCCACGCGCTTCCGAAATTCACACACTCAGACGAAGCCCCGCTCCCGCCGTTCAATCTCGACGCGATCCGTCGCGGCGCGCAACTGTGGCGCGAGTGGTGGACGCAACATCGAGCAGAATTTCCGCCGCCGCCCCCGTTGCCGCGTATTTTTCCCGGCAAGCTGCTCGCCAAAGAATTTGCTCTCGAAGATTCGGAAGGAAAACTGATCCGCCTCTCCGACTTTCAGGGCAAGGCGGTTCTGCTTTGCTTTTGGAAAATCGGCAGTGCTGCGAGCTTTGATGATGTGGCTACGCTTAAGCAATTGCAGGAACAGGAGTCCCGGCGGTTGACGGTCATCGGCATCGCGTTTGACCCAGCCGTCGGCCCGCAAGACGACTGCGGCGGTGAGGCGCACGGCGGTGGACACGAGCATCAACACAATCACGCGCATGCGGCTGACTCCCACGGCAACGGTGCGGCGACCAAGCCCGCGCTCAGGGAGTTGGTCACGCGAATGAGCATCAATCATCCGGTGCTGTTGGACGCAAGTGGCTCGCTCGTCTTACGCTTCAACGCGCAAGAAGTTCCAACCTACGCGCTGATTGATGCGCAGGGAAATTTGCGCCGACGTTTCGCAGGGTCGCGCGAACTCTCCACCTGGACAGCGATGGTGGCAGAAATCTCCAGCCGTTGACTCCCTTCACCGGTTCAGTTTTCCCCCTCGTTTACTATCGAGCGCCCTTACTTCTCAAAGGGCAGGAGTCGTGGGCGGCGTAGTCATGGGTAGAGTTATGCAACCGAACTACGCAACGGTGGGAATTGAATTCGTGGAAGCCGAAACATCTCGGCGCTCATCGGGTTCATCCTTCCCGACAAACGGCTACTCGGCGAAGCGGATGAGGAAACCAGTCAGCTTTTTCCACCAATCCGCCCAAGCCGGAGCGGTATTCGTGATGGGAGATTTCAACGGCTGGAATCACACCTCGTATCCGATGCAACGCCAGCCCGACGGCGGCTGGACGCTCCAGATTCCGCTCCATCACGGACACCATCGTTACCTGTTCCTTGTTGATGGCATCCCGACACTTGATTCCCACGCGCTGGGCACTGCGCGCGGCCCGCAAGGGGAAAAGGTTTCATTGATTGCAGTGAGTTAACGCCGCTGCCCGCCCTCAATTTGCGGAGATGATTTCATCCCGTTCCCCGATTGTGCCGCAGTGAGCAAAAAATGTTCGACGAATGGCAAGGAATGGCAGAGGGGATTTCCACTCCGCAGACGTATTAAAGGGAGAACGGCAAAGGCATCGCCGGAAATAGCAAACAACAACAGCAAACACTTTACTATGAAAACGACGCAAACACTTCTGCTGGGAGCGCTCACCGCTGCCCTCCTCACTGCAACCGCAACCGTCCAAGCCGCCAACTTCTCGGTCTCGGATTTGTCCAACCGCGCCATCGCCGCCAGCCCGCGTGCGAAGGAGCAGTTCCCCTGGCTGACACGGCAGTCGCCGGCAACGACGGCATCAAGCACACGCTTCGACAGCGTTCCAGCCAACATCAGGAACAACCGCGCGCTGGCCGCCAGCCCGCGCATGTTGGAGCAGTTCCCGCAGTTGGCCCGCGTCAACACCGCGAAGCCGGCGACCACCCCCGCGTCCGCGAACAGTGAGGTTGCCCGGGTGCTCAAGAACCGCGCTTATGCGGCCAGCCCGAGGGCCATTGAACAGTTTCCGTGGCTCGCGCGGGGTTACAAGCCTGCGACGGAAACCGTCGAGGTAGCGCCGCTCAAGTAGAGGCGAAATGAACTCACGACGAAAGACCACGAATATGAAAACGAATCGAATCACGGCACTGGCCCAGCTCACAATCGCAACCGCCCTGCTCGTTACGGGCGCAGGAATTGTTGCCGCCGGGGAAACCGCAACGGCCAAAGGCGGCCCAGCAAAGTTGATCCCAAAGGTGATTGAACTGCACGCGCCGAACAACGCCACCGCATCAGTTACCGTCTGGCTGCCGAACCCGGCGACTCGAAGCAGTGGGGAAATTGCGACGACCAAAGGCGGGGCAACCAGGCTGATCTATCTGCACGCCCCAAACAACGCGATGCCGTCGGTCACTGTCTGGACCGGCAAATAAACACTTTGAATCGGGTGAGAGGGACAAACCAACAACCAAAGCAACCACACAAAGAAAGGCAAAAACATGAAAAGAACAAACAACATCCTGATCGCGGCGCTGGCAGGCATCGCGTTGTCGTTGTTCGCCAGTTCGGCGCAGGCTCAATACAAGGCCACCGGCGATGACGGCATCACGGCGTCGCCGAGACTTCGACAGCAGCTCGACGAGTATCGTCGAAACCATTCGACCAATTCCGTAGCGGTCGCAGTGCCGCAGATGGCCTGTCCGAAGTGCAAGGACGAGGTTCTCAAGACGAAGGATTGGACGGCGCGAGGCGCGAACAAGCCCTACGTCACCATTGTCCGCCACCTTTGCGAAGGCTGCGGCACTGAATGGAGCATCGTTGGCCACGGCAAAGCGAAACAATCAGTTGCCACTCACACATGCTCGTCCTGCGGCGCAGAGTCCGCCGCTTGCTGCAATACGACGAAGGGCAGCACGGTTGCGACCAAGGGCATGGAGAAGAAAGAAGTGAATGTTGCTCCGTTGAAGTAACGCGGGCCGCTCACCAACCACAAACGCAAAGCGGTTATGGGAATCTGGTTCATCGCAATCCTTTGGATGTCGCTCGCCGCCATCTTCGTTCTGGCGATCTGCGCTGCGGCAGCCCGCCCGATTCCCGCGCCGGGAAACAACAAACTCATTGAACGGCCATCAACAAATTCCGAAATCGCAGTTCGATCACCGCACGCAATAAAAGCGTGCCAGGCGGCGGCGCTGGCCGTGTTGCTCGCGGTGATCACCACGTCGTGCGCCACCAATCCCGCGAGCCATCGAACGGGCGCGGGCCGCAGCGAGCCGGTAAAAGGCGCAATCCTGCTGATGGATCACTCTCGATGAAGCCAGGACTCACATGCGGCATGTTCGGCGTGCTTGTGCTCGTTGGGTTGCTATCCAGCGCGGCCAACAGTTTTGCCAGGCCACCGAGACAGCACGCCGAAAGCGGCACAATCGAGACAATTGATCACGCTGCCAACTCGTTCACGATCATTTCTAAAAAGGATGCTTCAAAGAGGAGGTTCGTGTGGAACTCGGGGACAAGCTTTCGGTTAAAATCCCCACAACCTGACGCCAATTGGCTTTCGCGTTTATTCTCGTGTGGAGAAAAGACCACTGTCGAATCGCTACAACCCGGCCGCACGGTGCGGTTCTATTATCGCAGAGAATTAGGGCGACTTGCTGTTCGTGATGTTACGGTCCTAATCGCGTTGGATAAGGGCTGTGGCTGCTGCTCGCACGGCGCATCAGCACAACCGCCAAGTGAAGGGCAGCCGCTGTGATTGGAGCAACAAAAAAGCTTTGGCTGACCGCCACCGCAATCAGTGCGCTGGTGATCCTCTTTCTTACCGCCGGTTGCTCGACAGTCTCCTCGAAAGCGACGCATTTACGAAGCATCAACGGCACAATTCAAACCGTTGACAACACCAGTCATTTGCTGACCATTGCTCCGTTGAAGCTGGGTTCGGTTCCAATAGCATTTAAGTGGGATGATCGTTCTCGCTTTTGGGCCAATGGCGGATTGCCAATTGAGCCGAGATTGCTGGAGCTGCGAGACATCGTTCGCATTCACTATCAGCCAGACGCCACGCCGTGGACGGTCCAACATCTCTATTTGGAAACGCACCGGACAATCCACTGAACCGGGGTCGCTAAAAAAACTGGAGGGGTCAGGCCAAAGGCGGCGTATTATACGGCGTGGGCAAGCGTCAAACGCTCCCGACATCAATGCGGACATTCTTGAACGGCTCCGCTGCCAGAAATAGTGGCGGAGCCGCTGTGATAGTAAAACAAAGTCATAGAACAACGAAGATGAAACAGAAACCAACCTCCTCACGACTCAATTTCACCATTGTTGCGCTCATCGCTGTGTTAGCGGCAACGCTCGTGCTGGCCGGATGCGCCAGCACGGGCCACGGCGGAGGCGCATCTGACCACTCCAGTCATCAAGGTTCTTGTCACTAAAGAGCATGAATTCACCGGACTCAATCACCTGCCGCCGCTGGCTCGGAACTTCAGTGGGGCTGCTGCTCGTCGCGGCGGTTCTCGCTGGGTGCAAAGGCATCCCAACCCAGGGCGAGCGTTCCGCCCGGAAAGATACGCGAGCCGTCGCGCACGTATTTCGTCCCGATGGGCAACGTCCCACATTGCCGGAACTGAACACCAACTCCGCGCTCGGCGATTTTCTGCGCTACGCCATGCTCAACCAACCCCAGGTCGAGGCCGCGTATTTTAGTTGGGCGGCAGCCGTTGAGCGCATCACCGTGGAACGGTCGCTGCCCGATCCGCGCCTTTCGTTCGAGTCGGACATTGCGGACATCGTAATGACCGTTATGCCGGGCCTGATGCAGGAGTTTCCCGGTCCGGGCAAACTCAAGGCAGCGGCCAACGTCGCGACCGCCGAAAGCCGGACCAAGTATTTCGCATTTGAAACGTCCGTGCTACAGACCGCCTTCTCGCTCAAGCGCGCCTATTACCAGCTTTGGTTTCTGGATGAGAACATCCGCATCAATCGTCAAACGCTCGATTTGCTCGCTGAACTGGAAGAAATCGCCCGCGCGCAAAACGCCGCGGGCAAAGTGACGTTGCAGGATGTCTATCGCGCCCAGATCGAGCAGGACCAACTGACGACGGAAATCGAGAATCTCGAAGACTCGCGTCGCCCGCTGATCGCGCAGCTCAAGGGTGCGCTCGGACTGAGGCGCGACCAGGCTGACCCGCCGCAACCCACGCTGTTTGAATCCACGCCGCTCAATCTTAACGGCGATGAATTGCTCGACACGGCCTTCGCGCGCAATCCCCGGCTCAAGGTGATGGAAGCCGACGTGCGGATGGCGGAGGCGGCCATGGCGCTGGCCCGCAAATCAAGAGTGCCCGACTTCAGCCTGGGATTGATGGCGGACGTCAAGGCCGCGCCCACGATGTTTCGCCCGCTGGCGGGGATGACCCTGCCGATCTGGCGCGACAAAATCGCGGCGCAAATCGCCCAGGCGCAGGCCACCAAACGTGCCGCTGAAGCCCGCCTCACTTCCGAGCAAATCATGGTCACGGTGGATTTCGCGATGAAGAGTTACGACTACCGCGAAATCACCCGCAACCTCGCGCTCTTGCAGGAGAAGTTGATTCAGAAGGCCCGGCAGTCACTCGCTGTTGCCCGCGCCGGCTATTTGGCGGGGCAGGTGGATTTCTTCGACCTCCTCGACGCCGAACGCACGCTGCTGAATTTCCAGTTGCAGGAAGTGGAAGCACGCACACGCCGCGAGATTGTTCTGGCGGATCTGTCGCTGTCCATCGCTGGCATTGGGCCGGAAGGTGCGCCGCTGCTGCCGCCGGCCACGAGCACCTCCGCTCCGGCATCCAACCAATCAACTCAACACTAAGCATGAAAATCATCGGCAAACACATTCAACTGATTGGCTTTCTACTCCTGACGGTATTTGTCGGGGCCGCAGCCGGCCTCTACTTCGATTTGCCCGGTCGCCTTCAAAAAGCGCGGGCGAAAAGTGTCGCCAGCGAACAATACACCTGTCCCATGCATCCTGACGTGGTGAGCG
>CAYXQJ010000082.1:0-9476 GCA_964467455.1 uncultured Hyphomicrobiales bacterium | reverse complement strand
GTTATTCGGTTATTCGGTTGTTCAGTAGTTCGAGAATCTGAATGGCGTTTGTGGCTGCCCCCTTCCTCAAATTGTCGGCGACGACCCACATGAGGAGGCCGTTGGAGGTGCTGGGGTCGTTGCGGAGGCGGCCGACGTAGACGGGGTCGGTGTTGTTGGAGATCTGGACGGTGGGGTATTCGGCGTTTTGTGGATCGTCGATGACGACGATGCCGGGGGCGGCTTGGAGGATCTCGCGGGCGGCGTCGGCCGTGATGGGACGTTCGGTTTCGATGGCGACCATTTCGCCGTGGCCGCCGAGGACGGGGACGCGGACGCAGGTGACGGCGATGCGGAGATCCGGGAGGTGCATGATGCGGCGTGTTTCGCGGATCATCTTTTGTTCTTCTTCGGACCACGACTCATCGGGGCCGAAGCTGTGGAAGACAGTGTTGTAGGCCACAGGGTGCGAAGAGATGCGTGCCGAGGGTGTGCGGCCGGCGATCTCGTCGTTGAGTTGGTCCACACCTTTTTGTCCGGCGCCGCTGACGCTTTGATAGGTGCTGGCAATGACGCGGGTGAGGCCAAAGGCTTCATGCAATGGCTTGAGGGCGACCACCATTTGGATGGTGGAGCAGTTGGGGTTGGCGATCATGCCGTGGTGTGTGAAGGCATCGTCGCCGTTGACTTCGGGTACCACGAGCGGGACGTTGGGATCCATGCGCCAGGCGCTGCTATTGTCGATGGCGACACAGCCGGCGGCGGCCGAGATCGGGCAATACTCTTTGGAGATCGCGCCTCCGGCACTGAACAGCGCAGCATCAAGTCCGTGGAACGACGACGGCGTCAGCTCCTCGACCATCAGCTTCTCTCCGCTGAACTCGACCTCCTGTCCGGCAGAGCGCGCCGAGGCGAGCAGGCGTAGCGATGTGATCGGAAAATTGCGCTCCTCAAGAACGCGCAACATGGTGCGGCCGACGAGGCCGGTGGCGCCAACAACAGCAAGATTCATCCACAAATCTACCCACACCGCCGAATGTTGCCGGGGAAGTAAGATGCCGGGGAACGTTCCCCGGCAAGTAAGATGCCGGGGAAGTATGCTTCGTTCAGTATTTTACAGGGTATGCACGCCCCCCTCCGCCCCCCATTTCTCCCCCTTTTTCTCGCGCTCTTTGCGTCCTTCGCGTCCTTCGCTGCGGCGCTCCCCGCCACGGCGCAGACGTGCACCAACCTGCCGTGGGAGGCGAACCTGACCTATGAGCTGAACACGATCGATAGCCCGACGCTTCGCACGATCTCCACGGTCACCAGCGATGCTCTGATCCCGCTTGCCGTCGGCGTGCCCTCGGCCCTCTACCTCTACGGCATCACGAACATGAAGGCCTTCGGTGGCGACCAAGCGTCATGGCGGTATTCGTCGGAGTCGGGCGTGCAGATCGTCGCAACGATGGGCGTGACGTATGGGCTGACGCTGCTGCTCAAGAACATCATCGACCGTCCGCGGCCGTTCCAGGCCTATCCTGACTGCATCACAGCGTATGGCGCCGACCGCGATGGCTCGATGCCGTCCGGACATTCCGCCGGCTCCGCCGCCCTGGCCACAACGCTGAGCTTGCGCTATCCCGAGTGGTATGTGATCGCCCCCTCCGTGCTCTATGCGCTCTATACAGGCTTCTCGCGCATGAACCTCGGTATGCACTACCTCAGCGATGTACTCGCCGGCTATGCCCTCGGCGTGGGCGTGGCAGTCGGCATCCACCTGATCAATGAAGAGCTGTTCGATCTGGCCGATCCGATCCTGCCCGACAAACCATCGACCATCATCATGCCCGGCATGTCGATGAACATCATCTCGTTCTCGATCGGATTCTGATATGCGCATCGCCGTGATCCAATTCCAACCGCAGTTCAAAGAACTGACGGCAAACCTCGCCCGCATCGAAGCAGAGATCGCCACCACGGTCGCCGACGTGATCGTCTTCCCCGAACTCGCCACCTCGGGCTACTTCTTCCTCTCCACCGAAGAAGCCACGCCCTTTGCCCTCACCGCCGACAGTCCGGAGATCACCGGCCTCGTCCGCATCGCCGCGCAACATCATCGCATCGTTGTCTGCGGCTTCGCCGAACGCGACGGCACCACCCTCTACAACTCCGCCGTCATCGGCGGACACGGCATCACCACCAGCATCTATCGCAAAACACACCTCTTCTACCGTGAGGTTGACGTCTTCGCCCCCGGCAACACCGGCTTCTTCGTCGTCTACATCCCCCACCTCGACTGCCGTCTCGGCACAATGATCTGTTACGACTGGCGCTTCCCGGAATCAGCACGCACCCTCGCCTTGAAGGGGGCTGACCTGATCGCATGCCCCAGTAACCTCGTGACCAACATCTGGCGCATGGCCATGCCCGTGCGCGCCCTCGAGAACAAGGTCTACCTCGCCGTCGCCAACCGCACCGGTGATGAAACGAACGGCGACGAGTCCGTCCACTTCAACGGCGACAGCGTGATCTACAGCTACAATGGTTCACCCCTTGCCTCTGCCGATCAAACAAATGATGCCACCCTCACGGCAGAGATCGAACCCGCACAAACCCGCAATAAGTCATTCAATGCCGTGAACGATATCTTTGCGGATCGTCGGACCGAATTCTACGAATAACCGAATAACCGAATAACCGAGTCACCTGGCACTTGGCACTTGGCACTTGGCACCTGGCACTTGGCACCTGGCACCTGGCACTTGGCACGTCTATGAACTTCTCCTCCGTCCACCACATCCACTTCGTCGGCATTGGCGGTATCGGCATGTCCGGGATCGCAGAGATCTTGCTGACGCAGGGCTTCGATGTGACCGGGTCGGATATGGCGTCGAGTGAGATCACCGACTATCTGGTCTCGCGCGGTGCACGAGTGTCCATCGGACATGATGCAGCCCATGTTCGAGATGCAGAGGTCGTTGTCTACTCCAGCGCCGTGGATCCGAAGACGAATCCGGAGACGGTAGAAGCACAACGACGTCAGATCCCGATCATCCGTCGTGCCGAGATGTTGTCGGAAGTGTCACGCCTGAAATATTGCCTGGCCATCGCCGGCACCCACGGTAAGACCACCACTACATCCATGAGCGGCCTGGTGATGATGAAGGCCAACATGGACCCGACGGTCATCGTCGGCGGACGCCTCAAAGGCCTCGGTGGCTCCAATGCTCGGTTGGGAAGGGGCGACTGGATCGTCCTCGAAGCCGATGAATACGATCGGTCCTTCCTGCAGCTGCTGCCGACCATTGCCGTGATCACGAACGTCGAAGCCGAC
The DNA here is from genome assembly GCA_964467455.1 of uncultured Hyphomicrobiales bacterium. Lineage (GTDB taxonomy): Bacteria > Bacteroidota > Ignavibacteria > Kapaibacteriales > Kapaibacteriaceae > OLB6. The sequence continues at coordinate 6,181 of CAYXQJ010000082.1, read as the reverse complement.
CACCTCGACATCTATTCAGACCTCGATGATATCAAGGGGGCCTTTGTCGAATTCGCCAACAAGGTCCCGTTCTACGGCACGGCCTGCGTCTGCCTGGACGATCCGGGTGTACGCTCCATCATGCCCCTTATCAAAAAAGTGATCGTCACCTATGGCATGTCGCCACAAAGCGACGTCCGCGCCGTGGATGTGGAGTTTCATGAGCGGGCCTCGATCTTCACCCTCGTCTATAAGGGGGCGGAACTGGGCCGCATCACGCTCAACGTGCCGGGTGAACACAACGTGCGCAATGCATTGGCGGCGTGTTCTGTGGGGCTGTTGTGTGCTGTTCCGTTCGAAGAGATCGCCGCGTCGTTGGCGGAATTTGGCGGCGTCTATCGTCGATTTGAGATCAAAGGCGAACGAAACGACGTCTTGGTCGTGGATGATTATGCCCACCACCCAACCGAGGTTCGAAGCACGCTCACGGCTGCCCGCAATGGCTGGAAACGGCGCATCGTGGCCGTGTTTCAACCGCATACGTATACGCGGACGCGCGACTTTTTTCAAGACTTCGCCACGTCGTTCCACGACGCCGATGTCCTTGTACTGACAGATGTTTACGCCGCTCGCGAACAGCCCATCGAGGGTGTGAACGGACAGCTGATCGCCGACGCAGCCCGTGCGGCCGGACACCGCGATGTGCACTACATCCAGGACAAGTCCAAGGTGGCTGAAGCGCTCCGAAATCTGGTCCAACCCGGCGATCTCGTCCTCACCATGGGGGCCGGAGATATCTGGAAGGTAGGGCTGGAGTTGTTGGGCTGACTATTTTTGTGGCTTCCGCGTCTCGAACGCGCCGTAATCACTACTCGGAATCATGATGGCCACACGTGTTCTGTTCTTGCTTGCAATTACGCTCACTCTCACCTTCAACGTATCTGCACAACAAAGTAAGAAGTCGGCGAAGGCCGGTGCCGATCATTCAAAGACGGTCCTCGCGACCGTAGGGTCCGAACCGGTGCTGTATGGCGACGTTGAGCGCGCCTTCCAGAAAAACCTCACGCGCCGCGATACCCGACTCTCGTCCGTACCGCGAGATACAGCGCTCGACTTCTTGCGCCTGTACACGAACTACCGTCTCAAGGTCGCCTCGGCAAAAGAACGCGGCATGGACAAAGACGAAGCGGTGATCAACGACATCGCCAACAACCGCAAGTTGTTGTCGGAGACGTGGTACTTCGACAAGACCTTCGCCGACGCCCGTGTTGACGAACTGGCTCGACGTCGGATCAAGGAACTCAAGATCGGCATCATCCTCTGCGCCGTCACCGACCCGTCGACGCAGCGTTGGGACACCACACGCTCCTTGGCAAAGGCCAATGCCATCATCGCCCGCTTGAATGCCGGTGAAGACTTCACCAAGCTGGCGCGCGATTCATCCGACGATAAGGAGACCGGTACCAACGGCGGCACCTTGCCGTGGATCTCCGGCGGATCCATCATCAAGCAGGTCGAAGACGAGGCCTACGGTCTTGCCATCGGCAAACATTCCACGGCACCGATCATCTCGCGCTTTGGCTACTTCATCGTCAAGCTCTACGAAGTCGACAACCGCGCCGTGGTGAAGTTCCGCCACATCCTGCTGCAGAAGAAGGCCGACCGTGACAGTGTTGGCTGCATCCGTTTTGCGGACTCCTTGCTACAGATCCTGCACGCCCCCTCCAAGAAGCAACAAGAGATGCTCAAGGCCCGCAACGTTGAGTACACGGGCGATGTGTTCTCTGACCTCGCCAAGGCCTACTCAGACGATAAGGCCTCGGCTGCAAAGGGCGGATATCTCGGATCACCCTATTCACGCTCTGCCGGCATGGAGAGCAACGGCTCACGCCTTGTGCCTGAGTTCGAAGGTGCTGTCTTTGCGCTGAAGGATGGCGAGATCTCCAAGCCCATCAACACCGTCTTTGGCGTGCATATCATCTTGCGCGACTCGACGAAGGTGCCCGATGCCATCATGGAGCGCGATAACGCAAAGCGCACATATCGTCGACTGTACTTTGAAGACGACAAGCGCGCCGTCTACGATTCTCTCAAGAAGGCCTACGGATTCCAGTGGGCCGGTGCGATGTACGACAAGCTTCTGAAGACCATCGACACGGCTAAAACAACACAAGACACGTCGTGGTGGGAACCGATCACTGAAGCGATGTTGCAGCAAGTGATCTATCACATGGACAAGAAGTCGCTCACGGTTGGTGAGTTCACCGACTCGCTGCGTCGCCGCATGGACCTCCGCGGCTACACCCTTAACCGCGCCGGTATGGAACGTGCGATCAACAAGATCACCGATCCGATGGTGATCGAACGTGCCACAGCAGACCTCGACAAGAAGTATCCTGACTTTGCAGCGTTGATGCAAGAGTTCAACGATGGCATCCTGCTCTTCAAGGTGGAAGAGCAAGAGGTGTGGAGCAAACTCAAGTTCGACACAGCCGATGCAAAGGTCTTCTACGACACCACGAAGTCGCGTTGGATGTCGGAACAGAAGTATGAGATCAGCGAGATCTATGTCTTCTCCGATTCACTCGCAAAGGCACTTCGCAAGCAGCTTGATGCCGGCGCATCCTTCAAGGACCTTGCCACGGCCAATACGCAGCGTCAAGGCACCCGCGACAAGGCCGGCTCTCTCGGTGTTGTCTCACCACGCACGAACAAGCTTGCAAAGAAGGCCCAAGATGAAAAGCTTGCCGTGGGTAGTGTCACGGGTCCATTCGCCTATGACAAGGGCTACACCATCATCCGCATCGACAACATCGTTGCACCGCGTCAGATGACGTTCGATGAATCGATCAGCGACCTTGCACCTGCCTATCAAGATGCACTGCAACAACGCCTCACGGCAGCATGGTTAAATGATGTCCGCCAGCGCTACCCCGTCGCCTTCAACAACAAGAACATCGACAGCATCTGGGGCAAGGGCTCCAAGAAGAAGTAAGGGGCAAGCATGACCATTCGATCGATCATCATCGTCGGCTTCAGTATCGCAGTGCTCTCCGCGGGTGCCGCTGCCCAAGATGCCATGGAGCGCATCGTGGCCGTTGTCGGCAAGGAGATCATCCTCAAGAGCGACATCGATGGTCAGATGGAGCTGCTCGCGCAGCGCAGCCCATCCGTCAACCGCAACGATCCGAAGATGCGCGACTACATCCTCGACCAGTTGATCAACGAGCGGTTGATCATGATGGCCGCCGAAGAGGATACGCTCATCACGGTCAGCGACGACGAGATCTCGCAGCGCATGGAATATCAGATCAACATGCTCGTGCAACAGTTCGGCTCTGAGAAGCGACTCGAAGACATGTATGGCATGTCGATGTCGAAGATCCGCCGTGAGTTTCGCGACGAGATCCGCAAGCAGCTCCTCGTTGAAAAGATGCGTCAGAAGAAGTTCTCCAACACCAAGGCCAGTCGCGCTGATGTTGAGACCTTCTTCACGGAGTACAAAGACTCTCTGCCCGTCGTCCCCGAACGCGTAGATCTGTATCACATCGTCCGCTACGTCACCGTCAGCGCCGACCAAAGCAAGCTCGCCCAAGATCTCGCCCTGCGTGTCCGCGACAGCATTGCCCGCGGCGCTTCCTTTGGCGACATGGCGCGCCGGTACAGCGGCGACCCCGGCTCCGCTTCGAACGGCGGCGACCTCGGCTTTGTCGAGAAAGGCAAATTCGTGCCGGCCTTCGAAGCCGCTGCCTATGCCTTGGAGCCCAACCAACTCTCCGAACCCGTCGAGACACCGTTCGGTTGGCACATCATCCAACTCATCGATAAAACAGCCAACAGCGTCAACTGTCGCCACATTCTCTTCAAGGTCGGCCAAAGCGACGCCGACCGTGAACGTACACGTTCCGAGCTGATGGAGATCAAGAAGCGCGTCGAAGCCGGCGAAGACTTCGAGGCCCTCGCCAAAGAACTCAGCGACGAAAAAGAGACCAAGGGCTTCGGCGGCGCCATGGGCGAGATCGATCTCACACGCCTCCCACCGGACATGCGCGACGCCATCAACGCCCTCAGCGACAAAGGCGTCAGCGACCCACTCCCCTACGCTGCCGACCCGACCAAGCCCGGCTACCACATCCTCTACCGCAAGTCCCTCATCCGCGCCCACCGTCCCTCGATGGAATTCGACTACAAAGCCATCGAACAAATGGCCACCTTCGCCAAAAAACAACGCCTCGAAAAAGAGTGGGTGGAAGAGTTGAGGAAGAAGTTGTATTGGGAGAAACGTTAACCAGCTAGTCAGCTAGTCAGCTAGTCAGCTAGTCAGCTAGTCAGCTAGTCAGCTAGACAGCTAGAAGTTAGATACTAGCTACTAGATGTTAGATACTAGATGCTAGCTACTAGCCGCTAGATTTCATGTTCTTGTGGGCAGTGACGATGCTGGCGGTGAGCATCTTGCCGATCTCATCTGTTAGGAGCAGCACCGTTTCCTTTTGTGCGGGTGACAATCCATCACGGTTGTTGAGGATGGCTAACATTCCTTCTGCTTCGAAGTTTTCTTTCTGCGCGATCTTGCACTTCGAGATGAAGTCTCGATGACTCTGCGGACTTTGCGCCTCACCGATGTTGTTGCGCACAGAGATCACCGCCCCTTCAAGCTGATCCGCCATCCGGAATTGATGCAGCCCACGCAAACCACGGGCGATCTCGCGACCATAGATCGCGAGTAGCGTAGACTTAATGATCAGCGGTGAGTCTGAGCGGCGCATACTGCAACGTGCACCCCACCACTCAGAATGTGACATCCCCTTCGATTGAAGTGGAGTTCCGATAGAGATTCCATGAATTCGATTATTTCGGTAGCTTCCACAGGCAAACAGATAAGAGGGCGGTGCGATTCTCGTGCCGACAAGCAGATAAAGACAAGTTGCTCCCTAAGCTTTTGTTCCATAGCTATGACCATGAAATGAGACTGATTCTTGTCCTGTTTACACACGTATTTGCGGTGCCTATCGCATCTTCAACGCTAATCATCAATCCGTCAATGTTTGCGTCATTGGCGCTCCAGGGTTCAAGGGCGTTTGCTTGCGATAGTACTCAGCCTCTTGTTTGTCTGGACTCAATAAACACCATTGAAGTCGTTTCAATGGACTATCAACGAGACGAAGATTCCATACAGTATGGAGACAGGCTGCGTGAATGCAGAAATTGGACATTGACAGATACGATCATTCGGCAGTTAATGAAGAATGCGATGTCAGTGACTTCGGAGGAGCAACATATGACTTACGGCTGGGAACCGTGTTGGTATATTGGTACGATGGTCATCAATGATACCCTACAAGTCAGCTATGGTATAAATGCTGCATCTCATGGTTGGCTGAAGAAAGACACCGTGTATCAGTACTTAATATGGCCGAATCAATCGCAGTACTTCAAAACGGGCAAAGATGAACACGAATCTGACTAGCCTTGCAAAGCTGACTTCAATCTGGGCTGATTCATCGCACTGAGCTTCCCCCCATTTGATTGACAGTGAATCGGTCTCCATTTACCATATTACACATGGAGGTCGACGATGGCAAGAAAACAAGGCAGTCATCAGTATGATGACGCATTTCGCGCACAGGCGGTGGCATTGGTCATCGATCAGAAGATGCCGGTCAGCGCGGCGGCAAAACAGGTTGGTGTTTCATATGAGACGCTCAGGAAGTGGGTTCAAGAGTCCGGCCGTACACGGGAGGACGAGGAGTCCAAGTCGGACAAGCAGCGCATTAGAGAGCTTGAGCGGGAGCTCAAAGCGGCACGGATGGAGCGCGACATCCTAAAGGAGGCCGTCGGTATCTTCAGTCAACGCCCGAAATGAGATACCGCTTCATCGACGATCATCGGGCACGGTGGACAGTCTTGGCCATGACCTCGGCGCTGCAGGTCACACGGCAAGGGTACTATGCGTGGAAGAAACGTCCTGCATCGGCGACATCCCAACGGCGTGGCAAGTTGACGGAGCGTGTCCGCAAGATCTTCACGGAGAGCAACCATACGTACGGCTCGCCGCGGATCACGCGTGCGTTACGCAATGAGGGTCAACGTGTGACCACCAAGACGGTCGAGCGCATCATGCGGAGCTCAGGCTTGTCGGCCGACCAAAAGCGACGATTTCGGCCCACAACGGATTCGTCGAAGACATTGGCACCGGCACCGA
>CAYXQJ010000081.1:0-10095 GCA_964467455.1 uncultured Hyphomicrobiales bacterium | reverse complement strand
CGCTTGTTTCGGGTACAAGAGGTCGTGAGTTCAAATCTCACCGCCCCGACCATTTTTTCTTCGGTAATTCGAGAATTGGCTGGTTTTCCTAACGATTTCCTAACACAATCAAGCCATGAGCAAGAAGCGCATGGATTTCCCGATGGAGGTCAAACAGGGTTCTGTCACCGTCAAAATCTACCGCGTCGAGAACAAGGGCCGCGATAGCTTCACCGTTTCTTACCACGCCGCTGGCAAGCGGAATCTCAAGATGTTCGCCAGCTTCGATGAAGCATTGGCGGACGCGAAATCAAAAGCGAACGCCCTCGCCCGTGGCGAACTGGATGCGCTGCACCTGCGCGCCGTGGACGCCCGCGCCTACGTCAACGCCGTCGCCCTCCTCGATCCCATTGGCGTGCCGCTGGAACTGGCAATCAAGGATTACGTCGAGGCGTGGAAAGTTCTCGGCGGCAAGGCGTCGCTGCTGGAAGCGGCAAAGGAGTTCGTCCGCCGGCACATGCACGACCTTCCCGACAAGTTGCTGCCGGATGCCGTGGACGACATGCTGGCGATCAAGGAAAAGGACGGCACGAGCGACGCCTACCAAAAAGTTTTGAAGGTCTATCTCAAGCAACTGAAAGAGAAATTCCACTGCCAGTTGCGCGCCGTGACGACCGGCCAGCTTTCGGATTACTTCCGCGATATGGACGTGTCGCCCCGGAGCAAAAACAACGCCCGCGCGACGGTGGGCGCTTTCTTCACGTTCTGCAAGGAACGCGGCTGGCTCGCCCGCGACCATGAAGGCGTTTCGATGGTGCAAAAGTTCAAGGAGCGGCCAACGGACATCACCATTTACTCGCCGTGGGAAGTAGCGCAATTCCTCCGCTTCGCCCGGACAGAACTCGTGCCGTTCGTCGCCATCGGCGCGTTCGCCGGACTGCGGACGGCCGAGATCGGGCGGCTGGACTGGACGGAGGTTCACCTGAAAGAGCGGTTCATCGAGATCAAGGCGTCGAAGGCGAAGACCGCGAGCCGTCGTCTTGTGCCCATCAGCGACAACCTCGCGAAGTGGCTCAAGCCGCATGTGCAAGAGCATGGCCGCGTCCTGCCATTCGACAACATCCCGAAGCAAATCGGCTGGCTCGTCGAGGACACGAACGACGGGTTGAAAGAGGCCGCGAAAGAGTCGGGCAAAGACCCGGAGAAGGCGCGGCAAGTGAAGTGGAAGAAGAATGCGCTGCGCCATTCCTTCATCAGCTACCGCGTGGCCGAGACACAGGACGTGGCGCAAGTGGCGCTGGAAGCGGGCAACTCGCCGCAAATCATTTTCGAGCATTACCGCGAACTTGTGCGTCTGAAAGACGCGAAAGCGTGGTTTGGCATCACTCCGGAGAGTGTGGGTGGAGCAGCCGAGAATGCGAAAGAAATGATGGCAGCTTGACGCGGTTCAAGTGGCGCAAGGCGGATGTCGCCGCTTTGCCTAACGCAAGCGGACCTAGCGCACCTGTAAAAAGGTCAAGTTGACTTTAGACGGGGCAAATACGCGCCACAGGATTCGCGAACGACCAGGTGCGGCGGAAGCAGAATGCTGCGCGCGGGTAAGGTGGGCTCCGCCAATCGCTCCAGCATTGTGTGAAAAGCTATTGTCGCCAGATCGCGGCAAGGTTGATGAATCGTAGTAAGCGGTGGGGAGACGAGGGTGGCGTATTTAACGTCGTCGAAACCAACCACACGAAAGTCTTTTGGTGTGCGAAAGCCGCACGATTCGATGGAACGCATGAGCAAGGCTGCGGTATTGTCATTGGCGCAGATGAAGGCATCGGCTTGTTTGCCCGCGACCAAGGTGCGAACAAATTTCAGGTCGGATGGGTCGCCGATGCGGATCCACCCTGGATCGGGATCGATTCGATGTCTAAATAGCGCTTCGCGAACCCCCGCAATGCGAGCGTCCACACTGACGGCAGACATCGGGCGCGATACAAAGAACAATCGTTTACAACCCAGCTTGATCAGGTGTTCCGCCAGCATGTAACCGCTGGCCATGTTATCCAAACAAACTAGGTCAAAGTCACTACGTTTGGGAAAATCCACTAGGTCTCGATCCAGAAGCACCACAGCGATTCCCGCCTCGCGCAAGGATTCTGCGATCCGCCGATTGGCCTGTTCCTGTCCGGGTGTGAGTTCGGCTGGCGCGAAGAAGACGCCGCTGATATTGCGCGCAATGAATTGTTTGCAGAGTTCATCAGCGTGTTCGATACTGGCATCCTTATCCTCGCTCGGATTGGTGGAGCCGCCCCAAAGCAAACCATAGTTCTTCACGCGCGCGAGGCTGGCAATCTCGCCGCAGATGATTTGAAAGATTTCCGTAGAGCCTAGGCCCGGCACCAGCAAGCCGAAAGTCTGTGCACTCGGGCGAGCGGAGTTTGGATCGAGAGCGTAAGTTCCCGATCCCGCTCGCCGTTCAATCAAACCATCCTGTGCCAATTGCCGGAGTGCCCGACCGACCGTGGGGCGAGAGACCTTGAATTGCTGGACTAACTGAGCCTCGCTAGGAAGCCGATCACCAGGAGCGTATTTGCCACCAGTGATTGCGGCAGAAAGACTTCCGCTGATTTCCCGATGTTTTGGCTGCTTGCTCATGGCTTTCATTTAGAACTAACAGGTTACAAGGTTGTAATGTCAGATATGTTACAAACCGTCAAGTCTCAGGTTGGATGTTGTGGTGTGGAGGGATAAAACTAATCTTATGAAGCCTTTGTTCGAGAACCCGTGGGCGAGATTACGTCGGAACCTTGACGGTTTTGGCTTCAGGGGACGCACTATTTGTTGGGGGATGATATTGATGGGGATCGTGATTCCAGTTAGTCAGACTGGCGCTGCGAACCTGGTGGCGCGGTGGAAACTGGATGAGGGCGGATTAATTCACGCCGATGCCGGGCCAAACGGAGTTTCATTGATTCAGGATGCAACTACCACTCCGGCCATTTCCACCGCCGGCATTAAAGGGTCCGCAGCTCAGCTCAGCTTTCAGAATCCACCAGGAGTTTCCACCCGATTGGCGGCCACCGGGGCGCCACTTCAGCGCGACAGCTTCGGGTTCTCCTTTTGGCTGAATCCTGTCTTTTTGAATGAGTGGGACAATCTGATCGCCAAGGAGATGGCTTTCAATAATTCCGTTCCCGGCTTCTCGAGGATCGCCTGGCAGGTTCACTTGCTGGCCAACAATGGTTCGGGGGCGGCGGCGCTGGAATTGTTGGTCAGGGGTGATGACCGCGGAGCGGGAGACTTCTATGGATCGGTCGTTTCAACCACTAATCTCCCACTTCAATCGAGTTCGGCAGCATGGGTTCACGTGGCGGGCGGCTACGACAGTGGAACAGGGGCTTTGAGGTTATACGTGAACGGCGTCGAATCGGTGTCCAACAACAGCAGTCCCGGGGCGCAATCATCCGATGGTGGCGCGTTTTCCATTGGCACCGCGCGAAATGGCGCCGACTTCGTTGCCTTCGCTGCCGGGGCACGGGTTGAGGACGTTCAGTTGTATGATGCACCGCTGACTGCATCCGAAGCGGCTTTTCTTCATGCAAACCCCGGACAGGCAATGTGCAGTTTCCTTATCACTCAGTTCGCCCCAGATGCGCCTAGCGGTGCCTTGAGCGTGCAATTCAACACGCTGCCCGGTTGTTATTACCAAGTTAAGGTCGGTGTCACGCCGGCCATTCTCGTAGGAGTCACGAATCTGTCCGCCCAGACCGAGTCCAGCGCCGTGATTATTTCCAAAGCTATGCTGGACGGCGCGCTCGGCCCCATGCCGCGCTCACAAGTGTTCATGCGCGTGCAGGAATACGGCATACCTCCCGGATTCGCCGCGTGCGAGTAAACGGGTAATGATGAGAAATTCTGGAGAACCATTTATGAAGTCCTCTTTCGCTGTTCTGTTGACCCTTGTCGGGCTGATTCCAACACCAGTCCGGGCTGCCTATACCGAGCTTTATCGCCCGCAATTTCATTTTTCGCCAATGAGCGGCTGGGTTGGTGATCCGGATGGAACAATTCGTTACCAAAACACCTACCATCTCTTCTGGTGGGGACATGCCACTTCCACTGACCTCGTGCATTGGGTCGAGCAACCGTATCCGATGGCTGGAGGCCCGGCGAATATGGCCTATTTCACCGGCTCGGTTGTGGTGGACACAAACAACACCGCCGGTTTTGGCACACCCAGCAAGCCGGCCATGATCGCGGTTTACACCGGGCACAACAATACGACGGGAGAGGAGGATCAGCGCCTGTCCATCAGCACGAATTACACGATTTTTAATCACTATTCGGGCAATCCGGTGCTGGACAGCTCGGATCCGGTTTTTCGCGATCCCGAGGTGTTTTGGGACGAGCAAACCAGCCGTTGGATCATGGTGGTCAGTCGCGCGGAGAAGCGCTGGCTGGAGTTTTACGCTTCCAGCAACCTAAAGACGTGGCAATACCTCAGTCAGTTTGGCCCGGTCGCCGCGCGCGACGAATGGTGGGAGGTTGCCGGACTTGTACGCGTGCCGGTGAGCGGTGATCTTCAGACCCGGAAATGGGTGCTCTTCTGTGGCAAGGGGCCGAACAAGATTCAATACTGGGTGGGCAACTTCAACGGCACGAACTTTGTGATGGATGCGGCTACGCAGAATTTCATAACGCAGGGAACGGGACTGGAAGGGACCGTTTTCGCCAATTTTGAGAGCAGCAACTACGGATCGTGGACAAAAACTGGGTCTGCGTTTGGCAGCGGCCCGGTGAATACTCCATCGGGGATTAGCGGTAATTTAGGGGCCAAGTTGGTCAATTCCTACGGCAGTGGCGATGCCAATACCGGAACGCTTACCTCACCGACATTTGTGATTACCAACACATGTATCAACTTCCTGATCGGCGGCGGCAATCATCCCGGCCAGACGTGCATTAATTTGATAGTTGGTGGCAACGTGGTGAAGACCGCCACCGGACAAGACAGCGGAATCATGCGGTGGGCAGGATGGGATGTCTCGGCCTGGCTGGGGCAGACGGGGCAACTGCAGATCGTGGACAGTCACACGGGCGGATGGGGGCATATCGATGTGGATCACATCGTGTTTTCCGATGTACTCCGCAATTACAATCTGGAGCACGGCAACTGGGTGGACTGGGGATCGGATTTTTACGCGGCCCGAGTCTATCGTGATTATGATGGCGCGGAAGAATGTGTGACGTGGATCGCGTGGATGGGCAACTGGCGTTACGCGAACAGTGTGCCCACTTCATGGGGAAAAGGAGCGGAATCAGTTCCGAGAAATATTCAATTGGTGCCCACGCCGCGAGGTTACGAGATCGTCCAGCAGCCCATTCCGCGCCTGAAAACCTTGCGCGGTACTCCGGTTAAGGCGGGGCCGAGGATAATTCAGAATACCAACAGCATTCCGGGCTTTACCCCGACGCGCAACACTTACGAAGTCGAGGCGGTGTTTAACGTGCATAATCAGGCTCAGAACTTTGGGATGAACTTCTGCGTCGCCGGAACCAACAAGGTTGTTGTCGGCTATGACGCAAGAACTGCGAATGTGTATCTGGATCGTCGTGCGTCGGGGAATACTTCTTTCAGTGCAGAGTTTCCCAGCATCGTTTATGCGCCATTCAAACCGGCGGGTGACACGATCAAGTTCCACGTGCTTTTGGACCAGTCATCAATCGAGGTATTCGTCAACGATGGCGAGCGGGTGCTCACTTCACTGATATTTCCGGCGGTAAACAGTTTGGGTTTTGAGGTGTTTTCGAAGAATGGTGAGACAACATTACGGACCTTCCAAGCATGGCCGCTGACTTCCATTTGGAATTGACGACGCAAATCAACGCCAAGCTGACACTATTAGGTTTCGATTCTGAAAGCACAGCTTTCTGATTGTTGATAGCATTTAATTTTGTAGCAGCTTTACGACTATGCTTAACTTTTCTCGAAAGCCGATTTCCATGAAAACCGATACAGCCAACTCTTCTAAATTTGAGTCACTCAGGTCCGTTCCACCCCAACCACGTTCAGCTAATCGCTCGCTTGCACAGGCGGTGGGTAGAAGTCGAGGCTTCACACTGATTGAGTTGCTGGTGGTCATCGCCATCATTGCCATCCTCGCGGCGATGCTTTTGCCGGCTTTGGCCAAGGCCAAGGAAAAAGCGAACCAGATCAGTTGTATCAACAACCTCAAGCAACTGCAGCTTGCCCATGCCATGTATCCGCTGGACAACGAGGAGAAACTTGTTCTGAACGCCGGTGGATTTACTGCGGACTTGAACAGTTGGGTCACGGGGGCGTTGGATTGGGGGTACGGCTCGCCCAACGGAGCGAACACCAACAGGCAATACCTTCTCGACGGTGCGCTCGGCTCCTACATGGCAAAATCTCTCGGCTCCTACAAGTGCGCATCGGACAAGGAGAGCAGTCTCATTGGCCCGCGGATGCGCAGTTACGCCATGAATGGGTTTGTTGGCGATTACAACGGAACAATGGTCAGCAAGGGATTTGCCGCCTACCAGCGGTTCTTGAAGTCCACCAGCTTCAACAAACCCGGGGCGTCCATGACTTGGGTATTCATTGACGAGCACCCAGACAGCATTAACGACGGCACCTTTGTCATGCGCATGCCCGCAGCCGGTTCCACGGCGGCGGTCACTTGGGACGATGCGCCCGGCTCGATGCATGCGGGAGCCTGCGGTCTGTCATTCGCTGATGGACACGCCGAGATTCACAAATGGAAGGACCAGATCACGATTGCGTCCGTCCGGAAAAGCCGGCCGGCATATCCGACAGGGAAAATTTCGCCCACGGACAATCCCTGGCTTGTCGAGCGAACCAGCGCCGTGCCGTAACCCACGCCAACGCAACGCAAACGCAACTGACAACCATGAAGCGCAACATTCTCATTTGGTCAATCACCTCGGCCCTGGCTGGTTTTCTCTTCGGCTTCGACACGGTCGTCATCTCCGGCGCGGAGCAAAAGATTCAAGCGCTCTGGGGTTTGAGCGCGGGCATGCATGGGTTGGCGCTGGGGTCCGCGCTTTATGGCACGGTGCTGGGCTCATTGCTCGGCGGTTGGCCCACGGATCGGTTTGGCCGCAAGCCGACGCTCCTGTTCATAGGAGTGCTCTACGTGCTCACGGCCATTGGCTGTGCCTTCGCCAATAGCGTGGGCATGTTTATTGCCGCTCGTTTCATCGGCGGCATCGGCATCGGCATCTCGACCATCGCTGCGCCACTCTACATTTCGGAGATTGCACCCGCGGCGTATCGTGGTCGGTTGGCGGGGATGTTTCAGTTCAACATCGTCTTCGGGATTGTAATCGCCTTTCTATCCAATGCGGTGATTGCGCGGATTGGGGGAGATAATGCGTGGCGCTGGATGCTCGGCATCGCGGCTATCCCGTCGGTTCTCTATGCCGTGATGTGCCTGGCCATTCCCGAAAGCCCGCGCTGGCTGATCAGTCGCAAGGGTGACCGTGCGGCGGGCCTCAAGGTGTTGAAGCTGATCGAGCCCGACCTGCCTCAGGCCCAGCTTGAAGCGCACGCTGATGAGATGATGGCCGCTGCCCGCGTGGAAAAGGCATCCGCCTCGCAATTTTGGACGTGGCGGTTGCGCGTGCCGATCTTTCTGGCAATTCTGGTCGCGTTCTTTAACCAGCTTTCCGGCATCAACGCGATCCTCTACTTCGCGCCGCGTATTTTTGAGATGACGGGACTCGGAGAGAAAGCTGCGCTGCTGCAATCCGTCGGCATCGGCATTACAAACCTGATCTTCACCTTCGTTGGTCTCTGGCTCATTGACAAACTGGGGCGGCGCACGTTGCTCTACATTGGCTCGTTCGGCTACATCATTTCGCTCGGGCTGACCGCGTGGGCGTTTTTCACCCAACATTACAGCATCGTGCCCGTGTGCATTTTCGCCTTCATCGCGGCGCACGCGGTCGGACAGGGCGCGGTCATCTGGGTGTTGATCTCAGAGATTTTCCCGAACCGGCATCGCGCCGAAGGTCAGGCATTGGGCAGCTTCACGCATTGGATCTTTGCCGCGCTGCTCACGACGTTCTTCCCCAAAATGGTGACGGCGTTCGCGCCAGGTTACGTATTCAGCTTTTTTGCCTTCATGATGCTGCTCCAACTGCTGTGGGTGAAAACGATGGTGCCGGAAACCAAGGGAATTTCCTTGGAGGACATGCAGCACAAACTGGGCATTGACGCGGAACCGGAAGCCGCCGCGGTGGGGGTAAAATCCCAAGAAGCATGACTCCGGAGGACAAGGCTTCCGGATCAATTCCGGTGCAAGGCATACAGCATCGAAAGTTAAAAAATGATTCTTATCGAAAAACAAGGGCCGAAAGAGACGGAGCAGCACGACCAGCATAAAAGGGATGGCGCGGCAAAAACGCATTCGGGAGCAGTGAAAATCTATCGTGACGTTCAGGCTCTGGAGGAAGTCATTGCTGAGTTCAAGGCGAGCGTAGCACGGCCGTCACCCGCTCGGTGGTCGGGTCTGTGTGGGTTCGATGGCTTCATTGATACCTTTGTCCGCTTGCAGTCGCCGGCGTCGATGGCCGAGTTTGGCCCCAAGGTCACTGCGGCTGCGGGGATTGCGGCTTCGTACTCGGTGCAACATTTGGGCGAGAAGTTCGGGGGCAATGGACCACTCTTTGCCGCGGCGCTGAACGACATTCATGCGGGTGACATTGACGTCACCTACATCGGTGCGATGGGGCGTGGTGAGGTGCTACCAATTTATAAAGCGGCTCTGGCGGGTAAGACCAAGCGGCTGCACACCTTGGCTGAACCGGCCCATACCACCTGTCTGGAGTTCACGGATGGCAAGGTCATGTTGTGCGACATGGCCGCGTGTGCCGAGGTGACCTGGGAACGGTTGCTCGAATCTGTCGGCCAAGCTGTGCTGGACAAGGAGTTGTTGTCCGCCCGTTTCATCAGCGCCGTGAACTGGGGCAAACTGCCCCACGCGGGGCCGATTTGGAGCAATCTGGCCACCCGGCTCGGCGAGCTGGGAGTGACCGCCAAACAGGTCTTGTGTTTCATGGACCTCGCGGAATTTGAAACGCGGCCGTGGGCGGATCGTGAGGATTTGCTGGCGCGGCTGGGGGCGATCACCCGCCAATGCCGGACGCTTCTCAGTTTTAATCTCAAGGAGGCCTGGCAGATGGGCGAGATTTTTGGCGCATCCTTTCATGGACGGAAGGATGCCGACTCGGTGGCCGAACTGGCGACGCTCCTGCGTTCGCGCATCAGTGTGGACCGGGTGATCATCCATCCCAACGACGGGGCAGCCTGCGCCAGTGCGGCGGGCACGGTATATGTGCCCGGGCCGTATTGCCGGGCGCCATTAATCTCCACCGGCGCGGGCGACAATTTCGGCGCGGGCTGTCTGGCGGCGGCGTTGCGCAATTTTGAGGATGCACCCCTGCTGCTAGCGGGCAACTGCGCCAGTGGCCATTTCGTGCGCTCGGGACGGTCGGCCGCTTTCTCCGACATGGTGAAACTACTCGAAGCTTGGGCGGATGGAAGTTTGGGTGAACGGTTGAAACAATGAGGCCGTCACGGCAATGACAATCATGGGTAAAGGAAATCAACGTGAGCTTTAGCATCATAGGCATTGGCGAGGTTCTTTGGGATTTGCTGCCCGCTGGTCCCCAACTAGGCGGGGCGCCGGCTAACTTTGCCTATCATGCCCACGCACTGGGGGCACGGGCCCGGGTGGTCAGCCGCATCGGAAAGGATAACCTGGGTCGCGATATCCTCCGCCGCTTTGCAGATGAGGGAATGGCCGACGGCACCATCCAGATAGACGAACTCGCGCCCACCGGGACGGTGGCGGTGGCGCTTTCGGAACGGGGCGTTCCAAATTATCTGATCCACGAGAACGTCGCGTGGGATCGCTTGGAGGCAACCCCCTCGGCCCTGAAAGCCGTTCGCGAGGCTGATGCAATTTGTTTTGGCAGTCTGGCGCAGCGCAGCGAGATTTCCCGCGAATCGATCCAGCGGCTCGTGGCGGCCGCCCGGGCGGAGGCCTGGCGCGTATTCGACATTAACTTGCGGCAAAGTTACTA
>CAYXQJ010000080.1:0-10232 GCA_964467455.1 uncultured Hyphomicrobiales bacterium | reverse complement strand
AAACCTGGAAGCTCGCGCGCAAAGCGGCGAAGCGTTCGGCAAAAAGCGCGACGCGGCTGGAAGAGGAATTTCGCGCTTTGGAAAAACGTTTGCGCCGCACGCGCCCGAAATCCAAAACCAAACCACAACGCGCTTCCGAGAAATCTGCGGCGCGAAAAAGTGCTTCTCGTCGTCGCACCACTACTCCCGCCGCGCCATCGAGTCCCGTGAGCGAAGAGTTGATCGCTGTGCCCGCCGAGAAAACGGCACCGGCAAATAACAGTTGAGCGTCTTGGGGAATACAAAAACGCGCCGGATTGCGCCGACGCGTTTTGCGTGAACCCAAACCAACCTCACACTACCGGCGCGCACCCATTCGCTGCCGGAAGACCAAAGCCAACAAACCCACCGCCCCGAGGCTCAGAGCGGTCGGCTCCGGAACCACCGTGCCCGAGATCGTGACGTTATCGAAACGCCAAGTTCCTGCCGCACCGTAATCACCGGTGGCACTGCTGGTGTTGGGAGCGTAAACCGCACCGGCGTTCGCGCGCATATACGCCGTGTTCGCGGCAAATTCGCTCAGAGTGCTGCTTTGGTCGAAAGCGACAGGCGAGAAGATCGAAACGATGCGGAATCCGAAACCCGCATTGTCATCAGCGCCAGCGATGGAACTGAAGTTCACATTGAAGCTGTAAAACGAATCGTGCGGTGACAGACCACCATTATTATTCCAAAAACCCGTGGTCCAGTTGATGCCGCCATCGAGCGTGTAATCAATCTGCGCCCAACGCGATGCCGTGCCCGAAGCGCGTTGATCAAAAGACAGCGTGATGTTTTCAAAGCCGGTCGTGCCAACCAAAAACTGGACGCCCGCAGTGCCGGAGCCCGCGCCTTGCAATTGATACGCGGAGGTATTCCAACCGCGACCGCCGCCGTTGCCGGCTGCAAACGCGCTCGACGTGCCTCCAATCGTCGTGGCTGTGCCCGCGCCGCTGGCGGGCGTGAGAACATCGTCGTCAAACGTCCATTGCGTGATCGTATCGGCGTTAGCGCTGAGCAAGCTGGCCGCTACAAGTGCTGCCACTCCGAGGATTTGTTTCTGAGGATTCATGTACGTGTTTTTTGTTGTGTGTTTACGAAACGGATTTTGAGTCAGGGAAATCGGGAGGTTTCAATTATTCGGGTTTCCATTCGGATCGGCGGTCCACACGATCAGGTTCTGCGGCAGGATGGCACGCCCTTTGTTCGGGCTGCCTGCGGTGGTTTCCACCACTTTCGGACCTTTGAGTGATTCCACATGGCCGTCCGCGAAAACGAGATTTCCCGTATTGCGATGACGCGCGGCGAAGCGATTCGCATAACTCGCCGGTTGACCGAGTTCGCTGTCGGTTTGCGCTGAATCCACTTTTACTTCGCCCTTCAAACGGTTCTCGTGAAACACGACGGTTTGCGTCGGGCGCTGAATGGAATTCACACGAATTGTTGTCACTGGCCCGTCGATCAACTTGGAATTCATCGCGAGCGAGAAGTAAACGAAACCGTCCAGCGCCACGTTTTTGTCGAACAACGCCACGGGGCAATGCAGCAGACTATCGCGCGCATAAAATGCCGCTTTGTCCGTCAGGTAATCCGCCGCGCCGCGCAATTTAATCTGACGGGGCAGCGCGTTATACCAGACATCGCCGCCGGTCGGCGCGACCACTTGCGCCCAATTCAGCAACGAACTGCCACTCGTCTCCGCTTCGCGCGGCAGGCGATCGCGGTTATCGTCGTAATACAACGTCAGCGCGAGTCCCCACTGCTTCAGCTTGTTCAAACAAGTGGTGCGCTGCGCTGAAGCTTTCGCGCGGCTCAACGCCGGCAACAACATCGCGGCCAGAATTGCGATGATCGCGATGACTACCAGCAATTCAATCAACGTAAATGCCGCTCGTTTGTGCGCGCGAAATTTCATGAGTTCAAGGTTGCGGGATCAATGGAATCACCGTGCCCACGCGATAGAATTGTTCTCCACTTTGCAGCGGTTCACTGATGATTTCGCTGCTGGCGGAAGCGGTGAGGTTGGAAATACTCGTCCAGACGGGCGTCACCAGGTTCGTCGTCGCCTGCACTTCATAGTTTCGCGGAGCGAACGTGTTCCACGAAATCGAACTTAGGTTGCCCGTTACTGAATTTGTCGCATAGACCGCCGCCACAACGCGGCCAGGTGAGCCGACCATGCTGTTTGTCGAAGTCATCGTTCCGTTGGCGTCGAGACCGAGCACCGTATTCGTGGCAAGCGTGCTGATGACATTGCCGAGCGGGAGATTCTCCGGGTCATAAACGAAGCTCGTTGCCAATGGCGCGGCGCCGAAGATGTAGTAGGAGATGCGTTCAGTCAGTTCGTTGCCGACAATCGTGACCGCGTTCCACAAATTGATTTCGTCGGCCGTGGAACTCAACCCGATGCCGCCGCCTCGGTAGGAGATAATTTGTGTTCCCGGCGGAGTCGTCGGCCACCAGTCGCGAAATTGGGCGGGAGCATAATTCTCCACGAAGACGATGGATTCGCCGGGATGAATGATCACGTCGTTCGTGATGGTCAACGCATTGTTCGGCGCGAGCGAATGACTGCTGTCATCAAAACGCCAGCCCTTCAGATTGATCGGGTAGGTTTCAAAACTCGTCAGCTCCCACCAATCCTGATTCGGCGTGCTGCCGGTGGAATGCACTTCCGTGATGAGCAAACGCGGTTTGGCGGTGACATTGAGAGTCGCAGACGCGAAGTTTGTCCCAGCGGAACTGGATGCAATCACCGTGTAAACGCCCGCCTGATTCGATTGCACGCCGAACAACGTCAACGTGCCGCTCGTTTCACCGTTCAGATCAGCGCCGTCCAATTGCCATTGATACGACGGCGTGGGACTGCCGTTGGCGAGCGCGGTGAGTTGCACCACTTGTCCGACGAACGCACCTGCGCTCTTCGGCGTCGTCAAGAAATCCGGCGCAATTGGATCGGTGGTCACCGTCAGCACCGCGACGGCGCTGGTGATGGATTGAATGCCGTTGGTAATGACGACGGTGTAGTTGCCCGCATCGGCCTGTTGCACGTTGGTCAGGCTCAACGTCGATTGCGTCGCGCCAACAATGGGCGTCCCGTTGTGTTGCCATTGATAACGCGGGCGCGGCAAACCTTTCGCGGCGACCGTGAACGCCGCGTTGAACGAAGCCGGCGTGGAAAAGGTCGCAGGCGTCGGCTGTTGTGTAATCGTCAGTGCCACCGGACCGCTGTTCGTGCCGGGCGAACCTTCGTCATCCGAGGTCGCCGCGACAAATGCGTTACCGACGCCGTTCGTGCTGAGCATTCCGTGAAACCCATTCGTGTCGTAGGTGAACGAGCGCCCGCGAACCGCTTCTCCAAAATCCGCGCGATCCAGATAATCCGCGTCATTCACTGCCGTCGCGTCCCACAGCACGATGCTGTCGCCGCTGCTCGATTGACCGTTGCCGGAGTAGAACAGCACTTTCAGATCAGTGGGAACATTGGCCGCCCCCCACCATTCGATGAATTGTTCGCGCGTGGAAATCGCCGTGCCGGATTGCGCGAAGATGATGGATTCGCCCGGCGCAATTGTGATGCCGCTGAACACGCTGGAATTCGCATCACCGCCGAGCGTCGCGTCAGCGTCGTTAAACCGATAACCGGTGAGATCAATCGGCGTCGGACCGAAATTCGAAATCTCAAAAAAGTCCGGTCCTTGATCGCCGGGCGTCAACGTGTTGTTGGTGGAGGCTGAGGAAAAGGTTTCCGTGATGGCCAGTTGCGCCCAACTGGAGATTGTCAAAAAGCTCAAGACCGTGACGCCGCAAAGTCGTTTCAGCATAAAAACTATTGGGTGAATTGCCGGGTTGTCGGCAACGCGGAGAGCATTAGCCAAATGTGTGACGGGCCTACGAAGCCACGGTGACAAATTTGTGACGTGCAGTAACAATTCTTACCGCACTACCCCAATCGGCAACGCCCGCGGCAATCGCAAGAGCCAAACTGCCGAAGGTGTCCCATTTTTATTATCTCCCAGACCGAAATCATTGTCACTGGCCACGGCAACCTCGGTCGCGGAAAGCACCGCGAGTCCTTCGAGCTTTGTTGTTTCTTTGCTCAAACAATTCAGCGCCGCCCAAACCTCAACGCTCGCGGGCGTGACTGGCAGCTTCGACAAATCCGCGCTCGCGGCTTCAAATGTTGTGCTGTTTGCTTCCGGATGATCTCGCAAATCCGTCGCGCTGCGAAAATCCGCCACCACCAATCGCGCCCCATCACTCGCCTGTTCCAGCACCAACAACCGATCCGGCGCAAGCCATTCGGCATCATTCAACTTCAAGCCGGTTTGCTTTTGCTTGGCGGAATATTCCGTCGCGCGACTCAGCGGCATGAGGAAATGTCCCGTCACGCACGCGTTCAAGGGATCAGCCAAATCGAGGCGCAAAACTCGTGAAACCCTCGCGTGCTTCAGCTCGTCGTTCTGCTCATCGCCAAGCGGACTTTGCAACATCACGTAAGCCGTTTTGCCATCCGGCGACAACGCAAGCGCTTCAAAACCGCGGTTGGTTCGTCGTTGTGAAAGAACGGCTGGCAGAATCGCGCGCACCGGATAACTCACGCCCGGCAACGGCTTGTTTTCCGGCACGTAGCGCATGAGCACTTGGCTGTTGGTGTTTAACACGAGCACAGATGGACCATACTCCTCTGACACCAGAAACTTACCGTCCGGAAAAATGCGAATCGCCTCCGGATCAACGCCGTTGGGATCGTAAGGCAGTGGCGCAGCTACTTCTGCGGTTTCGAATAAAGATTCTTCGCCAGTTTGATTGCTGAGTCCCGTTAGCGGCTTGCCGTTTGAATCAGTGAAAACGAGCGACTCCTGCACTTCGATCTTCCCTGCGTGCAATTTGAATCGCGTCAGATGCGGCGCAAACTTTGGCAAGGGAAACGTGCGGCGATTGCCTACTTCACCATTCGGGCCGCGATCGGAAACGCCAATGAATTCATTTTCGCCCACTCGCGCCAATCCCGAACCGAGCGATGGCAGATCGTCATGTTTCAGACCGTTAATTTGCGCTCGCGTGAGGTCAGCGGGAGTAAACGATTGCTTGCCTAGCGAACTCAACTTCGTCGGTTGCAGTTCAAAGCCTTGCAACAACTCCGCTTCGGCAAATTCTTCCGCCAGCGATGCAACGCAGCTCGCCGCGAATGAAATCACCAGTAAGATTTGCCTCATCGCGCTACGCTCCCCAGGAGAAACTCACCCACTTCCACCGGCGGCAATTTAATCCGCGCGGCTTCCTGATTCAGCGGCAGGCTCGGTTGTTCCAACGCACGGGTTGGAATCTCTGTGGCCGGCACGGTTCCGTCGCCGCGATACAACGTGATCGAGACATTCTCGTTGCGGCGGATGCATTCCTTGATCGCTTCGGCGTTCTTCTCGCAATTCAACAACGTCTTCCACGAGAAGATGTGTTTCGGTTTGTGAAAATCGCTGTTCGCCAGAAACGGCAGCCGTCGCAGGCTCACCGGCGTGAAGAGATTGTTGCGATTCGCGATTTCCCACGCGTCAATCACCGGCGCAAACTTCTCCTGATTGTCCCACAGATACAGTGTTTCCTTCGCCCACTCGGACTTCATCAGATGCGGATGCGCCGCGACAGCGAGCGCGCCTTGCTGATGAATGCGGGTGATCGTTTCCATCAAGTCCAGACGCGGACTGATCGGCAGTTTCAAATCAATGCCGAGCAGATGCGCGGAAGATTTTTTCGTCGGACCGTCTTTATTGAATTCCAACCCGGTCAAGACCAGCATCCCGTAACGGCGCCACGCCCGCCGCGCTTCGCGTGCGATGACTTCAAAATATTCCTCGATCTGATCCATGCTCAGCGTGAATGGCGTGAGCCGCGCGAGTTTGCCAATCAAGCGCCGCGGGTCGGTCCAGTGATCGGTAATGCAAATGCAATCGAAGCCACGCGTGCCGTAAAAATCCACGACATCGGAAACTGTGAGTTTCCCGTCGGAATAATTCGTGTGCACGTGAAAATCGCAGAGCAGCGGGCCGGTTTTGTTACGCGCTATCTGAGCACGCGAGTTGAAAAGGCTTCTATCGTCGCCGACGCTCCGCACTTGAGTGGACGCGCCTTCCTCCTCCCTCTCTCCGCCCAAGCGGGGAGAGGGCCGGGGTGAGGGGCTTTGATCCTGGGGCGACTGCGGCTTTCCCGAAAATAATCGGGCCTCCTCTCCCCAACCCTCTCCTCCCTTGGGGGAGGACAGTGAGTGCATCGTTGTTTCAATATTCGCCTGATGACCGTTCACCGATTTCGGCAACGCGGGGAATTTCTCCGGGCGCACGGCTTTGTTTGCCACGTCGCATTCGTCGAGAATCAACTGCGCAATCTTCAACGCCGCGCCGGGCCGACTAATCTTTTCCAGTTGCTCGCGCCATTGCGTCCACAATTCGCCACCGTCTTCGGCGAGTCGCTCAATCCAGTCTACGACTTCCCGTTTCTTCTCTGCCACCGTGCCGATGTTCCAATCGCGAATCAGATTTGCGTTACCTTCTTCCTGACCGGGAATCACCTGATTGATAATCATCGGGCACTTCGCCGCGATGGCTTCCTGCACCGACGCGCCGCCAGCTTTACCCACGACCACATGACTGCTCATCAGCAATTGCGGCATTTGATTCGTCCAACCGAGCACGTGCAAGCGACCTTCGTAATCCCGCGCCCGTCGCGCCAGCTTCTCGCGCAACTCCGCATAACGCCCGACCGTCACCGTCAGTTCCACATTGGGCACTTCGAGAATACGATCAATTGCTTTGCCGCATTTTTTCTGGCCGGTGTTGATGACGTACAGCACGCGCAACATCTGGCCGAGCGACGGACGTTTCGGCGGGTTATTCGCGGTCAACGCAAACTGCGGGCTCACGGGAAAGCCGAGCGCGGAGATTGTGTCCTTCTCAACTCCCGCTTGGCGCAAAACTTCCGCCGTCTCGTCGTCGCACACCACAAAGCGATCACTGCCTGCACGATACCAAAGTGAATTCACGGAACGCGCATCGGTGATGATCGTGAGAAAGCGAAATGGTCGTTCGCAGTGATCGCGGTAGAGCGCTTGAATCAGCGGCCCGTACGCGGGATACGTGCTGACCACGCAATCCGGTTGCGTCTCTTCCACAAGATGCGCGAGCGTTTCGGCGAGTTTCGCCAGGCCGCGACCATCGGCGAGCCACGGTGCTTGATCCACCAGCTTGAAAAAGCCGGCCCAGAGTCGCGGCGTATAACGCACCGCGCCGAGGTAAGCTTTCTTGGCAATGGAATTGAGTTTCTTGTAGCTGCGTTCGTAGAGGTCGGCGACCGTGACTTCGACATCGGGCGACGTGAGTTCCAGCGCTTCCCGCACGTTGCGCGCGGCGGCGTTGTGGCCGTCCCCGAATCCCGCAGTGAGGATGAGAACTTTTTTCACAAGTCGTAACCGAGTCTCGGCAAGCTTTGTTACAGAACCACGACGGCGCGGTTAAGACGGCATGACGTTGTGAATAACTGTGTGAACAGTGGGAACAAAAAACCGCCCGGCGCGAACCGGGCGGTGCAAAGGTCCTTCTGAGCGTCGCGAACTCTGGCGCAATTATTTACAACCACCGAGGGCCACGCTCATGGCTTTGAAAAACACGTCGGTGTTGTCCATCACGCCGGTGAACAAATAAGCGCCCCGCCCGAACGCGGACACCGGAATGTCCGACGCCGTGTGCACTGCGCTCGAGCCGTCCACCTGTCCGGTGACGAGAAAACCGCCCGCCTCGTCGCGATTCAGTGGACCAGTGGGATACAGATTCAACGGCGCTACGTTATTGAATGGCTGCTGGCTGTCGCGCAACGGCCAGGGATTGGTCAACCAATCTTCGTAGCGATCCGCATTGCCCGCGTAACCGATCAACATTTTGCGATCCGGATCAGTCGTCACCGGATAACCGTCGTCCGCGATTTGATACGAGGGGAAACCGGCCGTTTCGTAAGTGCCGACGACGCCGGAGCGCAATCCGTTTGTGCCCGTGCCCATTCCGGACGTGGAACGTGCCACGAGTTCTGCGTTCGAAACGCGCGATGCACCGATGATGTTCACTCCAGCGCATTCGTGATCGGCAGTGACGATGACCAACGTGTCCGGATTGTGTTCCGCGAATTTCTTCGCGACCTCGATGGCGCGATCAAATTCGATGGTATCGAGAATCCAGCGTTCTGTATCCATGTTATGCGCCTGCTTATCAATCGAAGCGGCCTCGACCATCAGCGTGAAACCGTTCCGGTTCTTCGCCAAAACTTCGAGCGCTTTCTCGGTCATCTCGTCAAGCATCGGCTGATCGGGGAAACCGTAGTCATCCACCACCGTGTAGCTGGACGGATTACGCCGCTTGTCCATTTTGTCTTTGGCGACGTTCATGTTGGAGAACGAAAACAGGCCGAGGAGCTTGTCTTCGCGGCGCGGCACGTTGTCCAAGGTCGCTTTGTCGGGGGCGTAGAAAAATCCCGCCACCTGAAAATCAGCGATCAGATCGCGCGCGGGATCAAGCTGGCCCGCGGCCACGCCCCAGCCATTGGCGAGATCGTTTGGCAACACGTAGTCGTTGTTCGTGCTGCGCTGCGAACCCGGCGTTCCGGCTGGCAAAAACCATTTGCGCCCGCCACCCAGCAACACGCGCAAACCGCCTTTGTTTACGGCCTCGTCGAGGTATTGATCGCAAATGCCCGTGCCCGCGCCGCGATTCGCCGTGTGTGTGCCGAATGCGCCCGGCGTCGCATCGAACACGTCCGCAGTCGTGACGATGCCCAACGTGCGCTTCTCCATGCGCCAGAGATATTCGCCGATGAGTTCCACGCGCGGATTGTCGAAGTTGTCGAGCGTGTCGTCGGGAAACACGCCTTGCTGATTGTTGTTCGCCTTGTTGCCGTTGGCATAGCAAGCCGCGCCGGGCGAGGAATCGGTGATGATGGAATTCAACGAGTGCGTGATGACCAAACCCGTGTAGGGAAAGGTGTCCATCGCGAGCAATCCTTTGGCCTTGCCAAGCTGCGCCCCTTGCAACATCAAACGCGCCGCCGTGCGATGCGCAATGCCCATCCCGTCGCCAATCATGATAATAACGTTGCGCGCTTTCTGACCGCCACCGCGACCCTGATCACGATCAAAATCCACAACCTCAAAGTTCCCGTGCGCTTCAACTTTCTGACCGTCGGATTGACGCGCCACGACTTTGAAAACATGCGTGCCCGCCTTCTTCTGCGAGTATGCACGCGCGGTGAATATCGTCGAATTCTCTGACAGGCCCGCCACAGTAACCGGCGTGGCACTGACCGCGCCCGGTACGAGTTTCCCATTCACATAAAACTTCGCGTCCACGATGGTTTGACCGGCGTCCGGTTGCACGGTGGCTTGCAGATCAAACCGCTGTTCGGACAAGAATCGCGCGATGTAAGGCGGATTGGGATCATTGAACGTGAACAACGCGCTGGGCGGCGTCAGACGCGAAACCACGGGAGCGGCGTCGGCCAACGTGGCCGCCGCGAGCATTGCAGTTGTCAAACCGACCGGATTCAAGACGCGGCGCAAACCGCGTTTCATTTTCTTCATGGATTACCCTTTCTCGTTGGGTTGAGGTTCAGGAACGTGACGAAAGCGCCAATACGCTCCGCCACAAATGCGGTTCAATGCGCATGACCGTGATGGTCATGCTCGTGAGGACGTGCGGGCTTTTTACTCTGTTTACTCGCAGCCGATATCTCTTCTAAAGCTCGCTGCTGCGCGGCGGTCGGAGGATCGAGTTCCAACCGCACCGTGGAGACGCGCCCGTCAGCTTCCAATCGATTTCCCACCTTTAACGTGCCGGTCAGCAACAGCGGTCCAGGCGTGAACGGCGTTTGCGCCGGCGCTTCGGTGGCGGTAAGCACGTGCATCGTCGTCGCCGGTAAGTCATCTGCGTGGCCATATTCAATCTCGTTGAGTGTGATGGGCACCGGCGCGAGCAGAAAACCACGCTCCATTGGTTTTGTCTGGCGCACCATGTAACCCAAAATCCGAATCCGCCCCCCGTCGAGTTCCTGCAGTTTCTCGGAAAACTCGAGCCCGCGTGGACCGATCGGCTGGCGGAAAAATTCGTTGAACCGGAGTTCGGTCACGTCGGCGGGCACGGGCGGCAGGGTCATGCCGCCGATTGGCGCCGCGATGTGGT
>CAYXQJ010000079.1:0-10355 GCA_964467455.1 uncultured Hyphomicrobiales bacterium | reverse complement strand
CACCACCATGTCAGCTTAGGTTGCCGCAGGCGGCGTGCCGGGGCAACTTTTTAGCAGTCCCCGAAAACGCAGCCAACTCTCGGTTTGACGTAATTGTGGTCGCGCTGCCCCGAAAAACTCCTTGCCCGACGCCGTTGACAGCTTAACGCGCCGTGATTAACTAAAGCCCGTGAACTACCGGGGTTTTGTGGACTCAATCAGACTTCTCTGTCTCAGCATTATTTTCCTGGGCATCGCCGGATTGAGCACCGCCAATACCCTTCCGACTCACCGTTATTCTTTTGATGGTAACGCCAATGACAGCATCGGCACCGCCCACGGAACGTTGCTGGGCAACGCGATCATCGCCAACGGACGTTTGGTTCTCGACGGAACGAACAGCCGCGTGCAATTGCCGGGTAACATGTTCACCAATTCCAAATCGTTGAGTTTCGAAGTTTGGTTCCGGAACGACCAGCACGTTGTCTCCCAGGGATTGTGGTCATTCCCAGGCACGCCCAATCTCTATTTCATGTTTCGGGAAAGCGCCGGCACGCCCCTGTTTTCCCGCTTTTACTACGGCAGCCTCACGGTCAATGCCATGCTGCCGATGGCGCCAATTAGTACCGGTCGGGAGCACCATCTGGTCTGGTCTCAGGATCAGGCCACCAAGCTGGCCCGCGTCTATCTCAACGGCGAATTGTATGCCGAGAACACCAACTTCACCGCCACGCCCGGACCAACCTCGACCGGATTTCTCGGTTCACAGGGCATGGGCAATCCCGTGCGCGGCTGGATCGCCGAATTCCGAACTTACTCAAACGCCCTGACGCATTTGGAAGTAGTTCGATCTCGTGCTGCCGGCCCCGATGTGCTGTTGAACTCACTCGGTGGCGTCACCAATTTGCAACTGCAACTAGCGCCTCACCTGGGCTTGCAGGCCCTGGTCCGCCCAACGGTGCGGGCCGATTTTGCCGACTGTTCGGGAGTGGACGTCACTCCACTGCCGGGAGTTACGGTTGTCAGCAGCGACACCAACGTTATTGCCCCCGCTAGCGGAGGATATCTTCGCGCCGTCGGGCTTGGGACTGCGGAGCTCACGGCCATTTATGAAGGGCTATCGAACACGATGACCCTTAACGTGGTAGCCTCAGAGCCGTTCGCCTTGGCGCATCGTTATAATTTCAAGCAAAGTGCCGGCACCTCCAACGTGATGGATCTTGCCGGCGGCAACGCGCCCGGGCTGTTCATCGGCGGCGGTGCGTTCACGAACGGCAGCCAACTGTATCTGAACGGATTCAATGGTTATGTCGATTTGCCGGACGGGCTGATTTCCCGCCTCGAAACCGTCACGATCGAGGCGTGGGTGACCCGATATCAAACGTCAGTCTTCGACTTTTGGGCGCGTATTTTTGATTTTGGCAGCCGCCAGACCAATGGCGTCGGCCTGAATTACATTTTTCTTTCTTCCGTGATTGTTGAGACGCAACCACCGGGAATCGTGCGGTTCGCCGCCAACGAAGGTGCGGGCGAAACACTCCAACTCTCCGTCCCGCCGTGGCAGCGCGCCGGAGTCGAAAGCCATTACGCCGTCGTCTATGACCCGCCCTCAAACCTCTCCAAGCTTTACACGAACGGCACGTTGGCAGCCGTGGGCTTTGCTCCCGTGCCATTGAATCACCTGACCGATACCAACAACTGGCTCGGGCGCTCCCAATTCTCCGGCGACAGCCTTTTTCACGGCATGTTCAATGAGTTTCGCATCTATCGCACAGCGCTGAGTGATGCCGCAATCGCGGCCAGCTACGAACTCGGACCTGATATCATCGGCGCGGACTTTGTTCTTCGTCCGCAACTTTCGGACACCAATCTGGTCATTTCGTGGGGGCCTGCCGCAGGCTGGTGTCGCTTGGAGAGCAGTGTCCCGGCCGAATCAACAGCAGCATGGACCAACGCGAACGCTACCGTGATCTTCACCAACGGCAGTTATCAGACCACCGTCCCGCTGACGGATCAGGTGCGATTCTTCCGGTTAGCCGCTCCTTGATTACTGAAAAACTCGGATGGAGTTGTCCGCCCCGCCTGCCGTCCGCCGCACTCGCACCGGAGGCAACTACGCCTGCATTCGCTTGTGAGTAATTTCGTTTCGACGTTCGCCGTCGCGCTCATTAACTTGCCCGCCACATGTCTGCCGAAGCGCAACTCACTCCCATGATGGCGCAGTATCGCCGCATCAAAAGCGAACTGCCCAAGGACGCGCTTCTGCTTTTCCGCCTCGGCGATTTCTACGAGATGTTTTTCGAGGACGCCAAGGAAGGCGCGGCGCTGATCAATCTCGCACTCACCGCCCGCAACGGCGTGCCCATGTGCGGCCTGCCCTTCCACGCGGCCAACAATTACATCAGCCGTTTGCTCAAGGCCGGACGCAAAGTCGCCATCTGCGAACAAACCGAGGAAGCCAAGCCCGGCAAACTCGTCAATCGCGAGGTCACCCAAATCCTCTCCCCCGGCACGCATTTCGATGAACGAATGTTGGTCGCAGAACGAAACAACTTCCTCGCCGCGGTTTGTCCCGGTAGCCGCCGACGTAAGGAGGCGGACGCCAACGCCAGCGCGACCGACCGCCTCGTCACCTCGGCGGCTACGTATGGATTGGCGCTCATTGATCTGACCACCGGCGATTTTCTCACCACGGAAGTTGAGTCAGAGGCCGCGCTCCTCACCGAACTCGAACGCCTCCGCCCCGCCGAGATCGTGCATCCGATAGAAGCCACCGCATTGCGTGATTTGCTCCGCAATTCCGGCTGGACCGTCAGCGCTTACGACGATTGGACTTTCGCCCCGCAGACCGCCGTGTTCACGGTGCGCGAGCATTTCAAGGTCGCCTCGCTTGATGGTTTCGGCCTCAAGGATCGCACTGCCGCCATCGGCGCGGCAGGCGGCGCGCTGCATTACCTCACGCAAAATCTCCGGCGCGACGTCAAACACCTCACGCGCCTGTCGTTCTATCAACGCACCGATTACCTCGCGCTCGATTACACCACGTTGCGGCATCTGGAAATCCTCGAGCCGCAACACCGGGACGCTCCACGTAACGCCTGCCTTTACGGCGCGTTGAACAAAACCGTTACACCGATGGGTGCGCGCCTCCTGCGCAACTGGCTTTCGCAGCCGCTGGCTGAGGTTGAATCAATTCGTCGTCGGCAAGATGCAGTCGAAGCGTTCTTGTTTATTCCATCAACAGGTGTTGATGATTTTAGAACAGTGCTGGCTGAAGTGCGTGATTTGGAAAGAACTATCGGAAGACTAAGCACTGGAAGCGGAAATGCACGAGACCTAGCTGTATTGCGAAAAGCTTTGGAACAAATTCCAAAAGTTAAGGCTTTCGTAGGTGTCATGGCTGGCCTTGAAATAAACAACGCAAGCAAACCACATGAAAGACTGCTTGGTGAAAATGTTGCATCAGCAGCACATCAGCCGGTCGAACAGCCAGATGGTTTATTCGGCACATTGAACAATCAACTTTCCGAATCCCCCGACCTCGTCGAATTGATCAGCCGCGCCATCGTGGATGAACCGCCGCTCGCCGTGAAGGAAGGCGGCATGATTCGCGACGGCTTCAGCACCGACCTCGACGAACTCCGCAACGCCCAGCGCGGCGGCAAGGATTGGCTCGCCAAACTTCAGCAGGACGAAATCGAGCGCACCGGCATCACGTCGCTCAAAGTGCGATTCAATTCCGTCTTCGGCTATTACATCGAAGTCACCAAGTCGAACCTCGACAAAGTTCCCCAGCATTACATCCGCAAGCAGACCGTCGCCAACGGTGAGCGATTCATCACGCCCGAGTTGAAAGACATGGAGGGCAAGATCCTCGGCGCGGAGGAACGCAGCGTGAAGTTGGAATACGAACTCTTCCAGCGCCTCCGCGAAGAAGTCCTCGGCCAGCTTGCCAAAATCCAACAAACAGCCTCGGCGCTGGCGCAATTGGACGTGCTCGCGTCCTTCGCCGAGACCGCGCGCCTGCACGACTATTGCCGCCCGCAAGTCAGCGATGACGGTGTGCTGCAAATCACCGATGGCCGTCATCCGGTGCTGGAGCAGAGCTTGATTGATGAGCGCTTCGTACCGAATGACACCGCTCTGACAAGTGGAGCGCCGAACTCCGGTTCGGCTCGTCCCCAAGTCGCGGACCAACGGGCCGATCAGGAGATCGACGCTCCGCAAATCGCTCTCATCACCGGGCCGAACATGGCGGGTAAATCCACTTACATCCGGCAGGTCGCGTTGCTCACCTTGCTCGCGCACACCGGCAGTTTCATTCCAGCCAAGACCGCGCGCATTGACCTGGTGGATCGTATCTTCACCCGCATCGGCGCGAGCGATGACCTCGCGCGCGGGCAATCCACCTTCATGGTCGAGATGAGCGAGACGGCGAACATCCTCAACAACGCCACGCCGCGCAGCCTCATCATCCTCGACGAAATCGGCCGCGGCACGAGCACGTTCGACGGCCTGTCGCTTGCGTGGAGCATCGTCGAGCACCTGCACAATCAGGTTGGCGCAAAAACCCTGTTCGCCACGCACTATCACGAACTGACTGAACTCTCGCAACGCCTGCCGCGGATCAAGAACTTCAACGTCGCCGTGCGCGAATGGCATGACTCCATCGTCTTCCTGCGCAAGATTGTCGAAGGCGGCACAGACAAGAGCTACGGCATCCAGGTCGCCCGCCTCGCCGGCGTGCCGAAAGCCGTGGTCGAGCGCGCGAAACAAATCCTGGTGAACCTCGAAGAATCCGAACTCACCCCCGAAGGCAACGTCCGCCCGCCGCGTCGCCAGCAGGAGCGCGACAAACTCAAACAACTCGCCCCGCCGCCACAGATGGATTTGTTTGGGTGAGAATCAGCCGGAGCGCGGACGGTCCCCGTCCGCAGCGCGCCAGCACGAGACCAGTCCCCGAAAGTTCGTGTGTCTAGCCACGCCTGGCCTCGGATCGAGAAAGCTCGGTTTTGCCAGTCCAAGCACCTCACTGTTTGCCATACGCTGCGAGCGGGGGACCGCTCGCGCTCCGATCCCCGAAGGGCAACGTCCGCCCGTCGCGCCGGTGCAGGGCGCGACGAACTCAAACCAACTCGCCCGCTCCCGCCGATGGATTATTCACGAGAATTGTCGTGATGTCTGGGACGTTTGCAACACTTGACGTCTCATAGTGGCAGCCATAGATTCTGCCCATGGCTCCGCTCCAACAGCGATTTGACGAAGACAACATCACCAGAGAAGAGTGGGCATGGGTTGAGGATTTAATTAAAGATGTTGCCCGCGAGGAAGAAAGCGATCTTTTCGCTCAGAAACTTTTCCAGTGGGATTTAGCGGTCAAACAATTTCGCAAAATCGAGAATAAGCGGATAATTCTTGGCCTGCCGAAACCGATTGATCTGCAGTTTCATGCCCTTTGCCTCCACGGCTTGCTGACGATTGGCCAGGCATTGATTATTGATTCCAAGCGATTCAAACCTGACGACCTGGTCAAATTTCAAATCAAGCACGAGGAGATTGAAGCTTACGTCGCGGAACTGGAACAAAGCCTCCGGGAATGGCATCACGGCTTTACCGAGGACGAATTGAAGCGAGTCCGGGAGGCCGTATTCGGTGCCGCGTCCTGACTACATCGCCCGTCTTCACGCCGCGAAGTACGATCTGCGGTTCTGCTCCGGTTCGGAAAAGCCCGAGATGTTGCGGAGATACAAAGCCGCGTTGGAGGAAGCCGCTCGACGTTCTGGCTACACGGGACCGGAATTGGAAGCTGCCGTTGCGCGTGATTTCGGCGACTGGGTCAAACAAGAAAAACTTCCCAAGCCTCCGCAGCCAAAATCCTGACCGCCAGCAAGAGCGCGACAACTCAAACAACTCGTCCCGCTGCCGCAGATGGGATTTGTTTGGGTGAAAGCTACGCGCCACTAAAACGAGATGAGAAACTGAGCTCGCTCCTTCAACAACGCGGGCAATTGGTCCGCGGGAATCAACGCACTGTCGACGTCGGTAATTAAATAGCCATTGAGGCGTGATTTGATCTCTGGATCACGAGGAAACATGATGATTGCGTCCGCCTGGCTTCCGTTCGTGGAGACAAAAAGGATGTGGAAAGTGTGAAGCAGCGAATGGTTTTGACGTTCAAGGGAACGCTTCTCCTCATGAGAATCCCGCAAGATTTGCCGCACAGCGTTAATGGTATTGGTTTCAGCCAAGGCAATTCGAAACTCAGTGTCGAGGCCGCGCATTTGATTTCTTTCTTCGAAATAGCGGGGCTTTCGTTCGAACCAGGGTTCTTCACTTCCGGCAATCCACCCGATTTGGTGAGCCGCACCGCCGACACACATTCCAATGACAAACAGGAGGCTCAATCCGATCACCCCACACCACGTCCACCGCCACAGCCATTGCCAGGACCTGCCGCGCTTTGAAGCGATCTGCGTTGCGATCCAAGCGGCAAACCTGTGGCCCAACAAGATAATTGCCCCAACACAGAATAGGGCCATGCCAATGAGGTCCCAGTTCCAGGTAATCCCGGGCACGGTGCGTTTCAGGAAGCCAAGCCAACCAAAAGTCAGCGCAATAAGAGCATCAATTTGCCCCGATCCAATGCCAGCCGCCATGAACATGAAGAGAAAGAAGAGAACCAACAAAAGCAAGGCCAGCCTGATCACGCATCCCAAGCCACGTCGGATTCCAGAAGGATTTGGATTGGTGTTCGCGCTCATGGTGGCGATCCTCCCTCCAGTCTTCGCCGGATTTCTTGGTTGGAAAACAGTTCCACCTCGCCTGATGCCTTGAGAACGAAACGGGAGTCGCCGAAGTTTGCGGGCTCGAGAACCAAAACGGCGTTGCTTTCATTCGTGGATAAACCGCCGAAGTAGATGTAACGCGAACCGAGCTGATCGGGAGACTCCCAAAGTTTTTCAGGTATTTCTGGAATGAAATCGTTTTGCGGAAACCGGCCCTCGTGACTTCGAGCAAAATTTAACAACGCCCCGCGCAAATGTTCCATGCTTCGCCGCCGGGTCGGTTCTTGTGATGGGTCGTTCAGGCGATAGGAAGTGCCTTGCTTCCGCCAAGCGCCCGGGGTAAGCACCTCGCGAATGCCGGAAATCATCGTGAGAATGAGCAACATGATCAACCCGAACAATAGCGATGCGCAAAGGGCTTGAAGGTATCTGAGCCGTGGAATCGAATTGAACCCGTTGAAGGCGTAGTTCCAAAGCAGTTTCAGCACAAGGGCGCTAGCGAGAAGCAGAACGATGAAAAACGAAATTTCTTCGAGCCGCAGGCGGTAAATATCGCGCAAACCGTAAACCGTCATCCCTGCATGTGCAGGCGAAACCATCGCGAAAGAACCTGCAATGAAGAGAACCCACGCGCACCCACGACTGATTTGCATGGGCTTAGGATTATCGGTGTCTAGCCACGCAGCAATGGAAAACTTACGGGGCAGCCAATCGCTGCTCAATGACGTGAGCAATAGATTTGTTTGGGTGAAGCGCGATGAAGTAAAGATTGCCGTCGGGACATTTTCTCTTCACGTTGGCGGCCCATCGCCGAGCCTCCGGCGAGCCGACTCTGCAATTATGAAAACATTGAAACGATTGGCTATCTTCCTGGGTTTATTCCTCAGCCCGAAAGCAGCATTTGCGCATGACGGATTTCATGTGCCCAATGGCTTTGCGCCGGGCTTCACGCATCCGCTGTTTGGTTGGGATCATTTGATCGTGATGCTCGCGGTGGGCATTTGGGCGGCGCAAAAGTTTGGCGCGGCGCGCTGGCAGATTCCGGCGGCGTTTGTTGGCGCAATGGTCGTCGGCGGCATCGCGGGAGCGCTCGGAGTCAATGTGCCGGGCGTGGAATTCATCATCATGCTTTCCGTGCCGGTGATTGGTTGGATTCTCATTGAGCGAGTGAAGCTGACCAACACTGGCAACGCGGCGCTCGCGGCATTTTTTGCATTCTTCCACGGACTCGCGCATGGCGCGGAAATGCCAGTCTCGGCGAGTGCGGTTTCGTTCGTGGGCGGTTTCGTGGTCGCCACAATTCTGTTGCAAGGATTGGGTTTCGTGGTCGCTCGTGGCGCAGTGGCGGCGGTTGCACTATTTGCGGGAGCCAAAGCGCACGCGCAGACGACCAATCAGGTCACCCCAATTGTGTTGGACGAAATCGTGGTGGAAGGTCGTGCGGACAGTTTGCTGGGCATCGCGGATTCGGCGACGGAGGGCACGGTCGGCGCGGCGGAATTGGCGGATCGTCCCACGCTGCGACCGGGCGAACTGCTTGAAACGATTCCCGGCGTCATCATCACGCAACACGCCGGTGGCGGTAAAGCGAACCAATATTTTCTGCGCGGCTTCAATCTCGATCACGGCACGGACTTCGCCACGTTCCTCGACGGCATGCCGTTGAATCTGCCGACGCATGGGCACGGCCAGGGTTACGCGGACATGAACATTGTGATTCCGGAACTCGTGCAGCGCGTGAATTATCAAAAGGGCGTTTATTACGTGGAGAACGGTGATTTCTCATCCGCCGGCGCGGCGCGACTCGAATTTTTCAAGGTGCTTCCGCAAAGCATTGCGACCGTCGAAGGTGGTAGCTTCAACTACGGGCGCGTGATGTTCGCCGATTCGCCGCAAGTGGGCGACGGTCATCTGCTTTACGCTGGCGAATTCATGCACAACGACGGACCGTGGGACAAACCGGATAACTACAACAAAGTGAACGGCCAATTGACCTACAGTCGTGGCGATGCGGCGAACGGTTTCAGTTTCACCGCGCGCGCGTATCACGGCGAATGGGATTCCAGCGATCAGATCGCCGCGAGTGCAATCGCGGACGGATTGGTGACGCGCTTCGGTTCGCTCGACAACACGACCGGCGGTGATTCGCAGCGTTACAGTCTGCAAGGCGAGTGGCATCGCAGCGACGCCGATTCCGCGACTAAAGTCATGGCGTACACGTTTTACTACGACATGGATTTGTTCAGCGACTTTACCTATTTCCTGACGGACAACGTGCTGGGCGATCAATTTGAACAGGTGGATCGGCGCTGGGCCGCGGGATTGGACGTGCGCCACACGTTCTACGGCCAACTCGGCGAACGTGAGATGGAAAACATGTTCGGCACGCAGGTGCGAAATGATTGGATTCGCAACGGGCTTTATCAGACGCAAGGTCGGGTGCGCGTGGACAAAGTCGGCGGAACACTTTCGGCCACCACGCGGGCCGACGATGTGATTCAAACGAGCGTCGGCGCGTTCTGGGAAAATAAGATTCAGTGGACCGATTATTTTCGCAGCACGGTGGGATTGCGCGGCGAGGTTTATCGCTATGACGTGGACAGCACCTTGGCGGCGAATTCCGATGAGCGTTACGACGGCATCGCGAGTCCGAAAGCGACGCTGGTATTCGGACCGTGGGCGCAAACGGAAATCTACGTGCAGGGCGGCCTTGGTTTTCACAGCAACGACGGGCGTGGTGCGACCACACGCATTGATCCCACGGATGGTGTCACGCCGGTGATGCGGGCTGATCCACTCGTGCAAACGTATGGCGCGCAGATTGGACTTCGCACGCTCGCGGTGAACGGTTTGCAAAGCACGCTGTCCTTCTGGTGGCTGGATATTGATTCGGAATTGCTCTTCGTTGGCGACGCAGGCGCAACCGAGGCGAGTCGTCCGAGCCGACGTTACGGCGTTGAGTGGGCGAACTTTTACAGCGTCACGCGCAACCTGACGTTTGATTTCGATGCGTCGTTCTCGCACGCGGAGTTTCGTGATTACGATCCGGCAGGCGATCATATTCCCGGTGCGATTGAGACGGTCGTTTCAGCAGGCGTCACTTATCGCGCCGATTGTGGCTTCTTCAGCAGCGTGCGCTTGCGCTACTTCGGGCCGCGTCCATTGATCGAAGATGATAGCGTGCGATCACCGGAAACGATCTTGGTTAACGCGCAGCTAGGCTATCAGTTCAATAAAACGTGGACGGCGACGGTGGAAGTGTTGAATCTGCTCGACCGCAAGGATCACGACATCTCGTATTTTTACGAATCGCAAACCACGCCCGGCGGTGCGCCGCAGGAAGAAATTCATTTCCATCCGGTCGAGCCGATTCAAGTGCGCGCCGCGTTGACGGCGCGGTTCTGAAAACGATTGATTACTTCGACTGCGCCGCGCCGACACACGGTGGTTGATCGGCAGGAACGGGATTGCCAAAGAAATCGCGCCCGCCGTTGTTCGGAATGACGCGCCCGGGGATGCAGGCCTCGCCGTCGCGCAGTTGATAGCCACTCAAAGAACTCAATCCTGCGGCGCCACTGCCCGGATTGCGTA
>CAYXQJ010000078.1:0-10656 GCA_964467455.1 uncultured Hyphomicrobiales bacterium | reverse complement strand
GCTCGCACCCCCCACCCATCCCCAATGCTCGACCCCTTCCGTCCCCAAGGGGTCTGCGCTCCAAGGTTGAAAGTCTCGCGCGCCTTCCATTACGCTCCGGCCATTCGAATGCGCCCATGAACCACAGTCGCCTCAGTCGTGAACCGTTGACGGATGTGCAAGCCACCGTCGTTCGCCTGCACGATGAGGCCCAGCTCACCTTCGCCCAGATCGGCCAGCAGTTGGACGTTACTCCCGAGCGCGTCAGGCAAATTTACCGCCAAGCCCACGACCGCCTTCGCGATTTCGCCGCCCATGGCTTAAAAGCCATTTGCCTCCTGCCACCGCGCGCCCGTTCCGTGGTCAAGTATTGTGGCTACCATTCCTGGGCCGACGTTCGCGCCGCCATGGAATCCGGGGAGTTGCAAATGTCGAATGCGGGCGTGGCGGTTTATTGGCAAAAGACTTTGCTACCCTCCGTCAACCGGAAAACTTGGGCCGCCCTCTACGAATGGGCCGGGCGACCGGTCTTGACGCCCTATGACCGGAATCTCCGCTCTCGTCCCTCCGCGTCAGCATAATTTCCTTCGCTTCGCTTGCGTTGAGTTAGGCGGCGTCCACGTCATTGCCGCCGCATAGGCCATCCTCCCGTCTTCAGGTCCTTTTTTGCTGGTCACGTCCTGTCGCCCTCACAAGGCCGCTTCACCGGGGGGCAGGGAGCGTGGTTTCCCTCCGAGGACTCCTCCCACGCGCCGCCCCGGTTACGCGGCCTCCAATTTGTGAAGGGCGACACTCCGAAGACCATCATCAGTTCAGTAAAAAAAAGACCATGAAAACTACATCTCAAAATCAAATCGTTAGTTCAGAGCTCAACAACCGATCCCATCATCAGTCCGACCAAGGACAGCCGGAAGCCGCAGCGCAGACCGCGCCGCAGGCGGAGCGGAAAGACAATCGCCTGCCGATTGATTCCGAGGCGCGAAAAGCCAATCGCACGTTGCCGACCCCGAAAGTTTTGGCCGCGTTGCACACGCAGTTGCCCGCCGCGTATCGGTTGGCCGAGGTAGTCGGGAAATGGGTTTGGGTTCGGTTCACCGAGCAGCCCGCCGCCGAGATTCGGCAGCAGTTGGCGCAGCTTGGTTTTCACTGGAATCGCGACCGCCAGGCGTGGCAGCACCCGTGCGGCCTGTTCAGCTTGGGGAGCGCGCAAGACCCGCACGAGAAATATTCCAGCTATCACCCCGCCCGCGTGAAGCGCAGCACCAAGGCCAAGACCCCGGAGCCAGTCGCCGCGTGAGTTCCACTGGTGGGGCGAGCGTCCGCGCGAGCCGCCCCGCCTCTCAACTCTCAACTTTCATCCCTCAACTTTTTTATGACCAATTCTTACACCCTCCGCGCCGGTGACCTTGTCGAGTATGCCGGCCAGCCGTGCCGAGTCATTAAGGTGAGCGAATCCGCCGCCGTCGTCGAAGTCATTCAACCGAAGCGCACCATCACGCCGCGCTTTGGTAAGCCGGTGACCTTTCGCCCCAGCCCCAAGCTGGAGCGCATCAGCCCCAATTCCGAAATTCCCATCCTTAACCGCTAAACCTATGAACCAAGACCAGAACATTAATCCTGAAGAAGCGCTCCGCGCCGTTTTCGGCGAGCCCAAGCAGATCGCCGACGGCATCACCGCGTTTGGCGGTGTCGTTTACAGCTACACCCGAGCGCAGGCCGTCGCCGACGGCGTGCAAGTCGAAGTCACCAAGACCGCGCAGGAAGCGGGCATCCGCTTCCCGGTCTTTCTCACCCGCACCGTATTCGATGCCTACGTTGCCGTCCCCCCGGATATTTCCGGGCAGGACGAGGCAGGCCGTTTGTGGGATGTCGTCTGGATGTTGCGTTTCGCCATCCAACGCACCAAGTGCGGCGTGGAGCGGCTCCCGTTCGCGCTCTATGTGCGCAACGACAACCGCGCCGCCAAGCTGGTGAAGTTGATAGCCGTTGCCGGCCCGCTGGACATCGCCGACCCCGCACCCGCCATCACCGTCATGATGCCCGACGAAGATTGACCCACCACAGGTGGGGCGAGCGTCCACGCGAGCCGCCCCGCCTATCTGTCCCACCAGTCCCATCCGTCCTATGAATCAATCCCTGATGCCCTTTGAAGCGGAAGCCTGCGCCATCGAAGCCGCCAAGTGCGAAGCTCAGCGTGCCGCCGAGCAGCATGAGCGCGAGGCGAAGCAGGCCGCAAAGATCCTCGCCGCTCGTCAGCGCGAGCAGCGCAAAGCCGAGGAAGAAATGGCCAAGAACACCCGCCGCTGGAAACGCGAAGAAGCCACGCGCAAGCGAAATGACATCCTCATCGCCCAATGCGGCATCAATTGGTACTCCCGCCGTCGCGACGCCGGCATCTACTGGACGCACTGCAAGACCTGCGGCCAGTTCCTCCACTACACCGACGACCCGAACGCCAAACCGCAAATCTGCGCCGGACGCAAACCATAACACTCCAAAAAATTTTCGCGGCTGACGCCTTGAGGTCGTCAGCCGCGCAACCATTTTGTCTGGGCCTCACGCCGGCCCAGACCCGCGCCAAAGGGTTAGCAACCCTCTGGACTCAATCATTTTCTACACATACGATTCATTCATGACTGCTGATCAAGACTTGGTGAATGACGGCATACTTGACCCTCAGAAGTGGGAAAAGGCGTTTCCAAAAATATTGTTTCTTTTCAAAGAGGCGACGAAAAGTTCTGGGTGGACTGAGATCGCAGGCAACCCGATTAACACGCGCAAGGGAGATAATCCTCGATTTTGGCCAAATGTTCTTCGATGGAAACACGCGATTTGCGGCGTGTTTAATGAGCATCGAGTTCCAGAATATCCTTCTGATGGGGAGCTTAAGGAGTATCGGACCAATAATGGGTACCTAGACGAAATTGCTTATGTCAATTTCAACAAGAAGCTGGGCCAGTCCACGTCAGATAATGGGTTAATCGCAAGAGTCGCGTCGGAAAACCGAAATGCCCTTTCCAATCAAATTGATACTATTGCCCCAACTGTTGTTTACTGCTGCCGTACCAACTTCAATGCGTATCAGGCAATCTATCCTGACGCTAGGATCGAGAATCTCGCTCAAAACATTTACACCCATAACCAGCGGTTCATAATAACCTTCTATCACCCGTCGTATTGGTTCATTCGTCGCGAGCGTCTCTACCAGATGTTTTCAGGTATTCTATCGCAGCCGACATTTGTTAACCGCATCAAAGCCCTCTCAACTTCCGCGTCCTGACCTCCCGCGACTTCGTCGCCACCAAATACCGCAACGCATCCGCCGCGTCATCACCGCCCACTCCCTCCTCATCCGCATCCACCTTGAGCACGTCCTCGGGCCGATTCGGATCGTGTTGCAGTGCCGGCAACGTTTCAATCAGCCGCGCACAACGCCGGTGAATGAACAACGTCGGCCGAATTCCGTTTTCCGGATCACCCCACCCTTGCATCAGTTCCGCCCACCCCAATCAGTCAAACCGTCACACCTTTGTGCCACTCTCGTATAACTGGAAGAACAACTTCACTTTGCCAGAAACACCCCACTCTTACCCCACCTTTACCCAACCACTCCGGCCAGAATGGTGCACTCTTTGGCTACTTTCAGACTACCGGCCAGCCGCCATCGTTTTTCTCCAAACCGCTTTCCTCCACCAGCGAGACACACACACACGCCCTTATAAGATAAGGGGCGTGTGTGTGTCTCTCTGGCCTGACCCGCACGACCCGCACGCACGACTTCTTGCCCGTGCAAGTCTCCGTGTAGGTGTCTCCCGTGATCGCCCCGGCTCGAGTTGGCGAAGGCTGAAAACCGGCTGGATGACTCTGCTGGGCTGATCGAGTGCAACTATGGCGGGTTTGTTGGTAGGGTTGAGATCGCTCACAGGGATGTCACCCACGGGTGACTTTTGCAACGGGGAAGCAATTGGCTGATTTCTCAACCATCCACTCTGGTGAACATTTCGGCAGTTCGTTCTGCGCGTACTTCTGTGTCAGCCCTCGGAAACGACTACCTGTCACATCCCATGGTCGCCGCTGACGTCGATCGGTGCACCTTCCCATCGTTGCAGCATTTCAGTCGCGGTGGCAACGATACGCCGCAGCGCATCAATGTCCTGCGTGAACAACCCTTGTTCGCAGGCTTTTTGATCTGCTCGGTTCAAGGCTTGCCAGGTCAAAGCCAGCTCCCGTTCCAGCCGGGTTCGCCTGGATTGCGGTCCGCGCGGATGCGCTGGATACGTTTTACCATCAATGCCGATATGCCGATCCACGGCGGGTGTCGTGCCACGTGCCAAGTGCCGATAAGCGGTGCGCATGCTGAGTTGATGTTTCGCCGCCATGGCCTTCGCGGCCTGTGTCAGGTTCGCCCCATCCGGAGCTGACAACTCAGGTTGTGTCAGGCGGCTGCAATCGTTAGGAGTTACCGTCACAGGACTTGGTGGTTTCATGGAAAAGTCTTCTTTTACTCCTGAGAGTCACCGGAACAAAAGTGCGGTGTTGCCAGGGGCAGGGTTTAATTGATTAGTTCCGGTTCGGGCTGGGGAAAACGGGCATACGAAATTTTCGGGTTCGTCCCTTTGCGTTTTTCGCGCCATTCATACAGCGCGCCATCTTCCACCAACTCGGCAATCATCGGATTGATCTTATTCACCGCGATGCCGGCGGCGTTGGCCTTGGCGCGCAGGGCGTCCTTGGAAATCGCCTTGTGCGGCGTCACGTGCACCAGCACGTCTGCTTTGGTGTAGGTCCGCTTCACCTTGTTCGGCTCCGGCAGTTCCGCAGTGTCGGCTTCGCGCCAACAAATCACCCCCAGCTCATCGGCATGCGCAATCAGCTTGTGGAACGATTTAGTGACCCCATCCGCCTCCCGCCACCCCAGTCTTCCGCCGCGTTTGCCTGCGCGCAGTTCAAACACCGAGTGCGATCCCACGCTCCGCACGGCGATGATGGCCCGCGACCAATTTCCCCATTCCGCCGAGCCGCCGCCTAAATAGGCAAAATCACCCCCGCTCCAGTCTGGCTTTTCCCGGCCCGCCGGTGGCTTGTTGGTGTGATGCACCACCACTACCCCGCAGGCGAATTCCTGCAACAGCGGATTCAACTGGTTCCGTAAAAAACCGCCCACATCTTTTTGCGAATTGCTTTCGCCACCGAGATACGCCAGCGCCGGATCGATCCACAGCAGGTCCGGGCGATGGTCCGTCAGCAGTGGCCGCACGGTGGCGGCGAAGAAGGCAGCCCCGGTCCGCGTATCCTCGCGAGCCACCACAATGTTTTCCATCGCCAACTCCGTCTCTTCCTCCGTCAGGTGCAAACCCGCGATGACGCCATCGCGCATCTCCGCCAGGTCGCCATCATCATTCTCCGCCTGGATGAGCAACGACTTCAACGGCCGGGTCGGCACGATGCCAAACAGCGGACGCCCCACCGCCCACAAAATCATTGCCTGCATCGCCAGCGAACTCTTGCCGATGCCCGTCGGGCCCACCAGCAACAAGCCCGCCCCACGGCACAGAAACCGATGCTGCAACAATTCGGCAGGATCGTTGCGGACGTTTCCCACCAGTTCCGCCAACCGCTTGGCCGAAGGCGGTGCTAACGGCGCTGCGGCATCAGTCGTCACGTCATTGATTCGCGCCCAGGTGGAAACTTCATTGATCATCACATCATTCATATCCCCGTTCCCTTTAGTAGTAGTGAATCGGTCCCGGTGGCAGCTTGAAAAATCGGCTGACCATTCGGCTGCGGGTTTAAATACAGCAGTCGCTGACAGCGCTCGCCGCGCATCGCTTGTGGCAAGCGCGACAGCCTGATGGCGGACAATGCGCCCGGATCGGCCCCCAGCGTGATCAACACCGGCTTGATCGGCGACATGAGCCGGTC
Organism: uncultured Hyphomicrobiales bacterium; assembly: GCA_964467455.1. Lineage (GTDB taxonomy): Bacteria > Bacteroidota > Ignavibacteria > Kapaibacteriales > Kapaibacteriaceae > OLB6. Next base: position 4,755 of record CAYXQJ010000078.1, on the reverse strand, counting down.
CCAGTCTTCTTTGCTGGCCGCATCGACCCGCACCAGCGCATGAAGCGACCGGCCGCCCGACTCGCAGATCGAAGCGATCGGCAACGGCATCTGCACCAGACAACGGAGCCAGTCATCGGCCGCCGCCTCATCGCTCTCCAGCACCGCAAATCGCCAGGCCGTCACGGCTTCCTCCGAGCGCCGCGATAATTTCCCGTCGGCCCGCGGGTTGGGGAAGAATTCGCCGCTCACCGGTTGCGGCAGAAACCACACTCCCTCATTGCCGGTCGGCAGCAGTTGCGGCTCAAGATCATCGCTCCGGCTGGCGTCCCATAGCAATTGCCCCTGCGATTTCAGGTTCGTAAAAATCAGCACCTTTTCGCAGTCGCCATAGAGATGCCGCAACACGCTGGTCGAATCCTGCCAGGCCACCGCCACCGGCGACCGTTCCGCCAGATACGCCACCACATCCTTGAGGTCCGATAACTTGCTCGCAATTCGCTTCAAAACTACCGGTCGGAACTGCGGCTTCGCCGGCACCAGCAACCGACCTTGGTCCGCCGGCAAAAATCCCCGTGGCTGCGAACGCACTGCCTTTGCTGCGGAGTTAATCTTGTGCCGCAACTCCGAGTCCGACCATGGCGGCAGGCACCGTTGATTGAATTCCTGCAACAGCGCCAGCGACTCCGCCGCGCTCAAACCAAATCGACGCACCAGCAGGCAGGCCGCGCGGAAAGTAGCCGCGTGTCCCCGCTGACCGCTGATTGCCGGTGGGCACTGGCACAAATACCGACGGGCGCGATCAATCAAGTGGGACGCTCGCAGAGTCATTCAAGCCCGGGAATCTAGTTGTTGGTGAATTTATGATCCGGGAGCGTCGCCGCCGGCAGGCGGCAGGGCAGGGTCCGCGTCTGGAGGAACTTCTCCACCGCCGCCACCGAGTAATACACCGGGCCACCGCCACGCTTGGCGGTGGGGTTGGCTTTGAACCGTGGAATCCGCGCTTCGTCAAACCATTCCCGCAACGTTTCGCGCGAAGGAGTCGGATTCAGGAACGCGGGAATGATCGTTTCCAGCAGCCCGTCCAAAGAGGCGAGCCGTGCCGTTGAATTGAATTTTTTCTGCATGCGCCCTAACCAATACCAAACGCATGGATTGCCTCCGTTTCCCGCCTCTGATGCAAAACCCCAAACTACCCAAATGCAAACCGCGACGTCTATCACCGGCGCGGATGCACAATACGGTTCTTAAAAATCTGACCGATGCACAGAACGCTGCTTGCCCATGCACCTACCCATTTTTCTTCACTTAACCGCCACCAAGGGATTTTTTAATTCTTTTTTGGGAGTCGGCATGAGCCTTCGCCGCCGCCATGGCTGCAGCCTTCCGGTTTTCCTCCTCCTTCGCCCAACGTGTACGCGCCGCGGACGCCTTCTTTGCCGCAATGAAGCGGCGATGCCATTCCAGGAACAGCACGGCAAACCGGTGGTAAGTCTCCGCGTCATACGTTGTCTTGCGAAGTTTCTCGAAATGCCGGGCGACCTCGTCTTTCAGCTTCTGCCGCAACTGCTCCCGCCGATCCGCCGCCAGCTCCCAGTAAGACACCGCTGCAAGCTTTGGCCGGACCACCAGACACGTCCGGGCCAGTTGGGAAAAGATAAATTCACGAATGAGGGCGGCCCGTTCGGCGGTGCGCCCCTTTTGCTTTGGCAGCAACAACGCCTCAACCTGCCGATGATTCACTGGAAATTTCTTCGGCATCGGCAGCCACTGAGGCAACCCTACTGTGGTGTCATCCGGCTCCACTCGGTCCAGTCGCTCATGATAAGCCGCCACTTCCCGGTGATCGGCCTGCAGTCGGCGACAGCTTTCCCGATAAAGCTCCCACGCCGCGGCCACCAATTGTTTCGGATCTATATTCTCGGACCGTGCCAGCTGCGCCGCCAACCGCGCCAGTTCCAGTTCGCTCGGCCGCGGCCAATGCTCAAAGTCCTGCTCGCGGTAGTCACCGCAGATGACCAGCGAGGCGGGGGTGCTCGCTGGCTTTGGGACGCCAGAGTAGGGTGGTGCCGGTATCGCATCATTCGTTTTCATGCGTGCCATATACCACCCGGCCTCGGACAAATACTGTCCAAGCGCGCAATTGGTGGGGAAGTCCAATCCCGCCGACAACTACTGGTTGCGGCGTGCGTTGCGCGGTCGCAACGCATAAAACTGCTTGGTTTCCGCGCTGGTCACACGCCCTTGGTAATGCTTCTTGATGATGGCCTCTGAGTTCCCGAACTGCTCCGCCGTTTGGCCGTAGCTGCCCGTCTTCCGGAAATAGTGCGAGATCGCTGTGTGTCGCAGCACATCCGGCACCCATGGTTTCAAATGCGGTTGCGCTTCCGTCTTCGGCCCGTAGCCGATGCTGGCCCGCAGCGCTTTGAGTTCCAGATCATACGTCGCGCGGTAAATGTCACCACTCTTGCGATACCGGCTCAGCCACGCCTTGAGCGTCTTGCAGATCACCACGATCCGCCCCTTGCCAGTCTTGGTCTGGGTGCCCTTCAATCGGATTTCACCGTCAGTCAGATTAACTTGATCCCAAGTCAACCGCGCCGCCTCAAACGGCCGTAACCCGCCAAACATGCATAGCGCCAGATACGGCACTAGTCGCCCGTTCTCGAACTTCTCCGCAGCGCGCAATAACGCCTCACATTCTTTCACTGCCAACACCACCGGCTCGCGATCGTCGTCAGACGTCAATCCTTCGATCTCGACGGCATAACACGGATTGTTGATGGCCCAATGCCGTTTGCCCTTCATGCACCAGGTGAAGAAACTTGAGATCGCCCGGCAATTGGCATCCTTGGTATTCGCCGACACATTCCGATGTGCCAGATACTTCTCGATGTGGTCCGGCAGCACATCGGTCACCCGCAGGTTGGGGACGTTCTTAACAAAGTGCGTCACCCGCCGCCGCAAATGCCCCTTGGTGACCGCACGCAAGTCTGTGGTCGTCTCCAGCCAATCCTCATAAACCTTCAACGCTTCATCCAAGCGGGGTGACTCTTTGATCGTGGTTGGCTTGCCGGTGCGTAACCAATGATCCACTGCGGTCAATAAATCCTCGTCCTTCTCCAACCGCTTAAACGCCGCTTCCGCGATGCCGACCTGTTCATCCGTCAGCCGCGTCGCCCGCAATGCGGCGACGCCGTTGGCCGCATGAAACTCCCCCTCCAGCTCCGTATGCCGATACTGGGCCTCTTGCGCGCTTGCAAAGTTCTCGCGGATGCGTTCACCATTCCGGCGGGTGCCGGTGACCCGCCAACTCGGCGTGCCGGTGCGGGGATTGGTGAAGGGAAGAATCTTGAACCGAGCCTTCGGCGCTTTCATTGCCGTCGATAGTATCCGATAGCTGAGAAAGCGTCAACCGAGTGGCAACTATTTTATAAATCTACCAATTAGCCTTATTAGTCGCTAAACACTTGTGTCCCGTTGGGATTCAAGCCGCCGATTCGCAGCCAACAATTGGCAGATGCAAACGGCCTAAGCTTGGCCTTTTGCTTTCCGTTCCTCTTTTTCGAGCCGAATCAATCTGCCAGCAAATCCGGACTTCGTGCCATCCTTCAAACCCAGCCTTACAGCATCAAGACAAACGGCCTTTGCCATTTCGTATCGACCGACTCGACGATAAAACAAACTTGCCGCCTGCCAGACGCTTCCAACCTGCGGAAACAACTTCATGGCCTCTGCATAAATCTTCCCTGTCTGCTCAACAAGCGCTTCTCCTTTGAGACCACATTTAACGGAAAACCAGTGAGCGAAGTTCGTAAGGAACTGCGGCAACAAGTGAAAGCGCCGGAAAAATTCGATGCCGTATTCAGAGTTAGGAAACTCGGCAAGAATCAGGTCAGGATACCAATGAGTCCATTGCACAGGCATCACACGGAATTGCTTGAATCGCTGGCGCAGCTCAGCCCGTGCGGTAATACAGCGGGCAGCCGCACTCCAATCACCGGTCTGCTTCGCAGCTTTTGTTTTTGCGTCCAGATGATTGTCTTCCGTCATGACCAACTGCTTCTCAGCAGCTTCTTCCGCTGCCTGTTCCTGCCGCAGTTCTTCGACTTCTTCCCGCCGCGCGTTCCATAACTCCCAATCTTGGTTGCTTCGATATAGAACAGTGTGGTCATCCCCTGTGGCATTCCACACGCAAAAGCCATCCAAGAATGAAAGGAAATCCAGCCGGACTCGAATAATTATCGTTGTGCTTTTTACGTCAACCGGTGGGGCTACTTCCCTGATTCGCTCCGAGTGAGTAGCGTAGATTTCGCGAATCTCGTCGTCGCTCAAGTTCGTCGTCCACTTGTAGGGTATTCCGGGAACGACGACTTGTTTGCGGAGATTCATTCCACTCTCTCACGCCTTCGCGTAAACCTCCGCGCCCTTTTCCACGAATTCTTTCGACTTCTCTTCCATGCCCTTCTTCAATGCTTCTTCCTCGGCGATGCCTTGTTCGGCGGCGTATTTGCGGACGTCTTCGGTGATCTTCATCGAACAGAAGTGCGGGCCACACATGGAGCAGAAGTGCGCGGTCTTCGCGCCTTCCTGCGGCAGGGTTTCGTCGTGGAATTCGCGCGCGGTGACGGGGTCGAGGCTGAGGTTGAATTGATCTTCCCAGCGGAATTCAAAGCGCGCCTTGCTCAACGCGTTGTCGCGGTATTGCGCGCCGGGATGGCCTTTGGCGAGGTCGGCGGCGTGCGCGGCGATCTTGTAGGCGATGACGCCGTCTTT
>CAYXQJ010000077.1:0-10769 GCA_964467455.1 uncultured Hyphomicrobiales bacterium | reverse complement strand
ACGTGATCGAAGGCGCCTATGAGGTGCTGCATGGCTTCGAGCAGGTGCAGGACTCGCGCGACGCCATGCGTGCCATTACGCTCGACGACGGCGAGGCCGAAGTCTTCGCCAGATCGGCACTGGTCCTCAAGTACGACGAACCTGGCAAGACCCTGCCGATCACGGAAAGCCAGATCCTGCGGCCGCGTCGTTTTGACGACAACCATGCGGACTTGTGGTCCATGTTCAACCGGGTCCAGGAGAACCTCGTCAAAGGTGGCCTCACCGGTCGCAGTGCCAACGGGCGCCAGCAGCGCACTCGGCCTGTCCAGGGCATCGACCAGAACGTCCGGCTCAACCGGGCGCTCTGGCTGCTCGCAGACGGCCTGCGCAAGCTGAAAGCCTGACCCCCAAGCGGATCGTGCCCATCGCGGCAGGGTCCGCTCTCTTTCTTCGTTGATCGGCGGCGTGGGCTTACGGTCTCAAGATGACTCCTGCCCGTCGTGTCAGTCTTGAGGTAGTGTCGGCTATGTGAGTGGGTCCAGCCGCCCGACAAGGCTGCTCACGGGCAGCAGGTCGGCCGTTGCTGTCTTTCGCCTGTCCGCACTTCTCAGTCAGCAATGAACCGGTAACCTGCCATGCAGCGACGAATCGCACACTTGAGGCAACCTCGCACCCTGCGAAGGCGCATTGCCGACCCGCTGCGGTCCTTTGACGTCAGAGCGACAAGCGGTTGTGCAGGGGAAGTTGCGGACGTTTGTACAGGCGTCACGCTGACAGGGGACGCCCTATCAGACGAGGAAGCTGCGCAAGTAATAATTGAATGCGCGCGCAAGGGGATCGTAATTACATTCGCCCCCCTCATGCGGTTTTGATATGCTGAACACTGAAGAGTAATCGGCGTTAATGGTGAGAAGCACGCTCTTTATTTATTCGATAACGTCTACACTGGCTTGCGCAAGCTCGCGCCCGCGATGGCGGGACGACTAAACGACGCTTGCGGGAAGGTATCGCGGACAGTATTAGGTTCCTGTTTTTGCGCGAACGAGTAGTGATCGACTCATCTGTCGAATCGACGATTCGGCGGTGAATCGCAGGTACCTAATGAACAGACGGCGAGAGATTTGTCCGTCACGACGGGCGGCAGGCCCGGTGACACATCGTCAAGTGGAAGATCAGGGATAAATACTTCGGACTAGCGCTTGGCATTCAATATCGTCTTGCCGGTCTGCTGCTCGAAGTCTGTAATAAAAAAACGTCACGGCGAGGCGAGAATCATGAAAGAGGTGGCCGGAGAGGGAGTGACCACGGGCGCCGCAATTGATCCGTTGCCACGAAGGCGTGAGTTCAGACGAATCAGGCAAGTACTGATCATTGGACTGATCCTAGTGCTTTCCGCGATAAATGTCGCAACTATCGTCAGCGATACAGCTCACGAATTTGCATTAGATGCCCTCAGAGGGGTTATCGCAGCCTTCTCTGATGCGACTGCTTCCCGAATTATAGCGAGCAGTACGACATCAAAGATCAATCGAGCCGTGGCAGAGCGAACAGCTGCACTGTCTAGAGAAGTGACGGAGGTCGAACGGAAGCACAAGGCTACACTGGATGCGCTGAATGAACGGCACAGACTCCTCATGTCAAAGCACGCAAATCTGGAGCGGGCGCATTTGGATCTCGGGACAAAGTACTCCGCCTTGGAGAAGACTCATGTTGAGCTCAAGGGGAAGCACGCCGAACTTAGCCAGGTATCGGCTAGGCGCGCCAAGGCGGTGAAGACGTTTTCGAAAAGCCTCGGCGAAAGGACGGTAAAGAATGTGTCCAGAAACGTCACTTCCGTGCCTGGTGAAGCGATTCCTTACCTTGGCACCGCATTGCTAGTTGGGGTGACGTCCTGGGACATTTACGACGCTTGCCAAACCATCAAGGAACTCAATGTCGTTAACCTCGAATTTGCAAACGAGGCGGCAGATGATCAGAGGGTTTGCGGCATGAAGGTGCCTACGCAGGAGGAAGTTGTCGCGCAGATCCAAGGGAATTGGCGCGAAGCTTACGCCAGCGCGGCTGTCGCATTGTCCGAAGCGGGTGAACGCATTCCACGCACGCTCCCCACTCCATCTTGGAAGGATCTCAAGAACACCGTCTGCCCGGTAATTGGATCTCCGCGAATTGTTTGCGACTGACACCGGAATGTTCGCACATATGGCCCCCGAAACCCTCACTCCCATACGAAGGGGAAAAGGTAGTGTTCTGGAGTATGTGGAGTAGCACCTTCGGTGCGAAGGCGTGCCGCCCGACTCCACAGACCCGATGCTGGAGGAACCGTGTTCAAAGTGTTTCCGCAGATGAAGCGCGCTCGCTACTAGGCGTTTCGCGTCGGCGTGTGCTCAAGGAACAGAAATTCCGCCCCATTTCTTTCACGAATTTCCTCAACGCACCGCGCCAAGTACGAGATCGAAAGCTTCTTGTGTGCCAGAAACTCCATGTGCGCGGAGAACCCCTGTAGCACCTCGTTCTTGACCAGAAGCTTGTTTGCGTACTCGATGACCGGGAGTTCAACTCCAACTAGCGCACTGCGAAGCAGCGTTGTCTTATCCAAGGTTCGTCTCAAGTCGTCAAACCATTGAATGCCGCGCTGGCTGTCGTTCGTAAAGTCGAGAAACTTGATGAGGCTCGCAGCGGGAAGCGTTTCGACATAACGCGCATCGAGCAAACGAGCTGGATCGTCCTTGAGCAACAGCTTGCCGCAGTGTTTCCGCGCGATTACCCGCCAATCCCGGTAATGGCGGTGCATCTCGTCTTGGGCGACATCGCTCATACCGAGGTCGCTCGTCGCCATCACGCTGCCAATACAGGCCAGAACGTAGCAGTCCTCGGACGCGCTCAGCTCGGCGAGATCAGTGCTCTCGCCAAGCAGCGACTGGTAGTGATGAGCGAGCGTGGTGAACAGCTGCTTGCTCTGCAGCAGCAGATGACGCCTTGTCTCGGCATCCTGAGCCTGGTGCGAATGGCGCAGATGGTCAATCGCGGTCATCAATTGCGCATGCTGAGATGACTGCAGAAACAGCTTGATAGCTTTCGTCTGCTTCTCGATCGAGTTCAGTCGTTGGTCAATACGTTTCAAGCGCGAGGCGATAAACGCGAATCCGGTAACCGACGTGACGAGCCCGAGGCCGGACAACGCCGTTGTTGCCATTGAGTAGTTTAGGACTTGCTCCGTGGCGGCCTTTACGGCTGCGACATCGGTCGCAAGGGTCTGCAGCTGGATACCATTGATAACGGCGCCGATGGCGCCCACTCCTGGAATGACGTTGAGAAATCCTGCGGACGCGGGCAGCGCTAAATGCGCAACGATTTGACCGGCCGCGTTGCGTATCACACCGCCATGCAGGCTGAGGCTCCCACTTGCCAGCCCGGCAAGGTACTCGATTGGGATCGCACGCGAGACAGTCAATCCAAGTTCGGTCAGCATTTTAGACTCCGCTATGCGCGCGCCCGGATGGGAACGGCTGTTCTGGCCGGTAGCTCAAATTCGTCCGTCTCCCCGAAGCAGCCGGCCGCTCCCCGGTGAACAATAAGACTCCGATCAACAACCAAGGGGTCTGTCATGGAATCCTACGAGCATCGGGAGCCCTGGAACAAGGGAAAACTGGTGGGTCAGAAGGCGCCGCTTAAGCCCAAGGACATCTGGGCGATCCGCATCCACCGTCAGAATGCCCACCACCTTCGCGATCTAGCGCTGTTCAACCTTGCCATCGACAGCAAGTTGCGCGGATGTGATCTCGTCAGCCTTCGCGTTCGCGATGTCACGCATGGCAACCAAGTACTGTCCCGTGCGGCGGTCGTCCAGAAAAAGACCCAGCGACCGGTCCAATTCGAACTAACCGAGCCAACGCGAACGACGGTGGCAGCATGGATCGGAAAGGCGAGGTTGAAGCCGGAAGACTTTCTCTTTCCGAGCCGCCTACGCGACTCGCCACATGTATCCACCCGGCAGTATGCGAGGATCGTCGAACAATGGGTAACGGCAGCAGGTCTGGATTCCGCCGCCTACGGGACGCATTCTATGCGCCGGACGAAGGCGACGCTGATCTACAAGCGGACGAAGAATCTGCGGGCCGTCCAAATCCTACTTGGCCATTCCAAGCTTGAGTCGACTGTCCGGTACCTTGGTATCGAGGTCGATGATGCCTTGGAGATCTCCGAGCAGATCGAGATCTGACCGTGACGGCGGCCGCCCGCCGACAGCCGTTGGAACGACGGACGGCCGCTTCAGGGCGCAACGCCGGGAGAGGGCGTACGGCCATTTGTTGCCGCTCGCACATCTGGCCTTGCCGCCGTTCAAGCGACTGGTACGCTTCGAAACCCGCCGGATGGTCGATCCTGAGTCCCTGGACTGGAGCGGTCCTCCGATCTGCGCCAGATTAACAACAGTGTTGAGGATTTAGTCGCCTCGAGATTTGCTGGCCGTTCGAGCCATGTTTCATAGGTGACATACAGAGGCCAAAGTTCGATTTGACAGTACCAGCGGCATGCGCGTCAGGTGAACAGAACAATGCTCCCTTGCTGGATTAGCCGCGCGTCATGCCATAGACTGAATCGTTATTGAATGGCATGTATCAGGCGGCGCATAAACCATGGCCGATTTCCCGAAGACACTAGATTTCGACCTCCAGATCCTCAGGGCCGGTGACAGTTGCCTCGCAAACGTCATTGCCTCCCCCGCGGGTGAGGGCAGGAGCAGTTTCGCGCTCAATTACACCCAGGAAGAGTTGGTTCAACTGTTCCGTGGTCTCGGGCAGGTTCGCATGCGCACGACGCGCGGTGGCGCATCCCCAGAGGTTCGGCAGGCACAGGCGTTTGGTCGAGATCTGTTCGAAACAGTGTTCAGCGGGCGGGTTCGCGATTGCTTCAATACCAGCCTGGGCGTCGCCCATGCACAAGGTGCGGAATTTCGGGTGCGCCTTCGCCTCGACGATGCGGAACTGCTCGATCTGCCCTGGGAACTGCTGTTCGACGACGGGAATCGGGGGTTTCTGGCCCTCGACCACCGCATCCGCCTGATTCGCCACCTGCCAGTTCAGCAAGGCATCCAGACTCTGAGTGTCGACTTTCCACTCAAGGTTCTCGTCGTCATGGCGAGCCCAAAAGACAAGGGGCTTGCCGACATCGACTACGTGCAGGAGCTCCGGAATCTCAAGTCCGCGTTGAAACCGTTGATCGACGGCGGGCGAGTCGAACTCGACGACCTTGAGCACGCAAATGTCGAAGGACTGCGGCACAAATTGAAAGAGCAGGACTGGCACGTCCTGCACTTCATCGGCCATGGTGCCTACGACGCGTCGAACCACGAGGGGCGTCTGGTGTTCGAGAACACGGATCGAAGTGCGCGGTCAGTGGGCGCGGGGCGGCTGGGCGATCTGCTGGTGCCCCACGAATCATTGCGTCTGGTAGTACTAAATGCCTGCGAGGGCGCGCGCAGCTCGCGCGAGAACAGCTTCGCCGGTGTTGCCCAGACGCTGGTGCAGAAAGGTATTCCAGCCGTCGTAGCGATGCAGTTTCCGGTCACCGATAAGGCGGCGATCGATCTTGCCGGCGAATTCTACCGTGGTATTGCCGTTGGGCTGCCAGTCGAGCGAGCCCTCGCGGCCGCAAGGTGCGAGGTTAACCTGCGTGGAGAGGAAGGTGACATCGAATGGGCTACCCCGGTGCTGTACATGCGTGGGGAGGGGCGACTGTTCGAACTGGATCAAACATCGTTCTCTAAGGTCGAGATTGCGAAAGCGACGGTCGAGTCGACTCTTGAGCCCCTTGTAGAACTTTCCCCCCGTAAGAAGCAATTGTTAGACGAGAGTCCAATTGTTAGCGAGCCTGCTGACATCCACGGCGAGCCACCACCACCCCCGCCACCGGTCAAAAGTTGGAAAATGCTATTGACGGCATCTGGGATTACATTCGTTGCAGCGATCATCTGGAACTCCAATGATCAGACTCCCGCTCAAGTTGATGAACCGGTGCCGGCGCCAATCCCTGAGGCTGCAACGGTAGTCAAATCTGAAGTGCATAACCCTCTGTATCGAATTGACGAATCTAAGATCCAATCGGCACCGAAACCTTCGCCTCGCCCCCCTTTGTCGCTCCCTCGAACGAAGGTGCTCGACGGACCCAAACCGCTGTACAAGCCCTACCGTACGGGCGAGGTCTTCCAGGAATGTGCGGACTGCCCGGAGATGGTGGTGATCGCGCCAGACAATCCCTTCACCATCGGATCACCCAAAGGCGAAGACGGGCGCGATTCCGACGAAGGGCCGTTCGGTCCGATTCGCTTTGCCGCGCCTTACGCTGTGGGCCGATTCGAGGTGACGCGGGCGCAGTTCGCCCGCAGCGGTGTGGTGGCCGGAAAGGGATGCTATTCGTGGAGTGGGTCGGGGTGGGAACCTCAGGACGACGCCGATTGGCGGGATCCGAAGTTCCCCGGCGGTTTAAAGCAGGCGGACGACGATCCCGTTGTGTGCGTGGACTGGAATACCGCCCAATCCTTCGCCAAATGGCTCGATACTCGTCAATCGGGTGGCCCTGCCAACGCGTACCGGCTGCCGAGCGAGGCCGAATGGGAATATTCGGCCCGAGGCGGCACCAAGGGTACTTGGTTCTGGGGGCCGAATGCGGACGACGCCTGCGCCTATGCCAATGTGGCAGATCGCAGCTTAACGACGCAAGTTGCGGGTTGGACTACCTTTGGCTGTAGAGATGGTCACGTCTTAGGTGCACCTGGCGGCGGTGGTCAAGTTGGCGAGGGGTATCGATTCAAGGCCAACGCTTTCGGCCTGTACGACATGCTAGGCAATGTCTTGGAATGGACACAAGACTGTTATCAGGCATCCTATGATCGCGCGATTCGTGAGGGCCGGGCCTACGAGCTGAAAGGAAGCTGTGACGGGCGTGTGGTGCGCGGCGGGTCGTGGACCGGCGGACCCGGCGACGTGCGCTCCGCCAATCGCCTCAGGTCCCCCCCCGGCATTCGCTTCGGCAGCCTGGGGTTCCGCGTTGCCAGGACGCTTCCTTAGGCCTTGGCCCTTATCTTCTTTACTCCTTAAAACAATGGTCCGTAACTGTTCGGGAGCCGTGTCTTGAACGAGAGTGTGAAACCAGCGCGGCGCAGTAGCGCCGCGATGGAAAAACACTACCGCTTCCTGCTGTGGCTGGTGCCCGCCGTGGAGAAATTTCAGCAGGCGCAGAAGTTCACCCTGAGCGACCGCATCCAGTGTGCGGCGCTGGGTGTCCTGGACGGACTCACCGAGGCGAACTATTCGCGCAACTGTTTGCCGGCGCTGAGCCAGGTGAAACTGCGCCTGGAACGCCTGCGCCCGCTGGCACCCTAGTCGGCCCTTGTGGCCAGCGCTTTGTGCGCGGCGGTTTATGGAACAACTAGCCCGACAACGCTCGTTCTGCCAATCGCAACAACAGGCTGGGGTTTCGCGTTGCCCGCACGCTCCGATGCTCGAGCTATCGTTACCTAGTGAGCGACGGGAGCGAATGAGGCGTCCAGGGTCGGGCTCCCGCTATGGCCAACGGGCGGCAAGCTCCGGAATTCAACCAAGAGGACGGGGCAACAACACCGGCCAAAGTGAATCCAATTGGGATGATGGCTATGGCATAGGCGGTAGGCTAGACTGAACCTGAAAGGATCTTGCGGCAGCCGCGTTGGTGCCGGACGAGGCCAAGGTGAGACGAAGCTGACTTCGCATCGACGCTCAGGGGGCACGATGGATCGCGCTGTCATTTTGATCGGGGTGAGCAGGACCGGGAGCCTGCCGGAATTGCAGGCGGTCGGTGCTGGCTTGCGGCGGATGAAAGACTGGGCGGTTTCCCAGCGAATTCCCGATGAGCGGATCAGCATTCTGAGTGATGAAGATGGTGAAGTGCGGGCATACCAGATCGGCGACGAAATTGAGCGCCTCGTGGACCTCGCGACCATCGAGCAGTTGATCGTGTATTTCTCCGGCCACGGCGTGAACAATCGTGGCGAATATTGGCTGCTTTCACGCGCACCCGCCAACGCCAACGAGGCGGTCAACGTAGAGGCTAGCGTCCTGCTCGCTCGCTACTGCGGAATTTCCCATGTGGTGATGATTTCTGATGCCTGCCGAAGCGCGGCGGAAGGCATTCAGGCGCAGCATGTGATGGGCAGTGATATCTTTCCTAATGATCCAGCGGGTGGCCTAGAAAATCCGGTCGATATTTTCTTTGCTTGTGCGCGCGGAAATCCTGCCTTGGAAATCAGGGATCCGAATGAAGCGGCCAACGAGTTCTCTGCGTTGTACACGGAAGTGTTGGCCGAGTGCTTGATGGGTAGGCATGCGCTGGCCGTCGATTATGTTGAAGAGGATGGACGCAAGTTGGGTCTGGTCCGGCCGCGGCGACTGAGGGACTGTCTTCGCGACGAGGTCTGGAAACGTCTGGCTGCTAAGCTGGGGCACAGTCCGCGGATCAATCAGACGCCAGACGCGCGCATCGTCTCCGAGAATATGTGGCTTTCACGGGTTACACCAACACGCAGTGCGTCGCGGGGCGGAAGCCGCGCGTTCAGCGAGAGCGTGCACGCAGATTTACGTGCGGAAAATGCCGAAAACAACGCGTTCTCGCTCGCTGGTGCCCTGATGTCTAGTGTGCTGGACGGGCGTCTGGACGTGTGGCGTCACCAACTATCCATGCAGCTCGACGACGCGGATGAGACGTCGACGCTGGTCGGAGCGGTGGCCCGCAATGCGGCAGCTTTTGGACCGACGCAGTTCGAGACGTGCTGCGGCATCAAGCTGCGTGGCGCCCGGGTCGCGCAGGTGCTCTGCAGGCAAGCAAATACGGAACTTCTGGATAGCGATGGATGCATCGTTCGCGTGGCGGGCGCACCACGCTCGGGAGCCAGCGTGTTGCTGGTGCTCACAGACGGGTGCGGTGTGTTGATTCCGGCGATACCCGAGTTCATCGCGGAATTGACATTCGAAGGCGGCTTGCTCGCTGACCTGAGCTACGAGCCTTCCGCCAATACGGGACGCGGGGTGGAATACGCACGCCGGCGAGAGGAGATGCGGGCCCTTCGCGCGACCGTGGCGGCCTCAGTCGGGATGGGTGTGTTCCGGCTTGAGACTGAGGATGCCCTCAAGTTTGCCACGAAGATGCAGTATTCAGCGGGCGTCGATCCGTCGATGGCTCTGTATGCGGCCTATGTTTATCACGACCTTCAGAGAAGCGATCTGATCCGCATGATGCGTTCACTGCTCGACGGCGATCTCGGCTTCTCCTTCTACGACATTGTCTTGTTGGCGGGCGGAACTGCCGACACCGATTCGCCGCCCCCGCGCGCTATACCAGCATTTCCAATGTTGTCTCGAGGCTGGACAATGCTGTCGGCGTTCCGGGTCCGTCAGCCACCGGCGCTGCGTGAATTGGAGCGCCATTTGCTGCCGGCACCGTGGACATCGTTTGATAGTGCGGGCATCGCCAAACTGACAAGACTGCTTGAAGCGGGAGACTTCCTATGACGAAGCAACTGGTTTTTGTGCACGGCCGCGCTCAGGAACACAAGGACGCGGCGGAATTGAAGGCCTCATGGATCGACGCTTTCCGCCGTGGGCTGCAGGAGAACGGCTTGTCACTGCCGATCGCGGAAGAGGCTATTCGCTTCCCGTATTACGGCGATACGCTCTACGACCTTGTCGAGGGCAAGCCGATCGACGATGTTGCCGAAATCATTGTAAAAGGTGTGGGTTCGGCCGAGGACGAACGAGCCTTCATGCGCGAAGTGATTGTGGAAATTCAGCAGCAAACCGGTGTCAGCGCTGCCCAGATTGCCAACGTGGCGGGCGATGAAGTGCTACACAAAGGGCCGCTGAACTGGGAATGGCTCCAGGGCGTTTTGAAGGCGATTGATCACTTCATACCCGGTGCCAGTGGGGCGAGTATCGCGATTGCGACCAATGACGTTTATCAGTATCTGACGAACATCGGCATTCGAGATCAGATTGAGACGGGCGTGCGCAAGGCAATGCAATCCGATGTGCCAAGCGTCGTTGTTTCGCATTCGCTGGGAACTGTCGTTGCCTACAATCTGTTGCGCCGCGAAGGCACCCAAAACCACTGGAACGTCCCGCTATTCGTCACGCTGGGATCTCCTTTGGCAATTAAGGCCATCAAAAAAAGTCTTGCACCTAACAAACACCCCCAATGTGCCACGTCTTGGTTCAACGCGATGGACGAGCGAGACGTGGTGGCACTTTACCCGCTAGATGCCGAGCACTTCCCCATTTCTCCGGCCATTGTGAACAAGCGAGACGTAGACAACGACACCGAAAACCGCCACGGAATTTCGGGCTATCTGAGTGACAAGGACGTTGCGCGGCGAATCCATGACGCCTTGGTTGGGTGATCAGTACGTCAGGTTTTCGACTCGCGCGACTATTTGCAATCTTGATGGAAGTGCCCTCCGACATGCCTACGAACATCGTCATCGCAGCCGCGATGCTTGTCGGGGAGAGGTATCGTCCGTGAATCGCCACATCGACCGTCAGCTCGATTCAGAAAGCTGACAATGAATATGTCGAGGAGCGACAGTCGCCTTTGGGTCGGAAGGTCGCGTTCGCCGCAGAGGAAAGCTGTCGTTCGTAGCCACGAAAAGGCGGAACGGCAGGTAACCGGCGCATGGCCGCCTGATTGGGTGCGGCGACCCAACGGCCGGTCAGGCCGAGTTGTGTGAATTGGCCTCCCGGCAGGTTCCGGAGTAGAGCAGTCGT
>CAYXQJ010000076.1:3228-10922 GCA_964467455.1 uncultured Hyphomicrobiales bacterium | reverse complement strand
ACGCAAATGGGCCACGCCGCACTCACCAGGTCCACCACCTCCTTGGCGTGCGCGTGCGCGTGTTGTTGCTGCTGCTTTTGCCACACGCCGTACAGCGCGGCGCCCTGGTGCACGTACAGCGCGAGGCGCTCGGCAGACGCGGGGTGGCCGGCGAGGCGGTCGGCGCACGCGACCACGGCAATGGCGGTGCACGCTTGTTCGGCGCCCGCCACATCAAACTGCGACACGGCGGCGGCTGCCACCACAGTGGGCGGCGTGGAGAGAGCGCGCTTCATGAGGATGACGGGACCCTGCTAGAGCGAGCCAAATGCTCACCGCGCGACCCATGGCTGACCGGGTCGTTTTGCAAAAAAAACGCGGCCTCAAAAAGGCCGCAGTTTGACGCGGTGCCATGGCGAGTGCGCCGCGGCCCAAACGCTTTCTCAAGCAGAGGGGTTCATGAAGCGAGTCGACTTTGCGACCATCTTTGGCGGCTGGGCCACCAGCAGCAGCAGCAGCGCCGCCGACAGCGCGGGCACTTCCATGCAAGGCCTTCTCGTGTCGATGCACACTCACGGCGACCACACGCGGCTGCAGCTGCGCACGCCCGACGCCGTCGTCTTCCTCTCGCTTCCCTCCACCGCCGTTGTGCCTGGCATGGTGGACGTGCTGGACGAGGTGCGCGTGGGACGCTGCGTCGAGCGCACTGCTGCCGACGGGCGCGTGTTCATCAACGCCGCCACGGTGGAGCGCGTCACGCCCTGGACGCAGCTGGACACCAACGAGCCCGTGCCCATGCCGCTGCCCGTCGACGGCAAGGGAGCCCCGTTTGTGTTGCGCTGGGCCACGGGAGGTGTGGAAGCGGCCCCTGGTCTGCATCGCAAGCTCGACACGTGGGAGGTCATGTCGGTCAAGGAGCGCCGCCTGCACGCCTCGCTGACGCTTCGCGAGTGGGCCACACTCGAGGAGGTGCCCGATGTGCAGCCGCTCAAACTGATCCTCACCATTTGGGACAACCACTGGCGCCAGCTGCCGGGCGACGGGCTCACCCCCGATCTGGCCCTGTGGAAGCTCGTCATGCTGCACCACGTCGTGCCCTTTACGGCGGCCTGCTGTGTCGATGCGCGCTTCTGCAAGCCCGGCGTCATTGCGCTCTCCATCCTCGGCCTCCAGTGGGAGCTTCAGTCGTACCTCGAGAGCGGCGCCGCCATCCCCGTGCCGCTCAAAACCATGCGCGCGCTGTTCCCGCCGCCCCGCAAGCCCGCCGCCGCCCCTCTGACTGCGACCAGCGCGCTCATCAGCATCACTGCCCTCGGCCAGCTGCCCGCCGACCCCGCGCCGTGGTGCTACTATGCCCTCACCGCGGCTGGCGGCAAGGAGCCCAACCGCTCCAACGCCATCTTTGTGGCCGTGCAGTCCCCTGCTTCCCCTGCTTCCAAGCGCCTCAAGAAGAAGCAAGCGAAGAAGCTGCAGGAGGAGGAGGAGGAGGAGGAGGAGGAAGAGGAGGAGGACGATGAAGTGCTGCTGTTGGAGTAAAAAGTTTTCGGAATTTTCTTTGAATCTTCCGTGCACACCAAGGAGTGGGTGGCCTTGGCTGGACCCCCTGTGCTCGCTGAGCCTGCTGCGCTACCCCCCAAAATAGCTACATTTTTTTTCCCCCAAGCGACAAAGACAGTTGGGCTGGACCCCCTGTGCTCGCTGAGCTTGCTGTGCTTCCTCCCAAAAATAGCTACATTTCAGAGAATCGTTCTGATAGGGGCGAGTTTATCAAGGCTGGACCCCCTGTGCTCGCTGAGCTTGCTGTGCTTTCCGGAAACGTCTTGGAATATTCCATGTGGAAAAAAAAACTCAAAGGCATGGGTATGCCTTGGCTGAACCCTCTGTGCTCGCTGAGCCTGCTGCGCTACCCCAGAAATAAACACATTTCAGCGAATTAATCTGATAGGGAAAGTACTCCAAGGCTGGACCCCCTGTGCTTGCTGAGTTTGCTGTGCTTCCCCCCGGAAACCGATCATGCGCTTTCCTCTCTTCCCTCTTTCCCTTGCGCACTTTATTCTTCTGTTCTCTCTCTCTATCGCTCTTGCAAAAAAATTCAAGAATGCATATTTTTCTTTCTTTCTCTATCTTGTACATTCCCAGAGATTTTTAAAAAAAAACAAGTTTATCTTATTTTCTACACATTCTCTGTCTCTTTCTTTACCTTGTACATTCGAGGATAAATTTTTAAACAGTAAATAAACAGTAAAAAAGCTCATTATTCTTCTCTTGTCTATCTTCTCTCTGTCCTTCTTTTTCTCGTACATATTCTTCAAAAAATGTAGAGATTTTGAGAAAGCGCAGTAAGCTCAGCGAGCACAGGGGGTCCAGCCTCTGCATACTCCCACTGTCAGAGTGATTCGCTTAAAAAATGTAGCTATTTTTGGGGTGAGCACAGCAAACTCAGCGAGCACAGGGGGTCTAGGAGAGGGGCGTTCAAGAGGGCAGTATTTTTTTCTCGGAATATTCATTGAAGTTTCCAGAAGCTCAGAAGCTCAGCAGGCACAGGGTCCAGCCCATCCGTCTTTGATCCCGTGGGGAGGAAAAAAAGGTAGCTATTTTTGGGGTGAGCACAGCAAGCTCAGCAGGCACAGGGGGTCCAGCCTTGGTGTACTCCCACTGTCAGAGTGATTCGACGAAAATGTAATTTGTTCACTTGGGCGACTTGGGAGGCGCCCACAGCACGCGCCACGGGGCAGGGTCGTCGGCACTGACGCGGCCGTTGCGCTTCCAAACCTCGCTCACAGCGCCGTCTTTGCGCAACATGCCGCACAACTGCCCGGCCGCATGAGGGGTGGCACAATAGTACACGACCTCCCAGTGTGCAGACGGCTCTTGCACGCTGCGGCTGGAAGTGGCGTCAAAATGAAACGCAGCCAAGTCGTGCGCTGCGGCACTCCACGCTTGGCGGTCGCAGTAGAGCAGATCAGCGTGGGGCGCAGAGAAGGCGACTTCTGGCAACGCCGCCTCTGGCACCGCCACCACTGGCGTGTCGTCAAACAGCGTCTTGGGCTTCTTGGTGTGCGCTGCTGCAGACGGCTTCTTCTTCTTCTTGGGCGTCTTTCCGGCCATGGTTTTCAACGAGCCCAGCCACATGAAGTGGTAGTTGACCAAGCCACGCTGCTTGGCACAGGTGGCCAGCAGCGTGCTCATGCCCTCTGTCAGGCAGGCGCGGAAGTCATCTTCGTCCGCTGGGCGACTACCGCGCAGCTCATCATTGGGCGACACGTGTGAGGAGGGACGCAGCGCAATGACGTTGTTGAGGTAAATGCCATAGTCGCGCGCGCCGCTTGCGCAACGTGCGGCAAACAGGCGGCCGCCGTGCTCGCCACTCTTGGGCTGCAGCACACTGAACAAAAACGTCATGCCGTGCGGCAACTGGACCTGCGCGGTCCACAGCACTGGCTTCATGATGCGCCGCAGCTCGAGTACAATTCGCTGGGCAGCAGGATGGTCTGCAAAGCATCCGCGCTCCAGGCAGTCGAGCATGTTGAGTACGTCCTGCAAACCAAACGGGCCTTGGCGAGAGAACAAGCCGAGCTTCTTGAAGGCATCGTCACGCTCTTGGATCGAGTTGGGAAGCATCAGCAGATCCAGCAGCGTCTTGGCTTCCTGTTTGGCGTACGAGGCCACCGCGTGGACCGCTTGAATAAGCAACGGGCCTATTTGTTCGCGCTCAACGCGATAAAACAGGAGCGCAGGCGAGCACACGCGCGACTTCATCACGGTGTGGTGGAACATGGCCACGCTCGAGAGGTGCGACGGGATGATCCAGTTAAAAGGCAGGCCGAGTTGCTCGCACAACAGCTTGACCGCCTCCTGGCCCACCACTGGCCGGGCGTCGTTGGGCAGCAGCAGCAGCAGCGTGTGCGAACGCTGCACAACGGGGCTCATCCGCTTGGCGTGGGCCGTGTACGCCACATACACCATGAGGCGCCGCACGTCCAGCTCGCCGCTATCGTCGGGGCGGCCGGTAAAGAGATCGCGACAGCGGTTTGTTCCCATGTCGGCCGCGCTTGGCGGCATTGCAAAGCAAAAGACGGGCGACAGGACGCGGAGCTTGGGCGCCTCGGCCACAGCCGCATCGGACCAACGATACTGCTGCGCCACTTGCTGGGCGTGGCTCTCCAGCTGCTCCCAGTCAGCGCTGGATGCATGCAGCCGCAGCGTTGAGTCGCTGTCGCCCCAGACGAGCCGCATGATTCCCGCGCGCTCTGGTGTCACCACTTTTTCCAGTGTCAGACGTTGCACCTTGTGTGGAACGGGAGCATCGTCGTCCACCGGGTTCACCTTGTCCAGGTGCTCGCGAACAATGGTCTCCACAGTGGGGGCGTCATTGAGCACGGCCACATCGTCAAGCAGGCTGGTCTTGGGCAGCCACAATCCTTTGCTTTTGCCCAGCATGAAGCGGGCAAAGAGCTCCTTCATCTCGCCGAGCAGCTCCTGCAGCTGGGGGCGCAGTTCCACTGTTGATGCGTCCTGCGACACCAACGCGTGCTTGTTCACCAACTCGGCCTTGGCCCACGCGTGCACTTCTGCCATGGTCTTCTGCACGGCCTCGTGGACCAGATCCATGCTGCTCTGCGTCACGAGCGACTGAAACTCGTCCAGCGCCCACGTCTCCAGCTCGGGGTAGTTGGACAGAAGCGCCAGCATGGAAGAATCGTGCCTACTCTCCAAGTCCGCTTCGTACTGCCGCACTTGGTCACGCAGCTTGGAAGAGGCCCACTGCTCCGTGATCTGCTTGCACAGCCCATCAACCATGCGATCAAAGGCCTGCGCTGCCTTGTGCCGGAACGTGGTGCGCATCACTTCCCCCTCGTCGTGGCCGTCTTGGGCACTGCCACCATTGTCGTCATCGTCGTCGTCATCGGCATCCTCATCTTGGATGACAGCGGACTTTCCCTTGTGCCCAAGAACCAGACGCTCATGCACTTCTTTGCCGTAAAATTCGGCGCACGTGTTGGTGACGGTGCGCCCATACGCCACCAGCTCGTCGCGCAGCATGGTCAGCTGCGCCTGCAACGCCGACTCTGCCGACTCTGCCATGGTCTTGTCGGCGTGGTGTATGGCGGGCGCCGTGTTGGCGACCACAAAGGTGATCCACGCGTAGTGGCACTGCGACTCGCGCATCTTGATCTCCTGTGTGACGCCCCACAATTGCGTCAGCATCTTGTCGATTTTTGACTTGATGTCATCCGGCTTGGCCTTGTGCTTTTTCTTCTTCGTCCCGCTCTGTGTCAAGGCGCGCTCACGGACGCTCGCAGCAAACCACAGGACGGAGAGGGCCGTGTACATGTCGGCCATGGCAGCAATGGCGGCCGCCCGGCGAACGGCCTCAAAGTACGCCCCAGCATCGCGCAGCGACACGTTGCGATAAAACGTCAGCGCCGAGTCAATCAGGCGCCGCGTGTGGTGTTGGCCTTCCTTGATCGAGCCGCTGACGCTGTTGTGCTTCAGGAACGCCGCGCGCAGCTTGTCCTGGAGGGACTTGACATCGCGGCGCAGCACGTCCTCGGTGAGGTTCTCCAGCTTGCCAAAGAAGGCGCCAATCACCAGGCTGGGCCCCGTGCTCCGACTCAACACACCGGTGCCGACCAGGTCCTCCAGGTCTTTGCCGGGGACGCGCTCGCTCACCACCACCACCGCGTTGGCAGTGCTGACGTAGCGCACAAAGTGCTGCCGCAAATGGGCTTGGTCTGGTGTTTCCGTGTCAAAGCCGGGCGTGTCGACGAGCACAATGTCGCGGTCATCCTTGAGGCCCGGGAACGGACCGCTCACGCAGATCTTTGCCAGCGCCGCTTCCAAGGCGGCAGGCGTCAGCTGTTCGTCGCGCCGCTGGCAATAGTGTGCCGAGAAGTCGCGCAGCAGCTCGCCCATGGCCGTGACACTGCGAGCGTCGGTGGTGCCAAAGTTTTCCCACACCATATCCGGCTGGGTGACATCGCTATGGACCGCGCGCACTGCCCACACTGGCGCCCATGCCACCTCCATAATGTGCCGCGTCAACGAGGCGCCACCAAACGCGCTGGGCAGCGGCACTTTGGCCTCGGACAGCACGCCTTTGAGCAGGCCCATGGCGAAGCGGTTGATCAGCTCGCTCTTGCCCTTGCCGATTCCGCCAGCAAACACCACGCGGTAGATGCGATTTTTCCCCAGCCGGATGTGCTGCTCCACCTCCTTGAACAGATCATCCGTGGCAGACATGCCGAGCGTCAGCCCGACGTCTCGCAGCCTGGTCAGCAGCTCCTCTGCGGCCGCCACAACGTGGCGCGTGTTCAGAGCGTCGACTTGCGTCGGGATCCCTGTGAGGACGCGCGGCTCCTCCTCCTCCTCCTCCTCATTGTCGTGGGCGAGGACGGGCACAGAGGCGGCCGCGGGAGCGTCGTCCTCGTCGTCGTTTTGCTGCACGTAGTGCTCAACCACAGCCCTCACCAGCTTCAAGCGGTCCCCGTGCTCAATCACGTCGCCTTGCAGCGCGCCACGAGCCAGCAGGTGTTCCACGCCTTGCTCGTCAAGCAAGACCAGCTCGTAGCCTTCCTCCCTGAGGCTAAACGCCGCCTTGGCGCTGGCCAGCAGCGCCGCCACGGTTTCTGCCATGTTGCACTCGACCCGCTTGCTCACTTGGCTCCACTCCACCTCCACCCACGTAGCGGGCGGCGACCGGGCGCGCCGGCGACTCACGGGCGAGGCGTGCTTCATACTCTCTCAGCCAGCCCCTCCTCGTGCGGCGCGAAAAGTACTCCCAACCGAAAATCCCAGGCTGGGAAACGCGCCAAAGAAAAAATCCTCAACTGGGAAAAGAGCGAGGGAAAAAGTGCCACACTCGCGAGAGGGCTGCGAACACACGAGCGACGATGAGTCTCCAAGACGCGAGCACCTCGCGCCCCTGCAACGTCGAGTTCTTTGAGCCTCTGCGCGCCCCGCAACAGGGGCAGAACCCTCACGAGGGACAACTCGGCCCCGCGTGGGTTCACTTGGACTTGGAGCACTCTGTTCCGCTTGGAGGAGCCTTCGCGGAGCCCGTCTCGAATGAGGGGATACTGGAGCGCTTCCTTGAGGTGCATCTCCCAAACATCGAGGTGCACCTACTCGCCAACGATGGAGCGTCGCCCCACTTGCGCGACTCACTTGCGCGCATTTACGCCAAGCTGCATGGCATGCTGGCTCTCTCGTCGTCGTCGTCCGACCGCCACTGCGACGGCGAGTCCTCAGAGGAGTGCAAGCCGACGCGCAAACGCGAGCGCGAGCCCACAGAGGTGGACGAAGAGACTGCCAGCGACTGCAGTGTGTGTCCGCGGGGAGGTGTGCGTACCCACGCTGTCGTGGAGACACAGCGAAGCACCAAGACGTACCCACTCCACAACAAATGGGGTCGTATGCCCGGGAACGCCGCTGTGGAAGTGCGCGCCAACGTGTGTGCCGACAGTTTGGGGTCGTGCAAGTACGACTGTTGCAAAGAGTGCGCCTGTCGCGTTCTTTTCGAGCTCCGGCGCGCTGGCGCCAATGACGTGATCTCCCTCGACCACCCACGGAAGACCTTGGAACAGGCTGGCCTCGTGGACAACAATTCGGAGTCATGGAAAAAGTTTGCTCCGCTCACCTCTGTCAAGAAGCCTAAGAAGACGCCAACGCAGCCCAAACGCGCCAAGTAAAAAAGAGAGCAAAAGCACGCACTC
>CAYXQJ010000076.1:0-3128 GCA_964467455.1 uncultured Hyphomicrobiales bacterium | reverse complement strand
GACGCCAACGCAGCCCAAACGCGCCAAGTAAAAAAGAGAGCAAAAGCACGCACTCCCAACCCAAATCCCAGCTGGGGAAAAGCGAGGGAAAAAGTGCGCACTCGCGAGGGGCTTGAAAGCACCGCAAGCGACAATGGAGGGTCACCGAGGTCACCGAGACGCCCCGGGCGCCCACCCCGCCAACTCGCACGCACCGGCTCTTCCCCTGGCCCTCCTGGAGGAGGTGATGGCGGTGGACTTGAGCTTGGAGGACGTGAGCTCGGTGGATCTCGCACGCGACTTCTTCTGCGTTCCGCCTTTCGTGGAGCCTGCGGTGCCCTTGGTTTCGCTCGCGCTGCTGGAGCGCTTCGAGGAGCAGCTCTCGGACATGAAGAAGTACCTGCACGACCAGCGAGTGCGTGCTATGCTCGCACGCGTGCAGCAGACCATGGTAGACCACTGCTGCGGCGACGAGTCTGAGGAGTGCAAGCCAACACGCAAGCGCGAGCGCGAATCCACAGCAGTGGACGAGCAGACCGTCAGGCCCACAGCGGACCGCTGTCCACATGGAAGCCATCACGACAAGGTGATTGTCCCCACACAGGGTGCTATCCACACATACTCGCTGTGTTGCAAAGCGGTTGAAACCCGAATCCACGGGCAAGTTGTGACCATCAATGTCTATGCTGCGAGCAGCCCGAGCGGGCAATGGACGTTTGATTGCAATCAATGCCGGTGCGCAGTCAAGTTTGAGGTTTGCATGGATGGGGAGCGGTTTGATGGTCCCAATCCAAAGGCTGCTCTTGCCAAGGCCGGCATCAAGATCAAGAACAACGCAGCATGGAATCGATGCGGCAAGCTACGTGTTGGGCTACTCAGCACCAGACAGAAGAGGCATCAATAATTTGTTTTCACGTAATGCTGGCCAGCTCTCGCTCAATCTGCGCGCGCAAACTCGCCATTGCAACCGTACTGGCAATGTGGTGGCGCCACGCTGCGTCGCTTTGGCGCTGCTTCTCAGCAATGCTCTCAAGTTGCGCAATCTCCTCCTCGCACTTGGCCAGCTCGCGCTGCGCTTTGGCCACGCCATTGATGTGCACAGCCTCGGCCTCTTTGTGGACGCGCAGATCCCGACGAGCAGCCTGCACGGCACTGGCAGCCGCCGTCAGCGCTGCAAGCTGCTGCTCAGACAGGGGGACAATGGCGCCCTCGTTGGCCAGCTCGTCCCACCGGTTGACAGAGGGCAAGATACTGCTCAGCTCCGCAGTATTGTTGGCGGCCGCTTGAAGCACCTGCAATCGTCGCTCCCACTCTGCACGTGCGCGGGCGGCAATAGCGTGGGCAGCGGTGCACGCTTCCTTGTGAGCACGCAACTCGCGCAACTGTGCATGCAGCGCGCGCTCGCGACGCACCCGGGCACGATGGCGCGCGAGAATGGTCACGGGATCGGTGGGCGACGTCCAGCCCAGCTGCTCGGGGGCCTCGTGCACGAGCGCGTCCAGGCGCATGGCGCGGTCGGCTGGGAGCGGCAGCAGCTGCTTGTCCTTGTCCAGCACGCACAGCACCCGCTGCATGGCCCGCGTCAGCTCTTCTCCAGCAGGGGTTGGCGATTTGGCGTCCCACGAGTGGCTGGGCGCCAGCCCGGCCCACGCGCTGCCTTCGCACAGCAGCAGCTGGTCGCCCAGGGTGCGCAGGGACGCTGGCGAGTCGGCCAGAGCCGCCTCCACAGTGGCGTAGCCCTTGCGGCCGGCCAGATAGGCGACCACCTCGCGCATGATGGCGTACGCACCAGGCGTCGGCTCGGTGGCTTGCATGGCGTGAATGAACCCCTCCTTGTCGTGTGGGCAGACAAAATCCCAGAAAATCCCACTGGGATTAGCCTTGCACCGTGTCAAGAGGGTCTTTCACATGCGCAGCCGAGTGAAGCCGTCCACTCCCTGCAAGCTTTCAGAGCTGGAGCAGTACGTACTGTGTCTGGCGAACGAGCCGCCGCCCAGTCTTTGCCACCTCGACCCGTGCACGTCCACGTTCTGGAAGCAGGCGCGCGCGTTACCCGACTGGAAGGAGGAGCTGGGACGCACGTCACCCCAGGCGCTGGTCCGCTGTTTACTGCGTGCTCGCGGCGGCAACGACGACGATGATTGCGTCATCATTGAGAACGACCGCGACGAGGACGACGGGGAGTGGAAGCCGTCTGGCGAGGCGGACGACGACGACGACGACGAGGTGTCGGAAAAGGTCGAAGCGCCCAGCAGCAACAAGAAGCGCGCGGCCGAACTGGCTCCCATGGTGCCGCCGCCAGCTCCTCTGAAGCTCAAGATCCAGCGGGTGAGTGCGACACCCCCTCCAGCAGCAGCGCTACGCAGCACGCACGCCAAGTTGCAGGAGCTGCAGCAGCGCGCGAGTGACACCGCGCAGGCGTTGAGTGCCGCGCAGGCCGAGGAGCAGCAGCTGCGGGACAAGCTCGCCAAGCTGCACGCGGACCAAACGCGCAAGAACCAGGAGGCCCAGGCGGCGCACGCCGAAGCCTCGCGCCACCAAACAGCTGTCCATCAGCCGTTGCTGTCGTGGGAGGGCATCTGGGATGTCGCCACGCACATTATGGACGGCGATGCTGTGGCCAAGCAGCTGGCCGAGCACAAGCGCATGTCCGTCAGCGCCCATGCGCGCGAGTGCAATGCGATGCGGGTGGCCAAGCGCGCTGCCACAGAACACGCCATCCAGCTGCCGCAGCTCGAGAAGCAGCAAACTCTCATTGGCGCGCAGCAGCGTGCGCTCGACGCAGTGCAGCAAGAGTTGCAGGCGGTCAGCGCAGCGTGCGCCACGTCAACCGAGCGGGTGCGGGGCAAGACGTGGCTGGAGGTTCTTCTCTCATCATCAAGCAATTAATTGGCGCGCAATGAGAGCCGCAGCCTCCACTCGATGCGTCCACGCGAGCGCTGCAGCAGTCGCGGCGGCGCCGGCCACGAACCACGGCGTCTTGGAGCGCTTGGCCTCTGCCTCAGCGCGCGGCCGCTTGGAGCCGGCACGGGGCAGCGCCAGCAAGGCGTCATTGGTCAGCGTTTGCAGGCTGTGCATCACCTGTTCAATGGCGGCAATGTCCGTCTCCAGACGGGCGACTTGCGCGGCAATGTGCACACGCTCTGCGC
>CAYXQJ010000075.1:0-10975 GCA_964467455.1 uncultured Hyphomicrobiales bacterium | reverse complement strand
TAAACCGTTCGACCCACCAGGTCGTCCGCTTTTCAATTTACCAGCAGCGAACGGCCTTTCCGCCCTCCGTTCGCGTGCCGCGGGAGTTTGTGAGTGCACGATGCGCTCCACCGCTGCCGCCAAGGCCGTCGCTGAGCTTGGGTCGTTCAATCTTTCAACGGAAGTAGTTGTTGCTGCTTTGGTTGCTGTAGGTCTGGTGGGTGGTTTGCCAGCGGTTTTGTCAGTAGTCTGACCACTCTGGCACACTTGGCGTGAACGTCGGTAACTTACCGGCGTTTCGCTAACCACGAGTGAACCAGTCCGTTTAGCCTCATAACAGAAAGACACGTTATGAAGCAGCAGTACAAACTCTATCGGCGCAGCAACGGTCGCTACTACGCCGAGGACACCACCACCGGCAAACAATCCTCACTCGGCACCCGCGACAAGGCCGAAGCCCAGCGGCTCTTACACGCCCAGAATGAAGCGGCCTACCAGCCCGCGTTCAACAAACAAATGGCGAAGACATACTTCGCCGCCGGTGATCCTCGCGCCAACACGCGCACCTGGCAGGATGTCATGGACTACCTGCTGCAATCCAAGGAAGGCCGCAGCCCGAAGACCCGCGAACGCTACGAGAGTGCCATCAAAGAATCGGGGTTTGATTCCATCCGAAATCTTCCGCTCATCCACACGACTGCGGAGACGCTTTACCAAGTCTTGAAGGACTCCGGCAAGCCTTGCACCAATATGTTCCTGCACCGCTTTCACAGCTTCGCGCTCAAGCTCGGGTGGCTGGCCTGGCCGATCATCGGTTACAATCAATGGCCCAAACTCCGCTTCAAAGAACGGCGCGGCGTGACGCTCGCAGAACATCAGCTGCTCGTGAGCACAGAACTCAACGCGGAACGCCGCGCTTTTCTTGAACTGCTCTGGCACGTCGGTGCGGCACAGTTCGACCTCGTCAACTTGAAAGCCGAGGACGTGGATTGGCCGGCGCGCACCATCACCTACAATCGCCAGAAGACCGGACGCCTTTGCACGTTGCGCTTCGGCGCTGAAGTTGCGGAGATTTTGAAAGCATTGCCGACAAGCGGCCCGCTCTTCCCGAAGTACGCAACGCTTTCGTCCGCTGATCGAGCGACGCGATTTGCCGAGCGCGTGGAACGGTTGGGAATTAAAGAGCGCAGTGCGGCCGCGGGGATTCCGTCGATCTGTCTGCACTCCTATCGCTACTCCTGGGCGGAACGCGCCCGCGCGGCGGGCTACCCGGAACGCTACGCACAGGAAACGCTGGGACACCAAAGCAGTTCCTTCGCGCGGTTCTATTCCAAGCGGGCGGCGGTCGAGTTGCCCCCGTTGGAGCAATACGAGAAACGAAAGGCGCCGAGTGCGCCGCCTGCGCCCACACCGAACATTATTCCGTTGCCGACACCCGCGAACGAACCTGCCGCGCTGACGGCCCAAGTGTGGGGCTGAGAGCCCCGGAAGAATCAACAAGCCAGCGCCACGCCATTTTCCGGCGTGGCGCTGCTGTGGTTTTTAGGCTGGGCCGCCGAACTCTTTTTGCGCGCCGCGTTCTGCCGATTCCACCGCGCATAGAGCGTGGCGGTGATTTTATTCAGCCAGGCGCGATCCTGCGTGAGTTCGAGCACATCCGCGGTGGCAAAAAATTTCACCCCGTTGGCGGGCGGGTTACCGAGTGGCTTCAACAGTCGTGCGCCGACCAGTACGGGTATATCGTGAGGTTGACAGTTGAGCACCCACGCCGCTTGTTCGGCATTGAGCCGGGCCGGCGGGCGACCCAAGCGCACGAGAAATTGCTGTTGTTCTTCCCTCATAAGGTTCGCCCTCAGTTGTGTTTTACGTTTGCCAAAGTTTTCACTCGATCATCCAATCCGTCTTTCACGCCTACAAATCCCGGCCAGCGGCCGTGACGGCAGGCGAGCAATCCATCGCCCACCGTCACGCCACCCCATCACGCCGCCACAGCCAATTGCTGCTGGGCCTGCTTCACCCGATCCGCAATTTCCTGCGCGGTCAACTTCGCCGCCGGATTGTCGCTCAGGTTGTCCACCAACGTCGCGACCGTCGTGAATACGCCGGCCTCCTTCTGATGCTCCATCAGCCATTTCACGAACTGCGCATCCGCCGCCTTGCCCTGTGGCGTCGTCTCCAGAATCGCCCGAGCCGTTTCCACGCCCTGCACTAGCGCCTCGTTCACCTTGCGGTTTCGCACCTGCCGGTAGCCATGGTACAAGCCACCCAGCAGCAGCGCGATCATGCTGCCGATCCCCGGCAGGTAAGTATCACCCACCGCGCCGACCGCCGCGATCGTCGCCAGCGCCGCCGGACTCGCCACCAGATTCGTGACAGGGACTTGCACGAGGTTCGTATCAAACACGGGCACCGTGTTGGTCAACGTCACCGTGACCAGGTTCGTCACCGGTTCGCGTTGCACGGAGCTGCTCACCGAACCGGTCGCGTCATTCGTCACCAGAACGAGTCGCTCCCGCTCGACCACCTGCGGCACGACGTTCGTCACGACGACCGTGTTCGTGACCACCTTCACCACCGGCCCCTCGCTCCACGTCACTTCGTTGTCGAAACCACGATCCAACGCCGCGCAGCCGCTGATCGCAAGCACCGCCGCCACCATCGCCAATCCTGCCATTACCTTTTTCATTGTTTGCTCCTTTCGATGCGGGCGACGCGGAGTTCATCCCGGCACTCCTCCATCACCCGCGAGTTGTTGTCGAGGCACACAATCAATTTCTGATTCGCCTCACTTTGTTCCTTCACCATCCCGCGCAAGCTCGCCTGGTAACTATCCCGGGCTTGCTTGTGATCATCGATGAGCCGTTCATGCTGCCGCACGAAGTAGCGCATCACGCCGGCCGCGAATACGCCGCCAACGACGAGCGACGCAATGAACAACCAGCGATCGCTTTGCGCCGCCGCCTGATTCGTCATCTGGATTAACTCGTTCATGTTCGTCATGGCTGTTTCACCATCTGGGCTCGTTCAATCAACAGCTGCTTCGTCGCGAAGAACTCCATCGCGTTTGTCGCATGTATCCACGTCGGCTCGCCGGCAAAGTCCGACCACGTCACCAGGTTCGTGCTGCGCTCGATGACCGGCGTCAGTCGCACCCATGTCTCGTCATGCACGAAAGGCGCGACCGGCTTGGCGTCCCACTCGACTTGGTTGCTGAACGGCGACTCCATCCCACTTGCATCCAGCGCCGTCGCGGCGAAGAACCATCGGCCCGTGTGCGGAAGCACCACGGTCTGTGTCCGCACCAAACCTACGTTGGTCGTAAACGAGTAGTTGCCCGCATTCGTGCCGAAATAAATCCGATAGCCCACCACCTCCGGCGACGGCGACGCATCCCACGCCAGCGTGACCTTCGGTTGCGCTGAACTCAGCGCCGCCCACAACAGAATCAAAACTGACAGCAATGTTTTCATGCTCGCGTCAGGCGCACCGCACCGCTCTTGCTCTTCACCAGCGACCCAAACTTCATCAGCAACGCCTGGGCGACGCGCGTAATCACCGGCCGCCTGTCGCCCTTGTCGTAACCTGTCTGCACCGACCCATCGTTGTAGTATTTCAAACCCTCCCCGGCTGGTGCCGCAGTGCGATCCACGATCAAGAGCTCGCGCGCCATCTCGCACGTCGCCTCAATCACAGCCTTCGGCACCGCGTCGGACGGCAACTCGTCATCGCCGTCCGGGTCGTGACAATCCTCACGCGGCCATTGCAGCGCTTGCGCTTCACTCGCCTTGACGCCATCAAACTGGAATTGCCCATCAATCAGCCGCGTGGCCATGACGAGCGCCGCTTCCCTGTTCGCCAAAGTCGCCGCCGTCCACGGCGTCGCATACAGGTGACCGTCATGGTACGCGTCACCATCCGCCGCGTTCGCATATGCGTTCGCGTCGGTCAGCCCGGCTCCGGTCTCTTTGATGAGGGTCAGCGCCATAAAACTTCACAACTTGTCCGCCAGCGCGAGCACGGCCTCAGCGAACCGCTTCCGCACGTCATCCACTCGCTCCGTCCACCACGTCGTCACGCCGGACAGATTCAATTCAATCGCCACGAAACTCCCATCCGCTTGGCGCATGAGGTCCACGCACACGTAACCCAAGCCCATGTCCGTCAGCTTGCGACTCAGTTGTCGCAACGCTTCCTGCTCGGGCTCGGGAAATTCAAACAACTCGCGATGTCGTTCATCAGGCCGTTCCATTTCGTCGCGGTAAACCGCCAACTTGCGAAAGCCATCGTCATCCAACGCGCCCGCGAGCAATCGCGCACTCAACGGCTGCTTCTTGAGCACGAACGAGATCAGGATGTGACCGTTGAACAACTCGGCCTTGTAGGTGTTCCCGTCGTTCGGATTGACCTCCTTGCAAATCACGTCCTGCAACAGATCCCAATCGCCCACTCGCACCTGTCCCGGCGTCACCACATGAAAGCCCTCACCGCCTGCCGTGAAGGAGCGTTTCACGATTAACTTGTCCACGCCCCAGGTGTTGAACAGATTCAGCGCCGCCGTTTTGCTGTTGGCCTGCATCCATTCCATCGTGGGAAACCCGGCTTGCGTCAGCGCGATCATCTGCTCGGCACGGGTCCAACGCCGGCCACCGAAACATTTTCCCGGCGCTTGCTGCCGCACGATGGACGGCAACTCGAAATGACTTAGCACCATGCCGTAGTCGGCTAATTTCAAATCCGTCGGTGCGACACCCCACGACACGTCTGCCTCGTGACCATTGGAGCGCAGATGCTCCGCGACATGCTCATAACGACTCAGCAACGACTCGCCCGCATTCCAGGTATGTAAAAGCACTTTCATGTTCAGCCTCCAATCACGCTTCCAGTCGCTTCGTTCGAGTGCGCCGATTCGCCGGTCGCGTTATACGCCACGACGTAATAGGTGTAAGGAATGCCCAACTCGGCGGTCCAATCCGCGAAACTCGTCTGGTTCGCGAGCAACTGTGCCCGCAACGTGAACGCCTCGTTGTACGGCTTGCGATACAACCGAAAGCCCGTCTCGTTCGCCGAATTATCCGTCCACGAAAGATTGATGCTGCCGATGTCGTCCACCGCGATCAGACCGCTCGGAGCGTTCAACGGCGCAGGCGCATCATCGGGACGCACCGTATTGCTGCGATGCGTGATCTCCTTACCGTTGGCATCCACGCCCACAATGAAATGCAATTGGCTGCCACCGTCGGGCGCAAACTGTCGCGCCGCACCATAAGCCCAATATTCCTCCGGCATGAAGAACGTCACACCACCATCGAGCGTCAGCCAGACGTTCCACTTGTAGGGATTCGCCAAGTCCCAGGTCCATTGCAGCAGGCTCGGCCACGCCGGCACGAGCACCGGCGCCGGCAGCAACCGCCCGCGCCGCCGGTCTTGCAACCAGGTTGCCAGCCAGCCACGAAAGCGGCGTGCCGCCGACCATTGCTTACCGCGCATTCCGTTTAATGGGAGCTTTCGCATCGTTGGCTTGGGGTTCAGGTTCAGTCACCACAGCTTCAACGCGGACCGGCGGCACCACGACTTCCACCGGTTCGCTTTTGTTCGCCACGACAGGAGGCACAGGTGGCAGGTCAGGCAACGACTCGACCGGCAGCAAAGGCCGCCGTTTGCGGCGAATGATGGGAAACAGTGCGTTCATATAGGCAGGTGCGGCACGCACTTAAATCGCATTCGCCCCGATGGCGACCTGTTTCCAATTCGTGCCATCACTGATGGCCAGACACGGCACGGCGCCCGTGCCACCTGCCGCCAGATAAATGATGCGACGCGGAAACTTTGCCGCCGTTACGCCTGCGGCAACCGCCGCCGCGACATTCATGAACACAGGAATCTGGATTTGCTCACCCGAACGAATCTTTTCAAAACCGCGAGGAATATCTTTGCCCATAAGAAAAATCAGTTGTCGGTTTCAGTTGAGCGCTGGCGCGCAGTTCACCGCGCGCCAGCGCATAGGCCCGACCGTGCTACGGTCAGTTGTTGTGCTCGACCGCGACGATGCGGACGTTTTTGTTCTCCCAGACCCGCGCCCAGTTCGCGCCGTTCTCCAACTCCGCGTTCGTCGGGCTGTCACCCGCGACCGCAGCGGAGACGAACTTCACACCACGCGGATGGAGGATGTATCGCCGCCGATTGATCAGCACCGTGTCGCTGTCCAGGGGAACGCGTGCGAGTTCGACACCTTCCGAACCGTGACCGCCTTGCAACGGCTCGCTGCTGAGAGCCGCCGAGCCCTTGCCGAACGCACCGGGACCGAACAAGTAGGTCGTATAGACCTGACCATCGGTGGTGCCGTTGCGAACGGGAAGGTTGTCGTCCACGACGACGCGACGGCCTTGGAACGTCTTGATCTGCGCTTTGCCCTCGCTGTCGGGGATGAAGTCAATCAAGTCCAGTTTGCGCAACGCGGCCTCGGTCGCGCTGTGCATCGCCACGGCCGTCAACCGATCACCGCGATCACCCAGCTTCACGGTCGCATCCACGAAGGTTGCGCCGTTCAGCCGAGTCAACGCCGATTGGCCCGCGATGGTTTCACTCGCAATCGCGAGACGATTGCCCGCCATCGAGCCCGCCGCGAAGATGCCCTTCAAGCAGGACACCAACAGCCCTTCGTCCGTGCGCGCCCAGTAATCGCCGACGAGATCGACGATCGCCTGGAGCGGATCATCACCCGAGATGACCTTTGCCAGATGGTTCACGCTCCACACCTGCGCATCGTTGTGGATGCGCGCGATGTCCTGATCGCTGTTGATCTTGTTGACCGCGAGCGACGCATTGTCGGCCAGTAGCTGCCGCGCCGCCGTCAGGTCTTTCCAGAACGGCATCTTCACTTCACGCCCGCCACCACTCGCTAGGTCATCGAACTCGGGGGCATGCTCGATGATGCCGCACTGACCGAACGCACTCAGTTCTGCCGTGCGTTCAATCGCGTATTTTTCAAACTCCGTGGGGATGATAATGTCCGCCACTGCTGTCTTTGCCATAACTCAAACCTTTCACTTGGGATCCGTTTAGGCAGCCGCCATGAGGCGCGCGGCCAACCCCGGATCAGATTTTTTCAGCTTCGTTTGTTCCGTGAGATTCCACGTCTCCTTGCGGAAAGGGTTTTTCACGGACCGTTGCGAACCCGCGGCGCCCCCGGCACCGTTGCTGGCAGCCCCGCCACCAGCGTTGGATTCAAAAAGATGCGGAGCGTCGGCCACCTGAGCATCGACCCACTCCTCCAAAGTCATCGGCGATACGCCGTCCTTGCCATATCGCACGGTCGTGCCGTCGGCCTCGAACGCACGCGGCGCACCATTTACCAACTTGAACACCAGTCGCGCCCGCGCCGTGATGTCTGGAATCGCCGTGGGCCGCAGCCCACGCTTCGTCGCCACCGTGAGCACGCCTTGATCAATCTGGATGGCCGTCAATCGCGACGTCAGCGCGTCACGTTCGCCAGTCACAGTGGTAAGCTGCTTGTCCCAGTCGGCCTTCAAACCTTTGATGCGTTCGCCCACGAGACGGTCCAGTTCTTCCGGCTTGTGCCCTTGCGCCTGCAACTCCAGCTTGCGCTTTTCCTCGGCGAGCTTGCGCACCTCATCAGGGTCGATCCCATCGAAGCGCATCTTGAAATCTTCGATCTCCTTTTTCAGCGCCACGTTGCCAGTGCGAAACTCATCGAGCTTCGTTTTCTCCACGACGCCCTCGGCATCGAGCACGAATGCGCCATCACGCTCCACGTAGAGAGCTGCATGTTCCGCCGGGATTTCCTCCCGGGATTTGAATTTGAATTTAAGTGCCATACCTTTTTGTTCCTTCCATCAACTCTCAACTTTCAACCATCAACTTCTGCTCACAGCTCCACCGTGATCCAACCCTTCAACATCACGCCCGGACTCAATTGCCCGTTCGCGTAGTGATGCACCCGAAACCAGATGAACCGATCCTCCGGCCACGCGCCGTCCAAGCCCGGTCCATCCCACGACCCGCAAACCGGCTCGTAATCCGGCCCGATATCCGGCACGAGATCGTCGTAGCTCAGCGCCCCCAGCGTCATGCATTTCACGAATCGGAGCTGGCGATGCGGCGACACCTCACTTGCTGCCACCGGCGGCGTCGCCCACACGAACCACTTCGTACCCGCCCCCAGGTTTTCTTCCACGCGGAATCCCACATAACCCAAGTTCACGGTCCACGGCCCGCCATCGCGCAGCGACAAAGCTCCATCCAGCCACGCCACCGGCGCGGGCACTACCGTCGGATTCGCCGCCTCGCCTGCGCGGGCGCGATTGCGCAGCACCATCGTCATCGCCTTGCGGCCACTGACGCGGCGCACGTTGCCATCGTCGAGCAACACCTTGTTGCTCTTGGCCCACGCGTTCCACGCCCGGCGCTGCGCTTGCGTCAAAGTTTTCCAAAGACTCGATGCCTTCATTGTTTCGGTTGGTTGGTTGTGGGTTGCGCTTGGGCCGGAGCGACATTCGCATTGGCGAGCTTCGCCTCCTCCTCATCCGTGCGTCCCGGCGGCAGCACTTCGCCCCGACGGAACAAATCAAACATCGTCTCGCGGCTGATCGCGCCCGCTTGCCATGCGGCCACAATCGCGGTGAGTTCATCGCTGCCAAGCCCCTTGGCGCTGAAGTCCGTGTTGAGTTGCAGCAAGACCAAGTCTTCACTGATCGTCTCGGGCGAGGCTTCGGTGGAGTTCCACCAGTAAATCCAGCGCAACACCTGACTCACCGAATCGCTCACACTCAAGGCGAGCGTCATCAACACGCTATTCTCGCCGGTCTGTCGCAGTTCGATGGCTTCCGCGGTTTCGCCGACGCGCTTCTTCTCCTCCAACATCCGCGAACCCAGAATCGCCATGAGCCGTTCATCCCGATCCATCGCGCGTTCAAACGTGGTGAGCCCTTGGCCGGTAAATTCGAGAAAGCCAGCCGTCGCCCCGGGAGTTTCTGTGACCCACGCGGTCGAAGAACCAATGCGAAGATTTGCCGCCTTATCGAAGCCGCTCACCCATGCCGTCGGCAACGCGGTGAAATGCAGCCCATGCTTGTAGTCAGCATTGAGGCGGTAGTGGTCGAGGTTCACTACGATGATGTCCGCCAACGGCAGCTTATCCACATCAGGCAACGAATGACGCGGCCCATGAAACACAAACGGGATCATCGTGAGCGGCTTGCCCAAGCGCAGCGGAATGCGGGTCTCCACCTTCATCCACTCCGGCTTGCGCCGTTTATCCTTGGGCTGCTGTTTGCGCCAAATCTCCACGACGTAACGCAGCTCGCTTTGCCCTTTGGCCGACTTGCTTGGAATGGTCGCCAACCGAAGCACGCGCAGTTGCTCGATCTCCACGATGTCGAACCCATCCTCGCTGCTCTCGGCCGCGACTTCATGCAGCACCACGAGCGTAACGAGGCTGCGACCATTGACGCGCGACACGCGCCAGTTCCGAATCTGTTCCGCCGTGTAGCGCACCACGTAACCACGCTGCTCGCCGTCCCCCTCCCAATCCACCAGAGTCCCCGCCCGACCCACGGTCAACACCTCACTCACGATGTTCTTGCTGTACGTGTAAAGCGACGTGCCCAGTAGATCGACGTCCTCAGCAAACACGCGCAGTGCGCCGGCCACGCCAGAAACGCGTTCAGGCAGTTTCACGGTCGGCTCGCGCCGGAAGATCAAACCTACAAAGCCATCCACCGTGCGAGCCGTGGCATTGAAGAAGGAAGCGCGCGTCTTGTAGGCGGCATACTCATCATCGGTCTGCGTGTCGAGCCGAGGCAGGAAGCGCTCATTCGCCGCCTTGACTGCATCCTCGCCCGCGAACACATCGCGCGCACGCAACCACGCCAGCGCGTTCGCGTCGTAGTCAGGATGAGTAGAATCGGTCGGCACGTTCGCACCGTAACACCGCTTTTTGCCGCGCTGCGGAGTCGCCAAGAAGCAGCACTGCCACATGCTGCCGCGTACTGTCAGGAACCGTCACCTACTGACACAATATTTTCCAAATCACACTTGACGCATTTTCAAATTCCACATTTCCAAAATCTCAAAACCCAAGATATTCCCATTTTACAAATGAATTACACCAATCCAAACGTGTGAATCGTTTCCAATTTCCAAAACTGAAAAATTCCCAACTAAATAATTTCAAATCCACAAAACCAAATTCCAATTCAAATTCCATTCGATTCACAAATTCCTTCCAGATTGGGGAACAAAACTGTTTTTCCACAATTCCAATTCCCAAAAACAGAATTCCATTTTGAAAACTTTTCAAATCACAGAAACTCGAATCCAGTTCAGATCACAATTCCAATTCGTTTTGAACCGCAATTCGTTTGCGCAATCCAAATCACCATTCCAATTTCCACAGTTCGGACAATTCGTGTGAACTCGTTTTGTTTTCATGCGACTGTTTCAATTCAACCGTTCTGGTAATTCCAAACTCACTTGCCCTGCGAACCACACGCCGCCAGGTGAACTTGGTTGTCTTTCGCAATTTGAATGCGCTCTGTAATTCGGATGCGCCACAAAGACAAAGTTTGCTCGCGTTGCTCGGAGTGAAATTAGTTCGCGCTACTCTACATTCGCGTGCTCAGCAACTACGAGGCGCGCAACCAGATTCACGCGCTTTATTTACGTGCATCATCGCCGCGCGCGCGATGCCTGACGCTCGCCCTACCACCTAACGGTGGTGGGCCGGGCAGCCATCTCAGGTTTACGAACGCCACGGTCGGCTGCCCTCTCGCTACCCGCGCGCGCGGTGGGCGTCCCACCACGTTCGAACGGTCCTGTTCCAATCCACCCGTGCTGGTGGCTCGAACGGTCTGGCGCGCGCGGGTCAGGCATCAAGGAAAGTCAGCCGCTATCGCGGAATAGTTGTTGAACTCCTCGTCGCTTCGCTCCTCGCGCCGGCGAACCGCCACTGCGTTCTGGTTCGCCTTTGTGGTTTCCG
>CAYXQJ010000074.1:7296-11001 GCA_964467455.1 uncultured Hyphomicrobiales bacterium | reverse complement strand
CGACGTTGCCTCGACAACGAACGTCCCGATCGTCCACAGCCGATCCTCGCGTAGGGGGAAGTTGATTTTCTAACGACGTCTTGAAGCGATTCGATGAAGCCAGCTCTGTGAGTGTTTGGGCCATGGGCGTGAAAGTAACTTCAGTATCCATCCCGAACACTCACAGAGCTGGCTTCGCCGCCTCACGATTCCTGAAGTCGCGGTGACTGCGGTAACGAAATCCTCACAGACCTGGTGGGCCTATTGCGTCCGCCTCACGATTCCTGAAGTCGCGGTGACTGCGGTTTCACCATGTCAAAAGCCGCCCGCTGCGAGGCCGTCCGCCTCACGATTCCTGAAGTCGCGGTGACTGCGGTCCAACAACCCCCAACAGGAAGTTTCAACTTCAAAGCCGCCTCACGATTCCTGAAGTCGCGGTGACTGCGGTAAGAGTCTCCAGTCGGCTTCATGGTGTTCGCGCATCCGCCTCACGATTCCTGAAGTCGCGGTGACTGCGGTGTCCTGCCGCGTGAGTCCATCCGCACCGGCCTAGCCCGCCTCACGATTCCTGAAGTCGCGGTGACTGCGGTATTGGTGGCGGGTGCGGCGGGGTATTGGACGGACCCGCCTCACGATTCCTGAAGTCGCGGTGACTGCGGTTTACTCCGGGAATCGGTTCAAAGGCGCGGTGATCTTCCGCCTCACGATTCCTGAAGTCGCGGTGACTGCGGTTTGGAGCGTGTAACAGTCGTGTAACACTTGCAACGCCGCCTCACGATTCCTGAAGTCGCGGTGACTGCGGTAGCGCGCATTGGGGCGAAGAACAGTTGAGCATTGAACCGCCTCACGATTCCTGAAGTCGCGGTGACTGCGGTAGGTTGGTATGCCGGGCCACCCCCAAAATAACTACTGCCGCCTCACGATTCCTGAAGTCGCGGTGACTGCGGTCGTGAACCTCGTGCGCGAAGGCGTCCACTT
The DNA here is from genome assembly GCA_964467455.1 of uncultured Hyphomicrobiales bacterium. GTDB lineage: Bacteria > Bacteroidota > Ignavibacteria > Kapaibacteriales > Kapaibacteriaceae > OLB6. The sequence goes on along the minus strand of CAYXQJ010000074.1, from coordinate 10,044 downwards.
TGAACCGCCTCACGATTCCTGAAGTCGCGGTGACTGCGGTAAGCACACCGCTCGGTGGATTCCACCCTCACTGGACCGCCTCACGATTCCTGAAGTCGCGGTGACTGCGGTGCGGGAATTTGAAGCGGGAAGAACCGCCACCACCCGCCTCACGATTCCTGAAGTCGCGGTGACTGCGGTGTTGTCACCCGAAGTGGACGAACGACTGATTCTGCCGCCTCACGATTCCTGAAGTCGCGGTGACTGCGGTCAGGGTGCAAGCTCAAAATTCAAAGGAATCTCTTTCCGCCTCACGATTCCTGAAGTCGCGGTGACTGCGGTTGGGCTTTGACGGCTGGCACCTGTTAATCTCAACCCGCCTCACGATTCCTGAAGTCGCGGTGACTGCGGTCACTTTCGCCCGCCGTAATCGAGACGCGGCAACGCCCGCCTCACGATTCCTGAAGTCGCGGTGACTGCGGTACTTCGCCGTTTTTGTTTTTTTGCTCAATAACACCGCCGCCTCACGATTCCTGAAGTCGCGGTGACTGCGGTTTAACAATCAAGGCTGGAAGGTCGTCGTTTCACATCCGCCTCACGATTCCTGAAGTCGCGGTGACTGCGGTACTCTTTTCAAGCACAGTTTCAAACTACTTCGATGCCGCCTCACGATTCCTGAAGTCGCGGTGACTGCGGTTTGTTAGCCTGCGACTGGAGATATAAGAAGCATCACCGCCTCACGATTCCTGAAGTCGCGGTGACTGCGGTTGGTCGTCCGGATCTTCACGCGGTCGCCAGCCGCTCCGCCTCACGATTCCTGAAGTCGCGGTGACTGCGGTGTGGGGGCGCGGGGGAGGAAAATTGCGGTTCGCTCCCGCCTCACGATTCCTGAAGTCGCGGTGACTGCGGTAGAAGTCTGGATGTGGGAACAAGGCAAGATGGGTCCGCCTCACGATTCCTGAAGTCGCGGTGACTGCGGTATGGTGAAGTTGGAAAACATCATCGAACGGCTGGTGCCGCCTCACGATTCCTGAAGTCGCGGTGACTGCGGTGAAGTCACGGGACGCACTGTCTCTCGCACCCAGTTCCGCCTCACGATTCCTGAAGTCGCGGTGACTGCGGTGTCTTCGCGACGGCGAAGCTGTCCATGCCACCGCCCCGCCTCACGATTCCTGAAGTCGCGGTGACTGCGGTAGCAAGGCCATTGAAGGTGAGTATCCCACCTACCACCGCCTCACGATTCCTGAAGTCGCGGTGACTGCGGTCAAGGCGCTGAAGAACTGGACGCCGGACAGCCTGGTCCGCCTCACGATTCCTGAAGTCGCGGTGACTGCGGTTTTCGGCACTTACCGGACGAAGCGAGAGGCAAAAACCGCCTCACGATTCCTGAAGTCGCGGTGACTGCGGTCGGTGAAGGCCGGCGGCAACTCACCGCTGGGAGTTTCAACCGCCTCACGATTCCTGAAGTCGCGGTGACTGCGGTCGTAACGGCGCATGAACCGCCATTTATCGCCAAGGCCGCCTCACGATTCCTGAAGTCGCGGTGACTGCGGTGGGTTTTGAGCCGTTGCTCGCGCGGCAGCCGTTTCACCGCCTCACGATTCCTGAAGTCGCGGTGACTGCGGTCGCACCGTGAAGAAGCCGACATCGAACGTTGAACCGGCCGCCTCACGATTCCTGAAGTCGCGGTGACTGCGGTTCGGCGGGGACACCAAGGGTTTTGAATCAGCCACCAACCGCCTCACGATTCCTGAAGTCGCGGTGACTGCGGTATGCTCACTGATGAGGGTAATGAAAACCCGTATTCCGCCTCACGATTCCTGAAGTCGCGGTGACTGCGGTGAAAGAAGTTTCGCAGAACATTGATAAGTTCAACGACCGCCTCACGATTCCTGAAGTCGCGGTGACTGCGGTAGTGGGCATGTTAAAAAGGTTGAGGGGTGAATGTTCCGCCTCACGATTCCTGAAGTCGCGGTGACTGCGGTCATCGCGCAATTTCGCCGCGCGTTGCCATCCCTCCCCGCCTCACGATTCCTGAAGTCGCGGTGACTGCGGTCGTGGGGCGCAACCAAAGGAATCGAAATGAAAAACCGCCTCACGATTCCTGAAGTCGCGGTGACTGCGGTGTTATCCATCGTCATCATGCCGCCGCAGGCGATTGCCGCCTCACGATTCCTGAAGTCGCGGTGACTGCGGTGGCGCGAGGCGACGGTGCGGCGCGCGCCGGCGGTGCCGCCTCACGATTCCTGAAGTCGCGGTGACTGCGGTCTATAATAAGCCCACGGACCAGAGGGATGAACGCACCGCCTCACGATTCCTGAAGTCGCGGTGACTGCGGTCGACGCCGTGTTCACCTGGGGACAGAAGCAAGCCGACCGCCTCACGATTCCTGAAGTCGCGGTGACTGCGGTGAGCGTTTTCGCCAGCTTCTCGGCGCGACGTTTTTCCGCCTCACGATTCCTGAAGTCGCGGTGACTGCGGTGCCGGCGTTGAATTGCTCCTGGATACGCAGACGCCGCCGCCTCACGATTCCTGAAGTCGCGGTGACTGCGGTTGCCATCGCCGCCCTGTTGCGCCTGCTCTCCACCAACCGCCTCACGATTCCTGAAGTCGCGGTGACTGCGGTCACCAAGCCCAGCACGTCCTTTGTGTCCGTGCGCTCCGCCTCACGATTCCTGAAGTCGCGGTGACTGCGGTTCCAGCAGACGAGCCGAACGCCTCACAGGCAAAACCCCGCCTCACGATTCCTGAAGTCGCGGTGACTGCGGT
>CAYXQJ010000074.1:0-7196 GCA_964467455.1 uncultured Hyphomicrobiales bacterium | reverse complement strand
ACGCCTCACAGGCAAAACCCCGCCTCACGATTCCTGAAGTCGCGGTGACTGCGGTTCCTGGTTCTCCCACTGCAACACGCCGTGGCTGGTCCGCCTCACGATTCCTGAAGTCGCGGTGACTGCGGTGCAGACGTTGAAGGACCAGCTCGCGGAAGATCCGCCGCCTCACGATTCCTGAAGTCGCGGTGACTGCGGTAACCGCGGCGGAGAATTGTTTGATGTGCTGATTCCCCGCCTCACGATTCCTGAAGTCGCGGTGACTGCGGTAGCCTCGACCTAAACTGCTCAACCGCAGCTATCCGCCCGCACCATTGCGAGCGCGATAGCTTTTCGCCGAAACACCAACTGGAAACATGATAGGTCACTGTGGGTTCTGCCTGTTATTTGCACGTAAACTTCATAGTGCGAGCGTCCCTGCGGGCGAGTGCCAGCATTGCCGCACTCGCGCCGCGTCGCCGCGATCAGGCGCAGTCGTTCGCGATTTCAAGGATCATGTCAACCCAATGGCGGAAGGTTGATGGTCGGTGGCGCGTGGCCGGGAATAGTTCAACGTCTTTTGGACGCGACTGGCAAGTCCGAAAATCAAATGATTGTCACTCGCGAGCGCACTTCGTAGGGCAGACCCATGGCGTCAATGATCAAGCTCGCATCCTTCGAGGTTGCCCCCAGCGAGACGAACAAAACCTGATCCTCATCATGGTTGAGCAGGTCGTGCAGCTCGGCCTTTAATTTCTCCAGGCGCAGTTCATCCAGTGGACATTCGAAGACTGAGTATTGCAGCCGCGTGCCGAAACCTTCCAGGGAGCGGGCCACTTTCCGCAACCGTTTCGGGTCGCTGATGTCGTAGCTGACGAGGTAGCGAATGCGGCTCATCGCGTGACAAAACCGTGATACGTCAACGCCTCGCCGCGCACGAAGCGCCACAACTGTCGCGCTTGAACTTCAAGCATCCGGCGATACGCCATCTTGTAACTGAACTCCGGGTGACTCACTTCCGTATCGAGCCGGCGAAACCACGCTTCCCAAAATGGCTTTCTGCCTTTGTCGGAGAGGAAAGTTCTATTTGCGCTCTTGATGAAATCTTCCGGGCCCAGTTCCCCGCGATTGATCAGGCTGATCGCCACGCTGTCCGCAAGGAGCGGGCGAAATTCCTCCATTAGGTCCAACGCCAGCGCCGGGCGACCATAGCGCGGTTGGTGCATGAAACCCAGAAACGGATCGAGCCCCACCGAATAGCACACGCCCGTCAATTCCTTTGCCAACATGGAATAGCCGAGGGAAAGCAGCGCATTGACCGGATCGCGTGGGGGACGCCGATTCCGCCCGCGCCAATCGAACTTCCAATCATCCCGCTGCTTGAGCATCGACTCGAATTGTTCGAAATACAGCGCCGCCGCGCTGCCCTCGATGCCCAGCAAGCTCGTGAGATCACGCGCGGATTCCGTGGCATCGCGGAAGCCCGCCATCAAATGCGTGACGCGATCCGGCACATCGCCGTTGCGCATGAGCATCACGCGCTGATTGTGAATCTTGGCGCGGATGACTTCGCGGGCGAGTTGCAGGCGGACGTTGGGCAGTTCAAACAACCGATATTGCCCGCGTCGCGCGTCCACGCCGCTGGCCGGCAACCCACCCAACATCCCGAGAAACCGGCCCGCCGGCGAGAAGTAGGAGACATCAATACCCAGTTCCAGACACGTGCTCACCGCCTGCGCCGTCAATTGAACCGCGCCATAGCAATAAATCGCCCGCACCTGTTGCCCGGGGAGTTTCCGCACATCCTCGCCTTTGACGCTGACGATCAATTCATCCCCGCGCTGGCCAATCTGCGCGCCAGGCGTTTGCACCACTAGAATTTCACCATCGTCACCCTCGGGGCGCGGTGGTTGCAGGGTGGGTTCTTTGTCCGTGGATTCGGCGGCAAAATCCAGCGCCTCCAAAATCCGGTCGCGCACCGCATCTTCGGATTGCGCAATGAAACCGAAGTTCAACTGTCCGTCCGCAGCCGCTGGTTTGCGTCGCTTGGCCCACCAGAAAGATTCGTTCGGCAGACAAATCGGGTATGCGGAGCAACCGAGGCAGCGCGGATCATTTTTCAACGGCGGCGGGCAGCTTCCGCTGCTGGCTATATGCTTCGCGTCAGAGATGGCTTGCCGGGTTTTGGACAGCAAGTCCTCGTTGATTTCCACCGGCACGTAACGTTTCTCAGCGGCGTAATAGATTTTTGCGCCGGAAACCTTTACGCCGTGTTCCTGCAAGAGCAGGGCATACGCACCCAACTGAACGCTCTCCGGCTCGCGCGCCTCGCGTTCTCCCTCAGCCGTGCGGCGGGCCGAACCCTTCTTGTAATCCACAATCTCCGCGCCCTCCGGCCCGCCCTCGACCAAATCCATCACGCCCACGATGCCGAGTGCTTCGCTTTCCAGCCGCAAACTGCGCAACCGCGCGCCTTCCGGCAGATTCTCGCCCAACGCCTTCGCTTTTTCTTCGTCGAGTTTGGACGGCGCATCCACATTGCGATGCACCCGACTGCCCGCCACTGTGTCCACGCTTTCTTGGAAGATGTTCTCGACCCACTGGAAATAAAACAGGCGCGGACAATAGACGAAATTATTAAGCCGCCGCACCGGCATCACCGGCTGGGATTCCAAGCCGCCTTGAGTTTGGAGTGCGGATTCGCTCATGACTACTATTTGGGAACGTCATCGTCGTTGTTGCGGCCCCATTTCTGAATTCGAGCGCGGTTAAGTTCTTCCACTCGCTGCCAGTCATGCTGATTGATTGTGCCCCACAAACCGCGTCCGCTGGCGAAACCTTTCTTGCCGGAGATTTCAGCGCGGTCAAAGGTCGCAACCGAACCGACATCGGCAAAGAAGTTCGGATAGTTTTCAGTGAGCAAGCCTGAGAGCGATTCCCCGTCCGGCGGCTTTATCTCATGCTTGACTGTTTTCCAGCGGGCTTTCTCCCGCAGATTTTCGGCGCGAATGATAAACTTGTCCCCTTCGCGTTTGCTGCGGAGACGTACGTGGATTTCATAATTCTCCGGCGCGGCAATTGTGCGGAGGCCGAGATTGATGGCGGCGTTAATGTCGGCTTGTTGTGGATTGCCGCGCATCGGAATGAAAATTGGTCCGCCTGCCATTGGTGCTAGGAGTGTGCGCCACTTCGGACGTGCGGGGCGATTCTCCCGTAATCCAGAATTGATCTTGTCGAGAGTATCAAACAGCGACTTTACCCGCTGGCTTTCTTCCCGCTCGTCCTTGCTTAACTTTTTGGCCCGTTCAGGGTCGGTAAGGCGTTCGAAGTGTTTTCGCCAGCGAAATTCTTCACGGCTGTCAGGGGTGAGTTCAACCGCGCGGAATCCGGCGACGCTGGTGAGCGAGCAGAAGCGCGAGGAGTAAGCCGCCGGGGTTTCAAGCACGCGCAAACCGTATGGTTCGCAGAGTTGTTTGAGTTTGCCGAGGATTGCGCGATGACACCATTTCATCAGGCGGGAGTTCTCACCCCGACTGCGGCCTTGGTTGGCGAGATAGCGATCGAGGTTTTCTAACACCAGGAAATCCACCGGCTCGCGGAATTTCTCATACTCGCCATGAATATCGCGTTGCTCACGAGTGGCAGCGTCTTGTGAATGTGCGCGCAGGCGTACGCCGAGAGCTTGGGCGAGAATGAGGTGCGCGGTTTGATTCACGCGCTGCTCTTTCAGTTTTTCAAGCCGGTCAAGTAACTCCGGGCAGGGGTCTGGCAATTCAATGCCGCGCTTGGAACGACCGAGTTTTGCTGGCTGGCCGGGTGTTTGCATCAAGGCGCGGTTAAGCGACTGGCAACGTTGCCGGAGACTTTCGAGCTGCTCAATGCGCTCGATTGAAAGGCCGCGCTGACCAGCCAGGAGTTTCGGGCGCGGGTCGGTGTCGCGTTGTGTTTGACGCAAGAAGTAACAGTGTGAACCGTCGTCGCGAAGTACCCATTCCCAGCGCCGTCCGCGTAATGGTTGAATCCGGTCGGCGATGCGGACGAGTTCTCGTTGGATGGTTGCTCGCTCTTTTTCCAATTTGGCAATGAGTTTTGCGGCGATCAAGTCCCAAGCCTGTTTTGCTTCCAGCGGTTTGAGATGGAGTGGGTCTTCATCGGCCTCTCGAATTTGTTCGGCGATGTTAGCACGACGTTTTTCGTCGGCAGCGACGCAACTCCAACTTTGGAAGCGGGCGAGCCGTGACTGAGCGCGGCGTAAAGCAAAAAGAAGTTGGTCGTTGAGTTCTGGAAATGAATACCGCTTCGGATCGTCGCCAAGGATCTGCGTGTTCCCGACTAGGTTCTCACAAATGTCGCGAGCTTCAGTCCATTCTTCTGGGGTGGCATTACGTCCGCGTTCACCGGAGAATTCTTCCTGCAACTTGCCGTCGCGCATTACCAGCGCATCCTCACCCGGCAATCGTAACATTCCGATTGCCCGGACGGTTGACCACCAAGTCCTGCCACCCGCTTCGCCAAGCTTGCGGCTTTGGGGTTTTGGCGCGTTCCCGGCGCTGGCTTCCAAAACGGCAAAAGCACCCGCGTCGCGCTGTCCCAAGTCAACGGACAGACAACGGAACGACTCGCCACTTTCCCACCACGGTTTGGATTTGGCTTTCGCTGTCCAGGTAGAAGGCCAGCGCAGCCAGTAGGATTCACCATCCGCGCCGCCGAATTGATAATTATCCCAACGCGCCGCCTTGCCGAGTTGCTTGACCAGTGGGGCGGCATCGAGCGTAAGCGGGAAGTTGAGTAAAAATCTTTTTTCGCCGGTTGCCGTGAAATCAGGCATGAGCGCGACAGGGCAATCGCGAAAGTCCTGTGGCATCGGTTCGGGCAGACCGAGTGCGGCCATCATTGGCTGAAGCCACGGCATTGCGCCGAGTTTTTCTCCTTCATCCGCTCGCAGTCCTTCACGAAGCAAACGCGGCGCGGAATAGTGCAATCTCACGCGGGTTTGACGCAGGATTCCATTCACACGCATTGCGACGGGTACAATGACAGTGCGTTGGTTTGACTCGTGGCGATACTCGCCACGTTCGGTGAACTTGGCTGCGTCGGAGAAATAGAATTGACGGCGTGAATGTTGGGCGTCGGCTGGTGTGAGGCGAATGGGTTCGGCCAGACGACGGATTTCCTCTTTCAACTCGCGCTCGTCGGTCAAGGCTTGCAGCGGATCGCTGGCAAATTCTACATCATCCGGAAGTTTGGCTTTTCTCCGCCATTCGCTTTTCTGCGCGGTGGTAGGTTCACGCCAGATGATCCAGTTTGGTTCTTTGAGGAATTCGGTAAAGAGCCGAACGCTGCCGACGATTTGAGAGTTGTCCTTTTGATACTCGCGCAGCTTCGCCATCAGGCGTTCCCGAGCCTCGTCGCTGTACGCTTCTGCGGAATCAAGTTCTTTGATCCAGATTTTTTGCAGCTCACGAAAGCCGCGTATCGTGCGTTGCTGCAACCCGTATTTTACTTCCACGCCTTCGCTCATCTCGTATTCAGCGCGGAGTTCCACATCTACAAGCTGCTCCAATCGTTCAATCCGCTCGTCACCGGCGAGAACTGGCGGACGGGATTCTTCATCCGTGCCGCCCTCCGATTTCCATTTCTTCGACTTCCCGCGCTGATAATCATGGCGGGCTTGCTTGCGGGCGAGTTCTTTGGCGCGTTCTTTGCCCTTCTCCTCAACTTGGTGCAACGCTTTGAGTGCTTCTTCAAAGGCGGCAACATCAAATTTTTCCCACTGAAGTTTGCCGGAGTCATTTCCGCCCCAACTCGGCAAACTTGTGAAGCCGCGAAAGACATAACCGCGCGCGCCACGAGCAATCCGGATGGGATCGCCCGTAGATTCGTTGCTGTTGCTTTCTGTGGCTGGTGGTTTTTCGCCAGCTTTGGGAGCGGGTGTGGTTGAACGGAGAAGGTGCAAGGTGAAATCGGATTGTTCGACGTAACGAAACAGGAACATGGCAAACAAGCGGAACTTGATATCACCCTTTGCGCTCGTTGCGGCGTAGCCCGGAATGGCGAAGTTTTCTGGCAGCTTGGTAATTGTTTCTTCAAGCCGAGCCCAGTCTGCGGCGGAATCAGGCTGACGCTCACGCCAGGTAGAAACCATTTCCCGCAGCTTGCTTTTAGCTTCCGCATCTTTGAACTCTGGCTTCTTCGGGTTTGGCAAAGCAATTGAGTGGACGTGGAATGAATCCAAACTTCCTGAATCTGGCCGCGTTGCTGCGTCGTGCAAAACAAAGGGAAAGCGAAGCTTGTCTGCTTGGCGCGCGATTGCGGCCTTATCCTCGACATAGTTTCCTCCGAAGTCAGGCTTGCAGAAGCGAGGTAGAAATTCTGGTGCTGCGTTGCGACAACCGCTGCCACCGGTGCATTTTGAAAGCAATTGTCGAAGTCCCGCCGCAAGCGTGGCCCGTCCTTGGGCTGTTCCGGCAATGGTGTTGCCCGCCAGAACCGCGCTCGCTGCTTGATCGAAAGTAGGCGAATCATTTCCCGGAGTGAGATACTGCGCGATGGATTTCTGCATCCCTTGCCGCGTCACGCCTCGCTTGCGAAATGAACCCCAAACATAAGTTTCTGTGCCCTCTTTCGTAACCCGCTCGCGCAACTTTGCCATTTCGCTTTCTGCATCAGTGGCAAGAGACAACAAGCAGACGAGATAATAATTCACCGCGTCCTGAAACAACTCGTGGTGTCGCCAGAGAACGTCGAGGTCGAGCGGTTTGCTTTGTTGGTCTTTACCGTCAGGAATTTCAACCTTGCTGACGCGGCCTTGATAGATGCGGTTCATAATTTCTGCCCTGAGACGCCTTGGGAGTGCGTTGGTTTTTATCGCGCCCGGGCAAAAATTGCCAGTGGTTTTTCCCGGAGAGTGTTGGGCCTGGCCGGATCGGAAACCGACGCTCCGGGGCGAGCGTTGCGAATTGTCGCAGCGCGACGATTCCCAGCTCGGTCGGCGTCAGTTGTCGAGGCTACGGAACTAGCGGCGCGGGAGGGCGGTGTAGGTCAGAAACATTTCCTCGCCCACGCGGCGGGCGGATTTCAATTGAATTTGCGCGGCGGCCGCCAATCGGTCGAAGCCGCGGCCATCGGCAATCGTCGGAGCGTTGCGACCACCGAAGATTTTCGAGCAAACAGTAACATGCAATTCGTCCACGAGTCCGGCGCGGAAAAGTTCGCCGTTC
>CAYXQJ010000073.1:0-11088 GCA_964467455.1 uncultured Hyphomicrobiales bacterium | reverse complement strand
ATCCACGCCATCAACAAAGAGAATGCGTCTCTTCTCGAGAAGATCGACGAAGACGTATTCGACAATGAGGTTCGAGCGGACCTCCTGGACGCGTTTCTCTCGAGTCCGAACAACATCTTGATCGTAGCCGCGGTTGACGACATGATAGTTGGAATGGCGACTGGGATGACCTATGTGCATCCAGACAAGCCTCTTTCCCTCTTCATCAACGAAGTAGGCGTCTCAAGGAGGTATCATCGTCAAGGGATCGGTACAGCGCTGATGGCAGCACTGCTACGCATTGGTACAGAACGTGGTTGTTGTGAAGCCTGGGTTGCCACTGAGGTTTGCAATGTAGCTGCACGCGGACTATACGCAAAGTTGAACGGCAAGGAGGACGAAGACCGTGCAGTGGTATACGTCTATGATCTCCGATCCAGATACGAACAACTGTCAACAGGTATTCCTGAGTGAGAACGAACGTAACCCTATCGCCGACGATCGCATCAATGATCACGGAGGCAGACGAAGCCATACGTGTAGCGGACCGTAAGAGTCTCACGAAACAGATCCATCGCGCGGAACTTCTGCTGCCATCCGTTGAAGCGGACGAACGCCGTACCCTAGAGGCCTTACTCTTACACTGGCAGGCCTTTGGACTCTATCTCACGTCGCGATTCCAAGATGCACTTCCCCTCTTCGAACAAGCACGTGATCTCTACTCGCAGATCGGTGAGCCGAGCTACCAAGCCAAGGCCTTGAAGAACATAGGTGCCTGCTACCAGTTCCTGGGCGACATCAAGACTGCCATGGTGATGATGGAGTCGGCACGCTCGATCTATCACGAGCTCGGTGATGTGAATGGTGTTGGTACGATCATGGGCAACATCGGCAATCTCTATCTGATCGAAGGCGATTATACCGGTTCACTCACTGCTTATGAAGCATCGCTAGCCATCCATCGTGAGATGAATGACCATGATGGCATCGCACGAACCACCGGCAACATTGGCAGTCTTTTCAAAGAGACCGGACGCAACGATGAGGCGTTGAAGAACTACAACGAGTCTTTGCATGCCTATCAGATCCTCGACGATCCTTCCGGCATCGCCCGCATCTCGGGCAACATCGGCGGCACATACTATGCCATGGGCTCGTTCGCCGAAGCGCTTGAGTGGTATTATCGAGCGCTCGCACTTCACGAAGCACACGGAGACCGTCAGCGGATCGCTCGCCTACACTCCAACATCGCCGGGATCTATAGCGAGATCAAGGACCACGAGAAGGCCGTCGAACTGTTCACAAGGGCGCTTCGCGTTCACGAAGAGATCAACGACAAGGTTGGCATCGCCCATATCACCGGCGTTATCGACCAAGAGCTCGATGAACTCGGTCGGCCGGATGAAGCCATCGATCACCTCACCCGTGCGATCGAGATGTTCCGCACTCTCGGCTCCCGTCGTGGTGAGGCCTACAACGTCAACGCCCTTGTTGTCCTTCTGATCGATCTCGGCAGGATCGAAGAAGCACACGAACTCTTGAAGGGGGCTGATGCACTCGCCGCAGATCTTCCAACGATCCAGGCAGACTTACTCGAGTCGCAAGCGCGGATCGCGATGCACCACGGCGATCGTCATGGTGCGATACGACGTTGCGAAGAAGCGCTGAGTATTGCACGAGCGCATCATATACGTCGTAGCGAAGTGACGGCGCTCAAGACCCTGCGTGATCTATACCGAACCGATGGCCCCCTATCGGAATACGTTGCGTATGACGATGCCTATGAACAGGTGACCGAAGAGCTACTCGGTGAATTGCAGCGGCGACGTCTGGCCGTGGCCGCAGCCGAACGCAAGATCTTCGAGGAGCGGCGACTTACAGACCGACAGCGTGTGTTGTTGTACAATGCCCTTCCGCCATCGATCGCTGAACGATTACTGAATGATGAAGAAGATGTGGCAGACCTTCATGACAACGTGACCGTGTTGTTCATGGACATCGTGGATTTCACGCAATTCGCTCAGAAGATCGAGCCGGTTGAATTGGTGCGTTTTCTGAATCGCATCTTTACGGCATGTGATGAACTTTGTGCGAACCATGGCATGATGAAGATCAAGACCATCGGCGATTCCTATATGGCTGTCGCGTTTGATGGTGCTGATCGCGCTGCCCGCGTCGCCTGCGAGATGTTGGCCCTGACCATCGAGTGGCCGGGCACTCGCTCTGAGCGGGTCCAGTTCCGCATCGGCATTCACGTCGGCCCCGTTGTTGCCGGCGTTCTCGGCTCCGAACGTCTTCAGTACGACGTCTGGGGCGACACCGTCAACGTCGCCTCCCGCCTTGAAGGCACCAGTCTCCCCGGCCGCATCCATGTTTCGCAGGAGTTTGTCACTGGGATCAGGGAACTGGGAACAGGGAACGTTGACTTGGCACCTGGCACGTGGCACTTGGCACATCGCGGCGAGATCGAACTCAAGGGCAAGGGCACTGTATCCACGTATTGGCTTGAGATCAATGGCTGAGCCGCTGAAGAACTTTTTCAATGCCGAGGCGGTGCGTGAGATCGGACGGATGATCAGCGTCGTGCACCGGTCCTTCGACGCATCATCATTTCACAAGCATGCAACACGGTCGCTCGATACGTTGGAGTTGTTGCCGCGCGCGAAGCATATCGCCGCGGTGTTGAGGGAACACCTGCCCCCTGACACTAAGAAGGCGCTGACGATCTTGATCGATTCGTTACCCGAGGTGGTACCGGTCGATGAGAACCATGCCTTTTCATCGTTCATCTTTTTGCCGCATACGGTGGTGATCGCCGACCATGGACCGATGGAGTTCGAGCTGGGCATGCGTGCGAACTATGAGGTGACGCAGCGGTTCACGGCAGAGTTCAGCATCAGGCCGTTCTTGATGCAGCATCAGGCGCGGACGTTGAAGATGTTGGAGAAGTGGACGTCTGACAAGAGTCATCACGTGCGTCGGCTGGTGAGTGAAGGCACACGTCCACGTCTGCCATGGGCATCGCGTCTGCCGATGTTTCAACGAGATCCATCGCCGGTGATCGCCCTGCTTGACATGCTCAAGGACGACCCATCGCTATATGTGCGCCGGTCTGTGGCCAACAACCTCAACGACATCGGCAAGGACAATCCCGACGTGTTATTCTCCACGGCACGCTCGTGGCTGAAGGGGGCGAGCACGGAACGTCAGTGGATCGTCAACCACGCGTTGCGATCATCGATCAAGCGCGGAGAGAAAGAGGCCTTCAACATCCTTGGATACGGCGCTACGCCTAAGGTGAAGATCGTTGCGTGCACGATCACGCCGTCGCGGGTGAAGATCGGCGCCAGTGTGAAGATCGAGATCGAGTTGCGGAACACGACCAAGCTAGTCCAACAACTGTTGGTGGACGCGCAGGTGCATTTTGTGAAGTCGAACGGCACAACCAGTCCGAAGGTCTTCAAGCTCGACATGTTCGAGTTGGCACCCGGAGAACACCGCACCGTACGGAAGACCATTTCCGTTCGGCAGCACACTACGCGCACGCACTATCCCGGCGAGCATCGGGTGGATGTGTTGCTGAACGCTGTACCGATGCAGATCGGTGCGTTTGATCTCTCCGATTAATATGTTACTGAACGACCATAAACATCGTTGCACATATTCCGAGTCGAGCGATGTAGGTCCCTGTCGGCAATGACGCAATTCGAGTGCTATCTGTGTTCTGAATGTTTGTTGAATACACTACGCGTCCGATCTGGTCAATAATCTCAAGTTTCGAAGCGTCGGACAAACTCAGATCTGCGCGATCATAGAGGATCGTTACGTCGGCGGATGATGGGTTCGGGAACACCTGAATCCTTGGCTCAACATCACCTTGATTCGTTCGCATCGCCATTAGGTCGACGATGCGTGCCGAGGTGCTTGTGCTCTTGTCAAAGGTTTCTTTCTCGGGTGAAATGTCCGTGTCTTCATGATAGATCACCGGCACCTGGCCGGTGTAGGTCATTCGCAGTCGATAGGTGCGCTGCTCGCCGCGTGTCAGATACATACGTGCACGACCAACTGCCTCCGGTTTGCGTTCATCGGCTTGGGCCAAGTATAGCGCCGTCGACCTTCCGGCTCGACGCCCGTCTACTTCTTCGATCACAAGCACGATGTCATCGCGCAATGAGCCGGTGGATAGAATCCGGATCTCCTCGATGTTGCCAACAGTAAACGGCTCTGATGCCAATTCGAATGTTGCACGATTCACCCGTCGTGGCTTCATGGTGAGTGTGAGCCCATCAGAGAGGACTGCTGCGACGGAAACCTTGTCACGATGTGTCTCGAATCCGCCGAACTGCATGGGTGGTTCACGTCGTGCCGGCTTGTAGAACTGTTCAGCGCTGATACTTAGCTCCGGTGCGTTTCCGTTATCGGATTGCAGCAATCTGCGCACGGCATTGATCCCAACAGGAAGATCTTCCCGCTGGCGCAGCGACAAATGCGGCCAAGCGCCCTCTCCGATCAGGAAATCAGGGTGCAGGATCGGCGATGGCGATCCGGGCACGCCCGGCATCCTGCGTACGATGATCTGCTGCGTCAACATGTCGTCGAAGCGACGTGAGCCAGTCCAGTACGTTGCGTTACGATCAGCGACATCCACACGCAGATCTGCATGTTCGGCGGCACTTAGCACAGAGTAGTTGACGATCAATGCCGAGTCGGAGACATTACCCCTGATCAAGTGCAGAGAGTCGGCATACGTGACCAACGTCGTGTCGACCACGCCCTGCCATGTCATGGAGTCAAGCCGCACGACTGCGTTTTCCACGACAGGATGGAAGAGACTCATCCCTGTCCCGTACGTTGTGTTGGCCCACCAGTAGCGCAGCGTCCCGTTGCCTGCCGTGCCCAAGTCGAGAAAGTGGTTGTACCGAATACGGGTGGCGGCCTGTGAGGGCTTCCACTCTTCCCAGATCACGCTCTCATGATTGTACGTATACGTCGACGTGTCTGACAACAAATCTCGTTCAAAGAACGACAATGTATCTGCTTGAAGGGAGCGAATGACGACCGGCAGCCGCGCCTCTTCGTCCGTACTCGCACCACCGATAACGGCAATGGCCTGTGGAACATTGATCGGGATCGACGGCGGAGTACCACCGTCATAGTGCATCTGCCGGAAGTCGGGCAGGAATCGTTCGATGGCCGTACCGACTCCGGGACGGAGGCGCGTGTATCTCAGGTGGTTGTTCGTCGTGCCCTCTTCCCAAACCAAGGTCGCATGTTCGTGCCCTTGGCTGATGTTCGAATACACATTGAGCGTAGGATATCGTGGCGAACCACCGCCGATCACCAGATTGTCCTGCGTGATGATGTTCACCACCGGCACTTGTACTACGGCATTGTATGCCGGAAACCAGTCTTGGGTCGCCAGCTTGCGTCCGGCGCCAACACCAAACCCAGATGAGCTCCATGCATAGAACATGTTGCTATTGGCCGATGCGTTGATCGCCGGTGTGCCATATCGTGCCAGACTTTTAAGCGTATCGACACCGCCATCGTGCGGTAGATCCTTGGGACAGATCACGAGTGCCCTGCCCTGGGCATCAAGACCACCCGGAAGCTGCGCTTGATCGAGAAAGCCGTTCTCGGCCACAACAAAGAAATTCCGTTTGTCATTAGCGCCGGGCACCCATTCGTCTTCGCAGGCATAGACCACAAAGACCTTGGGGACATTGGGTGCGACTTCACGCACAACGATACTCGGGAAGCCGCAGCAGCAGTCCTTGGCTGCATCGACCGGATCATTGAAGTAGTTCAGGTAGGCTGCCGAGTCAACGGCGAAGTACAGGGTGCGGTTCAACCCATCGGTCATGGTGATGCTTGACGTCGTGAGCCGACTCAACCGGACTGGGTTTTCCCAATGGGACGTATCGGCAAGATGCGGCAAGGAGTCTTTGTGAAAGGCCTTGCTGCGTTGATAGAACACCGTCCACGGTCCGTTGCGCGATGGATCAGTATCTCGACGATGAAACGCCATGTGATATCGCACCGAATCCGTGTATCCGCTGTGGTCGGCCTTGGCTACCGGTGCCAGCACCATCTTGTTCTGGGTGTTGAAGGCAAGATAGCCGCGGCTCATTTCTACCTGCGCCGGCATACGCGTGACCCGCAGGAACTTGGTCTCGCCCGGGCGAAAGTCGAGTGTGAGGCGTGAGCGCATGCCAACGACGGTATCAATAGCATAGTTGGAGTCATACGCTGGCACCAGCTCTCGAATGCGAAACAGATAGGGTGTCGACTCATCAACACGATATCTAAACGGTAGACTGATGCGTCGGGCACCTACCTGTTGATACCGTATCTCCGGTCTGGAAGACCTCGTCAAGGTATCAAAGTCGTAGCTTGACCAGAACTCCACGCTGTCAGCCGTCGAGTTATCGAAGACAAACGGCGACGTCCGCCGGTTGGTCACGGTGATGATGCAATCCGTATCCGAGACGACGGAATCTTGCAGGTCCAACAGGACGACGTCAAAGAAGCGTTCTCCGATCGGCTCTGTCTCCATGACAAGACTCGTGTCCGTGATGGACGCGCGCCGCCAGCGATACATCCGCACCGTGTCATACTGAAGATCGATCCACTGTCCAAGACGGGCTGAGTCGCCGTTACGCAAGACGCGGTAGCCACGGCCATACCAGCCGATCGGTCGTGTCTTCATGAAGATCTCTGCATTGCTAAGACCACTGCCACGCCGGAACATCGTGGCGGTATCGGTCACCAGGTCGTGCCACCACTTGCTCTCCATCTGAACGGATTTGCGGCCGATGTAGACGTTCTCAGAGGTACTGCCGCGCATAAAATGCGATACATTCAGATCCGACGCAATCGAGCCAAGGCCGACCCATGAATTGAAGCGAAACGGATCGTCATACGTGACGTAGTCACCGCCGATATGCGGGGACCGTAGAAGACTATCGGGGCTTACAGATGCACTTGTATCCCAAGCATAGGCCGTCGAGTCTTCAGCGACGTAGCCAGGAAAATAGAGCGCAGTCGCGTCCCCGGCCGTGAACGGAATTGAAGGGTCGCCCGAAGGATAGACCTGCTTGCCTCGATGGGCGATCCGGTGTTCCGTGAGATAGTCCGACGCCAATGGTGGCGTACGATACCCATGTCGCCACTTATCATACATGAAGCCACGGCAGCCGAACATTAGTGCCGTACCATGCTGAAGTCGAACTTCTTCGCCGGTGATCGGTGCAAACTTGTCATAGGTGACGTACGGGACTCCCGGATTCGCATTATTGAGACGATACTTCGGGTCGAGATGATAGAAGAAGTTTGACCACCAATCGCGACGTTTTTCAAAGAACCATGGCGTCTGTGCCGCATTGATAAACAGGGTGATCTCGTGATGTGCCATGTAGCCCACCTCGGCCTGATCGGAGTGCAAGACCGTCTGGTAGACAGCGTCCGTCGTATAGTTGTTGGGAGTTGTTGGAAACGGAGCATTCACAGTTTCATAGGACGAGATATAAAAGTTTGTCTTGACTGCCGTCTCATATGCTCTGTATGGAGCGTTGTTCATATCCGGCGCTCTCTTGAACCCCAGTTTGTAACCGAGGGTGGTCAGAGGTGGCGTGCACGTTTCGCAGGCAACCTCTGCCATGCCACCCCTACTGGCATAGGGCCGTGCTGTTGCGCGCGTGGTCTGTGCAAATCCTGCCGTCCAGAGCATATTGCTCGGGAATCCCTGAAGCAAATGCGGCCCATAGGCGTTATGTGCATTGCCATCGTACGTTCTTACGCCGCCATAGCCGGTCTCCGACGTCAAGCGGCCTCCAAGCAAATCCAGGCGGTACCGCATGCCGACAAGATGTTCGATGTTGAACTCATCGCACATGTAGAATCCCAGCAGCTTGATCGTCCGGCCTGTCGCCGCCTTGACGATCTGCTGGATCTTGGCGATCGAATCGATCTGCTTCTTGAGACTATCGGCCCAGAGTTGGTCGTGATATCCCGACACGGCCCGCTTCGTTTGCGGTGTTAGCAAGGCCACGGATCGGATCGCTACGGACGTCGTCGTGCCATGATACCAGACCGTCACGCCAAGCGTATCGATCGCCTTGTAGCGTTTATTGAACCGTGACGAGTCCGGCCCACTTGACGTTTGAATGACAAGTGTCGAATCATCATCATCGTCGCCGGGGAAATTGAACAAGCCGGTCTTGAGTAGCCGAGGCATGACTTCACCGAACTGATCAAGTAGCTGATCCGTTCTGAATTCAGCGACAAGAGTAATATCGGGACCTCCCGCCTCTGAGTGCGTTGGCAACATCCTGCGTGTGATCAGGATGGAGTCACAATATCCTCCAGGAGGACTTCGCATCGGCAACTCAAGCCCTCGCCCCTGCGGCAGATCGAAGGCGCTGTCACGATCATTGGCTGGGATAAGGCGAAAGGGCATACGATGTCGACTCGAGTCCTTGAACTCAACATTACCTTGCTGCTTCCACCTCATTTGATAGGGAACTACTACGCTGGCAACAACAGAGTCATCCGTGACCGTGTCACTCACACTTACGCGTCTAAGGTTTACCACCAGTTGAAGGCGTCGTGCTTCACTTGAATCTTGAGAAAAGCTCGTGTCGGCCCACGGAGTGCGCCAATCGAACTCGTTGTCACGAATGAACACTGCGTTACGAGGCTCAACGGAGTCAAGCACTCGCACAGGATACGTAAGGCCTGGAACCCTTGTTAGCACAAATCGGCGATAGTTCTCGCCGGACGTCGGAACAGAACCATGATGCCGAGCGCCAAAGCCCAACGGCCAAGCCTCCGTATCGCGAGGCTGCCAAGCAGCAGTCAGATCAGATATCTCGGCTGGATCCCATCGCATGCCGAGCCATCGGCCCGTAAAGTCCGCGTTATTCCATACATCAATCAGCGGTTGCGCCCAGATGACAAAGTTGGTGTCATTCTTCCCCGGTCCAAGGTTATAGAGGTTCCCAACGGCATCATAGAGTCGTCCTGCTGAATCGGTTTTTATCCTTCTGGTCAATTCACCCGTTAAACCGTAGGTCATCGTGTGCATATATCCGTAGTTGTCGCATGTCACGTTCATGCGCAGAGCGGTGTTCAGCTTGTCTAGATCGGCGGGACCCCACTGATGACCGAGAACAAAAGCACCAACACGCTCAGAGAATAGCGAGTCGGCGAACATGCCGATATGCAAACTATCCATCGGGTTAGGATGGTATAGGCTCTGTGAACTGAGTTGAGTGGGGAGTAGGGTCAGTGAAAGTAGGCACGTAGCCACGATGATGCCACGGATAGCTCTCATGTTGACACCTTCACATAGTTATTGAAAGCGTTTGAACTCGACCGTTGATCGTTACTTGTAGAAAGTACCGTCCTCTTGCTAATGGACGCAGGTACGGCTCAAGATCCACGTTATTAACTCCTTTGACGGCGACAATTGGTGGCAGTGTATTCACTAATCTCCCATCCAGTGCGGCGATATTAATGGTCAGAAGCCCATCTGTCGATGAGGCCACTTCAAGAATTGCTCCCAAGAGCCGAACGCTAAATCGGTTAGAATCTCCATCCTCGCTGTGAACCGCGGTGCTAGTCGAATCCAAGGTTAACACGACCATCGTGCCATTGACACCTCCACCTACGACGACGAGATCGGGGTCTCCATCGCCAGACTGATCATTTACGGCACTGTATCCAATAACAGGTGAAGCGCCGCTGCCTGATGGATCCCATTTCGCAAAAGGTTGTGATATGTTATCGATCAGACAGAAGAGTGGCCCATAGTAGCTTGATAGCTTCACGGTCGGCCTTGACGTAGCAAGATCATATTGAAAGTCGACGTAAATATCACTTGCGAATTCATAGCCGACAACTATCTCCTTTGAGCTCGTAAACGCTCCAGCAGTCACGTCGAATCGCTCCAATGCCCACGTAGAACCCGGCTTTCCAATGCGATGATGGAACAGCATGTGATCCTGACCATTCAATGAGTCCGGAACAACGCCAATATCTCCATACGGTTCATCGATCTGCGATACATCTTCGCCGTGATACCGTCCAAGTGGTGTGAACGTGACGTCGGGTTTGCCTTCCGTGCGTGTGAAGGTGACGCGATACATCTGCAGCCGTGGTGCTCGGTCGAGGGAATCGCGCTCTTGTTGGATGAGCCTCCATTCGCCTACGGCACTCTTGTAGAACGCCTTTGTGATGTTGTACTTGTTTCCAGATTTCACCACTGGAACGAGGAGCATGCGTTCACATCCCTTGCCGGCAGTAGGGCCGCCAAGGATCACGCGTGTTGTGACTCCGTCACGGCCAATCTCGGTGATCACATCGAGATAGCCATCGCCATCCACGTCTGCGGACGAAACTGGTGCATTCGAACATACTCCATTGGCAACAGTATCGATCGGCATGAGCGGGAAGGGACTCTCTCCACGTGAACATCGCCAGATAACACCTTGGGAGTTAACGTATTCAACTGGCTCAGCATCGTCATAGTCGATCGCTTGAAGTCGCGTTGGGGCATTGATACCGTACCAATCAAATAGATTTGTCGTGTCAAGCATAGGTGTTGTCCGCCAAGTGACTCGGCCTCTTCCTGATACGCCCGTAGTGATCACATTGAGGCTGGAAACACCACAAAACTCTTTCGTGTAGGCGATCCTGCTGATCTGTCCGCTAAGATCAAATCTCTGCGTCAGACGGAACTCTTTGGCCCGCGAGAGGTCGATGGGCACTTGGGCGTACGCCCATGTGTGCATGAGAAGTATCATCGACACAGCGAAGAAAGCTCGGATTCGCATTGTGACCTCATAGGTATGATGACCAAACATAGTCCACATCGCCCCCTAATCCAACAATAGCTGTAGACACAAGCGATGAGCTAGGATCTCATTTCAAGATCATAATGGTATTCACTTGGTCATTGACCGACACCCTCAGAAAGTAGGGTCCGCGTGCAAGAGGACTCAGATGCGGCTCAAGATCAATGCTCGTGACCCCTGCTGCAACCGCAATGGGTGGCAGTGACCTCAGTAACCTCCCATCAAGTGCGGCAACAGCTATGAACAACAGCCC
>CAYXQJ010000072.1:0-11455 GCA_964467455.1 uncultured Hyphomicrobiales bacterium | reverse complement strand
GGAAACCCTCGCAGCCGTTTTTGCTTTCAAACATTGGAAACGCCATGAGGAACAGGCCGGAAAAAGCCGAAGGAGAATGGCGGGAGCGGCGGGGCTCGAACCCGTAACCTCTGCCGTGACAGGGCAGCGCTCTAACCAATTGAGCTACGCCCCCGCGTGGGAGACAGACAGTAGGAAAACGAACCCTCACGGTCAAGCGAATGCTCCAAGTATTTGAAGCTCTCTAAAGATTGCGACTTTCCTGTCTCTAGCCTGAAAATGAATAGGTTGGAAGCTTTCAGCCTCACCGGACGAAACAATTAGAATGTTCTGCGCCCCCATCCGCCCTTGCGGGGAAGCTCGACGGTCGTCGCCACACACCAACCCTACTGCTCCTGATTCACCGCGTCAGACTTTTGAAGCGCGCAAAGGACAAAGCCTTTGGAGCTGGAGAAATTCTCTCGATTGACGCAGTGTGTCGTCATGCCGACATGGGTTGCCATCGCAGTTTTCGCGGTGTCTTTGTCCGCAATGTCCTGGGGCAGTTCCCGCCTGACGACGGCGTTGGAACGCATTGGCGCGCGCTGGGGTTTTTCCGAAGGATTGCTCGGCATCGTCACTGCGCTGGGAGCCGACGCGCCCGAAATCTGCTCGGCCTCGTTGCCTTGTTGTCCCATCAAAACGAGGTCGGCGTCGGGGTCGTGCTGGGTTCAAACATTTTCAATCTGGCCAGCCTGTTGGGCCTGAGCGCCTTGGTAGCGGGGCGCGTCTCGATTGGTCGGCAGGGGCTGTGGTTCAATGGCGGCACCAGCCTGCTGGTCAGCGCCGTAGTGCTGGCCGTGGTGTTGCAATGGATTGCGGCCTGGCTGAGCCTCGTACTCTTGGCGCTATTGCTCGTCCCCTATGTAACGCTGACGGCCATGCGCCCCCGCAGATTGCCAAGCTGAAACTTCCGTCCCGACTCAGAGATTTCCTTGAAACAGCCGTCGGCCATGCGCATCGCGATTCGCGAAAACGGAAAAATATTCCTCACGCAAACGCCAAGGACGCGGCGTGGGTCATTGCCTCAGTGGCCTTAATTGTGGGCGCCAGTATCGGCGCCGTGCATTCCGCCGTAACGCACAGCACGCGCTGGGGTGTAAGCGAGGCGATCGTAGGCATTTTGATCCTGGCCGCCCTGACCTCGATGCCGAATGTAATGGCCGCCGTTCAACTGGTAAACGACGGGCGCGGTGCGGCAGTGATCAGCGAATCGTTGAACAGCAACACGCTCAACGTCCTGGTTGGCATTTGCCTGCCGGCACTGTTGTTCGGCTTTGCCGCACCGTCCCCGCAGATTATTTTCGCAACCATCTGGCTCGTGGGCATGAAACTCTTCGCGCTAATTGCCGCCAGCCACCGCCACGGCTTGCATCGCATTAGTGGCGCCGTGCTCGTGCTATTCTATGTCCTGTTCGCCGCGGCAATGTTGCTTTGGCATTAACGCCTGCCGCCGGGAGTTTCCTCCGCAACGCAGCCCTGAAACATCCGCGCAGAGCTGCGCTTGATGCTTGAACCAAAATCTTCGGGCGGGAGCATTTCAACTGATGACGCGTCCGTTTGTTTACACCCACTCGCCAGCATTGGGCCTGAAATGGTCGTTGTGCCTTCTGTCACTTCCACAGGTGGGTCAACTCATGGCGGCGAAGCAATCCCTTGCGATGCGAACGACAGACGCACATTTCCATCGGTCTTAGGCGTGGAGTGATGTGACGCTCCCGCCTGGCCACGATGCCATTGCAATGTCGATCATCGGAATGGATACACCAACGCCTCGGTCCGGCCCTCGAGCACCGCGATGTTGTCTTGGCGGATGCGCCGTAAATACCCGGCATACCGGTCGGCTTCAGCGGGACTGGCATACTGCGTGAGTGCCTCCTTCATTACCGGCAGCGCCGGGCGCGCCACTTCGCCGAGACGACTCAAGACATTGGCCGCCTGCAGAGCGAACGCGAGATTGTTCGTATCTTGCAACTGTTGTTCCAGCGCCGCCAAACCGATCTGCGCTTCGCCCACGCGCACGAGCGCTTCGGCCCCAGCGACCCGCACCGCACCACTGCGATCCTCGAGTCGCTGCCGCAACGCTGCCTTCGCTGGCGCGGCATCCGCCCCGAGCATGGCGCAACCCTGCGCCGCCCACCACCGAACAGCCTCGTTTGGATCATCCAATGCCGCGATGAACTTTGGTACATGCCCCTTCTCCCGCTCCGACGCCAACACCGCCACGTCAAAAACTTGTTCCAGTGGCAATGCGCCGGGCGTGCGCGAGGCCGTGTAACCCTCCAGCGTCGAGCCCTCGGGAACAAAGCCATTGTCCACAATCGCAAGAGTATGTTGTTTGAGCGCGGTCCGCATTTGCTCCAGCGTGGCGCGATGCGCAGGCTCGTTGGCCAGATTGGTT
Organism: uncultured Hyphomicrobiales bacterium; assembly: GCA_964467455.1. GTDB lineage: Bacteria > Bacteroidota > Ignavibacteria > Kapaibacteriales > Kapaibacteriaceae > OLB6. The sequence goes on along the minus strand of CAYXQJ010000072.1, from coordinate 9,036 downwards.
ACGTTGTCCGGGTCAGCAGCCAGATCGTAGAGTTCCTCGGCTGGTTTCACGCTCCAGAATTGCGCCGTCGCCGGAGTGAGTTTGCCCTCCCGTGCCAACCGCGCCCACGACTGATAACCGCGTGCTTGAAACTGATATTGCAACGGCTGTACGTACTCGATGTCCGGCCGGAAGCTGCGAATGTAGAGCCAGCGCGAATCCATCACGGATCGCATCATGTCGTAGCGTTCGTCCATCCGGTCGCGCGTGCAGAACACAAAGTCATTGGTCGCAGGGCGCGGCCCGGCGAAGGGGCGGCCCGGCATGGAATCTGGAATCTTCACCCCGGCGAGCGACAGGACCGTGGGAGCGAAATCGACAAAGCTCACTGGCTGCGACAGCCGTGAGCCCGGCGGCGCCGGTGCCAAATGCTGCCACTTGGGCGGGAAATACAGAATCAAAGGCACGTGCGTGCCGCTGCGGTGGAGAAAGCGTTTGCTCCGCGGCAACACCCCGCCATTGTCCGCGTAGTAGAAAACAATCGTGTTCTCCGCCAGCCCCGCTTGTTCCAACTCCTTCAACTTTTCGGCGATCTGCTGATCCATCAATGCCAGGCAGTCATAATAACGCGCCCAGTCGGCCCGAATTTCCGGCGTGTCCGGTTGATACGACGGCACCCGAATCGTGGCGGGATCGGTCCGAACGAAATCCGCCGGTGCGTTACGCAGTTGCTCGGGAAACAAACAACTCTCATGCGTGACTTCGTGATTAAACACTGCAAAGAACGACTGATCCAGGCGGGTGCGATCGCGATAATGCGCATTCCGACCAGACGCATTCCACGTTTGCTTGAGGTTGATGGGCGCGTTGTAATCCGTCTTGGCGTTGTTTGCGGTGAAATAGCCTGCCTGCCGCAGCAACGCGGGAAAAGCCCGCACGCCGGGTGGTAGATCGCCGCTAGCCCGCATGTGGTGCGCCGGCCCGGATGACGCGGCAAATGTACCGGTGACCAATGTAAAGCGCGCCGGCGCACAGACTGGTTGGGCGAAGCAGCGCTCGAACAACACGCCATCGCGGGCAAGTTTGTCGAGGGTGGGCGTGCGCGCCAGTGAATCGCCATAGCACCCAAGCAACGTGGTGTTGTCCTCGCTGACCAACCACAGGATATTCGGTCGCTCGGCCACCCCCGCCGCGCTCCACCAGAGACACCACAGCGCCACGGCCATTTGCCGCCCGGAATATCTGGTGAAATGGAATTGCATCATGAGTGATGACGGATTCGACATTGTTCGCGCCGCCCCACCACCGCTTTCCCGTACGCCAAACCAACATTGCATCACGTCATCCAGTTTCTGTTGCGAAAACCGCACCACTCCGAATTTTTAGTCCGACTTCCGACGCTCGCTTTATTTGCGAAACGCAGTCCGTAATCGACGGCTCTGAATTCGCTTGATATCCTGTGCGTAAGGATTACAAACAGAGCGCCTCCATAACACACTGCCACTGAGAAAAATATGAGGGCCCTGATTCTGCATTCCTTGATATTCATGGTTGGATCGGCACCTGTCATTCAGGCTCAGGTACTCAATTCCTTTTCCTGGAGTGGCCGCACCAATCAGCTTGCGGGCGTTCCCTTCAGCACGACGGTCACCGCGCGGGATGCCAACTATCAGGCGATTCCCAATTTTAATGGGGTTGCGTGGCTGAGTGGGTGGACGACATCGAGTGCCCCGGCCTTGCTGCTTTCCGAACTCGATACCGCTCAACCACGGATCGAACTGACCAATCCCGGCGACGGCTATCAAGACGTCAGTGGTTGGGAAATCACGTTTTACGATGCAGTGAGTTGGCCTGCACCGCGCAATACGTTTGCACTGCCGGCTGTAGTTGTTCCTCCAGGTGGGGTTTTTGAAGTGCGTGCCAATGGCGCTTTTTCGGGAAGTTATCCGGTCTTCTTTACCGGCAGCCCGTCCAGTTGGTCCACTGCGAGCGGCGGCGGCGGGCCGGCGGCAGTTCTGTTGCGCGATTCGCAGGGCGTCATTCGTGATTTTGTCTGCGCAGGAACGGCGTATGCCCCGGCGATCTCAACCCCCGCAGCCCTATCAGCATCGGACTGGTATGGCCTGCCTTTAGCGGCGAACGGGGTATCCACCCGCACCTACCAGCGCGTCGGTTGGTCGGATCACGACAACGCCAACGATTGGGTGGTGACGAATCGGACCGCCGGAACGATCAATGCCGGATTGAACCTGCCGTTCTCGCCGCGCACGGTTGAAATTCCCATCACTCCCACTTCCGTTACCTTCACCAACGGCACTTGGGCCGGCCTCGTCACCGTCCAAACCAATGACCTTTGGATATTTCTCCGGGCCGACGACCGGGCGGGGCATTCGGGTCAGAGCGATTACTTCCTCACGATGTCCGGACCGCCGTTGCACCTCCAGATTCCCAGCACGGCGGACGAGGCGACGGCGGGATTCGCGGGCTGGGGAACCGTTTCATTGCCATTCAGCGTGATCACCAATCTGCAAATCTCTCTGAGTTCGTCAAGGCCCACGGAGATTTCCGTGCCGCTCTCCATCTCCATGTTGGCCGGTCAATCCAGCGCGTCGTTCGGCATCACCAACTACGATGACGCGCTATTGGATGGCACCCGCACGGTGCAGATTACAGCGCAGGTGTCGGGATTCGCATCAGCCGCAGCATCGATGCACAATTTGGACAACGAAACCGCCGTCCTCACCTGGGTGACACCGGCGACTGTGATGGAAGGGGCTGGATTACTTCCCGGCGCGGGTCAGATTCACGCCAGCATTCCGCCGGCAATGCCTATCGCCGTAACGTTGACCTCCAGCCATCCCGCCAAGCTACAAGTGCCAAAGCAAGTGTTCATTCCCGCCGGCCAGACCGTTGCGTCGGTTGATTTTCAGGTGTTCGACAACAATCACATTGACGGCGCGGTGCCGGTTCAACTGCAGGCGTCCGTGCCCAATTGGACTCCCGCAAACACGAACGTCACGGTGACCGACAACGAGGCCACCCATCTAACGTTGATTTTGCCCGCACAGGTTTGGGAAGGCAGTGGCGAATTACTTGTCGCCGGCAGAGTGCGGATCAGCGGCACGCTGCAAACCAATTTGAATGTCGCCTTGAATTCCACGTGGCCGGCCAAACTGAGCCTGCCCGAATCGGTGACCCTCTTCGCGGGGAGCACCTCCGCCGTTTTCTCGGTAGCCGTTCCAAACAATTTCACCAATGAAGGCAATCGCTCCGTGACCGTCACCGCCAGCGCGCCGCATTTCCTCGCGGCCACCCATTTGGTGAATGTCCTGGATGACGACGTGAATCAGTTCCAGGTTTCTGTCACCGGCAATTCGTTTCTCGCGGGCACAAACATCCCCTTATCCGTGCAAGCGCTGAATCGCGATCATCAACTCATCCAGCCGTTCAACGGATTCGCTACGCTGGCGGCGTCCAATGCGGCGGGGGCGATCACCGCTACGCCGGCTGCAATCGGCCCCTTCACAAACGGGTTCTGGTCCGGCTCGTTTCAAATCCCAGTCGAGTCCGTCGGAGTGCGCGTCACCCTTTCAGACAGTGGGGGTCATCAGGGCCAGAGCAGCCCGTTTGATGTCATCGGCGGCATTCTGCTTGATCTGCCGGTAGCCGACATCGCCTTCGATTCCGTGCGGGGAAAGTTTTGGGCCGCCATTAAAAGCGGTGCTCCCATGGGCGCGCAGAGCGTGGTGCAGATTGATCCTGCCACCGGCGCGTTTGGCCCGATCATTCCCCTGGCCAATCAACCGGGAAAGCTGGTCGTAACAGAAGACGGCCAGTTCCTCTACGCCAGCCTCATGAGCACCGGCGGGGTCGCTCGGATCAATTTGAGTGCCAATGCCGTCGATCTCTGGTTCGCCCTCGGCGCCCCGACCACGACGGCATCGCAATTGGGCGTGCTCCCCGGCGCGTCCCACCGGCTGATTGCGCAGATGGCCGGGGCGCATGCCGGCACTGCCCTGTTCGAAAACGGAGTTCGCAAACCGGATCTCGTCGGCCCCGCCGGATTCGCCACCGAATACCATTTTGGCATTTATAACTCCCCAACAAATTTTCTGTATTTCAACAATGGCGGGATGCTCTGGCTTAATACCACTCCCGCGGGTCTCACCGTCGTCCGCGGTGCCAGCAAGCCCTCCTATGCCGGTCCTTCAGTGTCAGCGAACGGGCTGTTGTTCTTTGCCTCGGGCGACGTGGTGGAGCCGCGGAATCTCAACAACCTCGGCGCCTACGCCACCAACGGCTTAATCGCCGTGGACGCGCCAGCCGGGCAGGTGTTCTTTTTAGCAGGTGATCAACTGCGCTTTTTTGATCTCGCCACCTTTGCCGATCGCGGCGCCATGACGCTTCCCGTTTCGCCGGCCAATGTTTTCAAAATGATTCGTGGCGGCGGCAATCGTCTGGCAATCATTGGAACGGATAACAAACTCTTGTTGCTTCAGACCACGCGCATCCGGCAACCCGCGATCGCGGACCTGGTGCTCAGCCAAACGGTCAATCCTGCGACTGCGATAGTGCTCAGTAACGTGACCTATTCCATCACTATTTCCAACGCTGGTCCGGCACACGCCACCAATGTGGTATTCACCGATGTGCTACCGGCAGATTCGGCATTGATTGCCACGACGTCAACGCACGGTACTTTCGTTTCCACCAACGGCTTCTTGAGTTGCGATCTCGGCGTGCTGAGCAACGGTGCGGTGGCGAATTTGCAATTCACCATTCAACCCGCCGCCCCCGGGTTGTTGCGCAATTCCGGTTGGGTCACCGGTGACGGGATCAACTTGAGCAACAGCATTTCCGTGCTGGAAACCTCGGCGGTATTCGGTCCCATTGTGCCGGCTATCACCCGCCTCCGCATCAATTCCGCCGCGCTGGCGTATGACGCGTTAAGAAATGTTTTGTGGACCAGTTCCACCCGATTTGCCGACGCTCAAAACTTCAGTCTTCGTTCGATCAATCTGAGCAATGGATTGCCGCAAACCGCAATTCCGTTGGGTTACCACTCAGAGCAAATCGCCCTGTCCGCGAACCGCACGTATCTCTACGCCGCTTATGCCAACGACCAGGACGAACTCAACTACACGCCCGACAATTATCTGGCGCGCGCCAATCTGACGGCGAATACTATCGATCAAACCATTCCCGTCGTGGACATGTTTAATCAGCAACATGCCGTCGTGGATCTGATCGGTATCACCAGTTTTCCGTCCGCCGTTTTGGTCGCCCGCGCCGGCCCGCAAAATGACATTGCGCTTTACCAGAACGGCACGGTGATTCGCCGCTCTCCCACCGACGTCGGACCGGGCATTCTGGAAGCTAACTCCAATCTGCCCACCAGGTTTTACCGTCTGGCTGGCGGCTACGGCGGCGGGAACGTCGCTCGTTTTGAGATTGGCGCGAGCGACATCACCCCGCTGTCCAACGCCAACGTTTTTTCCATCCCGCCCTCGCCTGATGGCCCATCCGCGAATGACCTGCGTTACGCAAGTGACCGCTTGTTTTCCGATATTGGACTCGTGGCCAACGCGGAGGCCCTGGTGCGGACGAACCCGATTCCCGCCGCCGGTTTGGTGGCAACAGATGTTGCCGCGGGATTCGTGTATTATCTCGTCCGCGATCACACCAACTGGTTTCTCACGGCTTACAGCTTGAGTACGTTAGCTCCCGCCTGGTCGGCTCCCCTTCCGCCCCTCGCAGGGCAGCCCGCGGATTTAATCAGTTGTGGCAATGGACTCCTGGCCTTCCGCACTCCGGAAGATGAACTCTTCATTTTGAACCCGGCAAACCTCCCTCACAATCTGCAGGCGGACTTGAAACTGACCCAAACGGTCAACACCAGTGCCACCACCACGAATCTGCCCGCCACATTCACCACCACCGCCCTGAATCACGGCAGCGGCCCGGCTCTCGACGTCGTTCTTACCAACCGGCTGCCGCCCGATGCCATCGTCAGTAGCACTCTCACGTCCCAAGGTTCGGCCACTAATGTCGGAAACGTGATCACCGCCTCTCTTGGTGACCTGCCGATTGGCGCGACCGCCTGGCTGCAAGTCATCGCCACCCTCAACCAGCCGGGCATCATCACAAATTCGGCGGGCGTCGTTTCCACCATTTTAGATCCCGTTAGCACCAACAACGTGGCCGCCCAATCCGTGGCTTTTAACATCGTTCCCAATGCCGACCTCAGCGTCAGCCAAAGCATCCTCGCCGGGCAACCCGGCCTGGTGGGCAACCACCTGACCTACCACCTCACTCTCTCGAATCACGGGCCCAGCACCGTTACTGATGCCTATCTCATTGATACGTTGGAGCCCGGGGCAACTGTCGTCGCCGCACAAGTGAGTCAGGGCAGCGTTACCTGGGATTCAGCCCAGGTGACCGCCCAATTCGGCACGATTTCCAATGGGGCGACCGTTTCGCTGACCCTGACCTTGCAGCCGGTTAACGCGGGATTATTTGGCAACAGTGCCGTGGTGGGATCATCCCTCCCGGATGGTATTAGTGCTAACAATCAAACGTCGCTCTCCATTCCCGTCATCACCACGAATTCCCCGCAAACGGTGACAGAGCTTCGCCTGCGAACCAGCGACATCGTCTTCGACCCCGTCACGCAACAAATTCGCGCCGCCATTTTGAGCGACGTGCCGCATCTGAGCAACTGCGTCGTTCAATTGCATCCCCACACCGGCGGCATCAGCCATCAAGTCAACGTCGGTGAACCATTGGGCATGCTGGCGCTATCCGACAATGCTCAATTTCTTTACGTCGCGCGCGCGGCCACCGGTGGCGTCAGCCGCGTCAACCTCGCAACCGATTCCGTGGATCTCACCTTCGGAGTCTTTGAACCGGATCCTCCCCGTTACTCCAGCGTCGGTGACATGCAGGTCATGCCCGGCCATCCCCACACGTTGGCCGTTTCCGTGCTGCAAGGGCAAGGGAACGTCGGACTTTGGCTCTATGACGACGGTGTTCCTCGCGCACAGTTTGGCCCCGGCACAATCTACGGCGGCGTCCACCCCATCGCCTTTGGAGCGGCTTCGAATGTTTTATACCAGACGTATCCCTTCGTGCTGCGGACACTCAACGTTAATTCCAGCGGCGTCCAATTGGGCAGCGACACTGGCAGTTTAGTATCTGGCTATGATACCGGTTTCGAGTTTGACAGTGGTCGCATTTATTTCCAGAACGGGCGGGTGGTGGACCCCGTCAGCCAGACGGTCGTGGGCCAGATTGCCGCGTCTGGCCTAGTGTCGCCGGATGTCGCTCAGGGGAAAATTTATTTCGTCACCGGCACCGGCGCTGGTCCCTTCAACTGGCGCATGACCGTCCGCGCATTCAATGCCACGAATTGGGTCGAACTATGGTCCGTCCCTTTACCCATCGCGTCCGGCTACGGCACCCGGTTGATTAATCTTGCCGCCAACGGGCTTGCGATCGCCACGGACGCCGGGCGCATCTTTGTGGTGCGTCCGCCGGGCTCGCCTGCGGCTGATCTCAACTTACAACAAAGCTTTTCTCCCGCCCTCGTTGCAACCGGGCAGACGTTCACCGCGATTTTGACCGTGCAAAATCAAGGTCCATGGACGGCGACAGGGGTCGTCCTCACCAATGTTCTGCCGCCCGGGTTCACATTGGTGAATGCGATCATTCCGGGAGGAAGTCATACGGTAGCCGGAGGCGTCGTCACCTGCTTCTTTGGACCGATTTACAATGGGGCATCCGCCGCCGCCACGTTGCAACTCAGCGCCAGCACCCCGGGAGTCATCACGAATCACGTCTCCGTCCGCGGCAGCGAAACCGACACCAACCTCCTCAACAACGTCGTCGCCAGCGCGGTTACCGTGATTACGCCTCCCGCCATTTACGCCCCGGACGCCTTCGTGCGCGAGGGGGACTTTATCGGTTCGCTGCAAACTCCCATCTATCTCACCGGGGTAAGCGGCAGCACCATCACCGTGCAATACCAGACGTTGGACGGCACCGCCCTGGCCGGGCAGCATTACAATTCCGCTTCCGGCACCGTCAGCTTTACCCCGGGAATAACGAACCGGATCATCTTCCTGAGCGGCGGCATTCGCGGCAACACCCTGGTCGAATCGAACCGTTACTTCTTTCTGCGACTGACTAATGCCGTCAACGCCAGCCTCGCCCAATCCCTCATCAAAGTTACCATTCTGGAGGACGATTTTTATTCCTTCACCGTTTCCGACGTGTCCCTCCTCGAGGGAACGGGCGGAAATACCACCGCTCATTTCAACGTGCGCCTGTCCCGCCCCGCCCCGCAAACCGTCAGTGTGGCTTACCAGACCTTCGGTCTCACGGCTTCTGCCAACGATTTTCAACCCATCGCCGGCACGTTGCACTTCCCTCCGGGCCTCACCAATCTGACCGTCCCAGTGACGGTTTATGGCGACAGCGAATTTGAACCCGATGAAGTTTTCTGGTTCGATCTGAGCAATCCCGGCAATGCGATCATCTCCGTCAACACTGCAAGAGGCACCATTGTCAACGACGACAGCCGCCCGCCGTTCCGCCTCACCTCAGTGGTGATCGAGGGAAACCTCGTGCGATTGACCTTTGAAACCCAATCCGGCGGCCAATATCGCGTGGAGCGATGTCAGCACCTCGCGACGAACGAGTGGACAATCATTGCCGACGCAATTTCCGGAACGGGGGATGAATGCGAAGTTACCGACGATTTTTCATCCGGCGACGAAACATTCTATCGCGTGCGCCGCTTGGATTAGAGCGACCCGGCACGACGAGCTTGTCCACGATGTAATCTTTGCGTTCGGGCGTAATGGCCGTGCGCCAGCACCATTTTTTGCCGATGAATTGCGCGAACTCCTTCGGGCTGATTTCGCCCAAACCTTTGAACCGCGTGATCACAGGCTTCCCGCCGAGTTCTATCCGAAAACCGCTGCTTGCTGGCACCCCAAGGCTGTGACACGATTTCGGGATTCCGAAGGCAACCACGCATACTATGAGATTTCGCGG
>CAYXQJ010000071.1:0-11504 GCA_964467455.1 uncultured Hyphomicrobiales bacterium | reverse complement strand
GTGTCCTCGGTAAGGAGAGATTGCAATACGACGTCTGGGGCGACACGGTGAACGTAGCGAGCAGGATGGAGAGTACGGGGGAGGCGGGGAGGATTCATGTGAGCGAGCAGTTCGCCTTTTTACTCACCCCCAGCCCCTCTCACCTTCGTGAGAGGGGAGCCAGTGTAACAATTCAACATAGTGATGAGGGCCCTGTCATTCCGAGCGTTAGCGAGGAACAGAATATGAGTTCCCAGTTCCCAGTTCCCTGGTCCCTGCGAGAGCGCGGAGCGCTAGAGGTAAAAGGCAAAGGCCTCATGTCCACCTACTGGCTGGAGCGCGCATGAGGACCTTCGATGAGATCCGGGCCGACATCAACACGGCGAATCGCAACAATGATATTGAATCATTGCGTGTGCTTGCACAGGAGATGCGTGCGCTGGGAACACCGCAGTCCGAGGCCTCGGCATTGATCGCTCTTGGCGCTGTCGATAAATATGTTGGAGACTATGCCTCTGCGATGGAGCAATATCGACAAGCACTGATGCTGCTTGAAGAACTTGAAGATCGACACGGTGTGGCAGGGGTCCTTGGCAGTATTGGAGTGATATTCGCTCGCACCAATGATCCTCGATCCGCTATCGACTACCAACAACGCGCATTGGACATATTCGAGGAGATAGGCGACCGCATGGGAGTCGCTCACTCCAATTTAGGAATCGCGAATGCGCAAGCGAACATTGACAACTTGACGTTAGCATTGGAACAATACCGGAAAGCGCTTGACATTTATTCGGAAGAGGGCTACCTGCACGGTGTTGCGAACGTTTCCGGAAATATCGGCACTGTGTACAAGGCTCGAGGTGACTATGCAACAGCGTTGGAGCATTACCGTCGAGCACTCGACCAACATTTGGCGTGTGGATCCATCGATGGCGTTGCAAGCGTCTCAAGCAACATCGCCACTTTGTATCTAGAGATTGGTGACTATCCGGCAGCGCTGGACTATTATCGTCGTGCACTTTCGATCTACGAGGAGAGAGTTAATACTCCCGGTGTCGCACTTGTGACGAGCAACATTGGGAATGTGTTCTTAGAGATCGGCGACGTTGTATCGACACTCGAATATCTCCATCGGGCACTGGCAATGTTTGAGCAACTTGGCGACCAAAGTGGCACTGCCCGCGTCACCTCGAATCTTGGAAATGCTAGTTATCAATCTGGCGACCACGCTTCGGCACTGGAGTGTTACCGTCGTGCTCTTGACTGGTATAAGAGTGTGGGCGATCCCTATGGCGCTCTCCTTGTCCAAAGCAACTTGATCAAAGTGCTTCTTGATCTGGAGATGTATGACGACGCATCTGAAGCTCTGCTCGAACAATCAACGATGGTCATGGAAGATGCTCGACTACGGGGCATGTATGAAGCCAACCTTGCCCAGTGCGCCGAGCACGCCAATGACCTTGCCGTCGCACGTGACCACCTGACTAAGGCCCTCGAGATCGTCTCGAAAGCTGGTCTTCGTCCAGAGACTGCATACTTTCATCGTCGACTACGCGACCTTGCCCAAACACGCAATGACTTCGCCGACTACATCGAACACAACAACGAGCACAACCGCATCACAGAAGAGATTCGCGGCAGAGAGGCCATGCAAAAGATCAGCATGATTGATGCCGAACGTAAGATGGAAGCCGAACGTCGCGAACGCGACAAAGAACGCGCCCTCCTCTACGGTGCTCTCCCCGAATCTGTCGCCACAAGGATGTTAAGGGGCGAAGATGTTACGGGAGATCACTACGACAACGCCGCCGTGTTATTCCTCGACATCGTCGGCTTCACCGCCATCAGCGAACAACTTCATCCCGGACAGGTCGTGCAGTTTCTCGAACACGTCTTCTCGTCTCTCGACGAGATCTGCAAGAAACATGAACTGACGAAGATCAAGACGATCGGGGATAGTTATATGGCGGTCTCGTTCCCTTCGCGGTCCTCAAGCAGCGAGCAGCAAACAGCAAGTGTTGCCGTACGAGCTGCTCTTGCCTCACTTGATATGCTGGATGCAGTTTCAAAGATCATGATTCCCAACGGGTCGCCTGAAGGGTCGCCTGAAAGGTCGCACGTCAGTGTGAGGATCGGGATGCATTGCGGGGCGCGGTGACGGCGGGTGTCCTCGGTAAGGAGAGATTGCAATACGACGTCTGGGGCGACACGGTGAACGTGGCAAGCAGGATGGAGTCGACCGGCGAGCCAGGGAAGATCCATGTGAGCGAGCAGTTTGCATCTTTACTCACCCCCATTCCTCACTTTGTTCGGAATGACAACTCTTCACCTCTTGAGAGCGATGGAGGCCCTGTCATTCCGAGCCGAAGCCCCGAGCATAGCGAGGGGGGTAGCGAGGAACCTGGCACCTGGCACTTGGCACACCGAGGTGAAACCGAGATAAAAGGCAAAGGCCTCATGTCCACCTACTGGCTGGAAGTGCCCTGAGGTGAGTGTAAGTTTGAGGGTTGATATACTGATGGGTTGAGATCACTTCTGCCGTTCACACCTATGATGCAAGCTATACTCAGGCTGCTGCTACTCCTCGTGAGTGTGCTGACGCTTTCTTCAGCCGCTACGGCTCAGTCGCTCGTGATGCCCATGGGCGAAGTGATGACTTCCCAGTTACATGCGTCAGAAGATGGACTGCGGTTCGCGCTCGCACTGAAACAATGTTTTGGGTCAATGGTGTTCACCACCATCAAGGGGCCGATGATCACGCAGGAACTGCAGAAGTGGCCCGTGGACCCGAGGTCGGGGAAAAAATTTGGACGAGTGACGGTTGTCGGCGTGTTCAATGATGGAAGGTATGTGCTGATCGGACAGGACCGCACAGGTGGTGTGGATAGTTCGTGCCTGTTGATCGTGGATAGCTTGTCCACACGTGAGATCGCGCGTGAGATCCTGACGGCAAAACTTTCAGGAAACGCGCGATACATTGTCTACGTTGCCGAGATCAAATCCGGTCAGTTTCGCTACTATCGTCATGATCTGGTACGGAACACTACTGAAGTCATAGGAGAAACGGGTGATTCGTTCTACACGTCATCCGCCGACCTTGAGGTGAGCCATGACGGATCCCGTGCCTTGGTCAGATTCTCGATGCCTGAGTCGCGATCAGCGTACCTTGTATTGACAATGAAGCCTGGCGAGACGTCGGCAACATTCGTTCCCACGTCGCTGCATCACTTGGTCGCGGCTCTGTCGATGGATGGTGACGGCGAACGATTATGGATGGTCGTGAACGATTCGACGCGACAGACGCCTTCGACCATTGCTACGTTGATCAAGAGCATCGATCCTGTTACGATGACGGTGGATCGGACGATCACTGTACCGGACTTTCACATTGATACGGCAAAAAACAGGCACTTTGCTCCTCGCAACCTCGTCGTGGACAGAACGCGCACTCGCTTCGGCTGGAATAACGACTACGGGTACGTGTTCCTGTATGATGACAACGTAGGTGTACTGCAACATCAGACGACACAAAATGATCGCATCTCGAGATTCCAAGGATTTCTGCCCGGCGACAGTCTGTGTTTGATCTCGGCGAACGGATTCCATCGACTTCATCGCGTCGCGGATCTTTCACACGTGCATTCTGTCGTCGGTTTGCAATCGTTCGAGTTCCACTCACTTCGCCTGTCGCCAGATATGAAGCAGTTGCTCGTCTTGCCTGATCGACGGCTGAGCGGTCTGGACGTACGCTCGGTGTCGATCCCGGATATGCACACGTCAACTTCGCTCAGTGTGTATCACGCCATGGATAGCTACGACGACAACCTCTATTACTCACTCCCGGACAGCTCCGTTGTCCAACACAACATCTCCACCGGTCAGGTGACCAAGAAGTCCAGAACCCCGTCTCTCCTTGTGACCTATGAATGTGCAGCCAATGATGGCATTCGTTTTCTTTACAGTGCTGATGATGGTGATTCCACGGCCATCACTGTTGTTGACGGGAGAACCGGTGGACGGGTCTTCCGAAGACGTCATCACGACCCCACGCGGTATCAGCTATCCACTGATGGCAAGGTGGCCGTGATCGATGGTCACGTGTGGGATGTAGATGCAGATACTCTGTTCGCCTTACCTCGTCCGTTGAAGTATTCTATCTCGCCGGATGGCCGCTATGCCGTGTTCCATGATGCACGCGTTTCCGGTTCAACGATCATCAATCAGATCAAGCTGTACGATCTTCGGACGCAGACGGAGACGGTGTTTGCCGAACGTGGGATCATACGGAAAGAGAACAAGGTCACGTTCTCGCGTGACGGGTCTTCGATCCTCATGATCACGCCAGATGGCGAGTTTGCACGATATTCGTTGGCAGATGGGAAACGGACCCATCTCATGAAGCTGCATATCGATCAGAAAGAATCAACGACGTTCTTCACGCTCGACTACATCAGTAAGCACGATGCCTTTGTGATCATGCCAGACTATCATCGAGTCGAGATCATCGCGCCCGTATTGACTTCCATCCCCGATGATTGGTCTACGTCAGATGAGCCTCCACTGATCAATATCGTGTATGAACACTTGGATATCTCCGCTTCGAACTCACCAGCAACGGTTCAGGTATGCGACCTTAGTGGGCGTGGATGGTCAGCCCCCTACTCGATCAATGGACTGTCGATGCGCGTGGACCTCGGTCCAGTGCCGGAAGGAATATGCCTCGTGGTGATCACCAATGTTGACGGCAGCGTGCAACGACATGTTGCACTAAAGATGGCCCAATAGGTGTACTGATATCATACGAAGTGAGCGCGCATGAGAACATTCGACGAGATCGACGCAGACATCAAGGTTGCATCCGCGCAGTATGATCACGCCGGTCTTAGAACGTTGGCCGAAGAGATGCGTGCGCACGGTACGCCCGAGGCCGAAGCAACGGCTCTGCATGCTTTGGGGATCGCGATCGAGTACACGGGCGATTATCCGCACGCATTAGAGATGTATCGCCAGGTCTTGGTGATGCACGAAGAGCAGGGGAACAAGGTAGGAATGGCCCGCGCTGCGAACAGCATTGGAGGCCTATTTATTCTCAAAGGCGAATTCGACGAGGCGCACGAGTACTTTCGACGCGCGTTGCATCTGTATGAAGAGATCGGCAACCGTGCTGGCATTGCCAAGGTCACGGGCAATCTGGGTACACTCTACAGCAAAACCGGTGATTATGCGAAGGCGATAGAATACTGCAACCGCTCGATGTTTCTCGCTGAAGAGATCGACGATCGCTCGTTATTTGCATCAGGCATTAATACGGTAGGGGTGGTCTATCAGCGCACCAGTGATTTCGTACAAGCGCTGGTCCGATATCACCGTGCACTGTCAATACACGAAGAGACGGGGAATCGCGATGGAATAGCACAGGTCACCGGTAACATTGGGATCGTCTACTACTCGTCGCGAGATTACTCGTCAGCACTTGAGTACTTTCAACGGGCCCTCGACATCCACGAACAGCTTGGCGATCGTTCGAATGCAGCACGCGTCATCGGTAACATCGGAAATTGCTATTCGGTCACCGGCGATTTGCCCCGTTCGATGGAGCACTATCAACAAGCGATCGCGATGTTTAAGGATCTTGGCGACCGAGCCGGTGTCGTGTACTGGACGAATGTCATCATCAGAGCACTGATCGATGAGGAGAACTTCGCAGAGGCCGCAAGACTGCTCGAAGAGCAAACGTCTATGACGATGGAGAATCCGGTTGTACGCTCTCACCACTTCGTCAACAGAGCCAGAATAGCCGAGCATGAAGGCGACCTTGATGCTGCCCATGAGCTTCTTCTTCACGCCGTTGATATTGGCACGTCTGCAGGTATTCGTGACCAAGTGTCCGGCTTCCATTGGCGTCTTCGCGACCTCGCCCAGAAGCGCAACGACTTCGCCGGCTACATCGAGCACAACAACGAATACAACCGCATCACCGAAGAGATCCGCGGAAAAGAAGCCACCCAGCGTCTGACGATGATCGAAGCTGAACGTAAGATGGAAGCCGAGCGTCGCGAACGCGACAAGGAACGCGCCCTCCTCTACGGTGCCCTCCCCGAATCCGTCGCCACAAGGATGTTAAGGGGCGAAGATGTCAGCGGTGATCACTACGACAATGCCGCCGTCCTCTTCCTCGACATCGTCGGCTTCACTGCCATCAGTGATCAACTCGCTGCGGCACAAGTCGTGCAGTTTCTTGAGCAGATCTTCTCCTCACTCGACGAGATCTGCAAGAAGCACGAGCTGACGAAGATCAAGACGATCGGCGATTCCTACCTTGCAGTCGCCTTCTCAGAACAACCGAATAATCGAATAACCGAACAACCGAAAGCAAGCAACGAGCAGCGAGCAGCCGCCGCCGCACTTGAAATGCTGGATGCAGTTTCAAAGATCTTGATTCCCAACGGGTCGCCTGAAGGGTCGCCTGAAAGGTCGCACGTCAGTGTGAGGATCGGGATGCATTGTGGGGCTGTTACAGCCGGCGTGTTGGGCAAAGAGAGATTACAATATGACGTCTGGGGCGACACGGTGAACGTGGCAAGCAGGATGGAGAGCACCGGCGAGCCGGGGAAGATTCATGTGAGCGAACAGTTCGCTTCGTTCCTCGCTGCCCCCCTCGCTACGCTCGGGGCTTCGGCTCGGAATGACAACTCTTCACCTCTTAAGAGCGAGGGAGGCCCTGTCATTCCGAGGACGAAGTCCGAGGAACGGGGTGACAGTTCCCAGTTCCCAGTTCCCTGGTCCCTGCGAGAGCGCGGTGCGCTCGAGGTAAAGGGCAAAGGCACGATGACGACGTTCTGGCTGGAGAGGTCGTTACCAATACAACACTAGTCCGCCGGAAGCCCAGAAGCCGTTGCTGACGATCGGCTGCGCAGGAAGGAGGTCGGCAGTAGCGCCGGTGCCCATGCCGCCAAGTTCTGCGAAGAACATGAGGGGGCCACCGACCTTGAACTCCAAGCCAAAGACGCCGTAGCCACCCCAGGCAAGGGATTCCGAGCTGAGGTCGTTGAGGGCTATGCACACCAGTCCGCCTTCGCCGTAGGCGCGAAGACCGTCGGCGAGATTCATGCCCCAGCCGGTGAGGCCGAGGGTAAACTGGCTATAGGGTGACCATGTTTCTTTGCCCCCTTCGATGTGCTCAAGGAACATGAGGTTCGCCCTGGCACGAATGGAAACAGCGTCGTTGAAGAAGTGGGCGGATTTGACCTGCAGGCCGAAACCGAAGTCGCCGCCGGATTGGATCATCTGATACCCGGCACTCCATCCGGTTGGAAGTTCTTGAGCGTGCGTAGTGGTGATGGCCACGAGCAGGAGTAGGGTTGCAAGGTGTTTCATGGTTTTAGGGTCTTGAGATAGTGTTCCATGGCTTTGACGTATCCGCGAACGGCGGAACGTCCTTTTTCGGTGATGCGAACTCGTGTAAGTGGATAATTGCCTTTGAAAGATTTCTCGACGTCGATGTAGCCTTCATCGCGAAGCTTGCTAAGGTTGGATGACAGGTTGCCGCGCGTAGCACCGGTCTTTTGCAACAAGAAATTGAACTCGGCCCAATCAACTTGTACCAGCACGACAACGATCTGCAGTCGCAACTGGTTGTGCAACACAGGGTCTAGGTCTTGAAACATCATTCCTTCGAATAGTGCAACAGGTAGCCGGGAATCAGGTAGCTCACAATGATCGAGACCGCTAACAACCCCAACGTGGTCTCAAAGCCCAGGCCGGGAATGAGGATGGCAATGAGGGCGATCACCCATGCCGCAATGCCACCAAAGATCAGAGGTTTGAATCCCAATATGCCCCCTGACACAAAGGTGCCAAGTCCATACATTGCCATGAGGATGGTGTAGGCCACATCCCATCCCATACGTGGTGCGCCGAGTAGCACAACCACGAGCATGACGACCCAGCCGCTCCAGAGGATGTAGATCATGCGGTCGACCACCGTGGAGTGTTGATCGTCACGACTTCTGCGGTATCCCCGCACCATGGCCACTGTTCCGGCGATGGGCATGGCAACGGGCCAGACGGCCCAGTGCCAGCTAACGTTGGTCCGTATCAGGATCCATTCTGCCAAACAGCAGAAGACGACCACCCAACCCCACATGAGGTAGTAAAAACTGTTGTTACGTAACCGCGTTCGCGAATCGAGGACCATTCCGCGAAACACTTCCATGACCTGTGTTTCATTCATGGGGCAAATTTACAAACTTGTTTGAAGTACAAACAAAAAAATACCCCCTCTCAATCTTGAGAAGGGGCAAGGGGGTGAGGTCTTATTGTGAGTTAGCTGTTCGGTTCTTCCCAGTCATCACTCAACATCTTCAGTGGAATATCGCGGTCGGTGAAATAGGCACCGTCAATGTCGGGCTCGGAACTGGCGACAAGAAACACCGAGTTCGCGGTCAAGGTGTAGGTTGGACCATCGATACTCTCGGTGATCAAGATGTCTGCTTTGTTGACACAGATCGTGGTGTTGCCAGGGATCCCGTTCGATGCACCGAGCGTCGGTGTGCCACTTGCGATGTCCAACTTTGAGAAAGCGTCGCCGAACTCCATAGTGTATCGTTTCGTGGCCCACGGGCCCACAGAGGTCGTATACGGACCCACCACATGTGGTGCATTTAAGAAAAAATACGTCTTCGCTGCCGGCTCGGACTGACCCGGACCAAAGTGTGCGACAAGAAATACGTTGTGTGGACTTAAGCTGGAATGATGTGCCCCGGTCAGGTCTGTGGTGTTGCACATGATCAGAGTGTCTGCTGGTATACTCACCGGACTGACACTCACACTCCCGATGCCGCCAGTGGTATTGAACTGCTGTCCTTGAATCGGACCCATATTGAGCATCTTCGATACGATCATCTCCCTCTCCTATATTGGTTAGGGGGCAAAATAGACGTATTCTCGCATTCGATGCTACGTAATTACTCGCCACATAACTCCCTGATACAGGCCACGATCTCCTACTTGGTACCACCGGAAATGAAGGAGGTTTGGTGGGCCGACATCGATACTTCGACGCATCCTTCGATGAAGCCGCTGGTGGAGGCCATGAAGGCCGCGGCGGCGAAGGACTATTCCACTGCACGAACGGCGCTGAATAACGCACTGTCACTTGTTTCGGCAGAACAAGAGTCGGATCTGTACCTGATCCATGCGATCGTCGACGCCAAGCTTCTCGTTTTTGAGAAGGGGGCTGATGCAGGATGGCAACGCCTTTCTGCAGAAGAGGGCCTCTTCGATGCGGCCGCACCGGTGCTCCGGATGACTGCCCGCTGGCGTCTGGGGGTCTTGTGCGTGGGCGCAGGCAAGCTGGCCGAGGCCTTCAATCAATTGTCCGAAGCGCACGCGATCGCCGTCAGCAACCACTGGGAATATGATGCAGCGTTGCTGACGTCGGAATTAGGCGCGGTCTATCTTGAGACCGGCGACCCGGTGCAAGCGATCGCCCACCTTGAAGAGGGCTATCACATCCTCACTCGGCTTGGTGATGAACTGTATACGGATCGGCTCTTGATGAACCTGGCCCTTGCCCATGGACGCGTTGGAGAGACGGCGACAGCTGAAGCACTGATGGATGAGGCGGTAAAGCGTCAGCGTGTGCTTGCCCCCTTCAACAAGATCGTGAGTGCGCTGTTGAATTTGGCGGCCATGAAGAAGCGTCTGGGCAAGATCGACGAGGCCCATGCGATCTATGAAGAGGTGTTGGAGAAAACGGAAGATGATGTGCGGGATATCGCACGAGTGCGGGCGTTGATCGGTATCGGCAGCATCCGAAATGAGAACGGTGATCATGGTGCCGCGTTGTTGTATCTGGACAAAGCAAAAGCATTGGCCGTAGAGCTTGGTCAGACGGTGATGGCTCTCGATATCGACGCTAAACGCGCCGATGTCCATCGCGAAGGCGGCAACAAACAACAGGCCGTTGAGATCCTGCGGGCGACGTTCGAAGAATTGCGCAACCACACCTACACATTGTACACTATCGACACGGGCAGTGTGCTGGAGCGTTGGCTTGTTGAAGATGGTCTGCAACAGGAAGCATATTCCGTGTTGAAGATCTGTTCTGATCTGCAGCGCGACGTCTACAACAAAGAAAGTCAACGAGCTCTCCAGCTAAGCGCAGTGCGGCAGACCATGGAAGCCGAACGCAAGAACCTTCGTCTGCGTGAAGAAGAACGCCGCAGCTTGCTTCAGCAGGTCTTGCCTCTTTCTATTGCTGATCGCATCATGGCAGGGGAGCGGCGGATCGCAGAGCAGATCGACATGGTCGGCATCTTGTTTGCCGACATCGTCGGCTTTACGCAGTCATCGTCGGGCAAGAGTCCTAGTGAAGTGTTGGAGTTCCTTGAGGATCTCTTCCACGCCATCGACGACGTGGTGATGTTGCACAACTGTTCAAAGATCAAGAGCATTGGCGACTCCTACATGGCCACCAGCGGCACGTCTGTTGCAGACGATACCGACGAGGCAACGCAGTCGATCATCCGTCTTGCGCGTTGTGGCTTGGATATGTTGGATCTGCTGCAGAGTTCGCGTCACGCTCATGTACAACTGCGCATCGGCATGCATGCCGGCCCTGTTGTCGCCGGCGTTATGAGCGGCATGCGTCTGGCGTATGATATGTGGGGCGACACCGTGAACGTCGCATCGCGCATGGAGAGCACCTCCGCACCGGGTCGCTTCCAGACCACCGCTGTCGTTGCCGACATTCTGCGTCCGTTGCCGGAATTCCGTATCACGCTGCGTGAAGCGATCAACGTCAAGGGGCGCGGTGCGATGGAGACGTTCTGGGTGGAGAGAGGGTAGAGTATACCTCACCCCCTGGCCCCCTCTCAAGTTTGAGAGGGGGAATATCTACTATCTTGTGGAATGAACACGGCAGCCGCTACCTACCCCGAACGTGCACGCTTGCGCGCATAGTTCTAACTCAATTCAGCAATGAAGATTCTCATCGCCCTCATTCTCGCCATCACGTGCCAGAGCTGCTTCTTTCCGTGTTCTCCGGTGATCAACGGTCATATCACAGATAGGAACACCGGTGCAGCCATCGACGACGTGCGCGTAGAATTGTATGAGAACGGAACGTTCATCGAAGCACAACCATCCGACACTGCAGGTGTGTTCGACGTGACGCTGCCGACCACACACTATTCGTTCTTCTCTGATTGTTCACGGCCCATAAAGCTCGTCTTCATCAAGGCCGGCTACGACACCGTTCGGTACATGGATACGGCACCAACGATGGATGTAAAGATCACGATGATCAAAAACTAGAAGTTAGGGGGCAAACCAGGCTCCAGCCAGTAGGTGGTCATCACTCCCTTTCCTTTTAGCTCGGTTTCACCTCGCAGTGTGATTTGAAACCTCACCTCGGCGCCACCATTTGCTTGATACCTCACCCCGGCGCCTTCGGCGCCACCAGTTGCTTGATACCTCACCCCGGCGCCTTCGGCGCCACCCCTCTCGAGTTCGAGAGG
>CAYXQJ010000070.1:0-11605 GCA_964467455.1 uncultured Hyphomicrobiales bacterium | reverse complement strand
GGAACTGGACGATCTCGCGACGCGCATCCGCAAGGTTCATCGCGCCGCCTGATCTGCCCCACCGCGCTGGCGAATCGCATCGAAGTATGACTCAATCACGGCGACGTAGCATCGCGCGCCATGAGTGAAACCACGTTGATGCTGCAAGCGGTGGCGCGAGGCGAACGCCAGGCGGCGGCGGATTTGCTGCCGGCGGTTTATGAGGAATTGCGGTGTCTGGCCGGCGCACGCATGGCGCGTGAATCCGCCGGTCACACCTTGCAGCCCACCGCCCTCGTTCACGAAGCGTGGCTGCGCCTGGTGGGCGACGGCGAACGCCACTGGCTAAACCGCGCGCACTTCTTCGGCGCCGCGGCGGAAGCCATGCGGCGCATTCTGATTGAGAACGCCCGCCGCAAATCCCGGCTCAAACGCGGCGGTGGCCAGGTCCGCGTGGACCTCAAGGAAGTGGAACTCGCCGAGCCGACGCCGGATGACAACCTGCTGTTGATTGACGACGCCTTGGAACGCTTGCAAACGGAAGACCCGGAAACAGCCCGCGTCGTCGTGCTCAAGTTCTTTGGCGGATTGACCAACGAAGAAATTGTGGCCATTACCGGAACGAGCGAACGCACAGTGCGCCGGCAGTGGAATTATGCGAAGGCCTGGTTGTTCAAGCGCGTTCGCCCGCCGGCTTGAATATTTTTCCTGGCCGAAACGTTCCCGCAATGACGCATGTTTGATTAGCGATTGTTTCTCGCATGACCGTTGCCCAGCAACAGCAAATCTTTGAAGCGGCGTTGGAGTTAAGCGACCCCGCCGCGCGCGCCGCCTTGCTGGATCGCGCCTGCGTGGGGCAGCCCGGGTTGCGCGCACAACTGGAGGAACTGATCGCCGTTCAAGCGCAAGCGGAACAGTTTTTTTCCGAATCGATTACCGCGGTAGCTGCCAACACCGCCGAATTGAAAGCCAGCGGCGGACTGCCCGAAACCGACCCGCTCCGGCGCGACGAAGCCATCGGCTCGCAAATTGGACCATACCGGTTGTTGCGATGTTTGGGCGAAGGCGGCTGCGGCGTGGTCTATCTCGCCGAACAGGAAAAACCCGTGCGCCGCCGGGTCGCGCTCAAAATCATCAAGCTCGGCATGGACACGAAAAGTGTCATCGCGCGATTCGAAGCCGAGCAACAGGCGTTGGCTTTAATGGATCATCCGAACATCGCCCGCGTGATTGACGCCGGCGCGACGGACAAAGGCCGGCCTTACTTCGTGATGGAACTGGTACATGGCGTCAAATTCACCACGTATTGCGATGAACACAATTTGTCGTTAACCGAACGCCTCTACCTGTTCATTCAGGTGTGCCACGCCATCCAGCACGCGCACCAAAAGGGCATCATTCATCGCGACATCAAGCCGTCCAATATTCTCGTGACGATGCACGATGGCCAGCCGGTGCCGAAGGTGATTGATTTCGGCATCGCCAAAGCCATTGAAGGCCGATTGACGGATCAAACGGTATTCACGCCGCACGAACATTTCATCGGCACGCCCGCCTACATGAGTCCCGAGCAAGCTGAATTGGGCGGACTTGACGTGGATACGCGCAGCGATGTTTACAGCCTGGGCGTGCTGCTCTACGAACTGCTCACCGGGAAAACGCCGTTCGATCAAAAAGAATTGATTGCGGCGGGATTAGACACGATGCGCCGCATCCTGCGCGAACGCGAACCGCAACCTCCCTCGACGTTGATTCGCTCGCTGGCGCCGGCGGAACTGAAGCAATCGGCGCAAAACCGCAGCATCGATGCCGAGCGCTTGCGCAGCGTATTGGAGAGCGATCTCGATTGGATCGTCATGAAGGCGTTGGAAAAAGATCGCCGGCGGCGCTACGAAACGGCCAACGGATTGGCCGCGGATGTGCACCGTTACCTCGACGATGAACCCGTTGTGGCTGGACCGCCGAGCCGGTTTTATCGGCTGCAAAAACTAGTGCGCCGCAACCGCGTGACTTTCGCGGCAGGCACGGTGGTGGCCATCACGCTCGTCGCCAGTTCCACCGTATCCACCTGGCTTTACCTGCGCGAACGCGAAGCCCGTCGCCAGGCGGAAACCGCCGAACAGCAGAAGCTGACGTTCCAACGCGAGGCCGAGCATCTCGACAAATTGCGTCAAACCGCGGAGGACAAGCAGCGATTGCTGGAGGCGACTACGTTGTATGAAGCGGGACAACAACAAGCCGCCGACGCGTTGTTGGAAAAAATTGTCACGCTGCAAGCCGGCCCTCAACACGCCGTCATGTATCGTACGCTGGGCGATTGGAACGCCAGTCAGGCCCGCTGGCAATCGGCGGCCAACCGCTTTGCCGTGCTGGTCCAGATCAACCAGATGGGCACGGATACCACGTTAGATGATTTGCGCTACGCTTCGCTGCTGGTGGAATTGAATGAAGCGGCTGAGTTCGACCGTTTCCGCGAATCACTCGTCGCGCGCTACGCCGGCACGGATAATCCCATCATCGCGGAGCGCGTGCTTAAAGCCTGTTCACTTCAACCGGTCGGATTGGAGTTGCTGCGCGCGTTGGACCGGTATCGCGAGGTCGCACAACAGCCGTTAACCGCGAATGGTTCGAGTATGGACCGCGCCATGGCGGCGTGGCGTTTTTATTCCCTCGCGTTGATGGCCTATCGCCTCGGGAACTATCCCCTCGCGATTGAGCGCTCCGGGCAATCTCAGAACCTGGATCTGAGTTTTCAATCGCGCGTGGCCAGTGTTCATGTCTTGCTCGCCATGGCGCACGCGCAATTGGGGCAGTTCGACACCGCGCGCCGCGAATTGACGATGGGACGACAGCTCATCGAAACCTACTTCCCCGGTGGCCGCGTGGATTCGCCGCGTTGGGAAGGCTTCTGGTTCGACTGGTTAATCGCGCGAAACCAACTGCGCGAGGCCGAACGAACGATTCAGTAAGTTCTTTTCGCCTCGAAACTCAGCAGAATTTCACCTGAATTTTCGCGCCGGCTCCACGCCCAATCCCATTACGGATAAACCAGCCGGAAGAAGACGTTCGAGTCGGATGGACTGATCGGCATCGCCAGGAAATTCGTCATCGCCGAGCCCGGCACGGTGAACCAACTGCCCGTCGCCGTAAGACTGACCGCATTGGATTCCAAGCGATACCCGACGTAATTCGATGGCCAAGAGAGCGACAACGAATTCCCCGCAATGGATGTGCTCACACTCGTCGGGGCTAATGGCGGCGGGGGTTGATTCACCATCAGTCCGGCAATCTCTGCCCCGCTCAACGCGTAATTGTAGATGAACAGTTCGTCCAAGCGCCCGTTGAACAACGGATCGGGATACTGACTCTTGCCGAGATAATTCAGCGCGGAATTCAAATGGGCCGGCGCCATCGTGATGGTTTGGGTGTCCGCGATGGCACCATTGACGTAAAGCCGCGCGGTGTTATTGCTGCGCGTGACCGCGACGTGCCGCCACTGACCGATGGGCAACGCGGGCGCATTGAGTTGTTGCTCCGCGCCGCCGCCGTTGGTGGTGACCGCGAAGCGCAACGTCCCACTGCCCGAACTCGGCGTGAGAAACATGTTTTGCACGGTGTCGTTTCCGAAATCGAAGATGCGTTGCCACGCGCCGCCGCCGTCCCAATTCACCCACACGCCAATCGTGAAGTTGGTGACGCTCGCGAGCAGATTGGCCGGCAACATCGTGTATTGGCTCGTGCCGTTGAGGTCCAGCGCTGTTCCATACTGGCCGGCGACGAATGTCGGCGCTCCCTCGGTGATAATGTGATGGTTCGCGTTGCCGGAACTGTCGTTGGTGTTTCCGTCAAACCTGTATCGCGCGACCAACGCCGGGCTACCGGTCGGTGTCGCACTGACCGGAGCGTAATTGAAGGACGCATTCAACGAACGATCCACCGCTTTGACCGTGTAGAAATAGGGTTGCGGTCGGTTCGCCGCCTTGTCGGTGAATGAATTGTTCGTCAAGCCACGCGCCACGATTCCGAATGGCCCGGCGGAATTGGTCGCGCGCAACACGGTGTAACCGGCGAAATCCGGTTCCGCATTGGCGTTCCAATTCAACTGCACCGACACCGCGTTGGCAATGGCGGTCAACCCGGTCGGGGCGGCGGGCGCCGTCAAATCGGTGGGCGTCGCGCCAATCGGAATCAGCCGCCATTGTTGGTGATTGGAATTTGGCGAGGCGAAATTACCTTGGCGGATATTCGCGCCATTGCCGGTCGAAGCATTGGCGACCTCCAGATACAACCCGCTCCATTTACTGCGAATGTGAAACCAGCCGTTGCCCGCATACTCGAGATACCATTGCTGGTTCACGCCGGTAGAATTATCCCACTGCGCGATGTTGCCGCCAGCGTTGAGCGAAAAACCAAACACATCCGCCGCCTTCCCACTGTGCGCGGCAGTGACGGAGAAATAGCTGTAATCCCCGCCATTCGTGGAGGCGACAGGAATGACATCCCATTGCTGGTTCAACAATCCGAAATAAACATTTTGCTGAATATTCGCACCGTTGTCGGCGCTCGCGCCGGAGACTTCCATGGCGCGCAGACTATTACGATTGACGACGATGTACCGCCCGTTGATGGCCGGTTGTACATCGTCGCCCCAGGTAATATTTACGACGCGCTCCGCGTTTCGGTGCGCTGTCGTTTGGTAGCCGGGGCCACCGGTCGTGGTTACCGTGAAGGCTCGTTGCGGACCGTGGCCATCGTAGAATACATCGCGGTCTTTGGAAAAAAAGCGATACGTTGTCGGCAGCGCCTGCCGTTCCGATTCGCCCACAAATGCCTGAACTTTTCCGTCGGGCGCGCGATAGACCGATGCCGCTGTCCAGTTGGGCCGATGTTCCGCGTAACCGAGCCGCATGCCATCGCTTGCTTTCACAAATTCGCCGCGCGCCCGTTCCGCCGTGCCCCACCAGATGCCGGTTTGCATCCCGTATTCCACACCGACCATCGCTTCCATCACGTTGTGCAGTTCATCATTGGACGCGTGATCGCCGCTGGCCACCACGTTCTGAAAAAAGCTCGCGTAGTTATCGAAGTTGCCGGCGAGCTGATGCGAGTTGCCTTCCTCCAACCGCGCTTTCAAGAAGTTGTACCACGGATTGGCTTGATCCGAGTTGAGCGTGTTGCCGCCGCTGATGCGAATGTTGTTCGTGATGAACCGGGGATAGTTCGTTAACACGCCTGCCGTATCATAAAACGTCTGCATGTCCGCGAGTCGTTCGGGCCGGAAATAATCGGGCTCATTGAATGGCGCAACGGAAACTACGGTCCGACCACTTTCCTGCGCGCGCCGGGTGGTCACTTCGATGAGTTGCGCCCAGCGCGCGGGGTCAATATAGCCGTTGCCCAACTTGAACCACGCATCCACAGTCGGAGAATCTTCATTGATGCAAAGCGTGGTGGTCGGATTCGCCCACAAATTGACCCAGTTCAAGCGGTTGTTGAGAATCGATATTTCATAGGCTTGCAGGTCTCCGCCCACCAAGGCCGAAGTGGGCGTGAACGAAATGCGCACCACGTCCACGCGATTTGAGCCCATGAACGCCGCGCCGCGGCGCACGTTGACTTCGCTGTACCAGGCGGTATCCAAACCCCAATTGGGAATGGACCTAGTCACCCCCGATGCTGAGGTGTCAAACAGCACCGTCCGATCTTGAGCCCCCACCTTCGCGAACGGACCAAAGCCCAAACCAACGAATGTGATCGCGATGGCAACGCAGGTTTTCATGAGCACATGGTTTAGGGCAGCGAAACCGAGGTGCGGTAGTAAGCCGCCGAGTTGGTTGGCGATGGATCGGTCAGGATGACCAGTTCGTCGGCGAGCAACGGACCGTTCGTCACCACGCCCATCCACGTGGGCGAAATCAGTGAATCGCTGCGCCACAAAATGTAGGTGCGATCCGCCACGCCCGAAACGGTCACCGAGAAGGGCGGGCCGCTTTGCGCCGTTTGCGCGAAGAAATCCGCCGCGTTGTTCGCCTGCGTGCCGGCGACGTATTCTTCGCGATTGGTTTGACCGTCCCCGTCCGAATCGAGATCGGCATCGGCGGCACTGGTGGGATTCAGACCGGCCGCGAATTCCCAACCATCCGGTAAACCATCGTTGTCGCTGTCGAGGTCGCGGAAATCCGGCGTGCCATCGCCATCCGAATCCACGAATCCTTCCAAGCTGTCCGGGATGCCGTCGTTGTCGCTGTCCGCGTCCAGATAATCCGGCGTGCCGTCACCGTCAGAATCCACGATACCCTCTGCGCTGTCGGATAACCCGTCGCCGTCGCTGTCGATGGCCGGGTTGGCGAGATTGGCAATCTCGAACGCGGTGAGCGCGCGATTGTAAATCTGGAAATCGTCGATTCGCCCGTTGAACAACGCATCGCCCGCATATTGGCTTTTGCCGAGATTGTTTACGCTCGGATTGAACGACGACGGTCGCAACGTGATGACGTTGGAAGCGGCCAGCGAACCGTTGACGTAGAGCTTGCCAGTCGCACCGCCCTGCAATGTCACCGTGACATGGGTCCATTGATTAGCCGGCACCGCGGTCGTCTCCAACACTTGCTCGTTCTGATAACTGCCGACGGTGATGGCAAAGCGCATCTGTCCCCCAGGCGAACTCGGCGTGAGAAACATGTATTGCGTCGTGTTGTTGCCAAAGTCGAAGAGGCGCTGCCAGTTGCCGCCCGTGCCATTCCACCAGACGCGCGTCGCGATGGTGATGTCGCCCACGTTCAACATGCCCGCTGGCAACGTGACGTAATCATCCACCGCGTCGAATTGAAGCGCCTGTCCGTTTACGCCGGCCGGGTAAGCCGGCAAACCGAATGCCGTGCCGTGATTGAAACCGCGCGAGTTCGTCACGCTGCTTTCAAAACCGTAAAGCCCAATCACGTCCGGACCAGGCGCGATATTCACGTGTAAATACGCATCGTCGCTGATCGGCGTATTGTCGGTAGCGCGAACCAAAAATACATTGGGCCCGACATTCGCCGGGCCAGGCGTGCCGTGGAGTGAACCGTCGCTCCCAACCTTTAACCATGCGGGCCCGCTGACTTTGCGATAGCTGATCGGGCCGCCTTCCGGATCGGTCGCACTTCCCGCCAACGTGCCGCTGTAGAAAACGCCGGGAATCGCGTTGGAACGAAACATCGGATCAGCCACAAACGCGGGCGCTTGATTGGTGAAAAGCGCGCTGACCTGCGCGGAATCGAGCGCGTAGTTGTAAATGTAAAGTTTGTCCACGCGCCCGTTGAACAATGGGTCGGCGGTAAACTGACTGTCGCCGATGTAGTTGAGCGTCGGCGCAAAATCCGAAGGGTTGATGGTCATGCTGCCGGATACAGCAACTTGCGCCCCGTTGACATAGAGTCGCCCGATATTTCCCGCGAGCGTGACCACGACGTGACGCCATTGGCCCACCGGCAAAGGCGCGGATTGCAAGATCTGTTCGGCGCCGCCGTTCTTGATCGCAAAGCGCAACGTACTGCTGCCGGAACTCGGGGTCAGAAACAAATACTGACCCGTGCCTGTGCCGAAGTCGTAAATCCGCTGCCAGTTCGCACCACCGTCCCAGTTGACCCAGGTCGATATCGTGATGTCTTCGGAACTCGCCACGCCTGCCGGCAGTGTGATGGCATCGTCCACGCCATCGAAATCCAGCGCCAAACCTGTTTGCCCCGCCACGTAGGCCGGCGACCCGACCGTGGTGCCATGCAACGTGCCCACACTTGAAAGCGCGTTACCGTCAAATTCATAACGCGCCACCATGTTCGCCTGGGCATTCACCACGACGGTAAGATGTGCGTAGGCACTCGCGCCAGCGGCATCGCTGACGCGCATGATGAAGGTATTCGTTCCCCCATCCGCTTCGCCCGGTGTGCCGACCAGCGTGCCGCTTGGCGTCACGGTCAACCACGCTGGACCGCCCGCTTTGTCGTAAGTGAGCGTGTCGCCCGCATCGGCGTCAGTTGCCGTGCCGGCAATACTGCTGGTGAAACTGCTGCCGGCATTAGCCGTTCCGCCGGGTAGAACGCTGCTCGAGAATTGCGGCGGTGTGTTGGTTTGCAACGCGGCGATTTGCCCCGCCGACAAAGCGGTATCCGAGATCAACACTTCATCCATCAAGCCATTGAACATCGGATCACCGATAAACTGGCTCGCACCTAAAAAATTTACGCGCGGACTGAAACTCGCCGGGGTAATGGACATGCTCGTGTTAACGGCTACCTGCACGCCGTTGACGTAAAGCCGGGCCGTATTCCCACTGAGCGTCACCACGACGTGTTGCCATTGATTTTGCGCCAGCGGACCGGTTTGCACGATCTGTTCGCTGCCGCCGTTCTTGATGGCGAACCGCAGATTGCTGCCGGAATTCGGCGTGAGAAACAGATAATGCGTCGTGCTGTTGCCAAAATCGAAGATACGCTGCCAGTTCGCCCCGCCCTGCCAATAAATCCACGCCGCGAATGTAAAGGCGCTCTTGTTCGCGACATTGGGCGGCAACGTGACTTTGGTATTGGCGCCGTCGAACACCAACGCTTGGCCGCGATAACCATTCGTGTAGGCCGGACTGCCGGAAGCAACGCCGTTGTTGCCGTGACCGGAGCTGTCGTGCAAGTTGCCTTCAAACTGAAGCTGACTGAAACTCCGCGTGCCGTTGTCCGGCAAACCTTGCAGATAGGCGAGCGGCGCCACGTGATCGCGATACATCACGCCCAGCGGCGTCAAACCGCCGGCGTTGTAATAGACCTGGCGCACTTCTTCGACCGCACTGTAAATCGAGTAACGTTCAATCCACGGCGTGTTGTCCATCATCTGGATCATCGCTTGAATGACGTTGCGATTCTGATCAAACGTCGGGTCTGCGTCGCCGGTCCAATTCGCGCCATTGTTGAATTCCGTCAACCAGATTGGCCGCCGGGTCACGTCGTAAACGCCCTTGAGAAAGGTGTAGAGGTTGTTGGCGGCGCCCTGCGGATTGTCGTTGTTGGGATACGAGCGGTAATAATGAATCGGCACATAATCAATCCGATGTCCGGCGGCCTCCGCTTGATTCATGAAGTCCACAATCCAGCCGTAGCCGCCATCGGTCACCGCCGGCGCACCCACGCGCAATCCCGGGCCCAACAATTCCGGCCAGCGCGCCACGGCGTCGGAAACCGAACCGGGCGGACTGAGATTTTCATACGCATCCTCGACTGGATTGTTCGGCTCATTAAAGCCCAGCAAATGGTTAACGCCGCGCGTCTGCCAATTCTGGTCCAAGCCGGGCCAATGCGGCTGTTGTTTGATGGCGACATATTGCATGTCGCGCGGAGAATTCTCGCTGATGTTCCAGTTGTACCACCAACTCGCGTTGAGGTCGCCGGGCCAGATGTCGCACGAACCTTTCTTGGCCACCCAACGCCACGGCGCCACGTAAACGAAGCGCACTTTGTTGTCCAAGCCTGTGGGCAAGACGCTGATTTCCACGTCGCCGTCCTGCGCGACATAATTACGGCTGAAGCCCGAGCCATTTTCATTTTGCGCCAGCGTGACCATGTACCCGCGCTTCAACTTGAAGGAGCTGATGGTGGCGTTTAGCGCGCCCAATTGAGCGCCGCGATAGTAGGAATGTTGATTTAACGACAGCGCCGGACCGGTGAAGTGCGGTTCGCGGAACACTTGCAATGGCTGAAACGCTGCCGCATGCGGAATCACTACTGTTCCCAGCGCGCCGTGTTGCACCACGCGCACGTTATTGTCCGCCGCTGCAATCGCACCATTCACCCGCACCTGGCTGAGATAGGTGGAAACGACCACCGACGGTTTGACGCCAGAGAGAAACAGCCACGCATCCGGGGAATTCAAATGGATCAAGCAGCCGGAAAGCGGCGTGGCGGAGTTGGTCACCCACAATTCGCATCGCCCGCTGAGATTCGCCGTGGTGCTCACCAGCGCGGGAAATTTTTGGACTCCATTGGTGATGGTCAATACTTGGGCCGTGGTCGCAATGGGCAGAGCGGCAACGAACGCCAGCAGCCAGTTCCGGATCAGTCTCATTTGCATCTTCAAAAGTTTACTCTCAACCGCCAAACCAACCAAACATCACCCATCATCCTGCCGGTCCTGCACCCGGAACGATCCTGACGATTTGGTGATTCGCCTGTTAATGCGCCTTATCCGGCTCAAAACCGGCCATCTTTTTTACGCGCGAAAATCTTTTTTGGCCGGGTTATCCCGAAAAAAAGCGCATAATCAGGCAGAACCTAAATGTTATTTTGCCGATTCAACCTCGTCACTCCGCCGCGCTGACCACTGGCCGTAAAGGATTTACCATGTTTCACCCCATCAACCCCAAAGACCTGTCCCTCGCCGCCATGAGCATGGCGCTCATTCTGGCTCCTCCCGCTGTTTTGGGCGACATCACCTACACGCTGCATTTTGATCCCGCCTCGTCGCCCCAGGCGCAACAAGTGGCAAACTCCGTGGCGGTGGCGGCCGCGTTTTACAATCAACACGGCTCGTTCAACAAACATTGGAACGTTTATTACAACACCGGCATCCCGACCGCCGAAGGGAATTACGACGGTTACATGGGTTACGGCGGCACGCGCAACGAGCGCGTGGTGTTTCATGAAGCGGCGCACACTTTCGGCATGGGCACCACCGCGGTTTACCAGAATTTGATTTCCGGCGGTGTGTGGAAAGGCGTTCATGGGAGTCAGGCCCAGTTCGACACCTACAACGATTATGGCGACGGATTGCATGGCGATAATCACGCCATCTGGCCCGGCGGCTTTAACTACGACAACGAAGACGGCTTTATCGAGCGACACTGGCACACGCGCATCATGGCGGGAATCCGGGCTGACATGGGCATCCTCTCCTTCACCCGCGAGGCGCGCAATGAACTGGTTCACCCCGGGCAAACGGCGGAGTTCCGGGTGACCTCGCCCGTCGCGGCCAGTTACCAATGGCAGAAGAACGGCGTTCCGTTGTCAAACGGCGGCGACATTTCCGGCGCGACCAGTTCAGTATTGCGCATCGCCAACGCCGAAGCAGCGGATCAAGGGAACTATCGCTGCGTGGTCACCGGCGCGAATGAAACTTTGAACAGTCGCCCGCGCCAATTGTGGGTGATGCCGGCGCAGCAACTCGCGCAATTGAATCTCGACGGCAATGTGATCGATGCAGCGAATACCAACCACGGCACCGCGTTCGGTACGCCCGCTTTTGTCGTGGGAAAAATCGGTTCGGCGATTGATCTCGATGGCGTGGATGATTACGTGCAGTTGCCGCCCGGCGCGATTCTGGCGAAAGACATTACGGTGGCGACCTGGGTGAATTGGGACGGCGGCGGCAATTGGCAGCGCATCTTCGATTTCGGCTCGGGCGTCCACCAAAACCTGTTTCTCACGCCCCGCTCTGGCAGCGGCACGATGCGGCTCGCCCTCAAAGACAGCGTCAACGGCACCGACACCGAACAACAAATCAACACCACGGTCTTGCCCACCGCGCAATGGGTGCATCTCGCCGTGGTGCTGAAAGGCGATTATGCGACGCTCTACCGGAACGGCGTTGCGGTGGGTTCGGTTTT
>CAYXQJ010000069.1:0-11851 GCA_964467455.1 uncultured Hyphomicrobiales bacterium | reverse complement strand
GGGGTTGGGCCGCAATCCAACCGTTACGGCAACCGCACCCGATAGTATCGGGCGGTGTTCGTCGCCCCGCCGACGTCAACGTAATTCAGGGAGACGACGGCTCCGGCCGGAGCGATCAGCGGTTCGCTGCAATCAACGAATTCATTGCTTAACCCGGTCGCCGCCTGCAACACATTGGTCAGTCCGCCGGGGGAGGTCCACGTTAACGCCACATCGTTGCCTTGGGGGGACAAATTCGTCACGCGGACCAATTGCGACGTCGGATCGAGCCGCCACAATTCGCCGCTGTGTACGCCATCGTCGGCGTAGAAGTAATAGGTGTGGTTCACGGCAAGCAGCGGAAAGATGAGCGACCCGGAATAACCTACATTGATGTCGGCGACCAGCGAGACGGTTTCGCCATCATACCGATACAATTCCGTCCCCAGCGCGCCATCGTCCGCGATGAAGTAAATCTGGTCCTTATGGCTGAACGTATAGTAGCCGGCGATACCGCTGAAATTCGAGACGCGGGTCGCGTTGGTGCCGTCATACTTCCATAGCTCCACGCCATGCGTGCCGTCGTTCGCATTGAAATAGGCGGCATCGTGGTTCGTAGCCCAGAAAATCACACTGGCGTTGGTGTGGTAGGGATTGATCTGAGCGATGAGCGAGAAGTTGGTGCCGTCCCATTTCCACGGTTGAAAATCAGTGCCCCCGGCGGCTGCGCTGCAAAGCAGGGCATCCCGGTACACCAGCAAGCCGCCCGGGGTGCCAAGTGTGAGATTTCCGGCACGCGCGGCATTCGTTCCGTCAAAACTCCACAGTCCTAATCCGGTGGCATCGGTGGCCAGAAAATACAGCCGGTTCTGGAAGGGAGTCAACCCGGTCGGATCGGCGCTGGCGGCGCCGGGATAGATGTCCGTGACGCGAACGACGTTCGTGCCGTCGAAACGATAAAGTTCCCGCCCCGTCGCGAATTCCGAGCCGGTCAGATACAACGCACCGTTGCAGACCGTCAGGTCCCGCAGGCTGCTGGGAACGGTATTGTCGGCGACGGTGAAGTTCGTGCCATTGTAGCGGTACAACCACCCGTTGTGATTCACAAAGTATAACGCACCGTTGAAAGCGGTGATGCCGCCGCCCGGGTAAAGGGTCGTGCTGATGGTGGTGAGCTGTGCGCCATCGTATTTATAGAAATACGAGCTGGCCCCATTGCTCGAAGCGGCGCGAAAATAGAGCGCGCCATTGAACTCCGCCGCGAAATCCGGGAACGAGCCATCGGTCGCCTGATTGATGTCGGCAAATTGCGTTACCGTGGTGCCATCGTAGCGCGCCATGATGCGATTGACGTTCGGATCTTGTAACGCGAAGTAAAGGTGACCGCGATAGGCCGTCAGGTTGTTGGGGCTGGAACTGGCGCTGCCGGGGCGCATATCGGTGATCCGCGTGGCGTTGACGCCGTCGAACTTCCAGAGCTCGACGCCGAAACTAAGGTCGGTGGCGGAAAAGTAGAGCGCGTTGTCATACACCTCCAGATTGGCGGGACTCGAACTCGAACTGCCGGACGCAATCTGCGTCATTCGCACGGGCGGATTGAAACCATCGTAGCGCCACAGCTCCGCGCCGTTCACGCCGTCGTTGGCGGCAAAATACAGATAACCATTGAACGCTTTGAAATTGGCGGGACTGCTCGACCCGCCCGCGCGAAGATCCGCCGCGCGATATAAACCGAAACCGTTGAAGGCCCACAGTTCCGCGCCAGCCGCGGCGTCGGTGGCTTGAAAATAGAGCTCGCCGTTATAGACGGTGAAGCCGGAGGGACTGGAACTGGCCGCGCCGGCATAAATATCCGCGGACGCCAGGGTGAACCCGTCAAACGTATAAAACTCCAGACCCGAAGCGCTGTTGCTGGCGGCAAAGCAAAGCAGGCCGTTGTAAACCGTGAAGCCGGCGGGGTTGGAATGGCCCGGCCCGGGATTCAAATCGAGCACCTGATACGTGTTAAAACCGTCGTGCGCCCACAACTCCGTGCCCGCGGTGCCATCGTTGGCGGCAAAGTACAGAATGCCGTTGTAAACGGTGAACCCGGTGGGCGACGAACCGGTGGGGCCGGGCCGAATATCCGCCACCAACGCCGCATTGGTGCCGCTCAATTTCCATAACTCCGAGTTGATGAACCCGTCCTCATTGCCGCCCGCCCGGAAGTAAATCGCATCATTGAACCAGGTCAGCGGACCGGTGGCGAACGACGGCACCGTGCCGTAATTGATATCCGTCAACCGGGTGACATTCGTGCCGTCCGTCTTCCACAACTCCGGTCCATGCGTGCCGTCGTTGCCGGTGAAATACAGTTCGTCATTGATGACCGTGAAATTGCCGAAACTCGACATTCGCGGCGTGGTGGTAATGTCCGCCACCATGCGGACGACCTCCGGTGGCGCGGCCGGCGCGGGCGACCCAAAGACCAGCGCGGTGCAGGTGAGAGCGAAGCACATGGTGATACGGTTCGGTGCGCCGAGAACAGTTTTCATCTGGAGGTATTTGCTGCCCCGGGAAATATGCCCGCGGTTTGGTTCTGCTTCTGAGTCGGTGCGCCGATTCAATCACCCGCCGGGCCAACGGTCAAGGGGGGCTTCCAAAACTATTCCTCATGGCCGCCGGGCTGCGCCTGCGGAGGCGATCCATGACAAGAAATTTGCGCCACACCACCACAGTTCTCCCGGGATTATCGTACTTGTAACGTGATGTCGGGGAGAGACGGAATCGCCGAGAGATGCAGGATACCAAAGCGGTTCAAGGCGCGTTCGTGGCCGACAAACGGTAGTACCGCTGCGGTTGACCAATGGCGGAAATGTCGTAATAGAATTGGGGATTGTTGGTAATTGAAATGAGATCCAACACGTTCCAGTTGTTGGTCGGGCCGAGTGGGTGGATGAACTCCAATCGGTAATCCTGGCCAACATCTGCGATCAGCGTAATCCGTGGGACCAAATGCAACTGTAGAGACGTGACTACGCTCAGAGTCGCTGCTGCGCTCCGGGTTTGCCCGGCTGGGTTGGAAACCAACACCGAATACAACCCGGAATTGGTGGTTTGGACATTGACCAACCGCAGAACCGTATTGGTTTCTCCCGGCAACAGGGTATCGCCAAAATACCATTGGTAGTTCAAGGGCGGGAACCCGAATGCCTGACTCGTGAACCAGACGGTGGCCCCGGTTTGCGCCGTGCGATTCACCGGAGTGGGCGCGCTGGGAATGGTTGGGGGAGTGGCCGCCAAGTCCGGAATAACGACTGCCGCCGCGGCGCCCCACATGCCATAATCAGCGCCCGAGGCGACGAAGGTGGCAAAAGGCAAATCATGCGGAACGTTAGTATTGCCAACCCATGTTACGACTTCGCCGTTGGATTTGAGCGCGGCGTTGGCCGTTATCTGTACCACATTCGAGAGCCACGGCTTTTGATAAACACTGCCGTCTTCGCACAATACTGCGAGCACACCGGAGTAGCCATCAATTGCAACGGCGTTGGTAAGATTTGGTAGCCAAGTTGTAATCCATTTGTTCGTCAAAAATCGATTATCCCAGTCATAATACCATCGGACTACTCTACCATCCACAGACAGAGCATAATGTGCGAAGTCTGGAGCAAACGTAGTTGCAACATCAATGAGGTTTGTAGCCGCCTCTACCAACGGTAGGGCGGTCCATCCCAAATGGCTGGTGCTTGCCCAAACTGAGCCATCGTCCTTTAATGCTATTGTTTTTTCTTGGTCAAATTTGTTTCCGTAGGACACGTGAACGGCGTTGGTCAGGTGCGGCACTGCGATCCAACCTTGTGGACTAGCGATGCCCCAATGGCCGTCTGACTTCTGGATGTAGATTCGTTCCAATCGGACGGCGTTGGTCAGGCCTGGAATAACGTATCCGTAGTTGGTCGAACCGAGGAAAGTCATGTTGATCACCCGAACGGTTTGATCTGCGAGCAAAATCATCACGCCTTCATGGGTCAATGAGACGCTGACGGCGTTGGTCAGATCGGGCGGGATGGTAATATGGTAGGAGCTGTAATCTTCGCGCAACCCCCACACGCGGACCTCGCCGGCGGGCATGCGCGTGGAAAACAGGCAGGCGGCCATGACCAATAGTGGCAACAGCACTAGCCGCCACCGCATGCGAATGAGTTGTGGCTTTGATTTCATCATAACGCCCGGGAGTTTGCTAACCGACTTGGGATTTCTATTCAAGGGTGGGAAGTTTTTACGACCGCGCCAGCAGCATGGCAAGCTCGGAGTGGCAACCCGCTTCAGCATTGCCGCTTGGTGTTCGTTCCGGTAAAACCCCGGCCATGCCGAATCGGGATAAGCTGCAGGAGTTCGCCGCGTGGTGTGGCAAACACATTACGGGCGATGAAAAAGGGCAGGCGCAAATTTTCCTCGACCGCCTTTTTCAAGCTTTCGGCCAACCCGGCGCATTGGATGTCGGCGGCGCGACCGAGTTCCGCATTCGCAAAGCCGACGAGGACGGCGGCGGCACGGCCTTCGCCGATTACGTGTGGAAACCCGTCGTGCTCATCGAAATGAAGAAGCGCGGGGCCGACCTTCAGAAGCACTACCGCCAGGCGTTCGACTATTGGACGCGCCTCGTGCCCAACCGCCCGCGTTACGTGGTGCTCTGCAACTTCGACGAGTTCCGCGTTTACGATTTTGACACCGACCTCGACACGCCGAAGGACACACTGGCACTCAAGGATTTGCCAGAGCGTTGGGGACCGCTTGCGTTTCTCGCGCCCGGCAATCCCGCGCCGCATTTCGAGAACGACCGCGAAAAGGTCACGCGCGAGGCCGCCGATTGTCTGGCGGAATGTTTTCGCAAGCTGGTGAAACGCGGCGTGCCGCAACCTGAGGCGCAACGCTTCATCCTGCAAATGCTGGTCGCCCTCTTTGCCGAGGACATTGACCTGCTGCCCAAATACCTCGTCGCAAAAATCCTTGAGGAATGTCACAGCCCCACCGACACCTACGACCTCATCGGCGGTTTGTTCGAGGCCATGAACAAACCCAAGGCCGCCGGCGGGGGCCGCTACAAGGACGTGCCCTACTTCAACGGCGGATTGTTCCGCGAACCCGCCCGGCTGGAATTGCACGATCAGGAACTCGTGCTGCTCCGCAAATGCGCCCGATTCGATTGGTCCAAGGTCCAGCCCGAAGTCTTCGGCACGTTGTTCCAGCATTCCATGGATGACGACGAGCGCCACGCGTTCGGCGCGCATTTCACGCACCCGTCCGACATCATGAAAATTGTCGGGCCAACCATCGTTGAGCCGTGGCGCGAACAGATTGAGCGGGCCAAGACGCTCACCAGGCTCAACGAGTTGCTGGACCGCCTGCACCATTTCCGCGTGCTCGATCCCGCGTGTGGCTCGGGCAACTTCCTCTACATCGCCTACCGCGAACTCAAGCGGATTGAAGCCGCCATCTTCAACCGCATGGAACGCGACTTCAAACGCGAGGCAAAGAAAGCCGGCGAAATGCGTCTGAGCTTTCTGAGCGCCCAAAACTTCTACGGGCTGGACATCCTGCCGTTTGCCGTGGAGATCGCCAAGGTGACGATGATGATTGCGCGCAAGCTGGCCATTGACGAACTGCACATCACGGAACAGGCCCTGCCGCTGGACAATCTCGATAAGAACTTCATCGCCGCCGACGCGCTGCTCACGCCGGAAGGGCTGCCCACGCCCTGGCCCAAGGCCGATGTCATCATCGGCAATCCGCCGTTCCTCGGCGCGAAAATCCTGAAACCGCAACGTGGGCCGGACTACGTAAAGAAACTCCGTCGTTCATATTCAGATGTTCCTGGCGCTGCTGACTACTGCGTTTATTGGATTCGCAAAGCACACGACCATCTGCCCGCTTGCACCGCTGCCGATTCAGTCGCAGGTCGCGCGGGACTCGTCGGCACGCAAAACATTCGCAATAACCAATCCCGCGTCGGCGGACTCGATCACGTTGTGAAAGACGGAACGATTTTAGAAGCCGTGGACAATCAGCCGTGGTCAGGCGAAGCCAACGTTCACGTCTCAATTGCCAACTGGGTAAAATCACAAGAGCCGACGCTACTCCCGAAAACACGGAAGCTTTGGTTCAAGGTCCAGCCGAGCACTGCGGGAAAGAAAACTCGTAAGCGCGGCAACAATACGACCAAGGAATACGAACTCGATGTTCGCGATTGCGACCAGATTAACTCTGCGCTTTCGGATGAAGTTGATGTCAGCGGCGCAAAGGCATTGACGTGTAATGCCGATCCTCAGCGTGTATTTCGAGGGCAAGAGCCTGGCAGTCGCGGATTTGTCCTGAGCCACAAGCAAAAGCAGTTAATCGAAAACAAGGATTCTAGATCATCGGAGGTGATCTTTCCGCATTTGGTTGGGCGTGATCTCCTGACTGGAAACGGAATGCCGACAAGATGGGTTATTGATTTCGGCGACAGCGATCAACTCGTAGCAGCTTCACATCCAGCAGCATTTGAGCACGTCAAAAGCACGGTGTTGGTGAAGATGGAGAAAATTGCGGCGGGCGAAATTCCCCACGGAGAGCGCGAGCGCTTCATGGATCAGTTTCTTCGTGCGAGACTCGGCAACTGGTGGCAATTCAGGCGGGCGTGCATTGATACGATTGCGGCAATTACGAAGCTACCGCGATACATCGTTTGTTCGCGCCATACCAAGAGACCTGTGTTTGAATTTATGTCATCGAGAATTCGCCCGGACAGCGCGGTTCAGGTTTTTGCATTTGAAGACGATTATAGCTTTGGAATTTTGCAGGGTTTCCCGCACGCACTCTGGTTTATTACCAAATGCGGAAAATTGACCGAACGGCTGCGTTACTCCCCTGAATCCGTCTTCGAAACGTTCCCGTGGCCGCAGGCGGCGACGGTGAAGCAGGTTGACGCCGTGGCCGCCGCCGCGCGGGAAGTTCGCCGAGTGCGCGCTGAGGCGTTGCGGAATCTGAAAGGCGGACTGCGCGCCCTCTATCGCACCCTCGAATTGCCCGGCGAGAATCCGTTGAAGGACGCCCACGCCGCGCTGGACGCTGCCGTCCTCGCCGCCTACGGCTTCAGCGCCAAGAAGGATTTGCTCGCCCAACTCCTCGCCCTGAACCTCGAAGTCGCCGCAAAGATTGAGAAGGGCGAACCCGTCACCGCCCCCGGCGTACCAAAGAATTATCCCGACGCGCAGAAGCTGGTGACGGAGGATTGTATCAGGCCAACGGAGGTTACGCGGTGAAGGCCAAGAAGAACTCGCCGGAGGCCAATCCGGATCAGGCTTTGGCTGGGCAGAGCTTCAGCAATCGGCTGCACCGGCGACCATTCTACGCGATATCGCGCTCTGCGTATCTCCACATCGGTCCCCATGAGCCTGACGCCAAGAAAGAGGAGCCGGAAGAAGCTGTCCGGCAATGGTGCGCGTTTGAGTTGATCCGCGCGTATGGGTTCTCGATCAATGATCTGGACTTTGAGGCGCAAGTACGGGTCGGCTCAAAGACATATCGCATAGATATCCTCGTGCTTCGCGGTGGCGTTCCTTGGATCGTCGTGGAATGCAAAGCACCCAATTCCGGAGGAGATAAAGCAGTTGAACAAGCGATTAGTTACGCTGACTCCCCAAGGATTGGAGCGGAATACGTTCTCTACACCGATGGCAGTGACTGGCAGGTGTGTCGTCGGTTGAAAGGGCGATGGGAGCCAGTGTTGGATTTGCCGTCTGCTCGCTTCGAGGTAGCCGGAAGCATCGATATCACCCACTTGTTTGCCGCCTTTGCCGATGTGGCGCCACTGCTTTACAAACTGGACGAGACAATTGAGGGCGAGGAAGCAAAGTGTTTCCTGCATGCGATGCAGAGATTTTTTCACGGCTGGAACCTGCTTACGGATGGAGTGGACAAACAATTGGTTTATTGCACGGATAATCTGCTCCGTGTTGTGGGGCTCCCTGATGCACACCATGACTATCGTGCCGAAAAGTATAACCATGCACGGGCCGAGTTCTGCCGGTTTCAAGCCAAGCATGGCTTGGGGTTGGAGGTTCATCCAATCGCAGGCGACGTGGGCGTCTTAACAGGTTTTGTTGAGCTACAGAGCGCTGTTTTGCAGGCAATTGAAACCACCAGCAAGAGCGCTGGCCCAAACGTGCTGTTGCTGCGGGTGATTGCTGGCCTGCTCGACTACGGCGTTAAAGCCGAAAGGAATAAGAGTCCATTTCCCACGCTGCCTGCCAATATCCACCATGCATTGCGTGAGTTCTTGCAGTATCAATTCAAAACAAAGTTTGATGCCGTGCTTCCC
Organism: uncultured Hyphomicrobiales bacterium; assembly: GCA_964467455.1. GTDB lineage: Bacteria > Bacteroidota > Ignavibacteria > Kapaibacteriales > Kapaibacteriaceae > OLB6. Next base: position 3,528 of record CAYXQJ010000069.1, on the reverse strand, counting down.
GACCCGGTGGATCAACTCATCACCAGTGATTTCAAATCGTATTGCGGCCGGGCCTGGGAAGAATCGCTCAAAGCAGTTGAACAGTCGTGAAGCCGACACGAAAATCACGCTCCGGCGTACCCTAAAATAGTCCCGACGTGAAGAAACTGGTGACGGAGGATTGTATTCGACCGCAAAGCGAATGATGGGCAGGGCGCATGAAACGAGAGCCAAAAGTAAAGAAATCAGACACCAAAGCGCAGGTCGCGCAAGATCAGGCCACGCGCGATTCGATAGCGCGCTCCACTGAATTGGCAAAAATGGCGCTGGAATGGGAAGATTTTCCCACGTTCGGCTCATTGGCGGAAGCTGAAGCACATGCCGATGCAAAGAACGACATGTATTTTGAAATTTGCTATCACCTTGAGGGCAATTTGAATCTTTGCATAGCAACCATGCGCGATCTTTATGCGAAGGCCGTGCCGTCGAAACGTTCCAAAATGCAGACGGGTATCGTTCGCGGATTGGTGTGCCCGGAAGGTTGGCCGAAACATCCGCAAACGTTGATCGCCACGTTGTTGAGTTGCGCGCGTTTCCGCCATGAAGAGACTTGCCATGCCTACACCGTCAAAGAAGCGTTGGCGGCATTGGTTTTGGAAAAGCAGCACAACGGAACGCAGCACGATGCGGCTTATGATCCGAGAACCTTAAAGCCATTGACACCGGCTGACTCCGAGAATGCGCGGCGTGATTTGTTGCGGTTGTGCGACTGGATCGAAAGCCGGTTGCACTTCGGAACACATAATGCCTGGTACCGTGCGCCGGCCTGCTTTTCCGATGACCCCGAGACGACGCACCTGGCAAACATCGGGGTTGGCCAGCGTCATCTTGCCAAATTATCAGAACGGGACCGGAAACGGTGGGAAGGCATACACGAACGGGCGGCGGCAAAGCATCAGGACGATTTGAAAAAGTGGGGCACGGTTGGCAAGGTCCAGTACGATCCGGAGCCGCGGACGTGGACGCATCCCGAGGTGGACGCGCGCATTATTGGCTTGTGGCCATTGGTGGAGCGTTACAACTGGACTTACTCAGACCTGCTCAACGTCCTGGATAAATTGCTACCCGCACCGCCGGCCAACGGAGATCGGGCTTACCCACTCGACAGTGAAGCCAGCTTGAAGGTGCATTGCCGTACGATTTGCGGGCTGACCAAGAGTAAACGAGGCAAATCGGCAGGAACATTGCCTGAAGGCTGGCCGATCGCAGAGAAGCTTTTCATTCTGACGGGAAAGTGAAACAGGGGTAAATACTTTCCCGTCGTCCACCTTTTGGTGCTTCGACGGAAAGCATGTCATTGTCAGCCGCGATAGAACAAAAACAATTGAAACGGCAACCAATGAAGATCTCCCTCAGTCAAACTGAAACGCACACCGTGCGCGTAGAGAAGAAGCAGCAACTGGACGTAGTTTGGGATTTGCTGCCATCCGAAAATGGCATTCTAATTCGAGCCTGCAAAGGCTTGATCAAAATGTTACGAAAATGGTTCAGGCAACTTCTGTGACTCCGGTCGAGTAGCGCGATTTATGAAGAAGCGAAAGCCCCTGAACACGGCGAGGAATGTAAGCGAATTCGATTGGAATTTTGCCGCCGTGCCGGACCTCGAGTTGGTCGCCTGCTGTTATTGGGAATATGCGCGGGAGTCAGCGTTTTTGGTTGATCTGAAGCGGGATTGGGATGCTTGGGCTGGTTCTGGGCGTTGCCCGGAAGTTTTGGCCCAGGGCATCAACAGGATTCAGCAAGCAGCCCCGCACACATTCGTTTATTTGCAGACGATACTGGCCGAGTCTTCATTTCCTGAACCGTGGCAGAAATTACCTGCCAAATCCCGGCACCGGTTGGTAAAGTTAGATTTTGGAATTCCAGCGGCGTTCAGTGCGGGTGGAGATTTGATTGAAGCGGAGCGAGCACTGGAAGCAGCCCGCGTTCAGATTAAGGCGTACCGCGCGGCAGCGGATGCGTTGCACGCAAAATGGCCAGGGTATGGCGAAGTAACCTTGCGCCAGCGCGGCCTTTGGCCGAGAACGCAACCATTGGAACGGACTTTTTGGGAGGACGGCTATGAATCGTTCATCGCTCGTATTGCGTGGGAGAATCACACCAACGAACAGATCATCGACGCGTTCCGCGATTGGTTGAAACAGAACCGGCCCGAGCAATTTCCCGCCCCCAGCGGCAAGGGGCACAAGCACATCAGCCAGCGGGTGGCGTTGGAACGGCTCGCCATCCTGCGGCTGTTGCATCACTTCCGTCCCGCCGAACTCCGGGAGCAACTTCCGGCGGCGTGGAAAAAATACAATTCAGCCAATCGGCGTTGGCGCCAGGATGCGCAAACGGCGGTGGCTGAGTTCCACCGGCTATTTCCCATTCTTGCAGCGGAGCATCCCTTCTCCTGGCCACTCAAGAAATAAGTCTCTGAGGCGCGATTAAAATAGCGGGCATTTCGTACCGTGGTTGACGCCGCGCCGGGGCGCTAGGGTGGAATCAAAACTGATTCTACCATGCAACGACAACGTGTCAGTTCGTCAAATCTCCACAGTGTCGGTTACGATTGGGGCACGGCCACACTGGAGATCAAATTTCATAGCGGCGGGATTTATCGGTACGCGCGGGTTCCGTTCGAGCGCTACCGGCGTTTAATGCGGGCGGCCTCAAAGGGGCAACATTTTCATTATCACATTAAACATCGTTACCCGTACTGGAGGGTGGCGTGACGCGAATTGGAAAAATTGCCCGGCTCCCGCGTGACATCCGCAATCAGCTCAATCGCCGGATTGCGGACGGGGAGCCGGGCATTCGGCTGGTAGCGTGGCTCAACGCCTTGGAGAGCGTGCGCCAGGTCCTGGCGCAGGACTTTGGCGGGCGCGAAATCACCGAGCAGAATTTGTCGGAGTGGAAGCAGGGCGGGTATCAGGATTGGGTGGCCCGGCAGGAGATGTTGTCGTGCGCGCGGGAACTGGCCGGAGAGGCCGCTGAGTTAACGGAGGCGGCGAATGGTTCGCTGGCCGACCACCTTGCGGTGGTGCTTTCCGCGCGCTACGCCAAACTGGTGGCTGGTTGGACCGGGGACATGGATGAGGAATTCCGGCGGCAGGTGCGAGGGCTGCGGACGTTGTGTCAGGATGTCGTTGAGTTGCGGCGCGGCGATCATTCGGAGGGCCGGCTCAAGCTCGATTGGCAGCGCTTTGCCGAGACCAACAAGGAGGCGCAAGTGCTGGCCCTGGAAGCGACGTTGGAGGAAACCCAACAATGGCCGGAGGTGCAGCAGGCGTTTCGGGAGGCCTTTGCCTTGTTTCGGCGGCGCAAAGGCGGCGAGCCGGGGCGAAATCCAACTGAATCCAACCCAATCCAACCGGCGGCGGCGCCGACTGATTGCGCGCTTGCGAGGGAGGGGAGCTTCCGGACACAGTGACGGCACTAACACCGGGTGCGAACTTATGAATGTGCATCATCTCGAATTGTTTTATTACGTGGCGAAGCATGGCGGCA
>CAYXQJ010000068.1:0-11899 GCA_964467455.1 uncultured Hyphomicrobiales bacterium | reverse complement strand
CCCCCTCTCAAGTTTGAGAGGGGGAACATCTCTTACCCCTCTCGACCTCGAGAGGGTGGCGTCGAAGACGCCGGGGTGAGGTATCTTGCCCCATTCCCCATTCCCCATTCCCCATTCCCCACGATGCAGTACACAACCGCAAGCACATCGACAGGCACCAACAACACCATGTTGTTGAAAGCCTACCTTGTTGCGTTCTCCGTGTTATGGATGTGGACGCTCTTCTACACGTCCGACATCTCGAACTGGGTGATCGAGAACGTGCTGACGGTCGCCTTCCTCGGCACCAACTACCTCGGCACCCAAGGCGATCCGTGGGGTGCCCAAAAAGATATGGCCATGGCCTTCAGCGGTGCGATCTTGGCACTGGTGATGACGTCGAGTGTGAAGGAGGTGAGGGGGCGATGAGGTATCAGATGCAAAGAACCTATCAACATTGACTAAGTAGCTCGAAGGTGCTTGAAGCAAGACACATGAGAACAGTACAAGAATTGATCAAGGCCGCTAATGAGGCCTATGAACGCTTTGATCTTGAAACGGCTGAAGCCGTGGCGTCGGAGTTTGAAGCATTGGGAACCACCGAAGGTCGTTGCCGGTCCGCGCTCACGTTCGCCTACCTTGCGTTCTATCGCGGCGAGCTGCAGCGATCACACGATCTGTATGAGCAAGCACATCAGATCGCTGTTGAGATGAATGATGCAGCACTGATCGCAAAGAGTCTTAGTGGTATTGGCATTGCACTTCACCGTCTTGGTGCGCTGCAACGGGCCTACGAGTTTCATCTGCGATCCCTGGAAGCATTTGAAGCGATCGGTAGTCGCTCGGGCATCGCTGTGCAGTATCATAATATCGGACTGTCGCTAGAGTCGCTTGGCGATCTCTCCGGCGCCGTTCCCTGGGTTCGTAAAGCAATCGATCTGTATACAGAGCTCAATGATACTGCGCGTATGGCCAATGCGACGAGCTTACTCGGGTCGATCTATTGCGATTGTGGTCAGATCAGCGAAGGAACAACACTGTTGTACCGTGCGCTGGATCAGTTTGAGCAGATCGGCAACCGACACAAGGCAGCACAGATCATCGCCAACATCGGCTCGGTCTATCACGATCTGAAACGTGATGAAGAGGCACTCGCACTCTACGAACGGTCGTACACCATGTTCACCGAGCTTGGAGTGCTTGCCGATGCCGGAAATGTCCTTGCTTCAATGGGCTCCACCTTATATGAACTCGGCAGAACTGCAGAAGCTCGCGAATCCCTTGAACGGAGCATTTCGATCCTCGAAGCATGTAACGATGGCAGTGCACTGTCATGGTCTTACGAAAAGTTGGCACGTCAACACGTCAGCAACAACGACCTCGACGCCGCACGAGCGCTTATCGCTTCGACGCAGCCGTGGGATGATATGCCCCCTATCCTACATCGTGAATGGCTGCTCACCCATGCAGAATTGAAGATGTGCGAAGCGGCCTATGACGATGCAAAGGAACTGATGGAACGTGCGCTGGAACTAACGATTCGATCAGGCGCCACAACACACGTTGCAGAGATCCACATGATGCTGCGTGATCTTGCGCAACAGCGCAACGACTTCGCCGGCTACATTCACCACAACACAGAATATCTGCGCTTGAATGAAGAGGTCCGTGGCGCGCAAGCCACGCAACGGATCGCCATCCTCGAAGCTGATCGCTCGTTCGAACGAGAACGTCAGGAACACGAAAAACAACGCGCCGTCCTCTACTCCACCCTCCCCCAACATATCGCGGATCGGGTGTCACGGGGCGAGCAGGTCAATGATCACTACGACAACGCCGCCGTCATCTTCCTCGACATCGTCGGCTTCACCAAGATCTCCGAACAACTCTCGTCGCAACAGGTCGTCCAATTTCTGGATACCGTCTTCACCACTCTCGACGCCATCTGCAAGAAACATGAGGTGGTGAAGATCAAGACGATCGGGGATTCGTACATGGCAGTCGCCCTTCCTGAACAACCGAATAACCGAATAGCCGAACAACCGAATGGAAGTTGCGTACATCGAGCAGCGAATGCAGCACTTGAAATGCTGGACGCCGTTTCACAGATCTCATTACCCAACGGGTCGCCTGAAGGGTCGCCTGAGAGGTCGCACGTAAGTGTGAGAATAGGACTTCATGTGGGGGCTGTGACGGCCGGCGTCCTCGGTAAAGAACGATTGCAGTACGACGTCTGGGGCGATACGGTCAACGTAGCAAGCAGGATGGAGAGCACGGGCGAGCCGGGGAGGATCCACGTGAGCGAGATGTTCGCTTCTTTACTCTCCCCCAGCCCCTTCCTCGCTAGTGCTCGGAATGACAGCTCTTCATATGCCGAAGGCAAAGAGGGATCTGTCATTCCGAGCGTTAGCGAGGAACAGAATATGGGTTCCCAGTTCCCAGTTCCCTGGTCCCTGCGAGAGCGCGGAGCGCTCGAGGTAAAAGGCAAAGGCCTCATGACCACTTACTGGCTACTATCTTCAAGGTGAACAATGCCACGTGTATTCTCAAACCCGAACATTCAACGTTCTCTCGGCTCGAAGAAGATCGCCGCTGCCCTGACAGCCAAGGTCGATCCGACGGTTTTGCAGCGCAGTAAGACCAAGGCCGCAGCACTCGTCACGTCCATCAAGGGGCGGGTGGTCACCACAAAACGCACACGATTTGAAACGGTCAAGAAGTCGCGTGGCAATGCCCTGCGCGCCGTTGTGAAGAGTCGGGCAATGCGCAAACCGGAACAGATCATTGCGGCTTTCGTGACAAGGGTAAAAATGGCCCGACGTCTGGCAAAGCCCGGGGGATCACATGCGCGTCTGTTGATCCGAAGTCCACACGCCGACATTAAGCAGATCATCAAGCCCCTTACCATCCTACTCGGATCAGATCCGACGTTGTTGGGGATCACGGTGAAGAAGATCACGCAGAAGAAAGCACCGATCTCATCCTATTCCGTGATCTTCCCGATCGATCATCGAAGTGTGCGCACGGAATTGTTGAATGTGGCGTGGGCATTGCGCAGGTCGGGACAATTTCAGTCGGTGGCCGTTAGCGGACTCAAAGGGATCTTCTGCGCACCCACGGCAGCTACACGCGCGGAACGAAGCTTCTCGTGGCATCTCGATCTTACACGGACCACACGAGCTCACCTCCTGACGCCGAGAGCCGGTGGACGTCGCCTAGGCGAAGGGATCACGATCGCCCACATTGATACCGGTTGGGCCGATCATTCGCAGTACAATGGTGCGCAGATCGATCAGCGACGTTCGCATAACGTCATCACTGGAGCAACGGGCAACGAGAATGCGAAACACTCGATCCTCAACCGCGATGCGGGTTCGACGAACATCACCCACGGCACTGCAACGGGATCGGTGATCATCGGCGGAAAGATCGACGATGATCAAGAACTCGTGAGCACCGTCACCGATAAAGAATTGCAGTTCAAAACGAATTCAGACGGCAAACGAGAGTATGACAGTAACGTCAGGGTGCTGGACCCCAATGGACATCTCACAGGTGTTGCTCCGAAAGCCACGGTGTTGCCCATCAAGTTCATCAGCGATCAAGCCCTGATGGAGATCCCGGCACGCGGTGTAGAAGGTGTTGGCGTCTTCCGCTTGTTTGACGACGACCTGATCGCAGCCATCGAATATGCCATTCAAGTGCAGGCCGATGTGATCACCCTGAGTGTTGGCGGTCTCCTTCACGACGATGTGCGAGAGGTGATCGACCGTGCCGTTGAACAACACAACATGATCATCGCGGCAGCCGTGGGTCAGACGTATTCTTCCAATGCCGTAAGTGGTGTTGCCGATGCGTTGAATGTGATCGGTATTGGAGGGGGCGACTCTGTTATTCTCCCTGCTGCTTATTCCAACGTGATGGCAGTGGCGGGATGTAGCCCCTCAGGCGCTCCGTGGAACGAGAGTCATCGCGGTCCGAACGTTGACATCACCGCACCTGCTGACGCTGTATGGATCGCTGACTACGCGTCACCGGATGGTCGCTCCGGAGGAGCTTCACGACGTGAGACCTTGGAATGTGCCTCGGGCACCTCGTTCGCTGCACCGCTTGTTGCCGGCGCTGCTGCACTGTGGTTGGCGCATCATGGCAAACAAAATCTGCTTAACGTTTACCAGAGAGCCGGCATACCACTCGCATGGGTCTTTCGGCAGTTGGTGCAGAGTACGGCGCGTCCGATCAGTGACTGGGACGACGGCCTCTACGGTCCGGGCGTGATCGACGTCGAAGCCCTGCTCAACGCTCCACTACCCGCTCCCGCCAACGTCATTCCTCCTCCACCGATGGTCAACGGTGTTGTGCCGGGCGTCAGTGGAGTGATCGAAGCCGGCAACGACGCCATGTTGGAATTCCTGGACTGGCTTGGCACGCAAGCAGGGAACGCCCAACGCGAGGCCGCCGTCCTGTGGCTTGCCGGACAGGAGACCGTCAACCGCACCGTTGCCTCGATGGGAGAGGCATGGGCGCAACTTGATGCCGCCGCACAAGGTGCTGCCGCAGATGTCCTCGCAGAGATCAATACTGCAAAGAGAGATCTCGAACGCGGTATGAACGACCTGCTCACACAAGCGGAAGAATCACTTGAAGAAGCCGGCAAACAAGCCGAAGATGCTGTGAACGAAGCCGGCAAAGCCATCGAAGAATTCTCTGACAATGTGGGCGAAGCTGCGTCAGATGTCGTTGATGCCGTGGCGTCGTTCTTTGGATGGTGACGGAGGGAATTAGCACACTATGTTACAATACGCCATTGGCGTATATTGCACGGTGTTCACTTTCATCGAATCGGCACACTTCTCCAAACAACGTCCGCTGTATCTGGATGACGATGAGTTCATGGTGTTGCAGCAGTATCTCATTCATGATCCAGAGGCAGGAAGCGTTATTCCTCACACTGGAGGAATTCGCAAAGTTCGCTGGAGTAGCCAGGAAAAAGGAAAGCGCGGAGGACTGCGCGTGATCTACATGCTGCGGTCAGTAGATGGAGAGATCTGGTTGCTAACATTGTACTCTAAATCGAAACATGATGATATCCCCAAGAACGTGTTGCTCAAATTGAAGGAGGCGTTCAACAATGACTAAGAAGCTATCAAAGAAGGAGCTGGAGAAGCTCGAAGAAACGCGTGATGTATGGCAGGAGGTGCTCGAAAGCATCGAAGAGATCCGTAAAGGTGGAGGGAAGCGAACCCATATCGCGCCAATGCCGCGGGTGATCGAGATCCGCCTCCGCAGCGGACTCACCCAAGCTCAGTTTGCATCAATACTCGGCGTTTCGAAGCGGACATTAGAACAGTGGGAACAAGGTCGACGTGAACCATCCGGCGCCGCACTCTCACTCTTGAAGATCGCCGACAAACACCCAGAAGTGCTGATCGAGTTGGCCGCGTAGAGTTCTGACTAACCGACTAACCGACTAACCGACTAACCGACTAGCATGTCAAACCACATCATCCGCTGCATCCGCATCTTGACCATGCTCTCCAACGGTCAGGCCATGACGACGTCCGAAATGGCCGAACGTTTGGAAGAGTATGAAGATGAGAAGCACGTATCACTCCGACAGATTCAACGCGACATACACTCGATCACAGAAGCCGGCATACCCATGACCGTGTCCGTTGACGGCCGCACCAACCGCTACTCGATCCCGAAACATGCACGCACTGCCCTGCCCCTTAATATCGATCAACACGAACTCCTCTCCCTGCATGTGTTGAAGGGGGCACTTGCCGCGTACACGAACACAAAGGTGGAGCGCGATGTGCAACACCTGCTGAAGAAGCTGGAGCGCGTGGCGCCGGGGACGGTGTTCTTGGATGAGTCGATCACGAGTGAAGTGTCGCCCGGACGTTATGCAACGGCCGTAAGTGATGAGGCGATGGAGAAGATCATTGCGGCGATCGTGGATCCGCATTGGGATCGCGTAACGTATCGGTCGGTGCAGGCCAAGACGCCGAAGACGTTCGTGGTGAGCTTTTGTCGGTTGATCAATCATGCCGGCCGACTCTACGTTGCGGCATGGCATCCGGTGCATAAGCAGTACATCACGTTAGCAGCCGACAGGATCGATCACGTCGAACGCGCCAACGACGTCGACGCGCCCATCCACATCTTCAACGAACGCAAGTACCGCAGCGGTCGGTTTGGGGTGTATGACGGCGACATCGCCACCATCATCCTCCGCATCGATGCCGAAGCCGCCGACTTCTTCACGTCGCGTCTGTGGCATCCCACGCAAGAATTCCACCGGCTCCGCAACGGCAAGGTAGACCTTACGCTCACCGCTCCCCTCTCTCCCGAACTCGTCTCCTGGATCGTCAGCTGGGCCGACGTGTTGGAGATCCGAGGGCCGAAGAAGCTGAAGGAGATGTGTGCGAAGAAGGTTGAAAGGGTGAAGTCAAGGGTGTAAGGGTGAAGTCAAGGGTGTAAGGGTGAAAGGGTGTAAGGGTGAGAGGGTGAAAGGGATCTCGCCAGTGCACGTACCCACTGCCTTAAATTCCCCCATTCCCCATTCCCCATTCCCCATTCCCCATTCCCCATTCCCCATTCCCTACACACATGAACGACTTCTTCGACCGCTCCTTCGATCCCGCACTCGCAGACATCCCCTTCTACCTTGAAATGCTCGAAGAGCAACAGATCGATCTGTCGACACTGACCGTTGACGACTTCTTCTATGTGGATGAAGAACTCGCACAACGCTGCGAAGAGGTCGCCGAGATAGATCTGATCGAGGAGTACGAGCCGACTGCACTGAAGCTGCTGACCGACCATCCGACGAGTGCACATGCACTACTCGCTATTGCCGGTGCACGATGTATCGATGCCGTAACGTTGCGCGCCGGACTTGCACTGAGAGAACTTGCCGACCATTTCCTGGAGCAACAGACCGAGGCACCGTATGATAAGGAGACGCTGATCCAACTCGGCGCGGTCGGCGCTGATATCTTGTGCGAAATAATGTTGCTGATGGACTTGGAGTCGCAGTTGCTGGAAACACTCACCGATATGATGCAGCGTGTGCCGGCCTGCGCGGACTACATTCTCTTCACCGCACTGCGTAATGGAGCCGTCTTCGAGACCAACCGCTACGATGGACAGACAAAGAACTTCTTTACCATGATCCGTGATCTGCTCGCAACGTCGGAATATCACGACCCTGAAGATCCGCGTCTGATCGAACTTGCCGACATTGTCTACACGTACATGATCGACGAAGAGATCACCGACGATCTGCAAAAGCGGATCGATATGTTCTTTGAAGACCTTCTCACAGAAAGAATCGTTGAAGAGATCGACTTCTACATTGCTTCAGATGTCACTTTGAAACCGTTGTTAAAGCGATATCAGATTCGTACTCATGAAGGTAGTCTCACATCCGTAGCTGATCTCTTCGTCCCCATTGTCAACAATGAAGTACTATCGACTCCTTTTTACCTCGACCTGCTTCGTACCAAGGGAATCGATCTAAACACACTTACGGTCAGGGAGTTTCTGTTCCGCACCCCTGAACTCGAAGCTGCCTGCGATGACCTCGAAGCAGATCACACGATTGCTGAGTATACTCAACACGGCACCGTGTTACTCGAGACCTATCCTACCAATGCATGGGTACTGCTCTCTATTGCTCGAGCAGGAGCACACGAACAGATATCGCTCCGCGCCGCACTAGCATTGCGTCAGCTAGCAGAAACACTGCTGATCCGTGAGTACGAGACACCACTCGAAGAGTCAGAGCGCATCTTGCTCGGTAACCTTGGGTATGACGTTCTCTTCCGCTATCTACACTTCACAGATCTTAGCGACTACATCTTTCCATGCCTGTCGAAAGCGATCAAGCTTGCGCCTGAGTTCCGATTCTACTATCTGTGCACAGCATTACGAGAAACAGCCATCGCCGATATCACCAGTGATGATGATGAACTGGGAAGATTCTATCCAGACATGCGAGAGACGTTCATCGAGGTGATGCCGGATGAACCGATGACTCACTGGCACGTCTTTCTTGCCGATGCCGTCTATCACTACACGAACGATAACTCAGACGATGAGCTCGTCAAAGATCTGATCCAGCAACTCAAGCAACAGCCATTCGACGATCTTCAGCCCATGGTACTCGATCATTATCTTGATGCCGAACCCACGCTGATTCATCTGTTTGAGCAATTCCACCAGCCCCCTACCGACCCCCTTCCATCCAATCCGGCAAAAGATCTGCATCGCTTGATCGAACGTCAGAACCTTTCGTCAATAGAAGAGGTGACGGAGTTCATTGATCAGTTTCGCACCAAGCCCATTCCGGAGGTCGCCTACGAAGACCTTACCGACGACGAACGTGCCGAAGATGCCGTCGAGAGGGCCATGCAGCTTCCGGCGCCCATGCGACGTGCGCGTATGCATCAGTTGATCGACGAACACCCGAACTCCCTCTGGCCGTGGGTGGGGTTGGTGGAAACGTCTGAAAGTGCACTCGACGAACTCGATATGGCTGAAAGGGGGCTGGCATATGCCAACAAGATCAACGCCTCTTCCAGCTCGCAGCAGGTGATCTCTCTGATGAATGCGCGTGCACACTCGTTGATGTTTGAGAGTCGGTACCCGGAAGCCATCGAGGCCTTCGAAGAAATGCTGACGATCGATGAGACATCAGTGAGCAAGGCGGGTGAACCGCTGTTGGCGATGTTGATCCGTCGCGGACAACGTCAACATCTTGAACGCGCAGAACAGGTCATCACGGCTCTGCAAGAGATAGAACCGTCACTACGTCCGGCCTTGCCGTGGTTGACGCTCCTCTACAACATCGTGCGCAAGCGCGAGACGTCCGTGATCAACACATCACTTGCCGTGGCCATGCAAGACCGCCCCTTCATCGCCGACATCATCATCGGTCGCGAGCCCGAACCCTTCGCCGATGACGATGCCGCCCTCCACACGATCATCCTGTGCCGACTGTGCTGGCCGGTGTATCCTGAGGCGGTGAAGATGTTGAAGAGAATGGTGAGTGCGTGAGATGATCGATACCTCACCCCCTGGCCCCCTCTTTGTTCGCAACACCTCACCCCCTAGCCCCCTCTCAAGTTTGAGAGGGGGAACCGATCAAACCCCTCGTGTCATTCCGAGGCGAAGCCGAGGAACGAGAGGGGGTGCCGCAGTAGCTGCCGGGGTGAGGTATCTTGCCACATTCCTCATTCTCCCTCGCAACGACATCCTCTTCCTCTCAGGAATGCGCCCTTGTCCGTTCCGGCGCGGAGTATCTCCGCACATCCTTCGTAGTGATGCGGTGATGCCGGGAGTCGCACTTCCCCCGTAACGGTCTTTTTTGTAGGTTATGGAATGCAGCACCGTGCCTCCATACGAGCGATCGCCGTAGTGTTCTTGTCCCTTCTCCTGACGGTTGTATCATCGGTCGCCCAAGATGTGTGGAAGGTGCCGGTGATCGACGACACCGTGGGAGTCATGTCGGATGGGACGTTGTTCGCCTTTGTCGGTGAGCGATTCAGCGCCGACAGCGGCACGAAGGTGTGGACTTCACGCGACAGTGGCTGGACCTGGCAACCGATCATCGGCACCTCAGGAAGAAAGCACACAGGGCTGACGGTCTCAGACGACTATGTTGTTGTCCTGGCCGACACGAACACGATCAATCTCAGCTCCGATGGTGGTCGTACGTGGGAAGTTATCCCCTCGCCCCCTTCATGGTCAGCGACGAACGACAAGATCTGGGTCCAGCCGCAATCGATTCGTACACCGCGCATCTTTCATCGCATTGACACACTGCCAACAACGGTCTGGATATTCGATCCACAACAGCGAAGTTTCATTCAGGAAGCAGAGATCCCGGACAGTATCTACACCACTTTTGTGCTCCACGATGGTCGGACCATGGGTTATTCGAATGGCTTTGTTGTTGAACAAACCACACTTGGAACATGGAAACGTCTGACAAAACCAGCTCTGCCTAACGGAGCCGTATACAATGGCAGCTATCAAACCGCAACGGGACATCTCATCACAACAGGCCGCGATAGTTCACAATGGTTGAATGACAGTGGTCGTTTGGTCCTCCTTGTCAAGGATCCTGAGCTTTCAGTCAGCAACAACTATATCTGCGCTGTCTTGGATTCTATCGTTGTGACGTCCTATGGATGGTACCGACGTACTGACCCTTACGTTAGACAACCGATCGTCATCACCGGCAAGAAACGAGTTGATGGAGATTCGAACTCGACGTTGATCGGCATCACCTGCATCTCGAACAGATCGATGCAGATACTGCGTTACAACTATGGATATTACCACATCACCCAGAAAGATCCTCTTATCGTCAAGGAGGCATGGTTGCCCTACGTCGAGAACGATATGGCATTCTGGGAAGCGCATGATGGGATGGCAGCAGCAGGATCTGTATTGGTGTCCACTCGGTCCGGAGAAGCTATCGAAGGTGTTGTCCGCTCGTTTGATCACGGCATCACCTTCCACAGTGTCCTGTCCGAGCGATGTATTCCTGGCGCCAAGATCGGCGCGTTTCCCGACGGAGCACTCTGGATGGTTGGAAACGACGGCTGCAACATGCTCTCGTGGAACGATGGCACTACGTGGGACCACCACGCAACCATGCACTTCCGTGGTGATGTCCGTAACCTTGAGGCCTATGCGGATGGGTCATGGACGTTGTCAACGTCGCGAGTCGCGCAAGACAATACAACCATCAACGAGTACTGGCACGGAGTAAGTCCTTCGGACAAGGGTGAGCAGATCCCGCAAACCGATACCCTCGCTTACGCCGTGATGCCAGACGGAAACCACTATCGCGCGCAACGTAAGTTGGGTGTCTCTGATGACCCAGCGTTCGAACGCTCTACTGATGGCGGCATGACGTGGGTCAAGACATCGTTTAACGAAGGCTTATACCCGGGTGCCCGGTACATCAATCACATCATTCAGATCGATGATCACCGTCTTGTCTTTTTCACGATCAGAGAAAGAGTGCGTGAGTACGGACATACGATCCTTTCCATCATTGATGATCGGTCCGGCACTGCGACAAAAGTAGCGCTCATACCTGACGACTTTGTTCGTGTCGCCCTAGATGTGCAGGTTGACACTGATAGTACGCTCTTCATTCTATTCGACGATGGTGCGATCATTCAGGTCGGCACTGACGGTCGAGTGATCGACCGATACCTTCCCTCTCGATGGGTCACGGCCAAGTCACGAGGCCCCTATCAAAACACCTTTCAGTCGGTGCAACTTATTGTCACGCCTGACTATCTCTTCGCCGAGCCATCCAAAGATTACGCCCGCATTTGGACGAAACGCCACGATCGGATCACAACCGTACGAGAATCAACCCAGCCGGAAGGCAGCGGCCTCGTTTGCTATCCCAACCCTGCCTCGACGACGCTAACGATCGCTGGATGTCCTCAGGGAGGCACCCTTGACATCGTCAGCACCTTCGGCAACACAGTCATCACAGCTCCATGCAAGAGTGAAGATCTCATTCTGGATGTCAGCAGGTTGTCAGCAGGTGTCTATCTCCTGCGAGTGACCACAGCAGATACCGCCACTACCTATCATCCGATTGCGATCATACGTTGAACACGTATCTGCTGAAAGCCTACCCTGTTGCCTTCTCAGCGCTGTCGATGTGGACGCTGTTTACACGTCCGACCTCTCGAAATGGGTGATCGAGGACGCGCTGACGGTGGTCCACTTGCCCCTTTGGGACTGCTGGGTCCTGCTTGCCGACATCTTCTTCCCCTACCTCGGCACCAAGTTCCTCGGCATCCCAAGGCGATCCGTGGGATGCGCAAAAAGATACGGCCATGGCCTTCGGCGGTGCGATCCTGGCACTGGTGATGAC
>CAYXQJ010000067.1:0-11942 GCA_964467455.1 uncultured Hyphomicrobiales bacterium | reverse complement strand
TCGGACGCGTCGGCCAGTTGATTGAAATGCAGCTCGATGACGTAGGTTTGAATTTCGGTGGGTGGAAAATCGCTTGCGTCAGCGCGCTCCCGGGCGAGCCGTCCCATGACCTCCCGGAACAATTCGAGCGTCTCGAAGGAGTAATGGCTCACCGCAACTTTGCCCAGCGAGCCGAGCAATTTCGCATGGCTCACCGAGTGCTCGTTGGCATCCCAGCCGTAATCCGCGTCCGTGTGCGCGTCCACCACGATGAGCGCCACGCGCCGGGGAAGTTTCCACGGCACGCTGGGCACTTGAGCGAGTTGCTCGCGCGCGATCGCCCGATCCAGAGCGCCGCGCAAACCGAGATTGTCCGAAATGCCGCCATCGAGCAGATGGATGAAGCGGCGTTGCTCGTCCCCGTAAGAGCGGGCGTGCGTCGCCATGTATTTGAGCCGCGTCGAGGCCGTCGGATTTTCCAGGATGGCTTTGATCCACGCCGGCTCGGGCTGGCCTTGCTCGGCGGAATAGTTTTTCAAAACCACCGGCGTTAGCACCATGGGAAATGCCGAGGACGCGGCCACCGCGCGGGAAATCGGGAATTGCGACAAATCCGAGCCGATCAGATCAAATTCATCCTGCGTGAATTCGAATCGCGCGCCGGAGGCAACGTCGGTGGCGTTGATGCAAAGAAACGGGCCGTTCGGCCGCTTCATCAGATCGGCGAACGTCGCTCCCGCAAAAAGATGGTCGTCGTAATACTCCGCGACGAGATCGCTCCGGTTGAATTTTGCGGAAGCCAGCCGGACTTGATTCCACGGCGCCAGCAAGCGAAGCAGCAAATCGTTTTGGACATCGCGCTTAAGAAACTTCGCTTCAAAGTCGGAAAAAATGCGGTCGCCGTAGAGCGCATAGTAGGCCGCGGTAAAACTGCCGCCGGACACGGAGGAAATGATGTCCACTTCGTCGAGCATCCGGTGGGGCGCGGGGTCGGCGTTGACGGGCGTGCGCGTGAGTTCTTCCAATACGCCGTAGGACAGCGCGGCGGCGCGGGTGCCGCCTCCGGAGAAGGCCACCATCAGGAGCAGATCGGAGGAATTCGTGGGCGCAGCGGTGGGTTGAAACCGATAGCCGCCGGAATTGTCGGTCGCGGTCAAACGTACGTTGCGCGGGTAATGCGCGCAGCCGCTGACGAGCAACAGAACGCTGAGCAGGAAAGATACGCTTCCGGTTTTGGCGTAAGTACGACGGGAGATGAAGTTGGTGGGTCGTCCGCCCCAGGCGCGGGATGGAATTTCCCGGGGAGCACACGCGCCCGCGCGTGTGCCCGACTGCGCCTCGCAGTCGGGGGCAACGCGCGCCACCGCGCGTCGAGCCAACGTGCGGTGGCGCACGCTGGTTGCGGCGGACGAGGCGTCCGCCGCCGCACGCGAGGCGCGTGCGCTCCCCGCTTCACTGCCTTTCAAGCTCATGACCATTCTCCATTCATGAAGAAGTGAAACCGCCGTTCGGAAGACTCCGATCCGTGATTCGAGCCATTCTGCTCCACGGGCGCCCGATTGAAGTAGCGGAGCGCGCAGCGAGGCGAACATAACAGCGTCGGTGTTTCGCTCCCGGGCAGGCGACAAAACCCATGCCCGTCCACAATTTCCGTGCGACACTGCGCGCACACCTGCCGCAGTTCGCCATCGCGCTGTTGGAGGCGCGAATCTCCTTCGCCCGCAGATGCAGGCTCATTCGACTGTGGTGATTGTTTCACGGAAAGGTTTTGGTTGGGTGGCGCCAGACCCGAGGTCATCTGGAAAAAACGTTTGGATGGCGGACAGAAGCCGCGCGACCAGATTCTCGCCCTTCACCAGAAACGCATCCGCGCCCGCCGCCAGGCAGCGGGCCCGGGCTTCGGGCATTTCATCTGAGGTCACCACAAAGACGATGGGCGGGTGCGACCGTTGTTTCACGCGCCGCGTGAATTCCGCGCCATCCAGTCCGGGCATGTGCAGGTCCGTGACCACCAGGTCCAGGTTCAAGGTGGCGGAATTCTCGATCGCCTTGCGGCCATTCGTCGCACAGCCCGCGATGAATACCCGCTCATCTTTCAAGAGGCTTCGGGCCAACAAAGTCATCAGCAACGGCGAGTCCTCGGCGAGAAACGTGCGAATAGGATGGGGAAACGAACGGTCGGGCCGAGCGGAACAGGGCGGTTTTTGAATTCTCGATTTCATGATTACAGAACCTCCACAGGGTTAGCCGGACTGTTGCCGCGGGCCGGCGTCCACCGGCGCAATTCAACCGGCAGCGCGGTTCCCGGGAGTGCTTCGGGTTTGGGCCAGACGCTCGCCCGCGTGATGTTGGCGGTGTTGATGAGACCAAAGCCACCCTCCGGCAGGCGGAAGGGAATGGTTGGCACGTCCGGCAGATGCGCAAACAAGTGCCGCTCGTCCTGGAAGTTCCCGCGAATCATCGCCGCCGCTTTCAGAGTCACCGTCCAACCGCCGAGCGTATGGATCTCGACCTGCGCATCGCGCCGGTGCGGCTGCCGGTGGGGCCGCCCGTTTTGATTCGCCATCGCGTGGCGCTCCGGCGCGGCGTCCGACTGTTCCACGAGGTCGAACATTCCGACCGGAAGCGTCAGCGGGAATTTCAGCGGCGACCGGGCGAGGGTGCGGACGAGGATCATGTCAATCCCCGCGCAAGGAATCAGGCTGGCGCAATGCTCCGAGGCCAGCAGCAAGTGGCGCTGAGCGAACAATTGCGGCGCCGCCAACAACCGGAGCGTTTCGCGGACGCGCGCCTCGTCGGCCTGATAAAATTCCGTCACCGATCCGTTTGCGGAACGAAGTTCGAGGGTGAGATCAAGTTGGTTTTGGTTCATGTCAATTGGAGGTGTGTTCATAAATTTGGTTTTCGATTGTATTGAGGCGGGATCAGTCACCGTTGGTGTTTTGAGCATTCATGTGCGAGTCGTTGTTTGATTTCCTGTTCCGCCTCCCGCCAATCCCGCAAGGTCATTCGGCTGACGCCGCCCCGCGCGGCGCTCGCGGCGTTGATCAGCAGCCGGATTCGCCCCTCGGATCGCGGCCCGGAACATTGGCCGCGCGCTGCGTGTTCGCAGCGATGGCATCGGCAACGGTTGCTTGGATTCATTTCACCAGATGTCTGCCGGGATTTTCATGGTCGTGTGGAAGCGCACGCCCGCGCGCGAGCGCCTGATTCGGTCCAACGACGAAATGGATCGGCCGAATCCAGGCTCACGTTCGGAGCCGTGCGCTTCCGAAAGCAGGGTTTGGAAGAGAAGCCGCGGCATAGCACTGGATTCAATCCGCCTCGACCGGACGGGCGGATTGAATTGCCCGTTCTCCCAGCGGGTCACGGGAAGGAGCTTCCGCCAAAACCGCAACGCCTCCTCGCGCTGAACCGGAACGCCAATTTCCAATGCAGTGGGAACTTTACTGGCGACCGAAACATGCCGGGGCGGAGGCCGGCGCTCCGTCCCTGTTTCCGCGCCGCGAAGCGCGCTCGTAAGCCACCCGCGCGAAAAATTATTCTGGGAGATTCTCTCCTGCTCCGCGGCCAATGGTTCCGTAATGTCAGATTCTTTCATAAATTCATTTCAAGCGGTGTCGTCGGTCAGAAAAAATAGCTGAGGGTCAGCGAGCCGAACTTCGAGTAGTCGTCCTGGCCCTTGAATTCCTTGCCCCAAAAAATGTATGAGAACGAAGCCTGAAAGCGCCGGTTGCCCACGCCGACGCCCACACCGGCCATGGGAACGAGGTATTCCTTGTCCACACTCGGGCTGTTCTTGATGGTATTCCCATCGAGGGTGATGTCGTGCAGCACCAGATGAGCAACGCTGCCCGCGGAAATGGCGAACCCCCAATCGGACTTTGCCCGGCGCTGCGAATCGCGGCGCGGTGGCGGCATGAACCCCATGCCGCGCACCAGCGTCGGACCAAAATCGTCGGGCACGTTATAGCCCACGCGCACGAACCCGCCGGCCTGTCCCTGAATCAACATGTTGCCCATCCAACCACCGATCAGCGGCGCCGCCTCGACGCTCCATTCCTCGCGCCGGCCCGCGAGCTGAAACTTGTGGCGATACTCGTAGGCGAGATTGAAGATCGCTTCATTGTGCAATTGATGATCCCAGCCCTGCGACTTCTCCTCGCCAATCAACTCATGCACGAAGTCCTGCGTCTCCTGCGCCAGTGATCCCGAACCCACGACGCCTGTCACCAGCTTCAGTCCGTGATAGGAATTCCCCCGTTCAACATGCAGGGTCAGCCCCAGCGCGAGGATTCCGGCATACGGACGATCATTCGGATCAGGAACCGGGCGATCCGTATCGTCGGGCGTAAACATTCCTTGCCCGATGTCATAACCCACCGTGCGGCGGCCCTCGCCCCACGGCAGCCAGTCTGCCACCGAATCCAACCAACTCGGGCCCGTGTGTGAAATGCCTACCGCAATGCCATCGGTGTAAAAACGGTCGCTCCCGCCAAACGTGTCGTTTTCCCACCGGACCAAAGCGGCCCATTCGCGCTTCGGGGTGCTCAATAGATTGGTCGTGGCAACACCATCCGAAGCGACTGCCCCAGTCTGCGCAACCGCACCAATCACGCCTGCCAACGCATAGCGCGCCACCCGAGCGAGGCGCGAATCGCGAACGCGAACCCTGGGGCGCGTCCATTTCCGGTGGAGACTTTCTTTCGCACGCCACGCGAGTGGGATTGTTACAGGTGAGTTCATGGCGGTCCTGGCATTCAACTGATGGCAACGAGGGAAACCATTTGGTTCTGCTCGTCTCGGGTTCTACCGATCGCCATCGGATCCAGCACGCGCTGGCCGTCCACGAGAAACACGTAATGGTGATAACCGTGGTGCAGTTCCAGGCTGGCCATCCATTTGCCGTCGGGCTGGCGCACCATCGGCGTGGCGTTCGGATTCCAGTGGTTGAAATCGCCGATGAGCGATACTTGCTTTGCCTCCGGCGCCTGACAGAAAAACGTCACGTGATGCAGGTTTCGGTGGGCGGAGTACGGCGAGCGTTTTCGAAGGACTGGGGATTCGGTGAACATAAAATGAAAATCTCCTTTCAAGATTGCGATTGCGCGCCGCTGGCTCCGTTTTGAGAAAGTTCAACCGCCGCCGGCGCACCGTTGGCTTTCAGTTTGGCGAGAATCGCTTCCTTGGTCGCCGTGCCCACAATTCGAAAGCGGACGTTTCCTCCCACCAAATAGAGCAGCGTCGGGATGGACTGGATGTTATAGCCGAAGCTCAGATCCAGGGCGGCATCCGCGTTGATCCGAACCACCTTCAACTTGCCCAGGCAATCGCGTTCGAGTTCTTGCAGAACGGGATCAAGGACCTTGCACGGCTGACTCCACGGCGTCTCAAACGCCACCAAGACTGGTTGCGGTGACTGGATTACTTCCGTTTCAAATTGCAATTCGGGCAGGTATCGGGTTTGTGCGTCGTTCGGTTTCATGTCCACTTAATCGTTTAGCGTTTCGATTCTGGTAAGTCCTTAGGCACGGCGTGTGCCATCGGATGAAAAGAATCGCATGCGGTTAAATTGCAGAAGCTTGCTGAGAATTTGAGAAGAGAGCGCGGCGCTTCGAAAAACTGAACCTCCGAAAAACCGAATTCACCGTTTACGCCCCCGCCGACGTCGTTAGAATCGCGTTCATGGAAGCTACGAGCGACCGGCGGTTTGATCCCAATTTCGGCACGCAGTTGCTGTTGGAGATGGCGCAAGAGCATTCGCTCGAGCCGCTGCTGCAGAAGATCGTCACCCGTGCGGTGGACCACACTCAGTTTGTTTTCTCGCAAATCTGGTTGATCGAAAAAGGCGACCGGTGCGCCACCTGCAAGTATCGCTCCGACTGTGCCGACCAATCGCGCTGCTTCCATCTGGCGGCGGGCCGCGGCCGATCTCAACCGCAACCCGGAACGCCCCCGCAACCGTACGAAGACTCCAATGCCCGCATCCCGCTGAACTTTGGCCCGCTGGGCGAGGCGGTGGCGAGCGGGCAGTTGAAGATCATCCGAAATCCGGATCTGGAGCCGGTTTGTCCCGCCGCGTTTGAGTGGTCACGCGACGAAGGCATCGTGGAATGCGGCATTCGCCCGATTGAATTCAAGGGAGAAATGCTCGGGGCCAATGTGGGATTTGCCCGCGAAGCGATTCCGGAATCCATCGCCGCTTGGTCCCGAATCTTCGCAAATCATATCGGCGCGGCCATCGCCAACGCCCGCGCCTTCGAGGAGATTCAACACCTCAAAGCGCAACTGGAGTTGCAGAACAGCTATTTGCAGGAGGCCGTGGTCGAGGCCAAAGCTTTCGGCAATCTGGTCGGGCACAGCGCCGCGCTCAAACACATCGTCAGCCAGATTGACCTGGTCGCGCCAACCGATGCCTCGGTGCTCATTCTCGGCGAGACAGGCACCGGCAAGGAATTGGTCGCGCACGAAATTCACCACCGGAGCGCCCGGAAAGACGGCCCGTTGGTGCGCGTCAATTGCGCCTCCGTCCCGCGCGAATTGTTTGAAAGCGAATTCTTCGGCCATGCCCGCGGCGCGTTCACTGGCGCGATGAAAGATCGGGCGGGCCGCTTCGAGACCGCCGAAGGTGGCACCATCTTCCTGGATGAAGTCGGAGAAATTCCCTTGGACGTGCAGAACAAACTGCTCCGCGTGCTCCAGGAGAAACGCTACGAACGCGTCGGCGAAGACCGCACCCGCCGCGCCAACGTGCGCGTCGTGGCCGCCACCAACCGCGATCTGAAGAAAGAAGTCGCCGCCGGTCGCTTCCGCGAAGACCTCTTTTACCGACTCAATGTTTTCCCGATCCAAGTTCCGCCGTTGCGCGAGCGGATGGACGACATTCCGTTGCTTGCAAAGCATTTTGTCGAACTGTCCGCCAAAGACTTGAAGTGCGCCAAACCCCGGCTGACCCGAGCGGCGGTGACCAAGCTCCAGAATTACGAGTGGCCGGGCAACATCCGGGAATTGCGCAACGTGATCGAGCGCGCCGTCATTCTGGCCCGAGGCGGGGCATTGGATTTTGATCTGCCCGTGGCGACTTCATCCACGCCGGTCGCGCGATCCAGCGCCCGGGCGGAGACTTCACCCGACAGCGCGGCCCAACCGAAATTTCTCACCGAAGCCGAACTGCAACGCCGCGAGCGCGACAACCTCGTGCAGGTGTTGGAAGCGGCGAATTGGAAAATCGGCGGCGCAGATGGCGCGGCGGAACTTTTGGGAGTGAAACCCACCACCCTGCTTTCCCGCATGGACAAGTGGGGCATCAAGAAACCGGAACGGTGAGATGGCCGAATGTCGGTAGCGTCAGGCATCCTGCCTGACGTAGAGGGCGGCATCCCTGCCACCCGGAACGGTTTGGCTACGGCGAGAATCTTGGAAATCCCGATAGTTTGGTGTTTTACGTTCCGAGGAGCATTCTCCCAACCGTCGCAACATCCTCGCGGACCCGGTCGCGGTTGCCGGAGTTGCCCGGATGAAATTCCGCAGCGCGGATTGGCCCGTCTTGCCCAAGGTTACTGAAGTCCCTTTGGAGCGACTTCACGGCAAAATCAAACGCCGTATTGCCGGCCTTTGCTTCCGCGTGAAATGCCGCCACTGCTGCCGCTGGTCCATTCACGAATCCAGTGACGGCGAGCAGCACATCGTAAGCATCTTTCGGCAATCGCCGCCCGGTCGGCCCGCCAAACGCATTCAGCTTCAGCACCAGTAACGGCCCGATGTCGGCCACCGCCACTTTGCACTCGTGCTCCGCGCCATAAAGGTCGAGCCCCTTCACGTTCACTTTCCGGCGGCAAGACAACGCGCGATTCACGCCCGGGATGACGCTGGCCAGCACGTCGTCCACCATCCGAACCCCGGTCAACGACGGCGGATCTTCCGTCAGGAAATCGAGGTAGAGGTTCAACCCGCCGTATTTGCGCACGAGCCGATTGCCCTCGGGTTTGAAATGCAGCCCGGCCAAATCCGATTTGATTGTCCCGTATTGGTGGCCCGATGCGGCCAGCGAGATTCCAAAATCCACATCCATCGTCACCGCCCCCGGCAAGTCCGCCACCGGGCGCTTCGTGAGATAATGCACCGCCAGTCCGCCCACGAGCACGAGGTCATCGTGGTAACGCTCCAATGAACGCCACGCCGTGAGCAACGCCTTCTCCGCCGAAGCCAGACTTTCCCTCGGATACTCGCTGAACGTCCCAAACTTGCTCATGCCCATCCTCCCGCGAAGTCCGGCCACCGTTTCAATTCCTCCGCCTGTTCGTCCCCGCGCAATCCGGCGCGCCGCAAATCAAGATAAATCTGCGCGTCCGACACCAGTTGAAAGCCCTGCACCGTCTGGTGCGGGTGCAAGACGCCTTCGTCCTTCGGCAGCACCAGCCGCAACCTCCCGCCGCCGTCAGTCACGCGGCGACCGAGCAACTTCTCTTTGATGACCGTCTCATCGGGAAACTTCCTCACATAGGCCGTCACCACCACGGGCGTTGTGTAGGGATGCCGCAGCCAGCCCGCAAACCATTGGGTGAACACGGGCGGCTCGTCGGCCAGAACCGCTTGCAACTTCTCCGCCAATTCCAACGGCTCATTGAGCAGCACCGAATACTCGTGCGTGCGCGTTCGCTTCTCCCAATCGTCTGCCTTCCCCCATGCTTCCAGCACGACATCCGGCTTTGTCACGCGCAGGCCGCCCGGTGCTTCCGCCGCCCACTCGCGCGCCAGCAACTGTTGCCGCACCGCGCTCACCCAGCCGAGACTCACGCGCGCGGTCTCCGCCAATTCCGTCACCCTCCACGCCCGCAGCGGACCTTGCAGCAAATGGCGTAACACCCGCGCCGCGCGCGGCGCAAACAGTGACCGCGTTTCCCGCTTCTCGCGGAACGGATTCTCCGGCGACCGAGTCTCAATGAACACCTGGTCGAACGACAGCCGCGCGTTGCCCGCCAGGTCCGCATAACCGATTCCCGCTTCCGCGCAAATCTTCGCCGACTCCTCCGAGATAAACGGTGCAAGCAGCACCCCGTACTGCGGCACATCCTGCGGGAGATGTTTCAGGTAACGCCCCAGTTGGAGCGCCGCTATCCGCACCTCGCGTGGTTGCCCCAGACGTTTTTCCTCCACCACCAGAGTCCACTTCCGGTCGCCTGCCGCTACCTGCGCCAGCCGGTCTGCGCGGTCATTCGATCGAGGCGAAACCTTCGCGTCCTTCTTGAGCGAAACTAGCTTCAAGAACGGCACGCGCCCCAGCAATCCGCGCAACAAAGCCTCGAACTGCGGCTCAAAATCTCGCTCTTTCAGCGTTTCAGACGTTTTCATCTCGCGGTGAAAATGGCACAGACAATGAAAGATAGCAACCGTCAATTTCACTCAATATCGCTATTTCACCGCGCGGTGAAATTTGCCGATTAGATGAAATAGCAATTTCTGCTCCAGCGTTGTGTTGGCGATATCAACCAACGCTCATTCTTCGATTTTTCGGAAATCCGAAATCTCGAAGGCAATCTCATAACCCTCATCATTCCTGCTAGCCGCTGAACCACAGCGGCTTTTGCGCGTTAAGAAGGGTTGGCATCAGCACTGCATAAGGTGGTTCTCGTATGCGAAATGCATTCGAGAACATGAGCACCTATCAATCAAAACCATTTCTCCGCGCGACGAACCCCAGCGGCGGCGCGCTGCTCCTGCTTGGTGCGGCGCTGCTTTTCACCGGCTGCGAAAAACCCGAAGCCCGGCCACCCGAGAAGAGTCTGGTCCGCACCGCCGTCGTCGAATCCGCCGACAACGTGCGTGCCGACGGTGAGGCATCCTACCTCGCGGTCGTGAAGTTCGACCAGGAAACCGACCTCAGCTTCAAAGTCAGCGGGATTCTCGACCAGATCGGACCGGTGGTCGGCACGGATTGGGACGAGGGAACGCCGGTCAAAGCGGGGATGACGCTTGCCGAGTTAAAGCAGGCGGACTTCAACAACGCGTTGAATTCCGCTCGCGCCAAAGCGGAACTCGCGACCAGAACCGTCGAGCGTTTTCGCAAACTGCGCGCGACCGACGCCATCTCGCAACAGGAACTCGACGTGACTGAAGCCGACTGGCGCACCGCCGAGGCGCAACTCAATCAAGCCGAGCAAAACCTCCGCGATTCACGGCTCATCGCCTCGAAAGACGGCGTGGTCCTAGCGCGCTATGTCAATTCGCGCGTGACCGTGTCGCCCGGCCAAAGCGTGTTGCGCTTCGCTGATACCAGCATGATGGAGGTGGAACTGGGGTTGCCGGATCGGTTGATTGGACAAGTCGCGGTTGGCCGTGAGATCGATGTCGAAGTCTCCGCGCTGGAGGGATTGCCTCCTTTCAAAGGCCGCGTCACCGAAGTTGGCGTCGCCGCCAGCGGCGAGGGACGGTTGTTTCGCGTCGTCATCAAAGTGCCCAATCAGGACGGCCTGCTCCGCTCTGGCATGACCGCGCGCATTCAGGTTGGCGACAGTGCCACCACGAAGCCTGGCACAGTCTGCATCCCACTCTCGGCGCTGGTGACTTTTCCTCCGGATGGAAATGTCGGCGGCACATCGCAACTCGGCGTCTTTGTGGTTCAAGACAACAAAGCGACGAAGCGCGTGGTAAAGACCGGCGACATTCTCAACAGTTCCATTCTCGTCAGCGAGGGCCTGCGCGTCGGCGAACAGGTGGTCACTGCGGGCGCGAGCTTCCTGTATGACGGCGCGCCGGTCGAAGTCGCCACCGACATCGCCGCGAAGTAACCGCCCCAGGAGAAACATTCCCATGTCAAATCACGTTGAAAACAAAACTGCGTCCGGCGGCATAGCGCAATTTTTTGTCGAGCACCGCGAAGTAAGCTGGCTGGCGCTCATCGCCGTGCTCGTGTGGGGCGGGATCGCTTACACCAAACTCGGCCAGCAGGAAGACCCGACCATTCCGCAGCGCACCGCGATGCTGGTCACTGTCTTTCCCGGAGCGACGGCCTCGAAAGTGGAGGAACTGGTTTCGAAACCGCTCGAACGCAAAATCAGCGAACTCAAATCCATTGAGGAGATCAAGAGCACGTCCCGTCCCGGCATCTCCACGATGACGATCAAGCAGCTTCCCGGCTCGACGGCGACGATTGATCAGCAGTGGGACAAGGTGCGGGCGAAAATCTTCGAGGTGCAACTGCCCGAGGGCACACGCCAGCCGTGGCTGAACACCGATTTCGGCAACACCATCACGCTGTTGTTCGGTCTGGTCAGCCCGCCGATCACGGACGCCGAGTGCATCGCGCGGGCCAACATGGTGCGTGAGCGGCTGGCGAAATTGCGCGGCGGAGCGTCCCCGACCCATCACGCCGCTCTGGCGGCGTTCATTCCCGCCGTCTCGCAACAATACGGCGAAGTCGTCCTGGGCCGGCTCAAAACCGCGCTGCGCACCGCCGGCCTGGCCAAGGAAGTGCGAACGGCCCAAGGCCCGTCGTTCATCCTGTTGGACCTCGAAACCTCCGCCAGCCGCGCTGACTTGGAAAAATTCATTGCCGAGTTTACGCGCAACGTCTTTGGCAGCGACCGCGAACTTTTTCATCCAGATTTCACGCAGCCGATCCTGCTGATGGGCGAAGAAGACCCGCTGCCGCAGATTCGCGCGGCCGCGCCGCCGCGATACAGCTATCGCACGCTCGAACTGCTCGCGCGTGATTTCGAGGACGAGTTAAAGCAAGTCGAGAGCGTTGGCAAGGTCACCAAAGTCGCCATCGTGGAGGAGGCGGTTTATCTGCTGTTCTCGGACGCCAATCTTGCCGGCTACGGCCTGACACCGGACACGGTTGCGGGTTCTATCGGCGCGCGTAACGCCGTGATTCCCGGCGGCACGATGCGCACCGAGGGCCGGAATTTCCCGGTGCAACTTTCCGGCGAATACAAGACCGAGAAGGACATGCTTGGCACGGT
>CAYXQJ010000066.1:0-12005 GCA_964467455.1 uncultured Hyphomicrobiales bacterium | reverse complement strand
ATGGCGACGCTTTTATCCGCACGCCGGTCAAAGTCGGTTCAGAAGCCAATGGCCTCCTGGAGATCACCGACGGCCTGCTGGCGGGTGATTCGGTGGTGACGAAACCGGTCGAAACTTTTTACCTCATCGAACTCCGCGCCACCAAGGGCGGCGGACACTCGCACTAATTTCCCACTGATATGCTAAATCGCCTCCTTGAATTTTCCGTCCGCCAGCGCGTGTTCGTGCTGCTCGCCACGCTCGTCCTGGTCGGCATCGGCGTTTATTCCGCGCTGCGCCTGCCGATTGACGCCGTGCCGGACATCACCAACGTCCAGGTGCAGGTCAACACTTCCGTGCCCGCGCTTGCGCCGGAGGAAATCGAAAAGCTTGTCACCTTTCCCATCGAGAACGAGATGGCGGGCATTCCCGGTCTCACCGAGTTGCGCTCGCTCTCCAAGTTCGGCCTGTCGCAGGTGAACCTCATTTTCGAGGACGGCACGGACATCTACCGCTCGCGCCAGTTGGTCAGCGAACGCTTGCAGACCGTGATTGACGAACTGCCCGAGGGCCTGACGCCCAAGCTCGCGCCCATCAGCACCGGTCTCGGCGAGATCTATTACTACGTCGTCGAATACGCCGCCGATGCGACCAACAAGCCGCCCACGCGCGAGGCGCAGTTGATGGAACTCAAGCTCATTCACGATTACGTCGTCAAACCGCGTCTCCGCTCAACGCCCGGCCTGGCGGAAGTCAACTCGCAGGGCGGCTACGAGAAGCAAATCATCATCCAGCCCAATCCCGACAAACTCAAGAGCGTGGGCATGTCGTTCAGCGAAATCGCCGACGCCATCGGCGAAAACGTCGAGAACGCGGGCGGCAGCGCCATCCAACTCGGTGGCGAAACCGTCGTGGTGCGCGCGGCAGGGCGCGTGCAAACGGCGGACGAAATTGCGAACCTGCCGTTGAAGTTCGGCGCACGCGCCACGCCACTACGGGTCAAGGACGTGGCCGAGGTGGGCATCGGCAAGGCCGTTCGCACCGGCACGGCAACATACAATGGCGAGGAAGCGGTGCTGGGTTCGGCGCTCATGCTCGCTGGCGAGAACAGCCGGCTGGTCGCCAAACGCGTGGACGCGAAGCTCAAGGAGCTTCAGCCCAGGCTGCCCTCCGGCGTGACGATCATCCCGGTCTATGACCGCACCGTGCTCGTGGACCGCACCATTCGCACGGTGGAAACCAGCTTGTTTGAGGGCGCGATTCTCGTCGTGGTGGTGCTGCTCATCATGCTGGGCAACTGGCGCGCGGCACTCATCGTCGCGCTGGCCATCCCGTTGTCTCTGCTGTTCGCCATGACCGGCATGGTGCAGGGCAAGGTCAGCGGCAATCTGATGAGCCTGGGCGCGATTGACTTCGGCCTCATCATTGATGGCGCAGTCGTCATGGTGGAAAACATCATCCGCCACCTGGCGGAGAAGCAGCACAAGCTCGGCCGCAAACTTACGGCCACGGAACGCGCGCATGAAGTGCTGACCTCCGCGAAGGAGGTTGCGAGCCCGATGTTTTTCGGCGTCATCATCATCACGGTGGTGTATTTCCCGATTCTCGCGCTCACCGGCATCGAGGGCAAAATGTTCAAGCCGATGGCGATCACCGTCATCTTCGCGCTCGTCGGCGCGCTGGCGCTGGCGCTCACGTTGATGCCCGCGCTCTGCTCGTATCTGCTCGGCGGCAACATCAGCGAGAAAGATTCCTTCCTCGTGAAGTTCGCCAAGAAGCTCTACGCGCCGGTATTGAACTTCTCCTTCCGCGCCCGCTGGCCCGTCACCGGCGCGGCGGTCGCGCTGCTCGCCCTGGCCGCGCTCGTGTTCAGCCGGCTCGGCGCGGAATTTGTGCCGCAGCTCGATGAAGGTTCATTCGCCACGCACATGATCCGCACCACGAGCATCGGCATTGACGCCAGCGTGGACATGCAGAAGCGCGGCGAGAAGGTGCTGCTCGAAAAGTTTCCCGAAGTGGATTATGTCTTCAGTCGCCTCGGCACGGCGGAAATCGCGAGCGACCCGATGGGCGTGAACGTCGCCGACACCTACATCATGTTCAAGCCGCTCGACCAGTGGCGCAAAGTGGACGGCAAACCGATCAACAAGGAGGCGCTGGCCGCGCTCATGACCGAGGAACTCGGCAAGGCCGTCCCTGGCGAAGGCCATCTATTCAGCCAGCCGATTGAAATGCGCTTCAACGAAATCCTCGAAGGCACGCGCGCCGACATCGCGGTGAAGGTCTTCGGCGAAGACTTCGCGGTGATCGAAAAGGTGGCCAGCGAGGCGCGCGAAATTCTGGAGCAGATTCCCGGCGCGGCGGACGTGGAGTTCGATGCGCTCGGCAAATCGCCCCTGCTGGAAATCGTTCCCAAGCGCGAGGCCATGAGCAAATACAACCTGCACGCCGCCGAGTTGAACCGCGTGGTCAGCACCGCGCTGGCCGGGCAGGAAGTGGGCAAGCTCATCGAAGGCAACCGCCGCTTTGACATCGTGGTGCGCTTGAGCGAGGATTTGCGCGAGAAGATTGACGACCTAAAGCGTCTGCCCGTGCGCGTGGACGATGGCGGATTGCTCACGCTGGGCCAGGTCGCGGACTTCAAGGTGGTCGAACAGGTCGCCTCGATCGCCCGCGAATTCAGCCAGCGCCGCGCGGCCATCATGGTCAACTTGCGCGGGCGCGACGTGGAAAGCTACGTCCTCGAAGCGCAGAAGAAGGTCGCCGCGCAGATCAAGCTGCCCGACGGCTACTCCATCGAGTTCGGCGGACAGTTCAAAAACTTGCAGGAAGCCCGCGCGCGGCTCGCCATCGTCGTGCCTGTCGCGCTGGCGCTCATCTTCGTGCTGGTGTTCATGGCGCTCGGCAGCTTGCGGCAAACGCTGCTGGTCTATACCGGCATCCCGCTCGCCGTGACCGGCGGCATCTTTGCACTGTGGACGCGCGGCCTGCCGTTCAGCATCTCGGCAGGCGTCGGCTTCATCGCTTTGAGCGGCGTGGCGGTGCTCAACGGCTTAATGATGATTTCCTACTTCAACCTGCTGCGCGAACAAGGCCGCGACGTATCTTCATGCGTCCGCGAAGGCGCGATGACCCGCTTGCGCCCCGTGTTGATGACGGCGCTGGTGGCGTCACTCGGCTTCGTGCCGATGGCGATTGCCAGCGGCGCGGGCGCGGAAGTCCAACGCCCGCTCGCCACTGTCGTCATCGGCGGCATCCTGAGTTCCACTTTCCTCACCCTCGTTTTGCTCCCGACGCTTTACGAGTGGATTGAACGAAAACAAGAAACCGCAGACAACGAATCGGGAGAAACGCCTTCTGGTGACGGCGGAATTCCTCCCGGCGTCCCGTCCGCACCAACCGCATAAACGAAGAACAGATGAAAACAAACCTCCGCCTCCTCACGCTCGCCACGCTCCTGTGCGCGAGCCTCGCACTCCCGGCTGTCGCCGAGGATAAACACGACCACAAAGCCACACCCAAAGGCGGACGCCTGCTCGAAAAGACCGAGCCGCACGCCGAATTCGTGGTCGAGAAGGATCGCACCGTGACCATCAACTTCTACAACGGCGAAATGAAGTCCGTTGCCGCCACCACCCAAACTGTGACGGTCCAAGCCGATGCCAAGGATGGCAAAGTGAAGTTGGAGTTTGAAAAGAAGGGCGATGCGCTCGTCAGCAAGACGAAGCTGCCCGAAGGGGACGGCTACAACATTGTCGTGCAGTTCAAGCAGACCGCCGAGGGCAAACCGCAGAACTTCCGTTTCAAGCTGGACATGAGCACTTGCGGCGAGTGCAAACGTGCGGAATACGCCTGCTCGTGCGGCCACTGAGCCGTAGTGAAGCCCGTCGCGCGGTTTGAGCTTCAGCGCGCGACGGGGCTTTCCGGCCTTAACCAAACATGGAAGGTTGTTGTGAGCCGATGGAAGTCACCGCAAGCCGCCGCGAAGCACGCGCAACACGCTGGAAAAGAAGTCGCGCAGTCGCGCCGGGAAAAGCGCAAAGGCCGCTGGATGCTGATTGGCGTCGCCGTGGCTTCTCTCTCGCTCCTGATCGCGGACTACTCTTGGCTCAAGTCGCGGGCGCAAAAGCGGCGCGAGGAACATCAGCAACGTCAGCACCACCGGTCACAAACAAATTCTCCCGCTGCTCACGTTGCCATGCCGCAACCGCCAAGCGTGAGCACACCAACAAATCATGAGTGAAGACTGTAAGAATTGCGGCTGCGGTTCAAACGACGATAAAGACAAGAAGCCGCGAGATTCCGTGCTGAATCCTGAAGTTGCGGCCAGCGGTCAAACCACTCTCAAAGTTGCCGGGATGGACTGTCCTGATGAAATCGCCGCGATTGAACGGGTGTTGAAACCGTTCGCTGGAGTGGGCGAGGTGAAAGTGAACCTCATGGCGGGGACGGCGACGATTGCTCACGACCAGCGCGTCACGACTGAACAGTTGATCCAGGCCATCGGCACAGCAGGCTTGAAGGCTGCGACGATGGATGGCGGCGATGCGGAGGATGAACACAGCGGCGATACAAGCCGAGTGCATCTGATCTTGGTGATTGTCTCCGGCGTCTGCACCGGAATTTCTCTCCTGTGCCAGTGGCAAAATCTTTTCCCGCCTTACGGAAAAGCCGTCCCCGCAGTCATCGCCATTCTGGCCGGAGGCTGGTTTATCTTTCCAAAAGCGATTCGCGCGTTGCGTCATTTCTCGCTCGATATGAATGTGCTGATGAGCGTCGCGGTGATCGGCGCGGCGTGCATCGGCGAATGGACGGAAGCAGCGGCAGTGGTGTTCTTGTTCGCGTTGTCGGAACTGCTGGAAGGATTCAGCGTCGGTCGCGCCCGCCGGGCGATTCAATCCCTGCTCGAACTCACGCCGGATACCGCGCTGGTGAAACGCGGTGATCAAATTCAGGAAGTGCGGGTTGAAGAAGTGAAAGTGGAGGAAACCCTCATCATCAAATCAGGAGCGCGAGTGCCACTGGATGGCGTCGTCACTTCCGGTGAATCCGCCATCAACCAAGCGCCCATCACCGGCGAATCCATGCCGGTGGAAAAGAGATCCGGTGACACCGTGTTCGCGGGCACGATCAATGGCGAAGGCTCGCTCGAAGTTAAAGTCACCAAGGCTTCGACCGACACCACGCTGGCGAAAATCATCAAGCTCGTCGGCGAGGCGCAAGGTCAGAAAGCGCCCTCGCAACGGTTTGTGGACCGCTTCGCGAAGATTTACACTCCGGCGGTTTTCGTTGTCGCCATTCTGGTGTTGCTGTCTGGCCCATTGCTTTTCAACGGCGCATGGCTGGAGTGGACGTATCGCGCGCTCGTGTTGCTGGTCATCGCCTGTCCGTGCGCGTTGGTGATTTCCACGCCGGTTTCAATCGTCTCCGGCCTGACCGCGATGGCGCGACGCGGCGTGCTCATCAAGGGGGGCGTGTTCCTGGAGGAAATCGGCAAGCTGAAGGCTCTCGCCGTGGACAAGACCGGCACGATCACCGAAGGCAAACCGCGCGTTCAACAGGTGATTCCGTGGAACGGGAAATCCGAGGACGAAATCCTGCGTATCGCCGCCGCGATTGATACGCACTCGGAACATCCGCTGGCGCAAGCCGTCGTGAAGTATGCAGAGGAAACGAAAATCCAATTCCCGCGCAGCGAAAACTATCAGTCCAAAACCGGGCGCGGCGCGGAGGCGCAGATTGACGGACATTTATATTTCGTCGGCAACCACCGCTTCGCCCACGAATCCGCCGTCTGCTCGGATGAACTGGAAAAGAAACTCGGTGAACTTGAAGCGCAAGCAATGTCCGTTGTCATCGTCGGGCATAAACCACACGAAGGTTGCCAGGGCGAAGTGTTGGGCATCCTCGCGGTCGCTGACACGGTTCGCACCAATGCCGCCGAAGCGATCAAAGCCCTTCACGCCGCCGGAGTCGAAAAAGTCGTCATGCTCAGTGGCGACAATCAGCGCACGGTGGATGCCATTTCCAAACAGGTCGGCATTGACGAGGCGAAGGGAGATTTGCTGCCCGACCAAAAGATTGAGCGCGTCCGCGAACTGCTCGCTCAACACAAGCACGTCGGCATGATAGGCGACGGCGTGAACGATGCGCCTGCGATGGCCGCCGCGAGCATCGGCATCGCCATGGGCGGCGCGGGCACGGACACGGCGATTGAAACGGCGGACATCGCATTGATGCAGGATGATTTGAGCAAAGTGGCCGAGGCCATTCGCCTGGGCCATCGCACCGTCCGCATCATTCAGGCGAACATCGCCTTCGCGCTCGGCGTGAAGGCGGTGTTCCTCGTTCTCGCTTTGTCCGGTCACACCAGCCTCTGGCTCGCCATTCTCGCCGACACCGGCGCAACGCTCGTTGTCATCGCGAACGCACTGCGGTTGTTGAAATCGAAATGAACAATACAACCGCAAGAGAACTCTCACCTAGCCGCCAATCTCACGCATTGCCCCGGCGTTGCCTCCGTGATATGACTTTCCCCGTGCAGCGGATCAAGGCAGTGGTTGCGTTGGTGCTGGCGCTCGTTTGGTTGCCAGCGGCTTCGTGCTGTTTGATTGATGCCTCGGGCTGGCTCGGCAAACCAGATTGTTGCTCCGGCAACCATTCCAAGCCGGTTTCCGTTCCGGGCAATTGCGACAAACCTTGTGCGGCACTGGCGTCGGCCACATTCCTTCCCCAACAAGCCCATCCGGTCGTCTTCGCACCGGACAGCGTGTGGCGGTTTACCCTGAACGACTGTCTCTCTGAAATCCAAAGACCCGCTGGTGCTAACCGCGATCTGCCTGCAACCGCACCGCCGGAAGTTGCCGGACATTGGCAGTTTTCCTTCCGCACGGCGCTTGCGCCGCGCGCTCCTTCCTTAGTTTCGTAACCAGTCCCGTTTGGGGCTGCCCTTCTAGCGCGATGCACTTACGCATCGCGAGTTGTTTCCCTGTTTGGGTTAAGCGGTGAAGTCATTTGTGGTTATGAAACGAAATCAATTTTGGGTTGTGAGTGGGTTGTTGGCAGCGTTGACGCTGGCGGGTTGTCAGCCGAAGTCTGGCGAAGCGGCGGCGGGTGAAGAAACGGTGGAGATCGGCCCGCAATACAGCGCGAAGAGCGGCCTGCTGGTGCCGGAGGAAACGCGGCAGTCGCTTGGGTTGAAAATTGTGGAGGTCACGGAGCAAAAAGTTCCGGCGACGCTCGACGTGCAGTTGCGCGTGTATCAGGAAGCCAAGGAAGCAATCCTGGCCAGCGCGACGGTGACGCCAGAGGAGGCAAAGCAGTTGAAGCGCGGGCAGGCAGTCCACGCCCGCGCCAACAGCGCGAATCTTACCGGCCGCGTGACGGCGGTGGATGATCGGTTGCAAAAGGCCACGGGCATGGCCGAGGTGCAGGTGGAATTGGCCCGCCCCAATGGAGCAGCCAGCGTGGGTGCGTTCCTATCCGCAAGCGTTGAACTCGATTCTGCTGCGGCGGTCGTTTCCATTCCGCTAGCGGCGTTGTTGGAATGCAGCGACGGTCATTCGGTTTACACCGTGAGCGGTGAACATCTGGTGCGAACCTCCGTGAAAGTGGGCGCGCGAGCGGGCGAAGTGGTGGAAATCAAGGATGGTTTATTTGCGGGCGACCAAGTGGTGTTGCAACCGGTGATGTCGCTCTGGATGACAGAACTGGCGGCGGTCAAAGGCGGGCAGGCGTGTTGTGTGATGCCCGCAGGGAAAGGGAAATAGCCGCATGGTTCTTAAAATCATTGACGGGTCGCTCCGGCAACGGGCGCTGGTGCTGCTGGCCACGTTCGTTCTCATCGGCGTAGGCGTGTGGGCGGCGTTGCGGTTGCCGATTGACGCCGTGCCGGACATCACGAACCCACAGGTGCTCATCAACACCGCCGTGCCTGCGCTTGCACCGGAGGAAATCGAAAAGCTCGTCACGCTGCCGCTCGAAAGCCAGATGGCCGGTCTGCCCGGCATGATGGAACTGCGGTCGCTCTCCAAGTTCGGCCTCTCGCAAATCCGCATGACGTTCGAGGACGATGTGGACCTGTACCGCATCCGACAGCTCGTAAGCGAACGGCTGCTGGTCGCGGCGGAAAAGTTGCCGCCCGATTTGCAACCCCGGCTCGCGCCCATCAGCACCGCACTCGGCGAAATATTTTATTACTCGGTTGAGTTCGCGGCCGACACGACCAACAAACCGCCCACCCGCTATGAGCAGTTGCAATCGCTCAAACAGATTCAGGAATACGTCATCAGCCCGTTGCTCCGCGCCACGCCGGGCGTTGCCGAGGTCAATACGAGCGGCGGTCATGAGCGGCAGATTGTCATCATGCCTGATCCGGCGCGGCTCGCCAGCGTGGGCCTGAGCCTGGACGAACTCGCGCACGCCATCAGCGAGAACACCGAGAATGTCGGCGGTGGCTTGGTGGAAATAGGCGGCGAACAAATCGTCATCCGGGCCAATAGCCGCGTGAGCACGACGGAGGAAATCGCGCAGCTTCCGCTCAAGTTCGCCGGGGCAGCGCAGCCGTTGCTCGTGCAGGACGTGGCGCAAGTCGGCATCGGTTCGGGCTATCGCACCGGCGCAGCCACGGTGAACGGCACGGAAGGCGTGGTCGGCGGCGCGTTGATGCTCGCGGGCGGGAACAGCCGTATCGTAGCCCGCGACGTGGCCGCGAAGCTTGAGCACATCCAAGAGAAGCTGCCGCCGGGCGTTGAGGTTCGTCCGCTTTACAATCGTTCCGATCTCGTGAACCGCACGTTGCACACGGTGGAGAAGAATCTGTTCGAGGGCGCGTTGCTGGTGGTGGTCGTGTTGTTCGCATTACTTGGCAATCTGCGCGCCGCGTTCATCGTGGCGCTGGCGATTCCGCTTTCGATGCTGTTCGCATTGACCGGCATGGTCGAAAGCCGCGTGTCCGGCAACTTGATGAGCCTCGGTGCGATTGACTTCGGCCTCATCATTGATGGCGCGGTCGTGATGGTGGAGAACATTATCCGGCATCTTGCGCACAAGCAGAGGGAGCTGGGCCGCGAACTCACCGCCGCCGAACGCTTCGACGAGGTGCGCTACTCCGCGAAGGAAGTGGCCAACCCGATGTTTTTCGGCGTGCTCATCATCACGGTCGTCTATGTGCCGATTCTCGCGCTTACGGGCATTGAAGGGAAAATGTTCCGCCCGATGGCGCTCACCGTCATCTTCGCGCTGGCCGGTTCGCTTGTGCTGGCGCTGACGCTCATGCCGGTGCTGTGCTCGTATTTTCTGCGCGGCAAAATCAAGGAGCACGACAACTGGCTGGTGCGGTTCTTCAAGGCGCTTTACACGCCGCTGCTCGCGTGGGCGCTCCGGTTCAAGCTGGTGGTCGTCGCTGCCGCCGTCGTGTTGTTCGGTTCATCGCTATTTGTCTTCACGCGGCTGGGCGCGGAGTTCATTCCCCAACTCGATGAAGGCACGATGCTGCTCCAATTCATCCGCAGCAGCAGCGCCGGGCTGGACGCTTCGACGGATTTGCAACAGAAGTCCGAGAAGCTGCTCTTGGAGAAATTCCCGGAGATTGACCGCATGTTCGGCTTGATCGGCACGGCAGAAATCGCCGTTGACCCGATGGGCGCGAACCTGTGCGACACCTACGTCGAACTGAAACCGCGCCGCGAATGGCGCAAGATTGACGGCCGGCCCGCGACCAAGGAGCAACTCATTGACCTGATGCGCCGCGAACTTGCCGTCCACGCGCCGGGGCAGACCTATCTTTTCACACAGCCGATTCAGATGCGGTTTAACGAAATGATGGCCGGGGTGCGGGCGGACATTGCGGTGAAGGTCTATGGCGACGACTTCAAGGAACTCGAACGACTCTCGACGGAGATTCGCGACCTGCTCCGAAAAATTCCCGGCAGCGGCGACGTGGAGTTCGACGCGTTCGGACGTTCGCCCTTGCTGGAAATCAAACCTGACCGTGACGCGCTGCGCCGCTACAACATGCAGGCAGGCGACCTCAATCATGCCATCGCCACGGCGCTGGCGGGCGAGGAAGTGGGCAGCGTCATCGAGGGCAACCGGCGCTTTCCCATTGTGGTGCGCCTTGCCGAAGACGCACGGCGCAGCGTGGACACCATGAAGCGCCTGCCCGTGCGAACCGAAGCGGGCGGCTTGCTCACGCTCGGTCAGGTCGCGACGTTTCAAATGGCCGAGCAGGTCGGCGCAGTCACCCGCGAATCCGGCCAGCGGCGCGGGGCGATTCTGGTGAATCTGCGCGGGCGCGACGTGGAAGGCTACGTCAAGGAAGCCCTCGCCGGCATCAAAGCCGAGGTGAAGTTTCCGCCCGGCTATTACTACGAGTTTGGCGGGCAGTTCGAGAACCTGCAAAAGGCCCGCGCCCGGCTCATGCTCATCGTGCCAATGGCGCTGGTGTTCATCTTCATCCTCATCTTCCTGAGCTTTGGGAGCTTTCGGCAGGCAGCGATGATTTTCGTCTGTGTGCCACTGGCCGTGACCGGTGGCGTGTTTGCGCTGTGGATTCGGGACATGCCGTTCACCATCAGCGCGGGCGTCGGCTTCATCGCGCTCTCCGGCATCGCCGTGTTGAACGGCATCATGCTGATCAGCTTCATCAACCAATTACGTCGCGAAGGACGCAACGTGCGTGATGCGGTCGTGGAAGGCACGCTCACCCGACTTCGCCCGAAACTCATGACTGCGCTCGTGGCGAGTTTCGGCTTCGTCCCGATGGCGATTGCGACTGGCGCAGGAGCGGAAGTGCAGCGTCCGCTCGCCACTGTCGTCATTGGCGGCATCATCACCTCGACTTTCCTCACGCTCGTTCTATTGCCCGTGCTCTACGAGTGGATCGAGGGAAAATCACAAGCCAAAAACACGGAAACACTGAATCCATGAAAACATCCATCAATTCCCTGACCTTGGCCGGCGTGCTTTGCGCCGGGTTACTCACCCTTCACGCTGCCGATAAGAAACACTTGGGCGGACCGAAAGGTGGACGCCTCCTCGAAAAGTCCGAGCCGAAGGCCGAGTTCTTTCTGGAGAAGGACCACACCATCACCATCACGTTCTACAACGCAACCCTGAAAACCGTTCCCGTTACGACCCAAGCCGTAACCGTCATTGCCGATGCCAAAGACGGCAAGAAAACGGTGGAGTTCGAGCAGAAAGGCGATGTGCTAGTGAGCAAGGTCAAGTTACCTGACGGCGACGGCTACAACCTTGTCGTCCAGTTCAAGCAAACCGCCGATGCCAAGCCACAGAACTTCCGTTTCAAACTGGAAACGCACACGTGCGACGGTTGTAAACGCGCGGAGTATGCGTGCATCTGCGATGAATAGCACCAACTCAACGATGTCGGCGTGGGCGGTGTCGGTTAATTGGATGTAACCGCACATTGCACACCCTCAACCAGCCAATTGAGTTTGCGCTCAATTGCTGGCGTGCCTGGCAGTGTGGGTGCGCGGAACTTCGTCGTGATTCATCATCTGCTCGCGCAAGCAGGTTTGTTCCTGCACCCACGCCAGATAGCGCTTCCCTTGCTCCGGCCGCATCGTGCGGCTGACTTCAAAGAAATGCTTGAGCATCGCGGCCTGACATTCGCTACGCATTTTGGCCCGCTCGGTGAGCACACTTTCAATTTCAGGCGTCACGTCGGAAGTGGTGGCCAGCAGTTGGCCCAGCTTGTCGTTCATTTGCCGGATGAGACGGCAACGCTCCCGGCACTGCGGCTGATAGGCGTTGTGCAATTGTGAAAGTCGCGCGAACTCCGGCTCGCTTAACTGGAACTCCTGTTTCAGCCAGGCGAGTTCGGGTTGACGGCTTTGCAGCAATGTTCGCGGCCCGGATGTTCCCGCCAGATAGATGCTGTAATACGAAGCGATGGCCGCTATCAAACCCAGACTGAGAATCAAGAATCCGCGTCGCATAACTCACCTGACCGCTTGATAGGGATCAACCGATTGCACGTAGCGCAGGCTCATCTCGTCGCTGAC
>CAYXQJ010000065.1:0-13175 GCA_964467455.1 uncultured Hyphomicrobiales bacterium | reverse complement strand
ATGGTCACTGCGTTCGAGGGGTAAGCGAAATTGCCGAATGCGCCGTTGCGTGAACCGGCGGTCAAGAGGGTGAATGTGTTGTTAATCGCGGGAATAAATCCATTGGTCAGGCTCACGCTCAGCAGACCGTTTAAGGTAATTGAACCCGGCACTTGAAGTCGCCCGTGGCCCGTGCCCGCAGTCGCGCCCGCGATAAAACAATGCAACTGCGAGTTCGGGGTGGAATTAAATCCGCCGTTCGCAGTGAGAATGCCACTCTGGAGTTCGACGGAGCCGTAGTTGTTGAAGGGGATCAGGGAATCGACGGAGGTCGTTCCGGTTGAGGTTTTGCGGAATGTACCGGTGTTGTCGATGCGGCCGCCGCCGAGGCCAGCGGTCACGTTGCCCGCCCCGCTAATTTGAAATAGTGCGCCAGCGCGATTGGTGATTACGGTGCTGGTGGTGGCTTGAAGGCCGCCCGACGTCCAGAGTGTTGTGCCGCCATTCTCTAGAATCCGTCCGCCGGTTAACGAAGCGAGGCTACCGGAGATGTTCAGGGTGACTCCGGGCGGAATGACCGTTCGACTGCTGCCAGTCATTGTGCCGCCGGACCAGGTCATCTGGTTGAGGACGGTGACGGGTCGAGTGCCGCTCAAAGTGCCGTTGCTTTGATTGAGCACCGCCGGAGTGACGGTGCCGGTGCCGCTGAAATTGGCGGTGCCTCCTGAAATGGTGACGGTGTTATTGGTGCAGAAATAATCGCCGGTGAAATTGGCGGTGCCGGAAGCGAAGACGTAATTGCCGCTCAGGTTCACCAATCCTGCCAGGTTGGCGGTAGCCCCATTCACTGTGAGATTGCCGGCGCCAGCAATGCTCGAGGCGGCGCTGGAAGTGAATGTTCCTCCCGTGAGATTTAACGTGGCACCGGTTTCTAGATCCATCGTTGTGTTGTTAAGTCCACCACCCGCGAGGGACAAATTACCGCTTTGAAGTTCCACGAAACCGTAGTTGTTGAACGGGATGGGAGTCTGAACACTGGTGGTGCCGGAAGAGGACTTGCGGAACGTGCCGGAGTTGTCGAACCGGCCTCCACCCAGTCCGGCGGTGACGGTCCCCGCCCCTTGAACTTGAAACAGTGCGCCTACGCGGTTGGTGATGACCGTCCCGGTTGCTGCCACAATGTTGCCCGAGTTCCAGAAGGTCGTGCCTCCATTTTCCAGAGTCCGCCCACCGGTCAATGAGGCACTGCCGGAGATGCTCAAGGTCACGCCGGGCGGAATGAGGGTTTGACTGCTGCCAGTCATCGTGCCGCCGGACCAGGTCATCTGATTGAGGACGGTGACCGGTTGAGTACCACTGAGAGTGCCGCCGCTTTGATTGAGTATCGCTGGAGTGACAGTGCCGTTGCCGCTGAAATTGGCGGTGGCGGTGGCGATGGTGACGGTGTTGTTGGTGCAAAAGTAATCGCCGGTGAAATTGGCCGTGCCGGAGGTAAACGTATAAGTGCCGCTCAAGTTCACCAATCCAGCCAGATTGGCTGTCGCTCCAATCAGGGTGAGATTGCCCGGTCCGGCGATGCTCGATCCGGCGCTGGCAGTGAATGTGCCGCCGGCGAGTTGCAACGTAGCTCCGGCGGCCGGGTGGATTGTCCCCTGGTTCAATCCGCCGCCTCCGAGGGACAACGTGCCGCTTTGAAGTTCCACGACGCCGTAGTTGTTGAACGGAATGGGAGTCTGAACGCTGGTCGTGCCGGAAGAGGATTTGCGGAACGTGCCGGAGTTGTCGAACCGGCCACCACCCAATCCGGCGGTGACGGTGCCCGCGCCTTGAACTTCAAAGAGCGCGCCAGCCCGGTTGGTGATTACCGTTCCGGTTGCCGCCACAACGTTGCCGGAACTCCAGAAGGTCGTTCCGCCATTTTCCAAAATCCGTCCACCGGTCAATGAGCCACTGCCGGAGATGGTCAAGGCGACGCCGGGCGGAATAAGGGTTCGTCCGTTGCCGGTCATGGTGCCGCCGGACCAGGAAGAATCCCTCTGCAAAAGCAAGTTACCGCTCCCGGCCAAGGTCGGCGGACCACTGAGCGTGAGTGCGCCAATGGCGGCATCGTTGTTAAGGGTGACGGTTACGCTCTTGGAGATAATGACATTATCATTGGTAGCCGGCACAAAGTCGGGACTCCAGTTCGACGCC
Source organism: uncultured Hyphomicrobiales bacterium (assembly GCA_964467455.1). Lineage (GTDB taxonomy): Bacteria > Bacteroidota > Ignavibacteria > Kapaibacteriales > Kapaibacteriaceae > OLB6. The sequence goes on along the minus strand of CAYXQJ010000065.1, from coordinate 11,003 downwards.
ACATTCCAATCGCCGCTGGCATTGTTCGTCCAAGTGATGTCATAAGAACTCAGATAAGCATAGACTGTCTTGTTGCCATCCATCGTCAGGCTGATGGGATTGGTCGTGGTATTGGTGGCGCCGCGCCAGCCATGAAAGGCATCCGGAGCAATGGCCGTTGCGGTCAAGGTAACGACTTCGCCATTGGTGAAGCTGAATCGGCCCGGGCTTACCGAAACGTTTCCGCCGTCGCTGACAATGGTCAGGCGGAAAAGGACCGACGCACTGTCGGCGGGATTCGTGCCGTCGAGCCATTCATCGCGGTTGGAAACGCCATCGTTGTCAAAGTCGCTGGCGGATCGCTGTCCCAATCCACCAAAGTAGGTTTGCTCCCACGAATCGGGCAGACCGTCGCGATCGTTGTCGAGCATCAGCGTCGCCGGGGCGCTGACGATGCTCCCGGAACTATTGGCCAGCGCGACCGAGTAAGGCCCGGCGTGGGCGGAACTCACGTTAGTGATCAGGAGCGAATCGCCGGTGGCGCCGGGAAGATTCGTGCCGTGAAACCGCCATTGATACGTCAGGCCGGCGGTGTTTGCCGCCGCCACCGAGAACGAGGCCGGTGAACCCGGCGCAGCGATTTGATCCTGCGGCTGATGAAGAATCTGCGGCGCGGCAGGCGTTGCTCCGGTTTGCGTGATGAAATTACCATTGCGGTCGAAAGCAAACTGCGAGGTTTGGCCCGAGGAAACATCCGCAAACCAAAAGGAGATCACGAAAGTGAGGAGCAAGGTTACACTCCCGCTAAACGGCCTGTGAGCATTCCTTCGATTGCCGCGCTGGTGCGATAGCGATTTCATAGGCCCTCACTTTGAAGCTGTTTATACAAGCGGTCGGCGTGTTTATTGGCCATCCCGCCTTTGCCCTGGCGCACCAATGCAAAGATGCCTTCCGCCGTATTGCAGTCGGTCATGGTCAGGATGGTGATGCCCGCGCCCAGAAACTCGCCGGCGAAGTGCAGTGGGCCGAGGTAGGATCGGGAAGGAACAGGATTGGGCAACGGAGCGGTTCGGATATCTGCCAGCCGACGGTAGTATTGTTGATCAGTGAGCAGCCGCTTTTCCCAAAGATCACGTTGGCGGGCGTTGTAGAGCATTCTTGAAAAGTCGATCCGATCCGCGCCGCTCAATCGACCGCTGTTCAACGCGTCGGAGATCCAATCCATCGCTCTCGCGCCATCCCAAAGATCAATGTCTCCCGCCGCGCGAATCATCAACTCGCCCGCTTTGCTTGATCCGCCTCCTCCCGCGAGTTCGCCGGGCACCCAGACCATTACATCACCACTCAGCCCGGATGGATCGGTCAGATTGATGGGATTGTTCGCCACATAGGCATAGAGATTTGGCCCCTCCCACAGTTCTGCTTGTGGCAGGGGGTCGCGCGAAAGCCAACGTCCCAGCTCCGGGTCATACGTCCGGAACTGAGTGAATGCCAACTGCGCTTCGGCGGACCAGAACATTCCGGCAAAGCCGAAGTCGGCTTCGAGATCGCCGGTTAATTTGGTGCGGCGACCATAGGGATCGTAAGCGTAACGCGCGCGCACCGTGCCGGTGGCGTCGGATAATTCGCGAATGGAGCCGAGATGATCGCGCGTATAGAAGTAGTTCCCCGCCTGCGGGCCGGTTTCCACTCGTATCCCTTGTTGAAAGAAGCGTTTCGTGATCGTTCCAGCCGCATCGCGTTCTTCACAAATCCTACCGTTCCGCCAGACCAAACGTCGCAAGGAAACTTCCACGCCATTGGTGAGCCGGCGGATGCTGCTCAAACGACTGAAACTGTCGTAAGCAAATTCCGTCCGCTCCGTCCCGGCATTGACGGCGACCAGCCGATTCTGCGCATCCCATTCGTTGGTGCGCAGAATGCCCGGTCTGGTGTTGGAACTGATTTGATTCAGCGGATTGTACGAGGCGGCATAGGATGTGGCGCCGATTTGCTCGGTGAGGCGATTGCCAGCCGGATCGTACGTGTAGGCGTAGTTGGTCACGGGCGTCCCGCCGATGGAGACATTCACGGCGAGCAGTTGATTCATGGCGTCATATCCCAGCGTGTGAACGGCGGGCGTGCTCGCGCCGGTTTGCTGTGACCATGACGTGATTCGTCCGGCGGGAACGTTGCGACCATAGACAAATTCAGAGATGGGAGTACCGCTGTGGGAGTGAGTGATGCGCTGAAGTTCGTGATCCTGAAGGTGATTGAAATAGTTCAGGGTCGTGAGTTGATTATTTGGGTAGGTGAGCGATGCGAGGCGTGGCGACGCGCCGTGGTAGGCGAAGGTAAAGTTGCCCAACGCATTCGTTCCGCTCGTGATTCTTCCCGCCGCGTCGTAGTTCTTTGTGGTAGCAACTCCATTGATCGCCAGCGAAATGCGACGGCCCAATGCATCGTAGTTGAACGCGATGGTGTCGTTGGGAAGCGGTCCAGCAATGCTGGCGAGCAAACCCGCGCCGAGACCGGGCGGGGACAGGATTGGATAATAATCGAACTGTGTCGTTCCCGTGCCGTCGGTGATCGCAGCTAAGCGAGGATAGTTTGGATCATAGCTGTACTTCACGGACGGAGTAGCGATGGCGGCGTTGGCGGAGGCGATGAGATGGACCGAATTATCGCGATTATAGCTGTATTGGGTAATCTGGTTCTTCTCATCAATCATTTGTCGCAGGCGACTCGTGGAAGCTTCGTAGGCGTACGTGGTAGTGGCACCGTCGCTGAAGCGTTTGCTGACCCGGCGACCTTGAACGTCCCACCGCCATTCGGTCGCGCGTCCCAGCGGGTCGGTCAAGCTGTTGAGGCTGCCGCAGGCGCACCATTCGAAGCGAGTCACGCGATTGAGCGGGTCGGTGTGTTTCGTCAATTGGCGCATGTTGTCGTAATCAAAGGTCGTCAAGCGCCCGGCACTATCGAGCACACTGGTCAGGTCCAGACGTTGATACGTGTATTGATCAAACGTGGCGTCGGGATAAGTCACGCGCGTGACCCGATCCATCGCATCGTAATCGAACGTGAGCGTGTAGCCGCTGACATCGGTGCGCGTCCGCACGCGCCCGAAGGCATCGTAAGTGAACGCGATCACATCGCTCGCGCCGGCCAACGGTCCGTCCACGGAGAGCAGATACCCGTTGGGATTGTAATTGAAGGTGGTGGTTTCGTCTTTCGGGTTGGTCGTGGTGAGAAGTTGCCCGCGCGCGTTGTAAGTGTTGGTGGTGGTTTGACCCGCGGCGTCCGTCATGGTCAACGCGCAGTGCTGGTTGTTGTAGGTGAACCGCGCCAACAACTCGTTGTTTGCACCCCGGGTTTGACGGACCTCGAGGAGATCGATTCCGTTGGTGGCATAGACGTAACTCGTTTCACGGCCCACCGGGTCAATCGAATTGGTCACGTGACCGAAGCCATTGTAAGCGTACTTGTAGAGCTGGGTGCTGCCGTCATCGAGCACCCGACCCACAATGATAGGAAGGTCGCTGTCCCCGACGACGGAGTGGCTCGGGGTGTTCTGACCGGCGTAATTATACGAGACTCTGTTTTCCAGCGGCTCTTTGGTGCTTTCCAGAATCCCAGAGGTCGTCGCGATGTTCGGCGAATGCAGCCAGTGAAAAAGTCTCGCCTTGGAGAAATCCCCGTAGCCTTGGGCGTAAGCGTTGCGATCCCAGTAAAAAGTGTTCCGTCCGTGCAGCCATTGATTGAAGAGCAACATGCCCTGCGGCACCTGGTCCGGCGGCTCGGAGAATGCAATCCCATTGGTATTTTGATTGAATTCCACGCGCTCGCGGCTGCCGTCGGGATAAGTCGTCTCCACAAAACGAGTCGTTCCGGACGGCCCGCCGCCTTGCCCCGTGTTGAACCGGGTCGTTCCATAGGGAGTGATGATCCGGGAGATTGTGCCGCCAATTTCCTCAACACTCGGTTGCGAAGACAGGCCGAGCATATCGGTCATATTGGTCAGCACGTAGAATATGTTGGTGTGCCAGTACTCCTCGTACAGCAGGTTGCTTCCGATTTGCATTACATGGATGCCGCGGAGGAAGGAATTGGTGCGTCGATCGTATTCAAAGGACGCGAACCTTCCGAAGGGGTCAGTCACCCGGGATAACAAGGTGTTGGTTAAGTTGATTCCGCCGTAGGTCAGGGTGGTGACCTGGCCAATGGCGTCGGTGACTGCCACGAGGCGCAAGAACTGATCGTAGGTGAACGTGATTGCGTTTCCAGCCGGGTCAACGATCTGGGTGAGATAAACCCTGCGACTCGCCCCGACTGAACCGTTCGACTGGCTAAAGACCCTTTTTGAACCATCGCGAGCGACGAGTTCATAACTGTTGGGGCCGGTTCGTTTGAGCAGGGTCTGATCGAATTGCTGGAAGCTGAAGCTCTGTGAACCGGCGTTGAAACCCTGGAACGTACGCGCGCCGCCACCGCCCACGATGAGTTTTACATCCGCCATCGGGCTTTGTGGCGAATCAATGAGGTACGAATGCCAATCATGGGTCATCCGCGTGGTCGGCGTATAGAAGGCCGACAGCGGGGGCATGTCAGCAACCGAGGTATAGAACTCGTAATTGTCGAAGCCATTCCAGTAGAGACCGCCAAAGGTCACGTCTGTCGCGTAAAGATCCCGGCTGTTGTAGCGGAAGGTGAACCTGACGGGTGGGCCTACCGGCGGCGTGTAGGCCAGAGGCGTGTCCTTGATGCTCAGATTAACCGCCATAAGATGAACGCTGGAAACGGGCATTCCGATGCCAGCGCAGACGTCTCCCACCTGAAGATCGTCAGGCGAATAAACATCGCCGTCGTTCCCGCCCGTGATTCCTTTGCCCCAAACGGACGCGCCTTCCAGAGCTTCCACTGCGCGCCAGCCGGGCGGCAATTGTCCCGGCGGCAGCAGGAAATAACCGCTCGTCTCGGCTTCGAGCGCTTGGCGCGTAGCCCACACAGTATTTCCAAAAGTCGGGTCTTCCAGCAGGTAACGGTCACCTTCCTTCCGTGTGAGCGCCGCATAATGGCCGACCTTCCAATGCACGACCGAGGGAATGATGAAGTCTCCGCTTTCCCGGAGAGCCATCTGGTAATTCAGTCCGATTTTCTGGGAGAGTTCGGCCACTTGCGATAGCGAGAAACCCTTCTGACTCGAGGCCGAATTGAAAATCTCCGTCATCGCATTGGTCGGCGCCGACGTCAGGAGCGTCCGATCTGACCGAAGGATGCTCCGCAACGCCAACGGCCCGCAACGAAATGAAACTTCCGGCCGGTTCTGCATCATCCAGAGAGCCTCGCGCGCCAGATTAATCCGCTCTGACGCGCCCGGAGCGGTCTGGCCACCGGTGAATTTGAGCAATGCTTCCAATTCCGTCATCCGCCCCAGCCGAGCATAAAGTAAAGCCAGCTCTTCGGCGGCGCGGGCCAATCCTTGTAATCCACTCCCATCTCTGGCTTCATGGGCGCTCTCCAATGCCTTGCGCCACGCCTCCAGCGCCAGCGAATAATGCGCGGTCGTGTAGTATTCGAAACCCAAACCCGCAAACAGCGTCGCTCGCCAGGCGGACTTCGGGTGTTGCGCCAGAAAATCCGTGAGACCGGCGAAATCATCCGGACTGGTGCGTTGCGAATAGCGCACCAACGCTGCGGCTAACGCGGCGTTCTCGCTGGATGTCGGCACGCCGCCAATTGGAATCAGCGGCTCCTCGAACACCCGCGCCCGGGAGATCTCCGCCGAGGATGGAGTCCCGCTGGTGAAGTGGAGTCCGATCTGTGGGGGATCCACCTTCGGTAACGTGCGATTTGGAATGATCTCCACCCCTGCCGAGGGCGGTTTCCCGCCGGTCGGCACATTTGGTAATCCGACGGCGCGCGCTTGAGTGATTTCATCCGTCGCGATTGCTGGCGAGTCATTGCCGGCGGCAACCTCGGTGATAATGGCCGAAAAGGCGGCATCCACTCGAAGGCAGGTGGTCGCTAACGTCATCAACAAAAAAATCTTTTGATGTCTCTTCATTGCTATACGCGCTGGGTTCGAGCCGCAAATGGTCACTGTTCATGTAAGAAGGATTTGCTGGTTGAAATTACAAAGAATTACGAGCTAGTTCCTTGGGGGAGAGAATGGCGACTGGCGGCGCTGCGCTTCCTTGCCGTTACGGTCTTTCCGCCTCAGGCGGCCAATTGCTCAAGCAGTTCAAGGCGTGATCAATCGATAGAACCGTCGCGTCTCAGTCACGGCGTTGGTGACGACGTGGTTGGTTCCGATGAGGGTGGGCGCGGGGATGGTGGCGAACCAGTTCGTGCCGATGAGATTGGTGCTGTGTTGCAGGCGAAAGACTGGATCGTTCGTCGGCCAAAGCAACCGAACGGATGAGAGGTTGACCGGTTCAATCTTCAGTATGGGTGGCGGTGGTGTTACGAGGCGGTTCAACACAACGTCATTGCCCGAACCGCCGGTGTAACTGATCTGGAAGAGCTCGCCGCCGATATAGAATTTTTTGTTTTGCGGCAACCCTGTAAATGTCCCGATCACCGAGTCGCTGCCGTCGTTGTTGATGATGGTGAAGTGGTCATTTGGTGCGGAGGCGAAATTCAACGAGGGACTGAGAGTCAAGCCGATGAGATCCACGGCGCCGCGAACGTTGAGTTGATCATAGGCCGGGCCGGGGTTCAGGCCGGTGAGTTCGATCTCAAGTTTTCCTTCTCCACCCGACGCGTAGAAATTGCTGCACGTCAGCACGCCCGGACTGTTGCCGGGTGCGAGCGTCAAATTTCCGCCGTTAAAAGTAATGTGGCCGACGATGCCGCTGCCGCGCAACGCGGTGTCGTGGTCAAGGGTCACGGGACTTTGCGGTTGCGCGCCGTCCACTTGCAACGTGCCGCCGTTGATATAGGTCTGGCCGACATAAGTGTTGTTACCGCTGAAACGCAGCCGACCGCCGCCATTTTTCTGGAGAGTGATCGTTCCGCTTGAGCTGATGCGCGCCGGGACATCGAGATCCGGCTGGTTGGTTGAGTTCGGCGCCGCATGGATATTGAACGGGAATGTGCCGGGGAGAATCTCCACATTGCCGGAAATCGTCGAAGGATTGTTGTCATTGCCCGGAGTCACGGTCAGCGAACCGGCCGTTTTGAGATACAGATAACCAGCGCCGGTGTGGACATCACCGCCGTTGGCGAGATAAAGGTGATCCACATTTTCTTCAAAGCCATTGAGGTCCAGCGTTCCGTTTCGGTTGACGAAGATGTTTCCGATGACCTGGTAGCTCTGATAACTACGCACGGTGGCGATCGCACCGGCGGCATTGCCAATTGAAAGCGCGCCGGGAACAGCGGCGACGACAAAAGGTTTCGCGAGATGCAATTCGCCGGCATTGATAAAGGTTTCGCCTGAATAGGTGTTGGCCGGAGTGCCGCCGAAGATCAACGCACCCAGGCCGACCTTCGTCAGGTCGTTGGCGCTCGACCCACTGACAGCGCCATACAGAAACAGCGACCAATCTTGATTAACACTGATCCCGGAATCACGCGCCAGGATGACTGGTCCGGTCCAAGTGTTGTTGCCGCCGGGATTGTCGAGCACGATGGCGTTCGTGCTGTTCAAATAAAGCGTTTCGCCGGTGACGGTGATGTCGTTGATCAACGAGAGGCGGCCGCCGCCTTGCACCCAGGTCCAACCCGCCGTGCCGCCGAGCGCCCCATTGGCGGCGGCGATCACAGTTCCAGCATTGATGATCAGATCACCAGAAGCAAACGGAGGCGAATCGTTAAACGTGTTTGCGCCGCTCAGGCGCATCGCGCCAAAACCGTTTTTGATGAGGTTACCGCCACCACTGATGACCGCGGAAACGACGAGCTCCGGATCAGGTGAGAGAGGAGTTTGACCATAGCCGCTGACATTGAAGTTCAGATAATCCAGCGCTGGCAGGGCAATTCTGCCGCTGATGGAGGAACTGTTTTGCAGGCCGGGTGAGGTTGAATTCAACGTGCCGATGTTGATGTTTCCACCGGCGGGAAAACCGAGGGTGCCCGTGGCGGTTTGGGCATCGCCGCCATCGTTGAGATTCAATTGGGCAAGGGTTTGGTTATAACCGTTGAGATCGAGCAACGCGTTGGCATTCACCGTGACGGTGCCACCTGAAGGGATCATGCCGGTATTGTAGCACCGCACGGTCGCGGGCGAACTGATTGTAGCCGGACCGATGGTCAGGCTGCCCGGAGCGGCGATAAGATTCGAGTTTTTAGCCAATTGCAGTGTGCCCGCCGCGACCAAAGTGCCGCCGGAATAGGTGTTCGCGGTCGAGCCGCTAAACGTCAAGGTGCCTGCGCCTTGTTTCCGGATATGACCGCCGCTGATTTGCGCCGCAATGTTGAGAGTGAGATTGGATTCGATGTAGAAGTGATTGGTGGTTGCTGCGCACGACAAGAGGCCGAGGATTTGCGCGGTGTAATTTGCGGGCGAACCCGGGACGACAAGGAGTTGATTGGTGTTTGGGTTGGTGAACTGCAGTAGCCCACCTTGTGAATCCACATAGCCATCCCCGATAAACTTCAGCGTGGTGGGTGTCACGCTCCGACCATTCAACTGCCACTGCCCGTTGTGGCCAATCGTAACGTCTGCGACGCCGCCGTCTTGGAGTTGTCGCAGAATGGCGATGTTCGTGGTGATTGCCGCGATGGTGACTGGGACCGGAACTGCAGCGGTGCCGGGTTTCGCCAGTTCAAGGGTAGCGACCGGGGGGCCAGAAAAAGAATTGGGTTGTACTATTACCCTTGAAAAGGGGTTGTCTCCGAAGGTATTCGGGGACGAGCCGGACAGGCGCACGACGCCTCCGGAAACAGTGAAATCGTCAGGGCCGCTGATGGCGCCGTTGATATCAAGCAAGTAATCGTTGCCCCATCCGTGCATCGTGCAGTTGTTGCTCAGAACCAACCCGCCGGTCAGCGTCACTGTACCATAGAATTCCAGATCCCCGCCGGTCATGAAAATCGGCTCGGCTACCGACATGGCTGGGAAGCCATAGAAAATCAGGTCGCCACCTTCAACCCAGGTTTCCGCTCCCGCGCCCGCCCCGCCCAGGCCGTAGGAGTCTCTCACCTGCAGCGATCCACTTTCTATGATTGTCGGGCCGTTATAAAGATTTGGGCCGAGAAAATAGGTTTCCGCAAAACCGCGAAGGATGATGCCAGGAGAGCCGGGGCCGGGGCCGAGACCAATAATAGGACCGTCGATACGGAAATTAACAATCCCAAGCACGGGACCAATGTTGAAATTAAAAGTGCGAGTTTGCGATCCGAGAAAGATGGGGCAACCAATTCCGCTTTGAGTCACATATGTGTCGTCGCCATGATAGATTTCGACGTCGCAGCCCAAAGTCAATAAACCGGTGCCTCGGATGCCGCCGGGTGAGTAGATCGTTAGATTTGTTACCGTTGCACCGTTGGTGATGCCCCAGTGGCCACGATCGCCGATGAACATGGACATGGCCGGAGGGTATTGGCCGCCCAGATCGTCGTGGAGTGAGCTGCCATTGCCGGTATCGCCGATGAAGACATTTGGCGAGATCGCCGGGGCGGCTGACGGTTTGGCCAGGTGGACCGCACCCTGCCGAATCAATGTCAGGCCATTGTACGTGTTGGCGGGATTGCCGGTGAGATAGAGAGTTCCGTTACCGAGTTTGAGCAGGTCGCCGTTACCCACAATGGCGCCGCTGAGGGTGATGTTGGTGGTGAACGCGTAGGCGATGAGTTGTTGATTGTTCGCCAGCGTGATCGCACCCCGAATTTCCAATTGGCCAGTGCTAAGCGTGTAAAGCGTGCCGCCGCCGCTCGTAAACGTGAGGTTCATCAGTACGCGACCGAAACCGGAAGTGTTGTTCGCGACGATGTCTGTGTCGACTTGGATGGGGTTGCCGCTAATTGAAAAGTTGCCGGGGCCAGCAAACCGAATTGAGGCGACCCGGAGGTTCGCGAGGTCGTTGTCGTTACTTTGGTTCAACACTGTGCCGTCAAAAACCAGTACGTCGCCATCGGTGGGCACAAACGCGGGACTCCAGTTATCGGAGTCGCTCCACAAATCAGTGTCGCCAAAGCCGCTCCAGGTCAGCGTTCGCGCTTCAGCAATGCACGGCACTATGCTCAGCAGGGCAACATGCACGGCGCACTGCAACGCGTAGCTCGAGGTCTTCATAAGGTATCTGCTGCCAAAAGTTGATTATCGAATTCGCGTAGTTGCCAGGCTTTCGACTACACGGGCCAATCAGCTATCTAAGAAAGAAATCCAGTTCAGGATTACAGAAAACTTTAACGGAGATTAATCAGCGGTTGAGGATTACAGAAAATCTGCCCGAATGTGGCATGCCACCAACGAGCGATTGTTCTATGTTGGCAAGCGTCCCTCAAACGCTATGGCGCTGGTGGCGCTTCGAGGAAAACCACCGAATTCGTCTGCGTTGTGACCGCCAGAAATCGGCCATCGGGAGAAAAGCGCACGGAATCGCCGGCGTCGGGAAACTCCCACGCCACCAATTGCCGACGCGTGGCGACGTGCCAGAGTTTCACGGACAGTTTGACGTTCACCGAGGCGAGCGTTTTGCCGTCCGGTGAGAAAGCGACGTCGGACGTTTCCTCCATGTGCCCGGGCAATTCCGCGAGCGATTCGCCGGTCGCGGTATCCCACAACCGAATCGTGCCGTCCATGCTGCCGCTTGCCAACAGCTTTCCATCCGGCGAAAACGCCAGACCGCGAATCGTATCGTGATGTCCCGCGAGCGACAGCTCTTTGCCGGTGGCGAAATGATAAAGGCGCACGACCGGTTCGCGCCGTGCCGCCAGCGCGAGAAGGTTTCCGTTCGGCGAAATGGCGCCCGCGCTGATCGGCGGGGTAGGGCCGGTGACGCCATGAACAAGTTTTCCAGTGGACGCTTCCCACCCGGCAGCGCGCCCCAGTTCATCCACCGCGTAAAACTTTTTCCAATCCGAAGTGAATCCCTGGTATT
>CAYXQJ010000064.1:0-13318 GCA_964467455.1 uncultured Hyphomicrobiales bacterium | reverse complement strand
CGCGTGACGCATAGACGAGGAAACCGATCAATGCGATAGCAAGCATCACCATGAAGCTTTCCATCACGCCGGTGGGCATGTGGTTGAAGCCCGTGATGGCGCTGGCGACGGTGACGAAGACCAGACCGATGAAGCCAATGATGACGGCTTTCGGACGATCTTGCTGCGGTGTGCTGCGGTAAGCGAACACAACAAGCAACGTCGTCACGAGACCGACAAGACTGGCGAACAGACGATGTCCATGCTCCCAGAATCGATCGCCCTGCCATAACCATTCGCTGGGGGCATAGGTGACCATGGGGGCGAAGTTCGACGTCGGCCAATCCGGGAACGCCATACCGCTGCGTGTGGTGTTGACGTGCCCGCCCCATACAATAAGCATGAAGGTAAGCACGCACAACGTCAACGCCGTGCGATAGATCTTGTTCCGGTCAGCCGGTGCGAACATCAATGCGCTCCGAAGACCTTGGTGTCGTCGCGTTCATCCACGGCGACTGTATGATGATGCACGGTGACGGACTTGCCCGGCTCCCACTGCGGCCAGTAGTCGAGTTCACGTCCTTCAACGCAGAACTCGTACGGTCCGCGGTAGACCGTGATGTCCGTATCAAAGTTGCCGTGACCAGGATGTGCCGGTGCAGCCCACTCAAGCGTGTTCGCATTCCACGGGTTGCGGCTGGCCTTCTTGCCCGAGATCAGGGAGAAGATGATGTTGCCCGCAAGGAACAACTGCGCAAAGCCCATGATGAAGGCGCCGATGGTGATCACTTCGTTCACACCGCTGAGGCCCTTGAGGAAGTCGTAAACGTTCGGGTCATAGATACGGCGCATGTGACCGCCGATACCAAGAATGTGCATCGGGAAGAACGTGACGTTGAAACCGACGAACGACCAGAACAGGTGGCGGCGTCCCCACGTCTCCGACAACATCTTGCCATACATCTTCGGGAACCAGTAATAGATACCGGCGAAGATGCCGAAGAGCGATCCACCAAAGAGTACGTAGTGGATGTGGGCAACGATGAAGTAGGTATCGTGGATGTAGATGTCGACTGGCGCCGAGGCCATAAAGACGCCCGACAGACCGCCGATGATGAACATCGAGACAAAGGCCAATGCTGCAAGCATGGCCGACGTGAAGTGGATGTTACCGCGCCACAGTGTACCAAGCCAGTTGAAGACCTTGATCGACGACGGAACGGCGATCACGATGGTCGACAACATGAAGGTCGTACCCAACAGCGGATTCATACCAGATTGGAACATGTGGTGTCCCCACACGATAAAGCCCAAGAAGGCGATACCGGCAATAGCGAACACCATCGCCTTGTAGCCGTAGATCGGCTTGCGCGAGAACGTCGCCATCACATCGCTCACCACACCCATCAACGGCAGGATCATGATGTACACAGCAGGGTGCGAGTAGAACCAGAACACGTGTTGGAAGAGAAGGGGCTGACCAGTGCCGGCATCAAAACCGTGCGTGGTCGCCGACACGATGTGATCCGGCAAGAAGAAGCTGGTGTGCAGGAAGTTGTCGAAGAACAACATGGCCAAGCCGGCAGCAAGCACCGGTGTACCAAGCGTCACGATGATGGCCGTGATGAAGAGTGCCCACACCGTCAGCGGCATATCGAACAACTTCATGCCCTTGGCGCGCTTGTTCAAGACGGTGGTGACGTAGTTCACGGCACCCATGATCGACGAGAAGCCGACCAAGAACACGGCGATGATCCACAAGGTTTGACCGGTGAACGTAAAGGAACCTACGCTCAGATTTGTGGAAAGGGGCGGATAGCTCGTCCACCCTGCTGCCGCATAACCTGTCTCCGTGAACACACCGGCCATCATGATCAAGCCGGCCGGCGGCAACAACCAGAACGACCACATGTTGAGTCGCGGCAATGCCATATCGTCCGTGCCGATCATCAGCGGGATACAGAAGTTGCCGAACATGCCCGCAGCAAGCGGAATGATCACGAAGAAGATCATGATCGATGCGTGCATCGTCGTCAACTGGATAAAGAACTCCGGCGTGATGATGCCGCTGCCCGGTTCGGTGACCCACGTATCCGGCAGGATCGAACCGATCACCGGAATGGCCTTACCGGGATAGGCCAACTGCCAGCGCAGCATCAGGGCGAAGGCGCCGCCAACGAATAAGAAGAGCAGCGAAGCCAGCATGAACTGCTTGGCGATGACCTTGTGATCGGTCGAGAACACATACTTCCGATACCACGGAAGATCATGATGATGCTCGTGGGCATGATCATGCTCGTGATGTTCGGCGTGTCCGACCGTGATCGATGATGTACTCATAATCGTGTGACTCCTGATTTCTTCTCGTTCGTTATTGGGCGGCCACTGCAGTGGTATCGGCCGGTGCCGGCTCTGCCGGGGCGCTTGCAGCGATCACTTCGGCGGCCTTTTGGTCGAGCCATGCGTCATAATCCTTGTGGCTCAGCACCTGATATTCAGCGCGCATGGCATAGTGTCCGCCACCGCACAATTCCGCACAGGCAAGTTCATACGTTCCGGTCTTGAAGAGGTTGAACCAGATGTTCATCCACGTGCCGGGGATCACGTCTTGTTTGACGCGGGCGTGTGGGAGGAAGAAAGAGTGCAGCACGTCGATCGACGAACCGTGGATCATCACGTTGGCGTTGACGGGAACGCGGAACTGATTCTCAACCACAAAGTCGTCCTTGCTGGCTTCATCGTTCAGATCGATACCGAACGGATTGGTCGCACTCATCAACTCACGCGCAGAACGATCGGTATAGGCATTGCGACCTAGCTTGCCATCGGCACCCGGATAGAGGAAGTACCAGCCGAACTGCTTGCCGAGACACAAGATCTCAACGTCCGGCGGCGGCATCTTCTTCGAATACTTCGTGACCTCCCAGATCCCGTCGGAATACAGACCGATCGCTGCGAACAGGATCGTCGGCAACACCGTCCACGTCAACTCCACAACATTGTTGCCGTGATAGTTGTAGCCACGTCGTCCTTCCCGTGCTCGGTAGATGATCATGAACCAAGCCATGATCCCGAACGTGAGGAAGAAGATCGCCACACTCACCCAATAGATAATGGCGAAGAGGTTATCGAGCTCCTGACCAAAGGTGGAGATGTTCTCCGGGAACCAGGCCAGCATGTCGAAGACGCTGAATATCTCTTTCATAGCAACACGGGTTAGTTTTTTAGGGTAGAGGGTTGAGGGTAGAGTGGAGTGTTTTAGGGTTGAGGGTTGAGGGTAGAGTGGAGTGTTTTAGGGTTGAGGGTTGAGGGTTGAGGGTAGAGTGGAGAGGGTAGAATTGTAGCTTCAATTGATTTGACTCAACCCTCTCCACTCAACCCTCTCCACTCAACCCTCTCTACTACTGAAGTTCTGCTTCCGTAAACGGCGTCACACGCGAGGCGGTCTCTTCGCGGATCGTCTTGACCTCGTCGGGGGTGACGGCGCCGGCGGCGTTGCCGAAGGAGGCACGCACGTACGTCAGCACGTCGGCGATCTCTTGATCGCTGAGTTGGTCTTTCCAAGCAGCCATTTGGCCGTTGATCTGGACACCGCCGCGTTCGATCGGGCCCTTGAAGCCGTGCAGTACGACCTTGATCGGCAGAGCAGCGTCGCCGGTGGCCAGTGCAGATCCCGCAAGCGGCGGGATGTTGTTGGCCGGCACGCCTTTACCGTTGCCGAGGTGACATGCCGCGCAAATCCGACCGTAGATCGCTTTGCCCGGGCCGCCGCCGGCTGCATCACCGGCAGCTGCTTCGGCTGCGGCGGCATTGGGATCGACCCACACCGGGTCGTCGCCGTAGTCAGTAAAGAATCCGCTGATATTACAAGACGTCAGCGTTACGCTTAGTAGGGCGATGCCCAAGGCGCGTGTCAACGTGCGCGTCACAACGTGCATGGAGAGTGTCTCTAATGGTTTATCTCCTAAAATACTTCCAAACGCTGCTCTCTCAAAAACAGACGCCGGAAATCATTTCCCCAAGAACCATTTCGCCGTTGTGAAAATTCCCTCGTTCAGCGCGATCTCTGGCCTCCAGCCGGTCGCTTTTGCGAACTTTTGAAAGCTGCCGCGAGTCCGCGGCGGATCGCCGGCCTTGGCCGGACCGTGGACGACCTCTCCCCTTCCGTCGAGCGCCGTCCGCAGCGCCGACACCACATCCAACACGCTGGCCTCGGAGTCGGCACAGATCATGAAGGTGTCGTTCAAGCGATGCTCTGCTGCCAACACGTTGGCTCGGGCAACATCGGAGGCGTGGATATAGTCGCGGACCTGGTCACCGGCACCGTGAATGGTGGCCACCTGCCCCTTAATGAATCGATCGAGGAAGATGGCGATCACGCCGGATTCGCCGAAAGGGTTTTGTCGGGGACCATAGACGTTGGTGTAGCGCAAGACGGAGATGGACATGCCGTGGGTGACGCGGTAATAATCGGCATAGAGTTCCATTGACCGTTTTGACACGCCGTAGGGGGCGATGGGTCTCGTTGGATGTGATTCATCGGCCGGGAACATCGTCTGCACACCCAGCACCGCACCGGTGGAGGCGATCACGGTATGTTGCACGCCCGTTGCACGAGCAGCTTCGAAGAGGTTGATCGAACCGAGGATGTTGACCGTGGCATCGTGCATGGGTTTTTCAACACTCACGCGGAGCTCCATGTGAGCGGCGTGATGGTTGAGCACGTCGAACCGTTCTTGTTCGAAGAGATCGCGGATCTCGGACGATGTGATATCCATCTTGATGAAGCGGGCACCGTGCGGTACATTCTCTTCTCGTCCGGTCGAAAGATCGTCGATCACGACAACGTCATCACCACGTTGAAGATGTGCTTCGGCAACATGGGAACCGATGAATCCGGCACCGCCGGTGACGAGGACCTTCATAGTGCTTTCTTTGCGATATCTGTCCGATACATCTTGTTGGCGAAGTCGATCTTCGCACATGCCGCGTAGGCACGCTGGACAGCACCTGCTAGTGTATCGTCGATGGCCGTCACACCGAGTACACGTCCGCCATTGGTGACGAGCACATCATTCTTCATCGTCGTTCCCGCATGATAGACGGTCACGTGAGGATCAGCTTCTGCATCATCGATGCCATTAATGGGCAGCCCCTTATCATAACTGTCGGGATAGCCGTTGCTGGCGAGCACGACATTACAGGAATGACCGATCGCGACCGACGTGATGGTGGAAGCATCCAACGCACCACGTGCCGCTGAGGCGAACAGTGCGGCAACATCGGCATTGAGGACGCTCATCACACATTGTGTTTCGGGATCGCCGAAGCGCGCATTGAATTCTACCACGGACGGTGATCCATCGTCATCGATCATCAGGCCGCAGAAGAGACATCCCACAAACGGATACCCTTCGGCGCGCATGCCGGCGAGGATCGGTTCGATGATCTGCGTGCGAACCTTCAATAGTACATCAGGTGTGACGATCGGTGCCGGTGCGTACGCACCCATGCCACCGGTGTTCTTGCCGGTGTCGCCATCACCAACACGCTTATGATCTTGTGCGGGGGCGAGGGTGACGTAGTTCGTACCATCACAGACTGCGAATACACTGGCTTCTTGTCCGGTGAGGAACCCCTCGATCACGACGCCATCATCGCCGAAGACGCCGTCATACATCTCTTCGACGGCTTGCACGGCTTCTTCTGTTGTCATTGCCACAACCACACCTTTGCCTGCAGCCAGTCCATCATACTTCACCACGACCGGTGTGGCGTGTGCCGTTGCATAGGCACGTGCTTCTTCGCGTTGATTCGCATCGAAGCGTCGGTACGGCGCTGTCGGCACTCCATGTCGGTGCATCAGGTCCTTCGAGAACCCTTTCGACGCTTCGATCCGGGCTGCCGCTTGTGACGGACCGAAGACATCGATCCCCTCTTCCCGTAAGACATCACTCAAGCCTTCGGCAAGGGGCTGTTCGGGTCCAATGACAACAAGAGAGACATCTTGCGTGCGACACCAACGTGCGACACCAAGATGATCATGAACGTTCAGCGGTACACACTCCGCTTCGCGGGCGATGCCAGGGTTGCCGGGAGCGACCCACAGCTTTTCGCATGAGTTTGAAGAGGCCAGGGATTTGGCCAAGGCGTGCTCACGGCCGCCGGAGCCGATGAGGAGGATGCGTTCGGACATGGTGCGAAGATAAGAAAGGGTGAGAGGGTGAAAGGGTGAAAGGGTTGGTCATCGATCTCGATTTTGATTCTGCAGCCACACCCTTAGTATGATCACGTCTTCACCACGTACCATGTAACGCACTATGAAACGAGCGACAACAAGATCTCTGAGTTCGTTCCCGTCCACAGCATACTGACAACGTGTTCCCATTAGTGGGAATTCTTCAAGCAGATCCAGTTTCGTTAAGAGATCTAAGAGTGAGCCAGATGCTCCTTTTGTCGAGAACACCTCAAGGTGATCTCGAATGCATTCGATATCATCGATCGCATCATGGGTAAACAGCAGCATCAAGAACGCTTTCTTGGTTTTGGCTTTTCTTTCGACTTGTACCAAGAATTGACCCACGCCTTTACCTCATCGGCACCAACAAGGTTACCTTTCGCAACTGAGTCCACGGCTTCCATGGTATCATGCCAACGCTTTCGTTCTTCATCAACACGTTCGAGATATTCGGTGACCGCTCGTATGATGATCCAACTCTTTGATCGATCAAGCTCCTTGGCGAGTTGCTCGATCTGTCGGTCTAGGTCATCTCCTATGCGCACGCTTGTTGTTGGCATATCGATCTCGGCTTGTTGATCTGAATACAGTGTATTACACGAAGTTACAGCGTATTATCCAGCGGTCAAACTGCGGAATCAGAACGCTATCCTAGGTTATCTTGCTACCATGCCATTCGCCCTGGACCACACTACCCCCAAGTGCACCACCGACAGTTGTCGGTCCATGCGCAACCTCACGCATCTTACCTTCGAGACGTTCGAGCAAGCGCAGGCCTTCATCCGAGCACATCAACTTTCTAACGTTACCGTGAGGCAGTTCCATGTTGAGCACACCAGAGATCGTTTCGACGCCGGAGATCACAACAGCATCGATCCGACTGCGCGTACCCGGACCTGAAATGCCCCTTCACATGGGACCTGCGATCGGCGAGTTGTTCCGCACGCTGCAGGAGATGAACGTCCAGGCATCCGGGCCGCTGTTCTCCTATCATCATCAGATGCCATCGGATGTCTTCGACTTCGAGGTCGGCGTCCCCGTCTCTCAACCTTTCGAAAGTAAGGGGCGTGTGGAACTCAGCACGATCCCCGCGTCGACTGTCCTTCGTGTGTTGTATACCGGACCATACGAAGGTCTTGCCGAAGCGTGGATGGCCACCCAGGAATTGCTAGAAGGTGCCGGACATCCCGGTACGGATTTGTTCTGGGAAGCGTATCTGGTAGGACCGGCACAAACGGAAGACTCGACACAATTTGTGACAGAGCTGAACTGGGTGTTGGCTGCGAGTGATAGCACCCCATCAGGTGTTCATTCCACGCACAGGTGACACCGATGCAGAAGTGGTCCGTTGTTCTGTTCTTCGTTCTGTCGTCCACCAACATGATCGCGCAGCTCCCGCCGTTTCGATATGTTGGCGTTCCCGAACAATACTATCCGATCGGCACTACGGTGTTGCTGAGTGATCGGATCGTGATCAACAATGGCGGACACTATGTATATCGGATCTCGAACGGTACGTGGTCGCCCCTTCCCAACCTCGATACGGCAAATGTTTTTTCAAATCAACCGATGGCGCTCAATGATTCGTTGATCGGCTTTTTTGATGAACGAGTACGACTATTGGTCTGGAACGTTGATACAGATCAGTTGATGGCGACTCTTAGCGATGTCGGCTCTGTCATGTTTGCTGTTGATCCCAACGTGGGGTGTATCGTGCCGCGAGAAGCCGCCACAATAGAAACAACGGCATTCATCACAGGTGAGAGACAGTCGCGCACGGTGTCGCTACCTAGCACCTGCTTCCAGATTAAGAGCATCGCCTACTGTCCGAAAGGTGGTTACTGGGTGCTTACATACTGCACAAACGGTCATTCGCTGTTCTGGACAGCATCCTTCGACACCTTTGAATTGATCACGGAATTCTCGGCTGACCAGTCTCTGAATGAAGTGGTAGATGGCGATCGATTGTGCATTTGGAACACAACACGCAAAGACTCCACGGTGATCTTCTCTTATGTCTCACGCGTTGATCCACCGGTTCAGACGATCATCAAACGACAACGATCCAGTCCCTGGACATCGACGTTAGATGCACAACATCGCGTGTGGACGATCGCGGGTGGCATTGACGATGGTCTCTATCGAGCTTCAAGTCAAGAACCCACTGAGCAACGTATCACCAGATTCGAACACCGAACACGACCATTGACCACACTTCACATTGAACGCGACGGTGCCATGGTGTCGGTGACAACAGCGGGCATCTTCATCACTCGAGATGAAGGCATGTCGTGGACGCAGATCGATCTTCCGAAGAAAACGTCCATGTTGCTGCCGCCGTCATCACGAATTCAACCGATCGACGACGGTTCACTATTCATCGCCGGTGATGCGTTGTATCACTTCGATCCACAGAGCGAACGTTTTGAACCTGCGCCGATCGATCAAGGTGGCAACATCTCGTATTGGTATCGCAGAGGCAACCACTGGCTTGGGCTGGGTTCCAACGGTGGGTTGTGTCTTAGTGATGACCGTGGTCTCTTCCAGGATACCACGAGAAACATCTCGAACTACGCTTCCTTTATCTCTAACGACTCGGTGATCGTTCGATGGCTCGACAACTACAGAGTGAAGATGGGAGCATGGACGCCAGGTGCCCTGAGCATCACTGCAAATGAGATCCTCCGTGAACGGTACGATAGTATCTCGACGGTACAACAGCTCTCAAATGGCAAGTTGTGGTTAGGGGGCATATCGGGTTCATACACCTACAGCAATGATGGCACCATCGAAGCTGCACAGACCGTTAAGATTCCGGTGGTTGGGTATCACCTGCCGGTGATCGCTAATGAGATCGATGACAGTCTCTACGTGTTGTACGATATCTCAAGAATTGGCTCGCTACCGACCTATGACCTCTCCGTCTTTGTACCGCGAGCGAGAGAACAGCTCATTGGGAACACGACGATCCTGATCGAAGGTCATGATGGCCATGCCGTCGCCATTCAATCGGACCCCTTAGACCCCACACAATCCGCTGACTCCCTGGTGATCATGTCGCCTGACTTCCGCACGACAAAGGTGCGTCGTTTCGAGAACATCACCGAGTCCCGCGTCTACGACATCGCCTACGATCCCATCAACCGTGTGTATTATGCCCTCACCGAACGCGGGCTGTATCGGTCGGATCCGGTCGTCACCTCTGTCGCGTCCGACGACCAGCGTCCCGCGTACGACGTCCTTGATCCTTCGGCAGAAATCCCACTTCAGACTTCCTGGTACACTACCTTGGGGCAACGTATAGAGCCCCCTACCAACTCCGGCGTATATCTGAAGA
Organism: uncultured Hyphomicrobiales bacterium; assembly: GCA_964467455.1. Taxonomy (GTDB): domain Bacteria; phylum Bacteroidota; class Ignavibacteria; order Kapaibacteriales; family Kapaibacteriaceae; genus OLB6. Next base: position 3,764 of record CAYXQJ010000064.1, on the reverse strand, counting down.
TCGAGTTTGATGATAAGGGGCAGATGGTCACCGAGAAGGTGCTGATCCCCTAGCGATGCGGTAGAGGACATGTTCGCGCAAGCGATGTCCTTCCGGAAGCGCAGGATGCTCGAAGGTCGTGGCGTCCTTGACCATGCCCAGACGCTGCATCACGGCTTCGGAGCGGTGGTTGTGGATCGACGTCATCGAGACGATCTCGTCGAGGCCGACCACATCGAAGCCATAACGCAGAGATGCGATCGCTGCTTCTGTTGCATACCCTTTACCCCAGTGGCGGGCGTGCAGTCGCCATCCGATCTCCACACACGGGTTGAAGGGCAGATCATAACTCGGCGCGCGAATGCCAACAAAGCCGACGAAGTCTTTCGTGGCGATCTCCTCCACGGCCCAGAATCCCCAGCCGACTTCGGTGATGTTGTCGCGCAGATCATTCATCACCCTGTCGCTCGTCTCCCGCGTCCACACCGACGGAAAATGCTCCATCACGCGCGGGTCGGCATTCATCTCCGCAAACGACGCTGCATCGGCGTCGATCCAGTTGCGTAGGATCAGACGCTCCGTGGTCAATGGTGTGGTCAGCGACATACGATCCCCAGCGTAGATACTTCCTTCGTCAAAGTGTCGTACAGTGTCGACACCCACGGTAGCGATGCCGATAACGTGTCTCGTACCGAAGAGATGTTCAGACTTGGCAGAATGATGACCTTCCTCGATCGCGGATTCGCGTGTGCCGTCAGCACGAACAGATCTTCAGCCGCCTCATTCCCTACTGCAAGACAACCAATGCTCACACTACCACCGTGGATCATGATGTCGCCACCAAGTGTTGTTCTTCCATCGCGTTCAGCCATTGCGCGATCAAAAGCGTTGGGATAGCTCAACCGCATCGACACGTGGTATCGACTGTTCGGATTCAACGATTCGATAACGTAGATACCTTCTGGAACCTGCTCGTCCCCTTCATTCAACTTTGGTCCAACAGTACCGCTGGCACCCAGCACCGGATACTTGATCATCAGTGTCCACGATGAGTCGTTAGCCGCCCGAGCATACACGCGCAACTCACGCTCCTGCTTCAGCCCCACAAGGACGATCTCCCGACACGGCCACCTCACCCCACTGCGTTCGAACACGGGCTTGAGTCGGCCTGTCACATCACCCTCAAATTCATTCAGCCGTTCTTCGACTGTCGACTCGCCCGCTACTCGTCCGGCCACAAATCGGACATAGTTGCGGACGTTCGCATTCCATAGGGCAACAGCGACGAAGGCCACCACGCCGGCCAGTGAAAGAGCGATCACATACCGCTTTACCGTTGAGGTCATCGCTACTCTCAGAAGGTACTTGGTGCTTCAATTCCAAGATCCTTACAGATCTTCTTGACCAAGTTGTTGTTGATCTCAGTATGCCTAGGTACCGTTGACATCTTCCCGCTCGAAAAATGTACCCATATAGAATGACGGGCACCTTCTCTGAGCTCCACACAGTCGCGTGAACGAAGGTAGGCAAGAAAGTCCCGTCGCTTCATACCGCCAGTGGCAGTTCTTCAAAGTTCTCACCGGCTGCACGAACGGCATCCATTCGATTCAACTCTAACATTAGTGCCAGAGCTTCCTTCAGCGACTCAACAAGCGCATCACGAGTCTCCTCCTGGCAGTTCACACCGGGTATCTCTTCCACCCAGCCGATCCACCAGTCACCATCCTGTTTGATGATAGCTGTGAAGTTTCGTTCCATACATGAACTCCTTTTCCCTGACTTCGTCGTCTCTGACTTCGATGTCGCAGTCTTCGATGTCGCGGACTTTGATGTCCCTGACTTAGCTGCTAAAAGGGAACATCATCAAAATCATCCTTCGCACCACCTGCTGAGGCCGGCGAGATCTGCGAATAGTCCGCGCCTTGCGATGTTCCGCCACCGGCACCGGCACGCTCGATACGCCATGCTTCGAGGTTCGTGAAATACACCGTCTGTCCTTCACGGTTTTGGAAGGGGCGACCACGCAGGTTAAAGAGGACCTTGATCTCGTCGCCAACCTTGTAGTTGTCCAACAAGGCGCAACGATCCTGTGTCACCTGAAACTTGATCTGCTGCGGATAATTGCCGTCCTGGATCTCGAGCACGAATTCACGCTTGCGAAAGGTGTCTTTCACTTGCTGCGTGTCCATCACGACGATGAGGTTGCCAACGGCTTCGTAGGAGTTTGCCATAAGTCAAATGTGAGAATGTGAGAATGTGAGAATATCCAATCTCGAGCTACGAGAAACTAATTACCAGCTCTGGGAACATAGTGACTGCAGCGTCCAATTTCGTGACATCTTTTCCACCGGCTGTCGCAAGATGGGGTTTTCCGCCACCACCGCCCCCTACCTCTTTGGCGACGAGGCCGACGAGTTTGCCGGCGGGCTTGGTCTTGGTGAGGTCGTCGGTTACGACGCAGACAAGCTGGACCTTGTCGTCGATGACCGTGGCCAAGAGGCCGACGCCGTTGGTCTTGAGGGCGCTGCGGAGCTCGTCGCCGAGGTCTTTGAGCTGGTCGGCATCAGAAACGTCGATGCGGGCGGCGGCGATGCGGATTCCGTCGCGATCGACGGCCTTCTCGACGATGCCGGGGATAAGCGTCTTGAGTTCACCGGTCTTGAGCGAGCTGAGTTCCTTCTCGAGGTTCTTAATGCGGTCAAGAAGTTTTTGTGACTCGCTGCTGGCTGCTTCTTGCTTTGCTGCTAGCTCTTTGAAATATTGAGGGATGGATCGACCGGCAATTGCTTCGAGACGGCGGACGCCGGAGGCGACGCTGCTTTCACCGAGGATCTTGAACAGGCCGATCTCAGAGGTGTTTCTAACGTGCGTTCCGCCGCAGAACTCTACCGAGAATGATTCGTCGATAAAGACCACGCGGACGGAGTCGCCGTATTTGTCGCCGAAGAACATTTTCGCACCGGGAACGCTGCGGGCTTTTTCGATCGGCATCTCTTCGATGTGGACATCGATGGACTCGAAGATCTTTTCGTTCACCATGTCTTCGATGGCCTGCAATTCGTCATCGCGCAGACGTTCGAAGTGAGAAAAGTCAAAACGCAGATGGTCGGGAGCTACGAGGGAGCCCGACTGTTGCACGTGCGTACCGAGAACGCGTCGCAGCGCTTCGTGCACAAGGTGTGTGGCCGAGTGCTCGCGCTGAATGTCACGCCGACGCGGAACGTCGAGGCGGGCCAGGGCGATGTCACCAAGGATTGCGTCGACGTCTGTCTCGAGAATGTGCACGATGGCGTCGCCGCTCTTGCGCACATCGTCGACGGTATAGGTTGCGCCCCCTACCGTGATCGTACCGGTATCGGAGACCTGTCCGCCCATTTCGACGTAGAAAGGTGTGGCCTCGAGGACGAGCTGGTTGCCCTTTGCGTACAGGACCTTCGACGATGTCTCGGACTCCGTGTATCCTGTGAAGGTCGACGACGCATCGATCTGCTCCATCACCGCTTCTTGTGCATGCGACTTGCGTGCAGCACGCGAGCGGGCGCGTTGTTCGTTGAGCAGACGTTCGAACTCTTCGATGTCGACGTCGAGTCCGCGTTCACGTGCGATGAGCTGTGTAAGGTCGACGGGGAAACCAAACGTATCGTACAACTCAAAGGCATCGGCACCTGAGACGATATTGTTCGTGGTCGCTACTGTGTCGAAGCGTGCTAGCCCTCGATCTAGAGTTGCAAGGAAGCTCTCTTCTTCGGCCTTGATGATGCGCTCGATCAACGCACGTTGTTCAA
>CAYXQJ010000063.1:0-13415 GCA_964467455.1 uncultured Hyphomicrobiales bacterium | reverse complement strand
TTCGATCTCCTTGGCAACGGTCACGCCGTCCTTGGTGATCGTCGGAGCGCCGAACTTCTTGTCGATAACCACATTGCGGCCCTTCGGGCCGAGGGTGACCTTGACAGCGTCAGCAAGTTGGTCAACACCACGCTTGAGGGCAGCGCGGGCTTCTACATCGAATGAGATCTTTTTGCTAGCCATTGTATTTCCTTAGGTAACTGGGAACTGGGAACTGGGAACTGGGAACTGGGAACTTATTTGACAACTGCGAAGACGTCGGATTCGCGCATGATGAGGAAGTCCTCACCGTCAACGCTGATCTCCGTGCCGGAATACTTGCCGTAGAGGACCTTGTCGCCGACCTTGAGGGCGAGTGGGAGGACCTTGCCGTCTTCTGAGACCTTGCCATTACCAATGGCAATGACTTCGCCTTGCATCGGCTTTTCTTTCGCCGTGTCCGGGATGATGATGCCACCCTTGGTGGTTTCTTCCGGTGTTGCCGGCTTGACGATCACGCGATCGTGCAATGGTGTGAGATTCATGATAAAACTCCGTTTGTGGATTGTGGTTTGTAGTTGGTGGTTGGTGGTTTCGCTCGCCTTTGACGAAAATGTTAGCACTCTTCGTGTATGAGTGCTAATAGATTCGGGGCGCAAAACTAGCCCCCTAACATGGCAGTGACAAGTGAAATGATGGCAAAACGCCTGCCTTTTCGGCAGAACTCTGCCAGAATGTCACCCTGCCCGGCAACGATAGATGCCGGGAAAGGAGGCCGGGAGGCCGGGGTTAGAAGAGGATGCCGAAGATCGCGTCGATCACCAGGATGCCGGCGGCGGAGATCGTAAAGGCGCGGACGGTCGATGCGCCGACGCCTTCGGCGCCGCCGCTGGTGCGGAAGCCGACGTGGACGCCGACGAGAGAGGTGAAGCCACCGAAGACGAAGGACTTGATGATGCCCGTGCTCACCTCGGCGACGTTGAAGAAGTTCTGGATCGAAATAAAGAAGGTCACCGCACTGAAGTCGAACTTGACACTCGTCAGCACAAAGGCGCCGATCAACGCCACAGCATTGGAAAAGACGGCCAACACGGGCATCATCGTAATGGCCGCAAACGCCCGTGGCATGGCCAGATAGCGGTTCTTGTCAATGGCCATCATCTCCAAGGCGTCGATCTGCTCAGAGACCTGCATGGTGCCGATCTGAGCGGCAATGGCTCCGCCCACCCGACCGGCGATCACAAGGGCCGTGAGTACCGGTGTCAGTTCCGTGAACACCACCGTGGCGATCGAACCACCAATAAAGGGGCGGGCAATACCGATCAAGTTGAATTTGGCAAAGAGATTCGTGGCCTGCAAGGCGGCGATCGCGCCGGTGAAGGAGCCGACCAAGACCACCAACGGAAGCGAATCGCTGCCGACGATCTTCATCTGTTCAAAGACTAGCGAACGGTCCTTAAAGGCACGCGGGAAGTAGCGCAATGTGTGGATCAAAAGCAGTACGACCTGCCCCACCTCCTGAACACCATTGATGGTCCGACGTCCGATGCGCGCTACAAGTTCTGTCAACATACCTGCAATCTACCGCAAAAATGAAAAGGGGCTCGCCACCGTTCGGCAGCAAGCCCCTTCGTGGTAGGGGTCAACAAGAGTTAGCTCGGACGTGATGCCAAGTAACGATCAAGGATCGCGCGCTGCTCTTCGGTGAGGATCTGAGCCAAGGCGCGGAGGAACGTGTCGTCACACGACTTCATCATCTCGCGGACGCGCTCACGAATGCCGCTTTCCTTCAACGCATTGCGGAGACGCTCATTCAAGGCGCGGATCGCAGCGCGGGCTTCTTCGCGGGTCATCTCACCCGACTCGACCTTTGCCAGGATCTCTTTCCGTGCAGCGCGAGCGTTTTCCATCAAGCCGCTCGTGTATTCCTTGAGGACAGCCATGGCTTCGTCGGCGCAGGCCTTGTGGCTCTTCAACAGCTCAGCTACTTGTGCACGCTGCTCTTCCGTCAGGTTCAGCGCGTTCAGCAAACGGCCAAACGGATGACGTACCTGCGGTCCACGCTTGTCATCGCCGCCACGCGGATCCGGACGCTCGCGCATTTCCTGCTCAAGCGTTGCATCCTGAAAATCTGCCGGCTGGGCCAGCAATTCGAACGACGTTGCCTCGGTCGTCTGTGCATACACCGGCATCGATCCCTCAGCAGGATCAACAGTACCCGGGTCGCACGCTGTAACCGACAGCGCCACCATCGCTCCTGCCAATAGGCCCATGAGGCACTTGTGCAGTTTCATCTCCGTACTCCAAAAAACACTGAAAAAGATTGTTGTTTGCTTGCCCATTGTCTGATACCAAAACTGCAAGATATCTGTTAGGTTACACGCCATGTCCACCCGCTCAGCCCTTTTCGCCCTCTTCGCTCTTTCAACTTTTCTCCCTTGCCAGAAGCTTTGGTCTCAAACAACGCGCGATCAGAGCGTCATGCTGTCCCCGACGTTTAATCTCTCCGGCGAATCTTCAGCGTACGTGTCCTGGACGCCCCCTACCAATGCAGGATCGGCGACCGTAACAACCCGAACCAACGGCAGCGGAACGTCCGTGGTCTTTATCGACCCACCGCAAACATCGTGGCAAGCCGAGGTACCACGCAACAACGATGCCTGGATGGAGGTCCAACAGATCTGGCAGGTCAACGACCTCCGCATGATGGCCACGGGCTACCTTAGCGCCGGAACGACGCGCACCGGCACCATGCTCCAGACCCGTCGCAAGGTCCTCGTCATTGCTGATCAGGGGGCAAGCACAACCCTCGTCCCGGAACTGTCACGACTACAGGACGACCTCCGCCGCGACGGCTGGGTCGTCACCATGGCCACGGCACCACAAAACGCCACACCTCGGTCGATCAAGACAGACCTGATCCTGCCCGCTTGGCACAACACGTTAACCGGCACCCTGAGCCACGTGATCTTGATCGGCGACCTCCCCTATGCGATGTCGGGAGGGTTTTCGACTACGGGCGGCATCCCCAACCCGGACTACCATCCGGAACATGGCGGTGCTTGGGCATCGGACGCCTATTATGCCGATGTTGAGACGTCGCCCGGCATCGACGCCGAATATCAGTGGACAGACCAGTTCGTCAACCTGTCAGAACCGGATCGCCAGCAGAATCGCAACGTACCGGGTGATGAGAAGTTCGATCAAAGTTTGATCCCGACGGATCTGGAGTTATGCGTCGGACGCATCGACATGCGCGACCTCCCCGCCTTCGGCACCACCGCCACGGATCGCACCCGCGAATTCGAGCTGCTGCGTGCCTATCTCGATCGTGATCATCTGTATCGCGTACGGTCCTTCGAACCACCGCAACGCGCCTTGATCGACGATAACTTCGGACTCTTCGCGCGAGTTGCTGACGACATGCGCATCATCGAGGCCTTTGCCGCGTCCGGTTATCGATCCTTCGCCCCGATCGTCGGCGCCGACAGCATCTTCGAAGGTGATTGGATCTACGCGGCACAGCAACCGCGACGTTCTCTAGACTCCACACCCTCGCTCTTTGCCTACGGCTGCGGCGGCGGCGGCTATGAACACTGCTCGGGCGTCGCAGAGGTCGCCGACTTCACCAACCACTCGCTGCATGCCGTTTTTACGATGCTCTTCGGCAGCTACTTTGCCGACGTCAACTCCACCAACAACATCATGCGCGCCGCCCTCGCCGCCGACGGCTGGGTGCTCACCTGCGGATGGAGCGGACGCCCGCACTGGTTCCTTCACCCCTTGGCCGACGGTGCGACGATCGGTGAATGTCAGCGCTTGAGCGCCAACAATGCCGGAACGTATACCGGCGGCACCATCGAAGACCTTGTCACGGGTCTGTTTGCCCCCTACTCGATCGGTGAACGCAACATCCACATTCTGCTGCTTGGTGACCCTACCCTGACGCTGCAAGGTCCGGTGATAGGGGGCGACCTGATCGTTCAAGAGATCCCCGAGACCGGCGAGACCTATTTGTCGTGGCGGACCTATCCGGACGCAGCATACCTGATCGAAGTCGGACCGTCGATCGACCAACCGTTGACCGTGGTGGACACCGTTGGAGCCGGCACTCGCTTGATGGCCGAAGCCAAACTCGTACTGCCACCGGGATCGGCCGTGGTGCGGGTTCGCCCGTACTTTACCGCTCAGGGACGGCTGGCGCCGCTTGCCGGACGAGGGGTGACGGGAAGTCGTATTGTTTCGTCCGTCGTCCAGCGTCCGGCGTCCGATGAAGAGCGTCCGACGTCCGATGAAGAGCGTCCAACGTCCGGCGTCCAGCGCCCTTGGCGCGTGTTAGACGTGGTGGGGCAGGTCGTGCTGGAGATGAACGGAACGGAAGACGAGATCAAAACGGCCGTTTATGGATCGGAACTACCGGTCGGCCTCTATCTGTTCAGCGGGGGGACGTACGGATTCCCTGTGCTCAAGTCGCGATAGTTCTGTATCATTCGGGCTGTTTTGAAGTCAATGCTCCCGAATTTGCACGCATTCAACATTTCTAGTTCTTTATGATGATCAACTGGTTCTTACGCATTCTGGCGATCGCGGCGTTAACGTCCGTTGCATCGGCACAGATCATTCCGGGCAATGATGCCTTCCTCGTCAACGTTGAAGGCAAGACCTTTCCGAATGGATATCGCACGTCTGATCGTGTGATCAAGGTCGACCGACCGGCTCCCGGCACCTACCTCCCCGGTGTGGTGCTGGTGAAAACGCGTCGTGCCTACGGCGTGCATTCGCATGCCCGCGCGATCGATGGCAGTTCTGTAAACATCGCGTTGGCGACGGCAGGGATGAGCAGCGTCTCGTCGGCCTTCGGTCTTGACCAAGCCACTCCCTCGTTCGAGCAACGGCATTATGAAGAGATCGCCGGCCTAGACCGAATCTATCGTGTGGAGTTCACCGAGCCGATCGAACCCTTTGAGCTTTGTAAGAAGTTGATGCAGTCTCCGGATGTGGAATATGCCGTGCCGATCACGGTCCACAAGATGTACTACACACCGAACGATCCGCGGTATGCTCAGCAACCGTGGCTGCCGCTGATGCAATTGCCATCGGCATGGGATGTCACGAAAGGTTCGGCCGATGTGCTGATCGCCATCGTCGACTCCGGTACAGACTGGCAGCATGAAGATCTTTCTTCGAAGATCTGGACCAACCCCGGTGAAACTCCGAATAACAATAAGGACGACGACGGCAACGGCTACATCGACGATGTACGTGGCTGGGACTTTGTGGGCAACATCTCGCGTGCACAAGCACAGTCAGGTGTTCTCCTCCCCGATAACGATCCACGTGTTGTCTATCCGACGATCAACGGCACTAACGGCCACGGCACGGTGGTTGCCGGTTGTGCCGCTGCCGCTACGAACAATGCCATCGGCATTGCCGCACCGGCGATCAACTGCAAGATCCTTCCGATCAAGTGTGGTTCCGACAATCCGGGTGTTGGTTCCATCCTCCAGGGGTATACAGCCATCAAATACGCCGCCGACCTCGGCGCTGATGTGATCAACTGCTCATGGGGAGGTCCGGGTGAAGATCCGTCCGCACAAGACATGGTCGACTATGCTAATGCTAAGGGGGCCATTGTGGTGGCCGCTTCCGGAAATGACGGCCAGAACCTCGACCTCTATTCGCAGAATCCGGCAAACCTCAGCGGCGTCCTCACCGTTGGTGCAACGAACAACAACGATCGTGTGGTGAGCTTCTCTAACTACGGTTGGGGTGTGCATGTGTATGCACCAGGTGAGAACATACTAAGCACGTTCCCCAACAATGGCTATCAAGCATTGTCCGGTACATCCTTCTCAAGTCCACTCGTTGCTGGCATTGTTGCGCTGGTTCGCACACTACATCCGGATTGGACTCCGGAGCAGATCCGTGAACATATTCGTTCAACGAGTGATGCAATGTCGACGGTTTCAGCCGGTGATCGGCCGATGTATTACGGTCGCGCAAATGCTGACCGTGCCGTTCGATTCAACAACACATGGTCAGGCAACAACACCGTACCTGGCATCATCCTGAACGCTGTCAACGTCGCCGGCGGCACCATCGTATCGAACAACCCGACGAGCGTCACACTTCAACTCAAGAACATCCTCGGCAATGCCGGCGGCGTGGTCCTCTCTATCCGTCCCCGAGCGAACGGTGTGACGATCGCGCCAAGCGGCGACGTTCAGCTTGGTAACATCAACAACAACGAGACGAAGGATGCGCAACTGACCTTCACGCTTGGACCGAACTTCCCTTGGTATGCTCCGGAGATCGAGCTTGAACTCACGGTCAAGTCCGGCAACTACATCAACTACATGATCGCTCGTGTACCGGTGAGTCTGCCAACCTCGAATATGTGGACGTCACTCTTCGAGAACGTTCAGTTTGGCTATGGTCCGGGTAACTTGGTCGAATACACATCGGATGGTACGTTCTGGTCAAACACGAGCTTCTTCACACAGCCGGCGTTGATCCGCGGTACTTCAGGCGGTGCAGGTGGTGTGATCGCCCTTCAGTTCACTCCAACCTGTATGTCGGCATTCTCCGGCACGAACTGCATGGTTGGCGGCGTCCGCAACGGAGTGGCAACAGTAGCCATCAGCACTGATGGCGCATCTTTTTCTTCGACCGGTGTCAACGCATCAATAGCGACGGTTGCCGGCATACACATGTACGACGCGATGAATGCGATCGCCGTCGGCGACCCAACAAGCAATCGCATCGGCGTTGCTCGCACCACAAATGGCGGCAGCATCTGGACGGCCGTCGGCAACGCGCCCCTAACGTCCAATGCCAGCGAAAAGGTCATTACCGGTTCGGCGTTTTTCTTGGGTGATGCGCTGTGGTTCGGCACCACGGATCGTCGTATTCTCTATTCGACCAACCGCGGACAACAATGGGCTTCAGGCAAGCTCAACGTCAACGGTGCTGTCATCTCAACGATGGCATTCAAGGATGCTAACAACGGCGTGCTGTTGTACCGCACCTCCTCGGCATCGAATGCACCTTACCGGATCGCCTCGACACAAAACGGCGGCGCGACCTGGCAAAGTGATGTGTTCGACCCTGCATCGCTCGGCATAACTCCGGTAAGTGTACTTAGCTCAGGCAACAAACATCACGTGATGGTGGGCACCAACGGAGAAGTGTACGGATCCGACAACAACGGCAAGGACTGGCAGCCCATCCTGTCGCGTCCTGCCGGCACGGTCAACGGCGCAGTTGCTATCGGCGGCAGCAGCGGCGTCAATGGCACCGGTGTGATCATGGTTGGCTTCCGGTCGTCGTTGCTTCAGTATCGCTACAGTGGACCCAACGGATCGCGCGTCCTTCAAGTGGTTAGTGATACCGTCGAATATGGTAACGTTGAATCAGGAAAGAATCGACTGCGTTCTGTGCAAGTGAACAACGTTGGTGAAAGCGATGTACGAGTCGACTCTGTTGTGATCACGATGGAAGGATCAACACCCGACTCTGCATTTCGCATCACGAACATGTTGGATGATGTGATCACCTCCGAGGCGATGGACCAGCTGGGTGTGCGCATGTATGCCACAGATACGGGTTCGTACAGAGCAACGGTGAAGATCTACTCCAACGCAACACCGAACATGATCCAGGCAACGTTGCTCGGGACGGTCACTCCCGTTGTTTCGGTTGACGAAGATGGTCGCACCCCTTCCATCGTTATCGCTCCGAATCCCACATCGGATATCGTTCGGATCGAACTGCAACAACCGGCGACGATCTCCCTTGTTGATCTAAATGGACAGCAGTTGGGAACCTGGTCGTCAGCAGAGAACGGATCGTTCTCGATCGACCTGTCGCGCTATGCCAGCGGACGCTATTCTTTGGTGATCGTGCAGGGTGAGCATGTAAGCCATCACACACTAACGATCACACGATGAGAACTGCCCTCCTCTTCCTGCTTCTGACGTGTTGTACGTTCTCTGCTTCATCGCAAGAGATCGCCGACGTCTATGAGATCACGGCCACCCAACGTGGCAAGCAACTGGGCAAGATCACCTTCAAGCTCCTGCCCGAGATCGCCCCGAAACATGCGGCCTTCGTCGCTGCTCGGATCGCCGAAGGTTTTTACAACGGCACGGCATTCCACCGAGTCATCCCCAACTTCATGATCCAAGGGGGCGACCCTAACTCCATCAGCGGTCCGCGGAAAACGTGGGGCACCGGCGGTCACAGCACCACTGTTCCCGCAGAGTTCAGCACCACGAAGAAGCACCTGCGCGGTTCGATCTCTGCGGCGCGGACCTCAGATCCCAACAGCTTCAGCGGTCAATTCTTTATCTGTGTTGTCCCCACGCCGTGGCTTGACGGAGACTATTCGATCTTTGGCGAAGTGATCAGCGGGATGGAAGTGGCCGATGTGATCGTGAACGTCCCGCGCGATGGTGCCGATAATCCTGTCGACAAGGTCTCCATGACCATTGAAGCCAAGATGACATCGGTCTCATATGACGAACCATCCATCGAGCGTCTGCTGATCCACTCAATGCCGGTGCGCGATGAACTCACGCTGTCAACAGGGTTGCCGGCAGCCATAACGGTCTATGACCTCAATGGCGTAGCAGCCGCCCGCTTTTCTACCGAAGTGGGTACATACACCCACAGCATGGCATCACTTGCCTGTGGTGCCTATGTGATAGAAGCGGTCTTCCGTGACGGCTCAACACTCTATCGGCCGATCGTCTTAGCCGAACGATGAACGCGACATGTCAACGCCGCCAAATTGGCGGCGTTGCCGTTTTCGGCGCAGCCAGACGTAGAGAATGTAGCCCGCGCCCCCTACCAACAACAGCACAAAGAAGAGCGTGCCCCACGAGAACGTGCCGGGGTAGACGCTGGTGCTGCCGTCAGGGTTGGCGACCGTGTACGGTCGGCTGTAATAGAACGCCGGATGAAACGGCATGCTGTAGTACCACGGAATGCTACCCATAAGGTAGCCCATCATAAAACCGTCGCCCATGCCGCCGTAGCGGTTGACCACGTAGTTCTGACCGCCATTGGCACCGGGGACGGTGGTGCGCTGTGTTTGACGCGGCACGCCGTAACGCGAGGTATAGTCACCTGACGAGTTGAGGCGCGAGCCGCCGAACGTATTTCGCGTCGACACGGGCGTCTGTGTAGACCGCCGGGTCGTGGGACGTGATGAATACGGACGCGATGTCGGCGACGACGGTGAACGCCGTGAACCACCGAACGATCCGCCGCCGCGTGGTGACGACCGTGGCGCGGAATAGGATCGGCGTGAGCCGCCGAATGAACCGCCGCGACGCTGCGCCATCATGTCCAGCGGCATGATCATCAGGATCGTTGCCGTGATCATGGCAACGAGAGAGGTGATGCGTATCCAGTGTTTCACGTTAGAATACTCCTTCGGTCGTAAGTCGACCATCTTCTTCACGATAGGTGATCTCGGCCTTGAATTCCGGCCGATCACCCTCCTTTGGGGCTTTGATGTGGACCAGTAGACTCACCACGCCGAACTGTTCCTCGTTGTTGAGGATGACGGACGTGGTATCGATGGTCCCGTCGCTGGCCAGCATCAGCAAGGTCATTTGCTGTGCCTCCTCCTCAGTGAACGTCGGCTCGGTCGTGGCCACGTTCTCCAAATAGTCCTGCAGGACGTTCTTCGTATACAGCTTGTCGTCCGTCCCCTGATACTGTAGAATGGCGTCGAACGCCCCGTTCTCGTCCAGGTTGAGGAAGACCTCTTTGACACCACGGAGCTGCTCGCCGTTGTAGTAGACGGCGGTGTTTTCGAGCATTCCGTTGCTTTCGATGCTGAATTCTGGCATAAGACGAAACTACGACGAATGAAGGGCTTCAAGGTTGCAACCGGGGATGCCCCCTACCTATCTTGGCACATTCATTTTGTAGAGGGCATCATGGCTGGCGAAGATCCCGGAGTGTTGTTCAATACGGGCGACCCGTACGAACGCCCCACTTTTACCCTTGGCATCGAGGAAGAATACATGGTCCTCGACCCGGAGACGTACAATCTCCGGTCCCACGTCAACCTGGAATTGATCAGTAAGGGGCGGGTGTTGCTCCACGAGCACATCAAACCCGAGATGCACGGATCGATGCTGGAGATCGGCACGGGCATCTGCAAGAACACGAAGGAGGCGATGTTTGAGGTCACCAAGATCCGATCGATCGTCAACCACCTAGCGAAGCAGAACGGACTTCTGATCGGTGCTTCGTCAACGCATCCGTTCGCACACTGGGAAGAACAAGACATCTATCCCGATGACCGGTACATGATCCTGATCGAGGACATGCAGTTGCTCGCGCGATCACTGCTGATCTTTGGCATGCACATCCACATCGGCATCGAGAACCGCGAGATCCAGATCCAGCTGATGAACGAGATGCGCTACTTCATGCCGCACATTCTCGCCTTGACCACGAACTCTCCATTTTGGGAGGGGGCGGATACAGGCCTCAAGAGTTTCCGGTCTAAGATCTTTGAACGATTCCCGCGGACGGCATTGCCTGACTTGTTCTCGGATTGGAGCGAATATCAGCACTACGTCAACCTGTTGGTGAAGACGGGATCGATCGACAACGCCAAGAAGATCTGGTGGGACATCCGTCCGCATCCATTCTTCCCAACGCTCGAAGTGCGCATCTGCGATCTTCCGATGCGCATCGAAGAAACGGTCGCGATCGCAGCGTTGTGTCAGGCCGTTGCGGCCAAGCTCTATTCGTTGTACGAACAGAATCTCTCCTTCCGTCAATACCGTCGGTCCTTGTTGATGGAGAACAAGTGGCGCGCCGTGCGCTACGGCCTCGACGGCAAGCTGATCGACTGGGGACGTCAGGAAGAGAAGCCGGCACGCGACCTGATCATGGAACTCCTGGAATTCGTCGACCCGGTGGTTGACGGTCTCGGCTCTCGCGATGAGCTCAACTACGTCGAGAAGATCCTGCGCGATGGTTCCGGTGCAGACCGCCAGATCAAGGTCTTCAAAGAGACCAACGACATGCGTGAAGTCGTCAAGTACATCCAGTCCGAGACCACTCACGGTCTGTTCGAAGATGTGACGCCATTCCTCGGCACCATCCACCCGCCAAGCGGAGATGCGTTGGTGGAGAAGATGAGTTCGATCAAATCCGAAAATGACCCGCGTTAACCAGCTAGTCAGCTAGACAGCTAGAGGGCTAGATAGCTAGAGGGCTAGATAGCTAGAGGGCTAGATAGCTAGAGGGCTAGAAATAGAATGGAGATGAGAGTGAAGAGAATGGGCGTACGTGTCATGATGGCGGTGATGTTCCTCATGTCATCAGCAGTGTGTTGGGCCAAGGGCGACACATCGAAGGCGGATGTGGCGATCTTCCAGCAGCCGGTGACGACGAAGCATACGGTGTCGATCGGTGGTGCATCTGTTGCGTATGAAGCAACGGCGGGACATCTGACGCTGACGAAGGAAGACGGGACGGTTCGTGCGAAGGTCTTCTTCGTTGCCTATGTGAAGAGTGGGACGTCGGATCCGGCGAAGCGGCCGTTGACGTTTTCGTTCAACGGTGGACCGGGTTCTTCCAGTGTATGGTTGCACCTTGGTGTGTTGGGTCCGCGACGTGTGAAGATGAATGATGACGGGACCACACTGCCCCCTCCCTATGAACTTGTTGATAACGACCAGTCGTGGTTGGATCTCACCGACATGGTCTTTATCGATCCGGTGAGCACGGGATATTCCCGAGCTGCGGATGAGAAGACGGCGGGTGCGGAGTTTCACGGCTACAATCAAGACATCGAGTCGGTTGGTGCGTTCATTCGTCGATGGGTGAGCGACAACAAGCGTTGGGCTTCGCCAAAGTATTTGATCGGCGAATCCTACGGCACTACGCGTGCTGCCGGATTGAGCGAACATCTGCAGTCGCGCTATGGCATGTATCTCAACGGCGTGATCCTCGTAAGCACGGTGTTGAACTTTCAGACGATCGACTTCTCTGAAGGCAACGACTTGCCGTTCGCAACGTTTCTGCCGACGTATGCGGCCACGGCATGGTATCACAAGAAACTTCCCGCTGACCTGCAGGCCAAGTCGCTAAGCGATGTCATTGCCGAAGCTCGCACGTTTGCGATGAACGACTACACCGTCGGCCTTATGAAGGGATCTACTCTTACTGACGCCGGACGCCGGACGTTGGTCGACCAAGTAGCACGCTACACCGGTCTCACTTCAGACTACGTGAACAAGACCGATCTCCGCGTCAACATCCACAAGTACTGCGCGGAACTCCTTCGTTCCGACGGTCAACAGGTCGGCCGTTTTGACAGTCGATATAAGGGGGCGATCACGAACCCGCTCACCGAGTACATGGAGCGCGACCCGAGCCATCATCCAACGATCGCCGGATGTTTCTCTACGTGCATCAACGACTATCTCTCGCGTGAGTTGAACGTGAACACCACGCTCCCCTACGAAGTCCTCACCGGCCGCGTCTGGCCATGGGATTTCGGCAGTGCGCGCAATGAGTACCTGAACGTTGCACCACGGCTACGTGATGCGGTGTTGATGAATCCCGACCTCAAGGTCTGGGTGCTCAACGGCTATTACGATCTGGCCACACCGTTCTATGGCACAGAGTATACGTTCGATCATTTGGGTCTGCCGAGGCAGCATGCCGGCAACATCACGATGTCGTATTACGATGCCGGACACATGATGTATCTGTTGAAGACCGAGCTGGTGAAGATGAAGGATGGAGCGAAGAACTTCTATTCTCGGTGATCAGCTCCCCAAGTGCCTCAAGATCAGCTGATAGCGGCGAATGATCTCCTCATGTCCCTTCGGTGCCTCGTCCATCACGGCCTTGAGGTCGTCAATGGTGTCGAGGTCGCGGACGGTGGGCAATAGGAAAGCGTTCCAGTGATGCAACGCGCAGACCTCTTGTGACCGCGGTAACACTTCCGGAGTGCTCCAAGGGATATCCCGAAACAGCTCGGTCTTGACGCCATTCATGCCAATGATGTAGTATCCGCCGTCGTATGCAGGGCCAAACACGACGTCGTGTTGATCGAGTGCACTCGCTGCAGCGCGGATGTGGGCAGCCTCAAGGAACGGTACGTCGGTACCAACGATGATGAAGCGTTGATAGCCGTGGCGCGACATCTCACGCACGGCGTGTTCCATGCGGTCGCCGAGATCTTCGCCGTGTTGTGAATGCTGCTCGCCCCCTAACCATGAGCGTACACGATCGGCGTGTTCTGTCTCAGCAACGAAGATGGCAACAGGAAGACCGGCGGAGCGGACGTTCCAGACGACGTATTCGGCGGTCGCTTTATAGATCTCCGATGATGCGAACGCACCAATACCGGCAGCGAGACGTGTCTTGACCTTTCCCGGGATCGGTGCGCGACA
>CAYXQJ010000062.1:0-13876 GCA_964467455.1 uncultured Hyphomicrobiales bacterium | reverse complement strand
GAGCCGAAGGTTGTGGGTTCGACCCCCGCTTCGCGCACCATTCCACCAGTTCCCATGAAGAGGGGCGGTGAAGTTGTGCGGTTTCGGGGAAAAGCCCGGAACATCGCAAAACAGCGCGGAAACATTCGAAGATAGGGCACTTACAACGCTTTCTCCGATTCCTTGGTTGTGCGCTTTCGATTTTCCTGTGCGCTTTGCGATTTCCTAAAAAAGTGCGCGAAAACCCCAATGAAAAGCCTTTGGAAATTCAAAACCGCACAGAATCCCCGTGGATCTCGGAGGGTGCCGGGTGCCGCAATTTTTTAACGGTAAAGACTGAGGTGGTCAGAATTCGACAGCGCGATTTTTGAGGGTCATTCGCTTGGCGCCTGCGGTGGCATTGCAGCCGATCTGCATACCCCGAATCCCGCCGCCACCAACAGCCAAAATCTACTTGCAAAACCTTGGGGAAGTTGGCGAATTAATGCGTCCCCGGAATAGGCTTGAGCAAGCGACTCATTTATTGGGAATTGGGAAAATCACTCAGAAGGCACTCGCATGAACTTCAAAAACCTCAAACTTGATCGAATCATTGTCCACGAAGTGTTGTTAGCGTCCGATCTCGAAGCAAACCGTCAGCCCGCACTCAGCGATGATTTTATCGAAATCGATCCTGCGGGCGAACAGTTGCTGTGCAAGCGACTCGTGGATGCATTGGGTTCAGAAAGCCACAGCGTTGAGCTCGCTGTCGAACTGGATGAGGATGGATCGTCCTTTCAACTGGCCACCCAACTCCTAGACGCAAAAAAGGCAGCGTTCATTAAGGGCTCTCAGGAACTGGCGAAACGTCTGACGCAGGCACAAGTTTCCGGAGCGGTCAAGGCGGGTATCGCAGTGATTGTCACCGGATCAATGGGTTCAGATGGTTCCCCAGCCCGGTTTGTCGTGATTCTTAAAGCTGAGTCAGATGCCGGGTTCATTAAGCAGAAAGGGCCAAAGGGAGTTTCACTGGCGTTTATCACCGACCTTGTGCTGGGCGCTCAACAGCGCCTTTACAAGGTTGGGTGTTTTGTCGAAAAGGTTCGGGCGGCAGCGGCAGGAGCCAGATCGAAGGCTGATTTTGACGTGGTCGTTTACGATCACCTGATGAGCTCAACCGGCAAGAGTGAGGCGGCCCGTTATTTCTATGGAACGTTTCTCGGTTGCCGACTTGCTGATAGCGCATCCCGGTTAACGAAAATTTTCTTCGATGAAACCCGAAGTTTTATCGATAGCTTGCGCACAAACCCTAAGCAGCGAATGGAGCTCCGCACACACCTAGTTTCTTATATGAAGTCGGAAGAGCCTCACATTTCAACCAGACACTTTGCCGAGCGTTATTTGCCAAACGATTTGCATCAGTCTTACGACCAAGCAATGCGCCGCGCCAGATTTCCAGCTCGCAATGTTTCTAAAGACAACAAACATATCCGGCGCAGCCTGCAATTGCGGCGGGTGGTATTTACATCCAAAGTCAGGATCGTCGCTTCGGAGGAAGATTTTGGCGACAAGGTGAAGATTCTGGATGAAGCCAATGGTTGGACAAACGTGAAAATCGCGGGCACGCTCGAATTTCAAAAGTGAATGAAGCCGAACTGAGACGGGATTTTGACACGCAGAAACCTTGTCTGTTGGCTTGGGGTTTGTTCGTCAAATGGCAGATCGAGACCTTGGGTTTCAATCGCGTCATCCACAAGTAGTAGGAAAAGACTCCCTGAACCAAATAGGTAAAATCGTGTGTGCAATTCTGAAGTTGCTCTCTGGTAAGGGCCGGGCTGCTCATGCCCGCTTTCTATTGGGAAACCATTACCAAGTCAATTCCGACCCAAGCCCGCGGCTGCCGGCGTGGCCATGTAAATGAAGTTGTGCCGGCGCGCGATGCACCATTCCAGCGCGGCCACGGGTGAGGCGAAGCGCTTCGGCTGCTCGCGATACGAATTGCCACGGCGCCGCACCAGGACCGCAGCGCCGCTGCCGGCATCGTAAAATAAGGTTGTGCCGGCGAGTGGTTCACCTGGGGAAAAGGATGCGTTGGACATAGGGAGAAGCCGCCGCGCCGACCGATCATCGTCAGCGCGGCCAGGCTTTAGTTGCGGTCCAAGCGCCAACGATCCGGCTTGGCGACGATGGTCGGTGTCGCCGACCGCTCCAGGATCAACTGATTCACCATCGCGTAAGCTTGCTCCAACGTTTCCTTGGTGGCCTGCAATTCCTCCAAGGTGAACTTCGCGATATTTTGCTCGAACTCGTTATCGAAGCTCATCGCGCGCCTCCCTTCAACGGGGGCAACGATTCACCCAGGATGCGTTCGCAACCGGCGTTCAAGACGTTCGCGAGAAATGATTCCAACGAGGTCTTTTCGGCTTTCGCGGCGCGCTGGATTGTGGCGAACTCCGCCGCGCTGTAATCCAGCCCGGCGATTTCTTGCAAGCTGCCGTTCACGCCGCCCAGGAGGATCAGGCTGACGGTTTGCGGCTCCGGTGCGCGCCCTGGGGACGGCTCAGGAGTTTTGGCGACTTGTGGGGATACGGCTTTACTGCCACCCTTGCGGTGGACTCGGATGTTTTGTTTCTTCACTGGGACCTTTCATTCGGGTCTAGCTCTGGCGGTGTTGCAAGCACTGCCAGGGCATTTTTGTTTTCAGGTTTTGCGCTCCCGTTGCTCGACCCATCGAAGCATTTGAAGCGCATACTCTCCACCCGGTTCGCGGGACGACTTACTATCGGAAAGCCATTGGGAAATTTGTGTCGGATCAACTCCTAGCGCTTTTGCAAGTGCTGGCTTCAAACCGACCTCCTCAGTTGCTTTTTTGAGTCGCTTTTTTAGCGCCGGCCATTGTGGAGAGATTTTCACGTCGGCATCAGCTTTGTTGGAATATGACGTTTTCGTCAAGTGATTAATTTCTCCACGCTGAAGAGCCAGGGCAATTTCTGCGGCGCATCGGAGGTAATGGAGTCGAAGACTATCCCAAAGTTGCTCCGGATAACCGGATTTGTATTTGTCGAAAATGCGCTCGATTTCAGTCATTGAAAGCAACCCGCCGCGGGCTTGGGTGAGATTCCCAATTTCTTCGATTGCCGGGCCGTCCAACTTGGTCATGTAAGTGGTCGCATGGTCGCGAAGATGGAGATTAAACGCATCGGAAAAGAGCATGTTATCAACAGCCACCCATGTTGGCATTTCCCAATTGCCACGCATGTTTTCAGCCTCTCCTGCGAGCCAAGCCAAATTCAAACCGAACCGCTCCTTGATTGTCCGTGCTAGTTCAAATCTGACTGTGGCCCGGCCTAACTCGTAGCTCGCGTAGCGCGCCGGGTCCATTCCGATCTCTTTTGCAAATGTCGTGCGCGAAAGTTTTGTTGACTCTCGGAACATCCTGAGACGGGCGCAGATTTCGCGCTCGCGTTGCGGCATCGGGTTCTTTCGTGGCATCGCTCCACGATATTTTGGCCAATCTCTGAGGCGAAATAAAACGTTGACGGGTTCAAAATAATTTGAAACCGTGGCGGCAAATGGCAGCCAAAAGCCAACGCCGAATTTACCGCCGTCGCCCTGACTTGGGAGCGGCAAGCGCCGCACTCGGATGTGACTATTCGCACCTCCGCCGCGTGGTAATCGGTGAGCGCAAGACTCCCCTGCTCGCTCGTTACCGCGCCTGGAAGCGCCAACAGCGCGCCGCCAAGTTGCAGGCACTTTTTCCCCCGTCCGCTGCCGCCGAAGTCGCCCGCGCCGCAACCCACCTCGCCAACCCACCGCAATCATGAGCCAAACCGAGCAAATTCAGAATTTAGTCAAGGCGGTCGCCAAGGAGCGTGGGTTCGACCTTGCCACGGCGGACGGTTACAACGCGGCGTTCCGAGCCGCCAAGGAACAATCTCCCAAGCTGTTCGCGCACACCGATGACAGGAGCGGGCGAGTCACTAAAGCTTCAGCGGGATTTCGCGCTTTCGGCGGTTCTGCTGCCGCAATTCAAGCTGCCGTTAAAAACATGGCATTGCAGCACAACATCGATCTGGCCACGAACGAAGGTCACGAACGCGCCTGGAATCTGACGGGGTTTCATCATCCCGGCTTGTTCACCACCAATGATGATTTGAAAGGCGTGACGCCCTCGGCGGATGGCACGCAATTGACGCCCGGCTGGCCTGCGCCGCCTGAGCGGCTCAAGCAACTCGGGCTTCCCCTGCAAACGAGTGAAGACGCGTTCAGACTCTTCAGTCTGGCGGAGGACACCAAGTTGACACCAGAGATTGCCGCCGTGGTTGTGCGCACGCTGATTCAGTTCAGCCAGATCGAGCGCGCCCTGAATTTTGAGGAAGCGATGGCACACGTCTCCAAACATCGTCCCGAACTCTACCAATCCGCGCTGCAAGCCGCGCGTAACCGACCATCCAAATCATGAAAGAACAAATCCAAGCCGCGCTGGCAGCAATCGAGAAATACGATCAAGAGATTGCTGCGGAAACCACGCCCAAAGCCGTCGCAATGGCGACGCTGAAGCAGAACAAACTTGTCGCCGACAAACTGGCCACGGGCCTGACGGTCAAACAGGTTCAGGAGATTTTGGTTCAGAACTTGGCGGGCTAATCTCATGACTGCTCAAGACCATCTTGCCGCTCTCACCCGCACGCTCGCTAAACTCAGCAGCGTGCGCGGCGAACTCGCTGCCGTTCACAAGCTAGGGGAAAAAGCCGTAAACGAGCTCGACGCATTGAACGCCGCCGAGAACTCGGATGCGGATCAAGTGTCAATCGTGGAATCCCGCGTGCGCGGACTGGGCGCGAAACGCACCGCGCTCAGTGATGCGGTTTCCCAGGCAGAAGCGGCTCTTGGTGCTGCCGTCAACGAAGCGTTCGCTGCGTTGGATGAACTCGCTCTGGAAGGGTCAGAAATCGACGCGGCAGCGAAAGCGGTTTTGCCCTGGTGTAACGGATCGGAGGATGCCGCGCGCAAAGCGGCGCTGAAACTGCCTGCTTTTGCTGAACGCGCGCGGATGGTCAGTTGGCTCCACCTTCGCCGCGACAAGGTTGATCCTGACGAGACGGCCCCGGCGTTGATCGAATTTTTGCAGACGTTAGTAAACCCCCAATAGCATACCGCCATGAAAGAAAAACTCATCGAGATATTGGGCCTAAAGGCGACTGCAACGGAGCAAGACATCGTTGCGCAGCTTGAAAAAGTGGTTCGAGAAACCGCAGAACTGAAATCGGAGGTCGGGCGACTGGAAGCTAAGATCGCAGCGAAGAAAGCCATCAGCGCGAAGGTGGCGGTAAAGATGGCCGCTGGTTTGACAGAGGAGCAAGCTCTCGAAGTTATCGAAAACCAAGCCAAAGCGGACGCCGGATCGAAAGCATGATGCTGGCGAATTCCAATTCACTTTCGCGGAGGCATTTCGTTGCCTCGGCCCGCCGCAACGCTTCCGTTGGCGTTACGGCTCGCGAAATCGGCACGCTGTTCTGTTGCGGCGTGCCGACTACTTTCTGCCAGCGCGCGACACAAGTTCCACACGGAACAATCCGCAGCGCGGCGCACATGATCAAGACAAGGATGACGAAGCGCACTCGGAGGAACACAGGAAAGGACACCTGTGATCCATCAAACCAAAACCACTAAACGCATGAAACAACGCTCGGCCAGAGCGGACACCACATCACAGTTTCGAGCCCGGCGGGCGCTACCGTCTGGCTCCCTGCGGCAGTCGTCTTTCATCCTGGCCGAGCGGGACGACTGCCGCTTCCTTTCCCCCAAGCAGGAACTCGCCGCGCTGCAACGGTTCAATCAACTGCAACGATTCAAGCAGCGAGTCGCTGAGGGGGTATGCCAAAGCCATGCTGCTCATGAGTGTGGGCTGGGGCGCACGTCGGCGTGGCGTTGGCTGAAGCGGTATCGGACTGGCGGTCTGTTGGCTCTCGCTCCACAAACCCACCGGCGTGGGCGGCGCAGTATCGCGGAGCGCGTTGGCTTGACTCCGATCTTGATTACCCAGTTGCAGAGGCTCTGCCTTGCGGTTGGCAGCACTGCCAAAGCGTTTCGGATTTTTGCGCGGATGCCGCAATGTCCGCCGCCGCTGGCGCGTGTGATTCTGCACGCCAAATCCATTCCGCCATCGTTAAGCCGACTGATCTCATTTCAGCCCGTCAAGTTCACCGGCGTGCAAGCGGGCGATCAAATCCTGATCCAAAAAAGGGGGACGCGTTGAAACCTCTCTCCCATCAACCCGCGCCGGGTTATCGCAGCTTCAAGCTACCCGAGCAGATCGTTGCGCCAACTTTGTTACGACCCCGGACTTTGTGCAAAGTCGCCATTTGCGAACATCTCCTGGGTTGTGATCGCGATGGCGTGTTGGCGCGCATTCAGGATGGACGCCTGCCATGGGCCTTCCAACTGAATCCGCTGCAATGTTATTGTCGGGATCTGCGCGTTCTGACGCTTTGCGTCATTGAGTTGCTCGGCATCAACACCGGTCTCCAGAAGCGCACTGAGGATTTAACCTTTGACGAGGTGATGGCCATCGTCATGCCACACCAGCGCCCCACCCTTCGCGGTACCGAGCTGCAGAAGATGTTCAGCACGTTTCCCGATGCCATCCGCCAGATCAGTCAGCGCGGCGGCTTCATCATCGCGGAACGGGCCAAGCAACGCTACGGGCCTAACGCCAGCCACAAATATTCCCGCGCCAGCGTAATCAATTTTTTGAGAAAGAATCGGGTCACATGACACCAATTTCACGCCTCCCCATTACCGCAGCCAAAATCGCCTACAACGATTTGGGACGGGTATTCGCGCGTCCAGGCCTCGAAAACGTCCTGTGGTGGGCTGCAAAACGCTGCAACGGCCAGAATTTTAGCGCTCTCAAACCTCAATTCTCACCCCTCCAATCCTGAATCATGGCCGATCTTGTATTTACCATTCGCACGCCCGCCGAACTGCAGGGCGCGGAAGCCGCCGCGCGGGCGATGGAGATCAACATCGGCAAAGCCAAAGCCCTCGGCAAAGAGCACGCCGAACTGGAGCAACGGCTCAGCGCCGTCAAACAAAGTATTGACGCCTACAAGGCCGCCAATGCCGACAGCGCTCAGGCCACGCAAAAGGCGACGGATGATTCCCAGCGCTACGCCGAGGCGCTCGAAAAACTCGCTCACGCCGCGCACGAGGCCAAGGCCGCCGAGGCGCAACGCCAGATTGAATTGCGGAACACGGTCAAGGCCAGTCAACAGGCCGCCGATGAATCCGACCGCTACGCCGCCGCGCTGGAGAAGATGGATCGCGCGGCGCATGAATCCCGCGCCGAGGAAGCGCAACGCCAGATTGATCTGCGGAACACGGCCAAGTCCACCGCCGACGTCGGCAACGAAAGCGACAAGGCGGGTGAGAAGGTCAGTCTGTTTGCGCGCCACAATAAGGAGCTGAAGAAAGTCGCCCAGGAATTGAGCCGGGACTTTCCGGTGATGGGACTGGCGATCAAGGCGCTGGCGAATCCCATCGCGGCCACCCTCACGGTGGCGACCACGTTCTTCGTGGTGATGAAGCGGCAGATTGACGAGACGAACCGCAAGCTCGATGAGATGGCGGCCGTCAATGCGCGGGCGCTGTCCAACTTCGCGGAGAATTTTCGCAACGCGCAGAATGAGGCCATCGCCGCGAACCAGGAATTCATCGCCGGCCTCGATGACATTGCCCGCGCCGCCGGCAACGTGGACGAAAACGCCAACGCCGCCGTGGCCGCGATCCGTCGGTGGACGACGGCCAACCTCGAATTCAACAACGCCGCGCAGGCGAAGGCGATTGCCGAGGTGAATCTCGCCGAGGAACAAAAGAAGATCACGCCCGCGCAGGCCATCGCCCAGCGGCAACAGATTCGGGACTTCTACGAGCAGAAGGCCAACGAAGCGCGCACGGCGGGCGAGAGTGCCGAAGTCGCGCGGCGCGAACAGCAGTTGCGCGAGTTGCAGGATCAACGCGGTCGCATTGCCACTGCGCCGGCAGACGGTCTGGACGAAACGCAACGCCAGGCGCGCATCAAGACGTTGCAGGAACAGGCGAAGAACACCGCCGAGTTGGCCGCCGAACTGCGGAAAGGGCTGCCGTCGCTCCAGGAGAAGATTGACACGCTCACGGACACGATCAGCAACTTGCAAGCGGTCGTGCCCAGCGATCCGGGCGCAGCCGTGGCACGGGAGAACAGCATCGCCGCCGCGAATGCCCGGCGCGATGCTTTAATCGCCGAACAAGACGATCTGCAACGGCGCACCAACCAGGCGGACACGTTGGTGAAGCGTTACGAACGGCGCGCGGCGGAGTTCGAAGGGGAATCGCGCGCCATCGCCGCCGGCAAGGAACGCGCGGCGACGCTGGATCAACAGATCGAAGATTTAACCCGCGAACTGGCCGACCTCAAAGAGACGATCCGGCTGAACCAAACGCTGCGCACCGACACCAACGCGTTGAACCGGGACACGCGGTCGTTGGATTCCGAACGGGAACGCATCAAGGCCGAGGAGGAAGAACGGCGCAAAGCCGAGCAAGAGGCCAAACGGCGCGGGCGCGAAACCGATGAGTCCATTCGCGGCGAGGCGCGCGACATTGTCAAACCGTTGAGCGGCGGTCCTGAATCTAAAACGGTTGTTAACACAGACCCACTGCGCGCGGAAATTCAGGCTGCCGGCAACAGTGTCGTTCAGGCCATCCTCGAATTGCGCACCGAGATGGTGGCGCAGTTGCACCAAGCGGCTGCGGCAGCGCGTGACAGCAGAGACCTCGTGAGCAAAATCTCAGATTCGCAAAACACCTAGATGCAAAAGAAGCTTCTAATTGGAATCCGGCGCAACTGGTGCGGCGGCGAAGGGGTCGAGTCTATTTCCCCGACCGCCAACGTTGCCGGCACGATTATCCTGGGCAAATACATTGCTGCCTTCCTCGCCCTGGATGGGATCGTCGCACAATGCAGCCTCGTCGGTCCGTTGAATCAATTCAAAGGCGTGGTCAGCCTGAATGGCGAATTTGAGACCGTCTTGGCAGCAATCATGCGCGGCCTGGAAAGTGTGGCCGTAGTTGGGGGCACTGAATTCGCGTGGTGGGATGAGGCGGATAATACGTGGCGAAAGCACCCTTACGGCGTCGCAATTGATTTCAACCTCGAATTTGGCGCTCCGCTGGAAGTCCTGCAGCAATACGTTGAGAAGCTGACGAGCGACGTTTGGCAAATCAAATGACCGACACCCCACCACAATTCACCGCCGCTCAGATCGCCACGTGCCTGGAGGTCCAACGCTCAACGGTGTGGTCTCATCTTAAACGCGTTCCCCCGGATGGCCTGCGGATCGTCAACGGCAACGAAACCAGCACGTGGACGTTGGCGAGCCTGCCCGAAGCGTTACGCAACCGGCTCAACGCGGAGGCACGCCAGCGCAAGTATCGCGATGCGGTGGCCATGCTCGCCGCGCCGCCGGTCGTCTGGCCGCCGAAAGATTTTCCCAAGCTGGATGACATCGCTGCCAACGAGATCGAGCGGGCCACGAAATTGCGCCAGGCACTCGGGCCGCAGTTGTATTGCCAGCACGATGCTACGGTACCGGCAGCCGAGTTTGAAGCGCGCGGGGTGCAGGAGTATCGGCGCGTGTTCGGTTACGCCATCAGCGCGCGGCATTGGCGCTCGCTGTTCAAGCGCACACTGCGACGTGATGCTGGCGCCGATCAACTCAGCCGCCTGGAATTGTATCTGCCCGACAAGCCGGCAGTGAAGTCACCGGCGCCGCGGGAAACAAGATTCAAAGTGCAGGATCAGCTGCTACCTCTCGCTGATTACCTGGCCACGTTGCACAACCCCGCCAACCCTTCCGACATTGAGCTTCGGGGCATCTGGACGCTCGCCCTGGAAGCTTACGCCCGGATGATTGAGCAGCGCACTCCCGCGAAACGCGCCGCACGCCTGGTGCGGGAATTCCTCTTCATCAAAGCTCCGTTCCTCGCTCCGTCGCGCCCGGCGTTGCGCATGGCCTTCGAGCGGAAGCTGGAACGCTTCGATGCCGCGCAGTGTGATCCGAATGCGCTGAAGGACGCGCGGGCGAACAACGGCGACAAGTTTGAATTCCCCGAGCCAGATCGCATCCTGCTCACCCATCGCGCGGTGTTCTATTATCGTGGCGACATCGCGCCGGCCTGGCGGGATTGTTTGCGCAACGGTTTCTCCGAACTGGTTCGCGGTCGTTATACCGGCAAGTCCGCGAACAAATCACACGTGCCACAGTCAGTCATGGATTTGATCGGGCCGGAAGTGGAAATCCTGACCGTGATGCATCGCGGCCCGCGCGCATTCGATTCCATTAAAGGACATGTGTCGCGCAGCTATGACGGCATCGCTTCGTTGCAATGCCTGCAAGCGGATGATTTCACGCTGAACACATACTTCTATGTGCCCGATGGCCACGGGTGGTTCGATCTCACGCGCGGCCAGGTGATCTTGTTCATCGACTTCCGCACGTTGCGTATCGTTGGCTGGGCCTTGGAACCGCGCAAGAGTTACAGCTCGCTGACCATTCGCAGTCTCTGCACGCACATCTTCGCGGAATTCGGCGTGCCACAGGTGCTTTATTTTGAGCGTGGTTTGTGGGAATCCGCCACCTTGCTCAAAGGCAAAACCGACCCGTTTACCTTTACCGAGATCAGCCACGGCTTGCGCGAGTTCGATATTAAATTCATGCACGCCATCCGCCCGCGCTCAAAGACGATTGAGCGGGTGGGAGGGTTGTTCCAGGACATCGCGGAGGCTGAGCCTGGTTACTGTGGCCGGGATGAACGTCGCGACGCGCCGGAGTCGCTGCGCAAGCAAATGGCGCTGGTGAAGGCGCGGAAAGTCCATCCGTCAAAATTCTTTTATTCGTTGGACGATTGGAATCGCCGCATTGGGGAGCTGGTGGAGCAATACAATGCGACCCCGCAACAAGGGAAGATTCTCGCCGGCTTGTCGCCTGAGCAGGCGTTTGAAAAATATCTGGATCACGCCGATCCGCCCGCGCAGTTCCATGCCGGCCTGCGTTACCTCCTGGCTCACGACAAGCGCTTGGCCCGTGTCACGCTCAACGGGGTGACGATTCAGATTGGCAAACAGAAATTCAATTATCGCGGGCGCGAAATCAGCCACCTCGTGGGAGAGGATGTGCTCGCCTGGTTCGACCCGGAAAACCCCAATGTCCTGGTAGTCACCAATCCCGACCGCACCAATCCCATTTGCGTCGCCCGATCCAAAGAACCGAACGCATTGGAATCCCTGATCGAGCCCGCTGCGGGAATTCTGCGCCGCGAACTGGATCGCATCGAGGAACAGGCGGCGCACATGCGCACCCGGTTCAACATCGTCAAGACGAGCTTCCCGCTACCCGAGCGCACCGCTCTCACCGATATGCAGACCCGCGATCTTGGGCAAGAGATTGAACTTGAGAAATCGCGCGTGCGGGATGCCGTCACGACAGAGAAGCGTCAACGCCGCCGCGCCGACCAGTTCGCGGCGGAAACCGGAATCGTGGTCAGCAACCCTGCGGTGATTCAGGACAACGATGAGGAGGCGCGGATACTTCGCGACTTCCTTAACAGTGAAAAGGAATCCGAATGAGCAGCACTCGCCACAAATCCGGAGATTCACCCATGCGCCAGGAGCGCTACGCATCCAGCGCCGAGATCGAGCGTGGCCTGCTTGGCACCATGGTGGCGCGACGGTGTTCGGTGTTGGATAAGTCGGAAGATCGCGAATTGATTTGGTGGCTTCACTTCATGTCGCATCGCGATGGTGGTTTGAAAGTAGTCGTTGCGAAACTGCTTACCGACTACGCGGATCGCCTGGGCACGGACGTCATGCGCCGGCTCGGAAAACGCGGCGGCAACTACACCGCTGACCAGGTGCGAGAAATCCGCGCCGATCTGCCTGAAGCATTGCACGCGAAATTCCTGCTCAAAGGTGAGGGTTACAATTCCTACTGCGGTATCTTCGAACCACGCGAGGATTGCGATTACGAGGACAGGTTCAACGGCGACCAAGCGCGCGCGATTGAACAGGCGGATCGTAGGCCCAACTCTTACGCCGTCGTCGATTTTGAAACGCTTTGTCGCACAGCGGCGGAAAGTGGTGACGAGGAAAAAGATTGTTTGGAGAGTGAATTACGGCGCCTGTGCTTGGACCCTGCGCAGGACTTGACGACCGCGGCCCCTTGGTATTTTGCCGAACTCATATCGGCGCTGCGCGATTACATGCGGACATGGATCGCCACGCGGAAATCTGCAACGGTGGTTACGTCACTGGGGCAAAAGATTTGCGATGTGCTCGAATACACGGGGCACAGCCAATCCATGACGCTGGTGGAAGGGGACGCGCGGATCGGCAAATCGTTTTCAGCCCGTGCCTGGTGTGAACAGCATCCGGGTCAGTCGCGCTTTATTGAAGTGCCCACCGGCAACGCCGAG
This sequence comes from uncultured Hyphomicrobiales bacterium, assembly GCA_964467455.1. GTDB lineage: Bacteria > Bacteroidota > Ignavibacteria > Kapaibacteriales > Kapaibacteriaceae > OLB6. Next base: position 1,405 of record CAYXQJ010000062.1, on the reverse strand, counting down.
AAAGATTTCTTCCTCGCACTCGCGCGGGGCTTGGGCCTCGGCAACTTCACCCAATACAAAGCTGGCGAAATCCGTGAGCGTGTTGAAAGCGTATTGCTCACGCGCGATCTGTTGCTATGTCTCGACGAAGCGCACCGCCTCTGGCCGGAAGTAAATCCGCGTTACGGATTCCCTAAACGAATTAACTGGCTGATGAGTCTCGCGAATCAAGGCGTGCCGATTTGTTTGATTGGAACGCCGCAGTTCATCGAGCGGCAAAAGTCTGTCGAACAAAGCGGCTGGAATGCCGCGCAGTTTATTGGCCGGATCGGCCACTATGAACCGCTTCCGCGCGAACTCAGCCTGGAAGACTTGGTGGCAGTTGCAAAATCGGTTTTGCCTGAAGCGGACTCACAAACCAAGCGGGCGCTTGCAGCATACGCGCGCAAGTCGGCAAAGTATCTCGCCGCCATTGAAGCCATCGCCAAACGCGCTCGCTACATCGCCATGAAATCGGGACGCACAAAGTCCAGCACTGAGGACGTGCTCAAAGCGATGAAAGAGAGTGTCATTCCAGCGGATTCAAAATTAGTAAAGGCGCTGAGACCCGAAACGAAGTCCGTCAGGCAGAGCCGCACCAATCAAACGCCAGCGGCACCGACCGAGCCAGAGGCTTTCGTTCATCAGCGTGAAACTAAACCGGCAGTCGATTCACCCAACCGGCTGGCAGGCGAATCCCTGGAGTATGCCGGGAAAGAATAGCCATGCTCTCTCGCCCGCAACAAATCCTGCTCAAGCGCGCCCAACGTGAGGCTGCATTGGATGACGCTGAGTATCGAGACGCACTCGAAGCCGTCAGCGGTTGCCGAACCAGCAAAGACTCGCGCCTTACGGATCGGCATCTGGATGTCGCGCTGGCTTACCTGGAAGCGATCTATTGGCGGAAGGTGGACGGCGGTGCATTGCGGCCGTCCTGCAAGCCGGATGCAGTGTTTCGGCAGCGTGGTTATTGGGCTGGCAAAAACACCAGGCAGGAAACCAGTCGCGACCGCTACACCGGCGTGAATCTGGATCGGGAAGTCCGCGCCCTGGAAGCCGCGCTACAGCGGCTTGGCTACGGCGCGAACTATTGCGCGACGATCCGCGCGAAGGTGGCAGACAGCCGCACTGATCCGCACGCGCAGCATCTTTACCGTTTTGCCTTGGAGCGAACGCTCAAGGCGAAGCAAAAGCAAATTTACCGTCAGCCCTGCTGACCCGGAAAATCAAAAATTTCTTGCAACACCCGCCAAAAGGGTGCGCAATTTCCCTGTTCACGAGTTTCGGAAGTTGGAAATACACCAAACCGCACAAGATCGCCGCCGCTTTACATCCCACATCATTATTCGCATGAAAACCGTTCTGCCCTGGTTTCTGTTTCTGGCGG
>CAYXQJ010000061.1:9102-14143 GCA_964467455.1 uncultured Hyphomicrobiales bacterium | reverse complement strand
CAGCGCCCAACGCTACGCCACCGTTACTGTTCCAGACAGTGAACAGGGCTGGCGTTTCCACCCGGTGCTCGGCTTCGGGCGACGCAAATGAATCAGGCGCCCATAGGCGCCTGATTTCTGCCTACGCGGCAGTGAAGATGACTCGGTCACCGAGCGGTGAGCATTTCTGAGCTGCCTCGCGGCAGTTGCAAGATCGTAGCAGAGCGTCTAATCTTTGTTTGCCAGCTTTTTTATAACTCGTACTTCACCTAACGGTGAGCAGGTCGTTAAAATGGAGCCCCTCTGAAGATGGCAGTCTCCAGAGGGGCGGGTTCGCAACGCAGCTAGCTGTGGTCCAGCAACCAACCGCGGGTCAAGTCGCGGAAAGGAGGATAGAGGTGTGACCAGCATTCACATGACCTCATCAGAGTGAGGCCAGTCCTACACGGAGATCCCCGACGCATTGCGCCGGGGATTTTACATCCATTACCTGCTTCCCTGTGCCATGACTCCAATCTCCGAACAGCGAAAGACAAACTTCCAAACCGCGGTCACCACATTTCTTCAGGAGCGTCTGAAAGCCAAACTCAAGCCCGACGATCCGGCAGGCGACGAGTTGCGTGCGCGCTATCGCCCCGAAGCCTGGCTGGAGGATGCTGCGCGGCGGGTCGCGCAGATCCAGGCGGTGACCCACACCCTGAAACCCATCCACCCGGATGCCCGCGGCACCAACCTGTACTGCCCACCCTCCGCCTTGGCGGTCCGCGAAGAGCTGGGCAGCCATGCGTTGGCGGACGCCTTTGACGGTGACGTGGTCGGCAATGCCGCGGCCCTCGACGTCTACAAGTTCCTCAAGCTCCCGGTGGAAGACCGCCCCTTGCTGGACTGGATGCTCACCGGCGACGCCGATCTCGCCGCGGCCCTGCATGACGATGCGACCACTGCCCAAAGCTGGATGAAAGCCTTTGCCAGCATCGTCCAACCGCGCCCCCCCGAGGTGAGTACCCACACCCGGGCCAAACAGCTCTACTGGCTCACTGGCGAAGACCCCTGCGAGGACACCGGCTACACGCTGCTGGCCCCGCTCTACGCCAGCTCCCTCGCCCACGCGGTGTTTCACACCATCAACGAGGACCGCTTCGGCGAAGCCGCCAAGGCCGCCCGGGAGGCACGCCGCGAGCACCGCGACCACCCCACCGGTCTGCGCGAATACCACGGTCTGGCGGTACAGAAGCTGGGCGGGACCAAGCCCCAGAACATTTCGCAACTGAACAGCGAGCGCGGCGGCAACAACTACCTGCTCGCCTCCCTGCCGCCGCACTGGAAAACCCGCGCCGTGCGGATGCCACTGCACATGGACTCGATCTTCCCCGGCTTCGGCAAACGCGCCGAAGTCAGCGCGACGGTCCGCCGTCTCGACGCCTTTCTGCGGACGAATCCCCCGCCAACGATGGACACCCGCAACCGCCGCGAAGCGCTAATCGATGCGCTGATCGACGAGTTGGTCGATTACGCCGCACCCTTGCAGACAACGCTGTCCACCGGCTGGACGCGAGACCCGGACTGCCGACTCGTCGAGGCCGAACGCCTGTGGCTGGACCCCGGCCGCGCCCAGAGTGAGCACCCCGACGACACCGACTTCGCTTCCGCCTGGCATGCGATGGACTGGCCCGCCGACATCGGCCGACGCTTCGCCCAGTGGCTGAATACCCAACTCGACGGGCAACTCCCGGTCGGCGACGCCGAAGCACGCCAGTGGCAGAAAGAATTGTTACTCGACGAGTCTCCCGAGGGCTTTGCCTGGCAGCTCGACCGCATGCGCGGACGGGTCGATGCCCCCACCTATATTCCGACCCGGAAGGCCATGCGATGAACACGCTCCCGCAACCCGAAGGCCTGCTCGTCCTGCCGCACCTGCGCATCCAGAACGCCAACGCGATCTCCAGCCCCCTCACCCACGGTTTTCCCTCGATGACGGCGCTGCTCGGACTGACCTGGGCGCTCGCGCGCCGCCTCGCCCCGCAGGGCCTGCCTCTGGCACTGGAAAGCGTCGGCGTGATCTGCCACGACTTTGAAGAACAGACCACCGAAGGCGGCTTCACCAAGACCTTCTGCCTGACCCGCAACCCGGTGGACAAGGACGGCAGCACCGCCGCCATCGTCGAGGAAGGCCGCATCCACCTTGACCTCACGCTGGTGTTCGGCGTCTGCGGCGGGTTTGTCGAACTCGACGAAGCCGGACTTCAAGCCATCGCGGACGAAGTGGGCGCCACGCTGGCGACGATGCGCGTCGCGGGCGGCAGCATCCTGCCTCCACCCCGCCCCGGCGGCTTTCACCGTCCGCGCCTGGTCCGGCTCGGCGACGACCCGGAAGACGCCCGCAATACCTTCCGCCACCAGCGCCGACGCTGGTTACCAGGCTTCGCGCTGGTCTGCCGCGACGACCTCCTGGCCCAACGCCTCGCTGCGCTGCGCACCGGCGATCAACCCACCGCCAACACGCTCGATGCCTGGCTTGACCTTTCCCGCTTCAACTGGGCGCCGGCGCGCGAGCCTGCCGCCCCCGACGGAAAACAGAACTGGACCCACGACCACCCCGAGGGATCCGGCTGGATCGTTCCGATCCCGGTCGGTTATGCGGCGCTCGCCTCCCAATGCCAACCAGGCTCAGTCGCCAACGCCCGCGATCCCGGCGTCCCTTTCCAATTCGTCGAAAGCATCTACTCCATCGGCGAGTGGGTCGCGCCACATCGCATCGGTAGCCCGGGGGAACTCCTCTGGTATGCCCGCACCGATCCCGACGCCGGCACCTACCGCGCCTGCAACGACTATGCAGCCCTTCACACATCCACCCACTGAGATTCAGGAGACCACGATGGCCGAAACCACCCTCAAGACCGCATCCGTCCTCGCCTTCGAACGCAAGCTCGACCCCTCCGACGCACTTCTATACGCCGGCAACTGGACAGACCGCGATAACAGCGCGCAATGGCCGGGCATCGCCCTGCGCGAGAAATCCGTGCGCGGCACCATCTCGAATCGCCTGAAGACCAAGGACCAGGACCCGGCCAAGCTCGACGCCGCCATCGAGAATCCCAACCTTCAAACCGTCGACCTCGCTGCTCTGCCCAGCACGGCCGACACCCTGAAGGTTCGCTTCACGCTGCGCGTGCTCGCCGGCCTCGGCCAACCCTCCGCCTGCAACGACACCGCGTATCAACAAGCCCTGCAACAGACCGTCGCCGCCTACGTAACCGAGCACGGCTTCGCCGAACTCGCCCGCCGCTACGCTTGCAACCTCGCCAACGGCCGCTTCCTGTGGCGTAACCGCGTGGGTGCGGAAGCGATCGAAGTACGCATCGTCCAGCTGGAAGACGGCAAGCCTGCCCGCACCTGGACCTTCGACGCGCTCGCCTTCTCCCTGCGTCACTTCGACATCCCCACCGCCGAATCCACCGAGTTCGACGCGCTGGCCGCGCTGATCAAGGCCGGCCTGGCTGGCGAGCGTCATGTGTTGCTGGAAATCGTCGCCTACGCGCGCATCGGAACCGGGCAGGAGGTCTTCCCCTCCCAGGAACTGATCCTCGACCGTGGGCGCGGCAGCAAGAGCAAGACGCTCTACGAGGTCAGCGGAATCGCCGGTATTCACTCCCAGAAGATCGGCAACGCCCTGCGCACCATCGACACCTGGTACCCCACGGAAGACGGTACGGAGTTGGGGCCCATCGCCGTCGAGCCCTACGGCTCCGTGACCACCCAAGGCAAGGCCTACCGCCAGCCCAAGCAGAAGGCCGATTTCTACAACCTCCTCGACAACTGGGTACTGAAAGGCAAGGCGCCCGAAAACGCCGGCAACCAGCATTACGTGATGGCGGTGTTGGTGCGCGGAGGCGTGTTCGGGGAGGCGAATTGATTCCATGGACCACTACCTCGACATCCAGCTCCTACCCGACCCGGAGTTTCCCCAGTCGCAGCTGATGAATGCTCTTTGCGCCAAACTGCACCGCACACTGGCAAACCTCGACAGCACCGGCATCGGCATCAGTTTTCCCGAGTTGCACGCCACGCCGACCCGCTTGGGTGGCCGGTTGCGCCTGCATGGTAGCGCAGGAAATCTTCGGACCTTGATGGCTCAAGACTGGCTGACCGGCATGCGCGACCACAGCCGTACCGGCGACATCGTTCCGGTTCCTGCGGAATGCGGTCAGCTCGAAGTGCGCCGCGTGCAGGCGAAGAGCAGCCCCGAGCGCCTGCGAAGACGGCAAATGAAGCGCAAAGGCTTGAGCGAAGCCGAGGCGCGGGAGGCCATCCCCGACTCTGTTGCTAAGGTCTTGCACCTGCCTTACCTCGAACTGCAAAGCCATAGCACCGGTCAGCGCTTCCGCCTGTTCATCTCACAGCGACCTTCCTCGCGTGCCGCCACGGGCTCCTTCAACGCCTACGGCATCAGCACCACCGCAACCGTGCCCTCCTTCTGACCCTTTTTTCGAGCCCCCCACGCAATGCAAGCAAAATCAATGTGTTGCGCGGGGGCCAATTTTATTGGGTCATCGACACTTGACGTCGAATTGTTCTTTAAAAATCAAAAGACTCAAATAAAATCGCCCTAGCTCACTGCCGCACAGGCAGCTCAGAAAGGAATGCGCTGGCCGGTGGCGGGGTCGATGATGCTCACTGCCGCACAGGCAGCTCAGAAATCGGGCACGTCTTCCAGGGCAGCGCATACACCGCTCACTGCCGCACAGGCAGCTCAGAAAAGTTTGCGGCGCCGGTGGGCACCGCGTCGGTTGCTCACTGCCGCACAGGCAGCTCAGAAACTGAGCGGTGCGTTCGAGCCGGGTGATTGCAAGCTCACTGCCGCACAGGCAGCTCAGAAAACCGATCGCAGCAACCGGAGCCGAAGCGCCGGGCTCACTGCCGCACAGGCAGCTCAGAAAAAGGAGCGCGCCGATGCGATCGCACAAGTTACGCTCACTGCCGCACAGGCAGCTCAGAAAGGGGGACGGCGCGCGCGACAGCGACGCAATTGGCTCACTGCCGCACAGGCAGCTCAGAAATCGTC
>CAYXQJ010000061.1:3123-9002 GCA_964467455.1 uncultured Hyphomicrobiales bacterium | reverse complement strand
GCTCACTGCCGCACAGGCAGCTCAGAAATCGTCGATCTCTTCCGGCATCGTGGCGTCAATGCTCACTGCCGCACAGGCAGCTCAGAAATGGAACCAGCGCGGCTTCTCCGATCTTTGCGCGCTCACTGCCGCACAGGCAGCTCAGAAAGGATAGATCATGCTCCGCGTCTTCCGCGCGGCGCTCACTGCCGCACAGGCAGCTCAGAAAGATTGCACCGCCGACGATTTGCCCTGCACTGCGCTCACTGCCGCACAGGCAGCTCAGAAAATGTATTCCCGCGGAATGAAGCTTGCAACCTCGCTCACTGCCGCACAGGCAGCTCAGAAAACTGACCCGAATCGCTTCCAGCACGTCGGCGTGCTCACTGCCGCACAGGCAGCTCAGAAATTTCCCAATGCAGACGACGTAGGCATCCTCGGGCTCACTGCCGCACAGGCAGCTCAGAAATGACCTGCTCGAGAGTACGCTCTACGCATCGCTGCTCACTGCCGCACAGGCAGCTCAGAAATCAATTTGCAGCCAGCGGTTACGTTCGATTTTGCTCACTGCCGCACAGGCAGCTCAGAAAATCGACGCCGCCTACGCCGGCCATGACGCCACGCTCACTGCCGCACAGGCAGCTCAGAAAGTCATCGTAGCGCCACGTCGCAAACGGGGCATGCTCACTGCCGCACAGGCAGCTCAGAAAGTGACGCGAGCGGGCAGCTGCGTGTCCATCTCGCTCACTGCCGCACAGGCAGCTCAGAAATGACGGTGCGGCTTCACTCAGCGTTAGGGTTCGCTCACTGCCGCACAGGCAGCTCAGAAATTGACGACGGCGTCGCCGCAATTACGTACGAAGCTCACTGCCGCACAGGCAGCTCAGAAATCCCTGTTGTCACGGCCCGCCACAGGCTTGCAGCTCACTGCCGCACAGGCAGCTCAGAAATTCGCTCCGATCGGCAAGGCCCTGCCGATGCTGCTCACTGCCGCACAGGCAGCTCAGAAAAAGCGGCCGACCGACGCTCGCAACGGCTTTCGGCTCACTGCCGCACAGGCAGCTCAGAAAACTCTGAAGAAGTGAATCCGAAATCGCATAATGCTCACTGCCGCACAGGCAGCTCAGAAAGTCATGGCTTTCCCGGTTGCGGGGCGGCCTCTGCTCACTGCCGCACAGGCAGCTCAGAAATGCCGTTCTTGCAGTTGTTGCGCCAGCCTCTCGCTCACTGCCGCACAGGCAGCTCAGAAAAGCATCGACAACAGTCTCCGCAGATCGCCGCTGCTCACTGCCGCACAGGCAGCTCAGAAATCGATGTGTTTTCCTGTGGCATGTGCTTCGATGCTCACTGCCGCACAGGCAGCTCAGAAATCGCCCCGCGCGGGGCGATCCGGCCAGCAGGCGCTCACTGCCGCACAGGCAGCTCAGAAATTGAACTTGCGGCTCTTCCAGAGCGGGTTCTTGCTCACTGCCGCACAGGCAGCTCAGAAAGGCCGCACGCCAGAAGACGCCTGGCAGCGCCAGCTCACTGCCGCACAGGCAGCTCAGAAACTGCGCAACTCGCGCCACACCGTTACCCCAGGGCTCACTGCCGCACAGGCAGCTCAGAAAATCGTCCGTACAGTTATTGACACGAGTCCAAGGCTCACTGCCGCACAGGCAGCTCAGAAACAGCGCCGCCGAGCTTGAGAACCGCCTTGGTGAGCTCACTGCCGCACAGGCAGCTCAGAAACTTTGCAGAGGCGTTGCGGGGGTATTTCCCCCAAGCTCACTGCCGCACAGGCAGCTCAGAAATAGGTGGTCGCAGGTGGCCGGCACGCTGTAGCGCTCACTGCCGCACAGGCAGCTCAGAAAATGTAGCGCTTGCCGTCGCCGCGCTGGACGTTGCTCACTGCCGCACAGGCAGCTCAGAAATGACCGCGTGCCAGTTGCGGTATCTGCTTTGCGCTCACTGCCGCACAGGCAGCTCAGAAAGATGCCGGGGAGGATGACTTCCGGCTGGCCGTTGCTCACTGCCGCACAGGCAGCTCAGAAAGCAACAGCGGCGAAGAGGCCGCCGCCCGTTACGCTCACTGCCGCACAGGCAGCTCAGAAATTGCGGTGCGGGCATTTTTTGCAGGCGCGCCAGCTCACTGCCGCACAGGCAGCTCAGAAAGCGTGGCATTGGGTCGCGGGATCCCCGCTACCGCTCACTGCCGCACAGGCAGCTCAGAAACTGCAAACATCCCTCTTTTTCTCGGCGACTTGGCTCACTGCCGCACAGGCAGCTCAGAAAGAATACCTGCGGAATCATTGCCCACTGCTCTGGCTCACTGCCGCACAGGCAGCTCAGAAATGGAAAAGCTCGAATTCATCCGGCAGGAGGTCGCTCACTGCCGCACAGGCAGCTCAGAAATCGCGAATTGGCTTGACGCGTGTCGCGCAGAGGCTCACTGCCGCACAGGCAGCTCAGAAATTCGAGGGCGTGCGCAACGCGGCCATCATGGCGCTCACTGCCGCACAGGCAGCTCAGAAATTCTGCCATGTGTGGATTCGGGTGCATACATCGCTCACTGCCGCACAGGCAGCTCAGAAAGGCTGAATTGCCTGCACCTCCGACCCTTCCGCGCTCACTGCCGCACAGGCAGCTCAGAAATCCACACCACCGGACCCCAACACGACAGCATCGCTCACTGCCGCACAGGCAGCTCAGAAAACCCGACACGTAGGCGACACGCACACGCCCCGGCTCACTGCCGCACAGGCAGCTCAGAAAAGTTGTGGCGTGTTTTCCCCCTGGGTACCCTGGCTCACTGCCGCACAGGCAGCTCAGAAAACGTTATCGTCGGTGCCCGCCGGCCAGGTGCGGCTCACTGCCGCACAGGCAGCTCAGAAATTCCATGCGCTGGTGCGCCAGCTCGGCAACATGCTCACTGCCGCACAGGCAGCTCAGAAAGAACCCGCCGCCGACGAAGATGCAGATTGCTGGCTCACTGCCGCACAGGCAGCTCAGAAAACATGCTTGACGGCATTCACATCCCCGTCGAAGCTCACTGCCGCACAGGCAGCTCAGAAAGGGATGACACCGCAGGACGCGGCGGACCGGATGCTCACTGCCGCACAGGCAGCTCAGAAAGAGAAGCACCGTGCCGGACGCATCCTTCACGGGCTCACTGCCGCACAGGCAGCTCAGAAACGGCCGTGTCCGGCCAGGATGGTTCCGGCAGAGCTCACTGCCGCACAGGCAGCTCAGAAATGATCGGGCTGTGGGCGTACTTCATGCCGGATGCTCACTGCCGCACAGGCAGCTCAGAAACGGTTGGCGTGCGGCAGTGCCACCACCAGCACGCTCACTGCCGCACAGGCAGCTCAGAAAACATCGAAGGCACGCATCCCGGCGACGCGAATGCTCACTGCCGCACAGGCAGCTCAGAAAATCGCGGTGAGGTGTGCGCGGATGCGCACAAGGCTCACTGCCGCACAGGCAGCTCAGAAATATGCCAAGGCCACCACGGCCGCGGAGGCCTAGCTCACTGCCGCACAGGCAGCTCAGAAACTGCAGGCGATCAAGGGCGATGGTGCCGCCGCGCTCACTGCCGCACAGGCAGCTCAGAAAAACGGCGAGGCCATCTACGTCGACGGCCGCCCGCTCACTGCCGCACAGGCAGCTCAGAAAGAGACCATCACGGTCAAGCAGGGGCGCACCTAGCTCACTGCCGCACAGGCAGCTCAGAAAAAGCAAATCGAAGACACCGCGACCCAGGAACTGCTCACTGCCGCACAGGCAGCTCAGAAAGTAGAAGGCACGCTCTACAACAAGACCACGGTGCTCACTGCCGCACAGGCAGCTCAGAAAACTCGAACGCCGGGTAAGCACCCGCCAGATATGCTCACTGCCGCACAGGCAGCTCAGAAAACCCTTGCTCCGCGATTCGGTGCCGAGTACCAGCTCACTGCCGCACAGGCAGCTCAGAAAGACACGATCAACGGCTCGCTACTACGCTGGATGCTCACTGCCGCACAGGCAGCTCAGAAATAAGCCAAAACAAGCTGGCGACACGGATAGGGGCTCACTGCCGCACAGGCAGCTCAGAAATGTCGGAATCGCTCGACTGGGTGCGGTCGTTTGCTCACTGCCGCACAGGCAGCTCAGAAACGGATGGCACCCTGCACAGCGTGGCGCGCTGGGCTCACTGCCGCACAGGCAGCTCAGAAACGTTCGGCGTTCGGCCGGCGAGTCAGATAGGGGCTCACTGCCGCACAGGCAGCTCAGAAAATGCCGAGGTACACATCGACGATCGGCAGGTTGCTCACTGCCGCACAGGCAGCTCAGAAATCGCAGCTGGAGAAGTAGCGCCACGGGTGCTTGCTCACTGCCGCACAGGCAGCTCAGAAAGGCCGACGCCGGAGCGCAGCCAGGACTACCTGGCTCACTGCCGCACAGGCAGCTCAGAAAAGTATGAAATAGACCCCCACCGCAGCCGCTCTGCTCACTGCCGCACAGGCAGCTCAGAAATTCACGATGTTTTCCGGGCAGAGCCTGCAGACGCTCACTGCCGCACAGGCAGCTCAGAAAACCCCCAACCTGCGCAGCAACAGCCGCGCGTCGCTCACTGCCGCACAGGCAGCTCAGAAATCGCAGCCCTTGCAGAAGGCGTAGCCGTCCGGGCTCACTGCCGCACAGGCAGCTCAGAAAAGCGTCGCAGGACGAAGCGGCGCGGCGGCTGAGCTCACTGCCGCACAGGCAGCTCAGAAAAGGTGATCCGGGTCGGGGCGATACGGCGTCCGGCTCACTGCCGCACAGGCAGCTCAGAAAGGATTTCGCCGCGTAACGTCGCGCGCCGAGCTGCTCACTGCCGCACAGGCAGCTCAGAAAAATTCCCCGGCGCCTTTTGCGGCGTTGTCACGGCTCACTGCCGCACAGGCAGCTCAGAAAACGCGAAAAAGTGCCCGCCCGGCGCCGCCGTTGCTCACTGCCGCACAGGCAGCTCAGAAATTGCCGGCGCGGTCGGCGGCGGTGATCTCGTCGCTCACTGCCGCACAGGCAGCTCAGAAACTTGCGGCCAGTGACGTTTGCAGCGCGATACCGCTCACTGCCGCACAGGCAGCTCAGAAAAGAAGATATTGCGCGCCAGCTATGAATCAGAGGCTCACTGCCGCACAGGCAGCTCAGAAATTGGTATCCGGGACGGTGAATCCGCTGTCCTTGCTCACTGCCGCACAGGCAGCTCAGAAAGCCTGGAGCTCGGGCGGTGTCGTCAATACGCGGCTCACTGCCGCACAGGCAGCTCAGAAAGGTCGGTGACGGTGACTGTTGCGACACCCGACGCTCACTGCCGCACAGGCAGCTCAGAAATGCCGCAGCTCGGCGGCGTAGTCGCCCACGGCGCTCACTGCCGCACAGGCAGCTCAGAAAAGGCATCGGCGTCTGCCCTGCGGGCGGCTTGGGCTCACTGCCGCACAGGCAGCTCAGAAAGCCACCACTGCCCCGATCAACCCTGCCACCGGGCTCACTGCCGCACAGGCAGCTCAGAAACGTCTGCATGCGGCCCTTGTCGTCGCAGTACTGGCTCACTGCCGCACAGGCAGCTCAGAAATGATTCGCGCGTCGACCCGCTACGCCCGGGTAGCTCACTGCCGCACAGGCAGCTCAGAAATTCCACGCCCTGGTGCGCCAGCTCGGCAACATGCTCACTGCCGCACAGGCAGCTCAGAAACTATGATCTGGGCGCTGTCGACCATCGGGGCGGCTCACTGCCGCACAGGCAGCTCAGAAAAGACGGCGCCGAACCGCAACTACTGGCGTACGGCTCACTGCCGCACAGGCAGCTCAGAAATGAATCCCATCCCCGCGCGACGATGCGGGGATGCTCACTGCCGCACAGGCAGCTCAGAAACTATGATCTGGGCGCTGTCGACCAT
>CAYXQJ010000061.1:0-3023 GCA_964467455.1 uncultured Hyphomicrobiales bacterium | reverse complement strand
CCATCCCCGCGCGACGATGCGGGGATGCTCACTGCCGCACAGGCAGCTCAGAAACAGGAATGCTTGGCCACCATCGATACCGAAACGCTCACTGCCGCACAGGCAGCTCAGAAACGTCAATGCCGAGCTGACCGCCGTCGCATTGTGCTCACTGCCGCACAGGCAGCTCAGAAACGGAGGCACCGCCCGCCTGCGCGCCGCCCGACGCTCACTGCCGCACAGGCAGCTCAGAAATTCCACGAATCGACCTTGTATCCGTGGATTCCGCTCACTGCCGCACAGGCAGCTCAGAAATGCGAGCACTTGCGTACGTTGATGACCGCCGCGCTCACTGCCGCACAGGCAGCTCAGAAAGGGTGGCGTTGCTGTGTGCGATATGGACCAGCGCTCACTGCCGCACAGGCAGCTCAGAAAGCAGTATCTGGCATCGATTCCGTCGGGACTTCGCTCACTGCCGCACAGGCAGCTCAGAAAGACGCGCCACTGCGTCTGGACTGCATCAAAGAGCTCACTGCCGCACAGGCAGCTCAGAAAATCGACAACTTCACCCTTGAAAACCTCGCCTAGCTCACTGCCGCACAGGCAGCTCAGAAAATGTCGTGCGCGGCAATGTTCGGGTGATCGGCGCTCACTGCCGCACAGGCAGCTCAGAAATCAAACCCGAAGCTGCCGAACTGGACGCGGCCGCTCACTGCCGCACAGGCAGCTCAGAAAATCGTCGTCACGGACACCACCTACACCGCATAGCTCACTGCCGCACAGGCAGCTCAGAAATTGTCATAGGTCGGCCCGAGCGGCATGTTCAGGCTCACTGCCGCACAGGCAGCTCAGAAAGACCGAGAATCCGTTCATCCGCAAGATGATCGGCTCACTGCCGCACAGGCAGCTCAGAAACATAAATCGATGGTGTGAATGTCGCGTGGATCGCTCACTGCCGCACAGGCAGCTCAGAAAAAGCAGATCGGCACAGATGGCTATGACTCCGGGCTCACTGCCGCACAGGCAGCTCAGAAAGACGGGAGAGACGGACCGCCTGCTCGACCAGCGCTCACTGCCGCACAGGCAGCTCAGAAAGCCATGGCGCGGCGGATGTGCCGCTCCCACACGCTCACTGCCGCACAGGCAGCTCAGAAAACGTCGGCGGGCCACACTTTGACGGGTGATGAGCTCACTGCCGCACAGGCAGCTCAGAAAGGCAGCGCGGACGGTGCCGGCGCTTCTGTCACGCTCACTGCCGCACAGGCAGCTCAGAAAATGCCGAGATGCGCTCCGACCGCGCCTATCGAGCTCACTGCCGCACAGGCAGCTCAGAAACAGCCGATTGTCCATACGCCGACGATGTCCTGGCTCACTGCCGCACAGGCAGCTCAGAAATCAACCAGCCGTGCACGCCCAATGTCCGCAAGGCTCACTGCCGCACAGGCAGCTCAGAAAAGCGATCTCTCTTCCATGCCGCGCCCATTCCGAGCTCACTGCCGCACAGGCAGCTCAGAAATTCTTCGTTGATGCACTCTTGAGACTCCATTGGCTCACTGCCGCACAGGCAGCTCAGAAATCTGGCACATGGCGTCGTGTATTCCGGAAGAGGCTCACTGCCGCACAGGCAGCTCAGAAAAATGGAGACGACATTTTGGCGGCACCGCAGGGATGCCGCATCACCAAACGAACATGGCGCGCGAACTTGTCCGCCGGGCAAATGCCCCCTAGCCCGCGCTGAGGGCACGCCGCCCGCCACGAGCCCGATGGCTAACCCCAAACGGTTCAACGGCGCCCCGCTCTCAATGCCTCGCTCTGCGCAGCCCTACTCCTTCCTCTCCGTCACCACCACGGTCGTCTGGATATTGCCGACAGTTACGATCACCGAGATCGGCAGCGCGTTGGCCGGGACGGTCGAGGCGACAAAACTGCGGGTGGCGGGGTCGAAACGCAGCCAGGCCGGCAGCGGTGAGCCGTCCGGCAGGCTGGCCGTGATGGCGGTCTCCGGCGTCGCGGTCGATACGACCTGCTCGGGCAGCGGGAACGAGAAGCCGGCCGGCGAGCCCGAGGCGCCTTTGGGCAGCGAGACGGTAATCAGCCCCGAGCGGGCTTCCGTGGGAACGGTCCTGAGCTCGACCACCACGCCGGCGCTGGCCGCGGCGGTGGATCCACCGACTGCCGGCGCGGGCTCCGGGCTCGCACCAGTCGCGCCACCTTCCGCACCGCTGGAGGCGCCGGCCGTTGCCTGCGCCAGCGGGCTGGCTGCCTCGCCGCCGCCCTCGCCGATGCTCGTCGGGAAGGACGCCGACAGTGGCGCCGCGTCCGTGGCAGCAGGTAGTGGCACCGGCTGCGCCGATGGCGTGATCACATGGGTCTGATCCGTGTTTGAAGTATCCAGCGTCTGCAGCCCGCCGCCGAAGAAGTTGTTGCCCGAATCGAGCCGGATGGCGCCATTCAGGGACTGGAAGATGCCCTCCCCGCTTACCGTGAAGCTGCCACCAACCATTTGGCCGATGTCGCCAAGCGCGGCGACCTGCACGTTGCCCTGACTCACGACGGCGCCAAAGATCAGCCCGCCGGCAGCGTTCAGAAGGATGTCGGCGCCGTTGGCGTTGAACGGGCCGTTGAATGTGTTGCCGCCATTCGCGAGCGTAATGTTTGCGGGCTGGCCGCCACTGGACGCGTCGAGGGTCGTCGCGCCAGCCACGGAGACAATGCCACCACCGCTCTGGCCGATGGAACCGCCCGTGCTGGTGGCATTGAAATCGCCGCTTGCGTTGATGGTGCCGAGCGTGAGGCCACCGGCATGGTCGGCCAGGGTGATGTGCTGTCCGCTGGCGTTCACCGGGCCGCCGAAGTCGTTGCCGGCGTTGCCCAGCTCGATGTTCGCCGGCTTGCCGCCCCTGGTGGCGTTGAGGGTGGTGGTGCCCGCTACCGTGACCGCGGTACCGCCGGCCTGGGTGATGTCGCCGTCCGTGCTGGTCACGTTGGCATTGCCGGCCACGGTCAGATTGCCGAGCGTCGTGCCGCCATGGGTGTCGGTGATG
>CAYXQJ010000060.1:0-14338 GCA_964467455.1 uncultured Hyphomicrobiales bacterium | reverse complement strand
CTGTCGCAAGCTGGAGATATTGAGAAGAAATACGGAGTCCAGAGGGTTGCTACCCTTTGGCGCGGGTCTGGGTCGGCGTTAGGCCCAGTCGAAAAATGGAATCGCCTGACGAGCGTGAGCCGTCAGGCGAAAATTTTTTAGCCCGCCGCTAAGGGTAACGACGCGGCGGGGTGAAAAAGACCGGGGAGGGTCAATCCTCGTCCGGTAGCATCACGGTGATGGCGGGGGATGGGTCGTCAATGTCGAGCGGTCCGGCCTGCGCGATGAGCTTCACCAGCTTGGCGGCGCGGTTGTCGTTGCGCACATAAAGCGCGAACGGCAGGCGCTCAACGCCGCGGCGGGTGCGTTGGATGGCAAAACGCAACATCCAGACGATGTCCCACAAACGGCCTGCCTCGTCCTGGCCGGAAACATCAGGGGGGACGGCAACGTAGGCGTCGAACACGGCGCGGGTCAGGAACACAGGGAAGCGAATGCCGGCTTCCTGCGCGGTCTTGGTGACTTCGACTTGCACGCCGTCGGCGACGGCCTGCGCTCGGGTGTAGGCGTAAACGAGATGATAGTTGAGAGGTGATGGTTGAGAGTTTTTGTCTGGTGTGTTCATAGGGTTTAGCGGTTGAGGATTTGGCTTCCCAAGCCCGCCACGAGTTGGTTGCCCCAAGTGGAGCTGTTCGCTTCGCGAATCGTGGTCGCACTTCGGCGGGTGGAGGTGTCGCGGGAAAGAATCTCCACCTCCGAGTTGGGGCTGATGCGCTGGAGTTTGGGCGCGGGCTGAATGGTCACCGGCTTGCCAAAGCGCGGGGTGATGGTCCGGGCGGGAGTGCGCACGGCGATGACGGCGGCGGATTCGCTGACGCGCACGACGCGGCAGGGCTCGCCTTCGAACTTGATGATGTCGCCGGGTTGCAGGCGGAAGATGTGAGTGTGCATGAATAGTTGAGAGATGAGAGTTGATGGTTGAGAGGCGGGGCGGCTCGCGCGGACGCTCGCCCCACCTCGTGACGGGTCACGCGGCGGCTGCCTCCGGGGTCTGGGCCTTCGTGGTGCGACGAATCCGGGCGGGGTAATAGCTGGAATACTTCTCGTGCGGGTCGGCGCTGCTGCTGAGGCTGAACTTGCCGCACGGGTGCTGCCACGCTTGGCGCTCGCGATTCCAGTGGAAACCAAGCTGCGCGAGTTGTTGGCGAATCTCCGCGGCGGGTGTCTCGGTGAAGCGAACCCAAACCCACTTGCCAACCACCTCGGCCAAGCGATACGCGGCGGGCAATTGCTGGTGCAATGCGCTCAATACTTTCGGGGTCGGCAAGGTGCGGTTCTGCTTCCGTGCTTCCGAATCAATGGGCAAGCGGGTGTCCACGCGCTCGGCGCGGGCTTTTTGTTCGGCAATGTCCTTGGCGGTCACGTCTCCACCGGTGGGGGTGGAATGTTTGGCCACTACCGCATCAACTTCTTGTCGAACTGTGCTGGTATTGGTCTGCTGAGTATTGCGGATCTGCTCCCGAGCCCCTTCATTGTTTTGTTTATTTGTTTTCATGGTCTTTTTTTTTCTGCTCTGCATTGCGTCTTCTGTCCGTCGCCCTTCATGAATCAGCGGAAGCCCCAGCCCTCCCCCGTGGGAGGAGTCCTCGGAGGGAAACCACGAGGGGCGGGCTGGTCTGGGGCTGACGCCATGATGGCGATGGAGAGAAACGCAGAGTCAGAAAAAGGCGGACCTGAAAAGCGGCAAGCTGGCGCCGGCGAAGCCCAGGCAGCGCAGCCCAAAGGCGATGTTCGACAGTCAACGACTGGAGCGAACTCTAACTACGAGCGAAGCGAGCGAATGAGTCAGTAGTGGAAAGGAATTACTGATATTGCCGAGCTCGGCACTCCCATTTGAAACCGGCGCGAGTTCGTAAAGGCAACGTGTTCGATGTTGAGAAGAGAAACGAGTGCAAGCTGATCGTCCGCCTGTTGGAACTCGACGACCATCGCCCATCCTCCGGTCGACTGGTCATCGGCGTAGAGCCAGATGGTGCTGTTGGTGACGGTGTGCACGGATATTGGCGCACCTAGAATTGCCTGAACTTGGTTTGGGTTCATTCCCAGCGTAACGGACTTGATTTGGCGAAGGGCCTCATCATAGCGAGTCCCGAAGAGCGCGCTGGGCTGAAGAAACACCGCCACCAAGATGATCAATACAAATGCGGAAAGTGAGGCGACGAGGATTCTGGATCTCTTGCAGATGCGCACGTCGGTGATATTGACTGGGCAGGTGCATGGCGTGAAGCAAATTGAGCACAGACTCCTTGGGGATGGAAGGAGTCAAGCACTGAGGATGGGCGGGGGTTTCGGGGTTTGCAGACCCGGCTGTTCCTTTCAAGGCGAGCGGCTGGGTTGGCGCGAAGGATGCCGGCGAACTGGCGCGGGGATTGCGCTGACCTTGCGCCTTGTCAGCTCGCAATCCCCGTGACAGTGAAGCCGCGGAGCGTCACACAACGCCACTTTGTGCGTAGCTTTATTCCCGCGCTGAAGAGGCTCGGAACGAGGAGGGTCGGCGCGATCAGGAATAAAGTAGTGAAGCGAGGGACGAGCGGAACGAACGCACAAAGTGTGTTGTGTGTAGCAACGGAAAAGCAAGGCGAGGCCACAGGCGCGCAGTGCGAGCCGCACCGGCGATCACGAGCACCGTAAGCCGAGCCGGTCGTTCGTGCCAACCCGCCGCGAGCCGATGGTGCAAGCTGCATTTGCCCTGCTGCCGGGTCTGCACAGTTGCGGCGCAGTCGCGATAGCGCCAGCCGGTGGCAACGCCACCTGTGATTATCTGACTCTTCGCTGGGGCAACGCAGATTCGAGCGCACGGCAAGCCAGGGTGACAGGGGGCGAAGCGTGCGCCGGATCGGAGTGCAACGGCGAAGTGTCAGACCAACATCTTGCAGTGGGTCGCCAGCAGTGAGGCCGGACAGTTTCGCGTAACGCAGTGAAGCGAAAGCTGGCCGGGCTCACTGTTTCCCGCGGGCATTGGAAATTAAAACCGCGTCGAGGCGGAGATTTAAACCCCGCTCCGCCGTCATACCTGGATTTCCCAGGACTCGCCCTCTTCGGCGTTCGTTGCTGCCGGGTGAGGCAACAGAGCGGACGGTGCTAGTTCCGGACGCGGCGATGGTAGTTGTGACACCTTCATGGATTGGCGGCAACATAAATGAGAGCGTTTTCGGGTGCGCCCGAGCCGTTCCTGACTGTCTCGACAGTTTGCGGCCGGCGGAATGAAGCGATAGCGTCCGCGTAGGTGCGAGCCGCACTGGCGACCACCGAAGCGGGTCGCGGTAGCGGAATGGAGCGGGTGCAAAGCTGGCGAGTCAGTCATCGGGCGCAGGCGGAACAGTGCGGAAGCGGTGAGGATCGTTTGGCGTCCAGCGCCTGTCCGAACCGCGTCACTTGGCGTGAGGTCGGCTGCACTGCGCAGCGGGGCAGCCGCGCCGAAGCGCAAGTGTCCGCTCTGTGACGCCGGGGATATTTCAGCGATTGCCTTGGGAGTCGTCCGGCGCGGCGGTTGGTGCAGGCATGGCTTTGGCCGCCGCCACCAATTCGTGCACGACGCGTTGAAAGTCTTCCAAGCCGGTGCTGGGGATGATCATGGTGTCGCGGCGGCTGCCACTGTTTTCGGTGATGCGCAGGAAGCGGCCACGGGGATTTTCCTTGAGGGTAAAAATGAACACCTTCCGTTCCACTTGCACCTCGGCAGACAGGAGGGTGTCCTCCTGGACCACGGGCTTGGGCGGCGATGAATAGCTCTGACCTTGATAGGGCCGACGACCGTAGGGAGAGGGACGTTCGTTGGAGATCATAGTTTGAATGGTGGTTCTGGGGACTGAATCTAGGAAAAGCGTGGCCGTGATTTCAAGCGCGGAGCGCAGCGACGCGGGGTTTCGGCGCATGGCGACGGTCATAGACCGCCGCTACAAATCGAGGCGCGCAGCGACGATCAGTTCGACCAAACTTTCCGCGAGAGCGGCTGACGTTGCTGCCTGACCCGCGCGCCAGAGCATGGCGAGCCGGTGCGGGTGGATTGGCACAAGTGGTTGCGAGTGTGGTGGCGCGACCTATCGCGTGCGCGGGTAGCGAGAGGGCCGCTGGGGAGGGCGTTCGTGAACCCAGGGAGCGGCCCGACCGAGCGGCGTTAGCCGCGATGGCGAGCGTCAGGCAGCGCGCACGCGGCGATGGCGGCGTGAATGGAGGGCGTGATGCTGGTTGCGCGATTCGTGTCGGGCTGTGCTATTGAGCGACGCGGTGTGAGCCACCCTGGCGAACAGCACAATGCGAACAAACTGGGCTTCGAGCGGAGTGAGCCAATTTTAGGTTTTGTGAGACGAACGATTTTCAGGCGGGTTCAAATTGAGTGAGACAAACGACTGCGCCTGGTGGCGTGTGAAGCGAATGACGTGCGACGGTTGGAGGGTAGGAACGGATCGGACGAATGAGACGGATGTGATTGGAAAACGGTCAAAACTCCCATTGGCGGGGGTGAAAATAAGAAACTAGCTTATTTGCGTTTTTGAGGCTTTTCGCTAATAAGGAATTCCAGGGCGGCCTAGCTGGGTCAGACGGTTTTTGTCCACGGTTACTGATTAGGTTTGCGGCATGGGAACACCGCCATACTACTTTGGACGTCGCGAACAGAATGATTTTCACCGGAAACCGAATTGTTCTCTGTTCAAGCAATTCGAGGTGCAATGTCTGTGTGGGGCGCACCACATTAAGATCGTGGCGGAAGCGGACGACGAGGGCTTGAAGGTGTATCTGTTCTGCCTCGCGTGCCGAAAACGCGAGGAATTGAATCTGCGGTAACAGATTCCGAGGAAGGATTTGGCAAAGCGTGCTACGACCGGGGAGACTAAGCTCAAAAACAATGTACGGGTTTGAGCTGCGTTGCGGTGCAAAGCCACGCAGTTAAGCGTCGGTTGGTGAAGCCTTCCAATCCAGGTCTTGCGGAAAATGCTCAACCAATCTGTTCTTGAACCAAGGAAGCAGGTCAGTGTGAGTGCGGTCGGGAATCAGTTGTCGGATGGGAATGATATGCAGGTATGCGTGGCGAGAGAAATAGATGCCAACTTTTGTCACGCGAGGTGTTGGTGTAGCTCCAGCGAAGCCGACGAGTTCGTTCAACAGGAAATAGCCGATGAGTTGGTCCAGATCACTGCGATTGAGTCGGCAGGGTTGAGTGGTTTTGATATCAATAACAACATCATCCAAAACCAGATCGGCATCTGCGCCAATGGCAAAGTCTGGGGATTCATTGAAATTGGGGTTAAGCAGGCACAGTGACCTGGCTTGGAAAAGAGACTCATCCACAGTTTGGATGAGTCGTTTTACGTCTTGAATGTACTCGGTGCTGACCACGCCGATCATTTCATCGCCAACGCCCGCCCGCGCGATTGGATCGAGAGTGGCCAAATTCAGGGCTGAGTGCACTAAATCATCTGAAAGTTTTCCTGAATCCAGATAAGTTGAAAATTGCTGCTTTGCTGTGGTGATGAGAGTACGGGCAGTTGTGGCTTTCCTAACACTATTCGCGCGAAGTGAAGCAATCTCCCATTCTGCCTCTTCCTCCAAATCGGAAAGTGCGACTTCAGCAATCCAACGGCGAGATTTGGCGATGGGAAGATTTAGCCGTTGCACGAAGAACCGTAGCAAGTAATCAAAAGCCGTTCCGATGAGACCGGCCTCTTGCGCTGAATATTTGCGTGAAGGCGGAATCAGTAATGGCCTGTTGGCAAATTCAGGCGTAGGCAGCAATGCAGCGAATCGGTGGCGGACATCAGGTGACTCGCGGATGAACTGTTTGAGGCTGCTCACGTGTCTAATCATGGCGAAGTGGCTGCGGGCGGTAAAGCGCACCAGCAACTACGAATAGCGCCGCGTCTCACACCAACCACTCACGGCGGCGTAACGGACGCAGCCAACCGGTGACGACGAGATAGCTGAAGACGAACGGCTGCCACCACGGCAACTGCGGACGCAACTGCGCCGGAGCGCCGAGTGCGCGCCAGAACTGCACTGGCAACGTGACACGCTGCGCATACAACGCGGCGACGCGGCACTGCCACCGCTGCCAACGCACGCCGACCAGAGCGTAGAGACGCCGACCGGCCCAACTGGATATGCTGTGTGCTCTCATCACAATTTCTGTGAGAGCACACAGCAGAGCCAGGCCGGGCCGGTCGCAGTGACTGGTGGTTGCGGGCAGGCCAAAAACTCCGCCAGCCCGCGAGGATCGATTCACATACTTGAAAGTCCCCCGCGGAGTGGCAGCCCGAACGCCGAGGTGCAGCCGTAGTGCCAGCCGAGTTGGGTAGGCTGGCACGCGGCTGCCGGCGGGCGGGCGAACGAAGCACCTTCCGGTGGGGCACTATTGCGGACAGCGACTGTGGCGTTGAATAATCCAACGCGCTCGAATTGTCCTGGATGCCTGACCCGCGCGCGCCGAACCGTTCGAGCAATCAGAGAGGGTGAATTGAAACAGCCGTGTTCGAGCGTGGTGGCGTGTCCGTCGCGCGCGCGGGTAGCGAAAGGGCCGCTGGCCGACAGCATGGCAAACCTAAGCAGGCGGCCCGGCCCAGCGCCGTTAGGCGCGAGGGTGAGCGTCAGGCATCGCGCGCGCGGAGGTGCTCGCACAGAGTTGAAAAACTGTGAGTCTGGTGGCGCGTTCGAATTACGGTTGCGCGCGAAATCGGAATGGTGACGGACAAACATTTGGATGAGCGAAACCAAATGACTTTGGTGGGTGATGACGTTTTGGTTTTGGGAAAATCAAAAAACACACGGTTGGAAAACAAGTTTTTGAATTGTGGAAACTAAATTTTTTCGAGCGCGAGTTGGAACAGTTTGTGATTTGGAGAAACAGTTTTTGAATTTGAGTTTCAGCCCGGTTTCATTGGGATTTTGGAGTTTTGTTTTTGGTGCAACGAGTTGGAAATTTGAAAAATGGAATTTGGATTGTGAAAATGCGTCAAGTGGGAAGGTGGAAAATAATTTGCGTGTCAATTCGTACGAGCGGGGCCGAGATTCGTGTTGTTGCGTGGGCGACATCGATGCGTGAACCATGAAGTCGAAATCGCGTGCTAGCGTGCGCGCGTGCCGGTCAATTCCACCCATCCAGATTTCGACGCCAACGAAGTAGCGTGGCTGCGCGCACGCGATGTGTTCGCGGGTGAGGATGCGGTTAAGGCGGCGGGGATTCGGTATCTGCCACAGTTGGATGCGCAGACGGATGATGAGTATGCTGCTTACAAATCTCGCGCTTCTTTCTTCAATGCGACCGGACGCACTTCAGATGCGTTTGTGGGTTTGATCTTCCGACGTGAGCCGACGGTGAAATTGCCGGAACGGGTTTCGGGTGTTGCTGGCGCATTGCGCGTGTTCGCCGAGGACGTGGATCTGTTGGGAACTTCGCTCTACACCTACTCCAAAAGCGTCGTGAATGAAGTGCTCGCGGTGGGTCGTGCAGGGACGTTGGTGGATTGGGAGGGCGATGGGGAACAACGCGCTTATGTGGTGCGATACGCGGCGGAGCAGATTCGCAATTGGCGCGTCGAGCGCGTGAATGGACGCAATGTGGTCACGCTCGTTGTGCTGAAAGAGGTCGCGGCCGACGCGAGCGATGACGGCTTCGATGTAAATGAGATCGAGCAGTTGCGCGTGTTGCGACTCGCATCCGTTGCGAACAAGAGCAACAAGGGGCAACTCGAACAGCGTTACATCGTCGAGATTTGGCGGAAGCAGCAACCCAAGGACAAGCGCAAGAAGCCGGAGTGGATGAAGGTGGAGACGCGGATTCCATTGCGGCTGGGCAAACCGCTGACGCTGATTCCGTTTGTGTTTCATGGGCCGCGGCATTCGTTGCCGGACGTGGATAAGCTGCCGTTGGCAGACATCATTGCCATCAATCTGGATCACTATCGGCTCAACGCCGATTACAAGCATGGACTTCATTTCACTGCCCTGCCCACCGCGTGGGTGAGTGGCTTCGATAAGGCGGCGAATCTGCGGATTGGTTCTTCGACCGCGTGGGTGACGGAAACGCCCGGCGCCACCGCCGGCTTCCTGGAGTTCACGGGGCAAGGTCTAACGACGTTTGAACGCGCGATGGACCGCGATGAACGGCTCATGGCGATTCTCGGCTCGCGGATGTTGGAGGAAAAGAAGCGCGTGGGCGAAACGGCGGAAGCGATCGAGCTGCGGCAATCAAGCGAGAACAGTGTGCTGATGACGCTGGCGTTGAGCGTGAGCGATTCGGTGAGCCAGGTGTTGCGATGGATCTATTGGTGGAATTCGACGGAGGAAAATCCCGAGCAGATCAGTGAGGAGCTGGTGTTGTTGCAGCTCAACACGGATTTCAGTGCGAAGGGCCTGGGCAGTGATGAACTGACGGCCATCGTCGCCGCATGGCAGGCGGGCGCGATCAGTCGGGAGACGATGTTTGATTTGTTCCGGCGTGGCGAGGTGTTGCCACCGGGACGCACGGATGAGGAGGAAGCAAAGCTCGCTGGCAAGCAGCCGGAATTGAACCGCAGAGGCGCAGAGGCGCAGAGGTCGGAAGGCGCGCAATGAGAATCATTCATCTGATTTTGGCGGTGGTGGTCTTGGCGTTCGGCACGGTGAACCCAGTAGCAGGAGAAGATATGAAGGCATCGAGTGAATGGAAAAAGCTGACGAAAACGCAACGGCGCGTGTGGAGCGCGTGGGCGAAGAACAACCCAGTCTTGCTGGATGACGGCAGCGTGCGGCGTGTGTCGGGCCGCAAGGCGATGACGATGGTGCTCCGCAATCGCGCCATTGCTGGTGACGCGGCAAATCCGGGAGTGCTGCCCGGAGAAGTAACGTGGTCGGATGGCGGCTTGTCGCTGCGCGATGCCGGGCCGTTCACGACGAACGCAGGTTTCGTGGGCTTCCGCGCCGAGGACAACTTTCCACCGGGAGTGAAGTGGTTTGTGTGGGCGACCGCACCGGTGGGCGCGGCGGAAGCAAATGCGCATCGGTTGCTGCGGTTCATCACGGTGATGACGCCAAGCACGTTGGTGGTTGATGACTTAACGCCGTCCATCGGGGCGGCGTATTCAGCGGTGCATGGGTCATGGGATGGTCCGGGCGAGGACGGCGAATGGCCGGTGGACACGTTCATCTGGTTTCGCGTGCATCACTACGTGGAAGGCCAGTTGAGTCCGGGCGTGATTATGCAAGGGCGTATTCAGGTGGAGTTGTAACCACGGATGAACACAGATCAACACGGATAAAAACGATATGGCACTGAAATACAAATACGGGAAGCGGGAGGAAATCCCGACGGAACAGGCGGGGCTCTACGTGGAACGCGAAGGCGCGTTCTACCTGGATGCCGAAGGCGTGGTGGACAAGGCGAAGCTCGATGAGTTCCGCACCGGCAATGTCGCGCTGCGAAAGGAGTTGGAGGATTTGAAGTCGCGTTACGACGGGATTGATCCCGAGGAGTTCAAGCGACTCGCCGATGAGAAACGCAAGTTGGAGCTGCTGGCACAGGGCCACAAGCCGGAGGAGATCGAGAAGATCGTCGTGGACCGCGTGAAGGGCATCAAAGCGGACTTCGACAAACAACTCGGGGTATTAACGACCGAGCGCGACACGCTGACGTCGCGGCTCACGGCGATCCAGATTGATCAAGGCGTCATCACGGTGGCGACGAAGCGCGGCCTGCGACCCACCGCCATTCCCGACATCACATCGCGGGCGCGGCTGGTGTTCAAGCTCGTGAACGGTGCGCCGCGTGCGTTCGAGAATGACGGTACCACCGTGCGTTACGGTCGCGATGGCGTGACGCCAATGACTTTGGAGGAGTGGGTTGATGCCCAGGTGGCCGACGCTCCGCATCTTTTTGAATCCAACGCTGGCGGCGGGGCTGCCGGCAACAGTGCCGGGGGCGCTGCGGGTTCGCAACGGTCCGGAAAGAATCCATATCGCAAGGAGACATGGAATCTCACGGAGCAAATGAAACTGCAGAAGTCTGATCCGGCTTTGGCGGCGCGATTGAAAGCCGCCGCGTAAGTCGGATGGGATTCATGCGACGGTCACAGACCGCCGCTACAAAACGAAAGGTTTGAGTTATGGCTAAGACAGCAGTGGCGGACATCATCGTCCCCACGGAGTTTGAAAAATACGCGATTGAACGGACCGCGCAACTGAGCGTGTTCGTGCAAAGCGGCATCATCGAGCACGCCCCCGAGTTTGATGAACTGGCGATGGGCGGTGGGCGCACGGTGGAGATGCCGTTCTGGAAGGACCTGACGGCAGCGCGGCAAATCCTCAGCGACAGCGGTTCGTTGTCGGTGAACAAAATCACGAGCGACAAGGACATCGCCCGCATCCAGAACGACGCGCAAGCGTGGTCGGTGAATCATCTGGCGAAAGTCATCAGCGGCGATGATCCGATGCAGGCGATCGTGGACCTGGTGGGTGACTACTGGGCGCGCATCGATCAGGGCCTCGTCATCTCGTGCCTCAAGGGCATCTTCGCGGCGGCTTCGATGGCCGGCAACAAGTTGACCATCGCGGCGGAAGCCACGGGCGGTGTGTCTTCGACGACCCAGTTGAACGGCGCCACCTTTGTGGATGCGACGGTGAAGCTCGGTGATCGCGGCGACCGCCTCACGGCGGTGGCGATGCACAGTGCGACGGAAGCGGCGCTGCGGAAGTTGGACCTCATCGACTTCATCCCCGACAGCGAAGGCAAGGCGCAGATCAAGACGTTCCAAGGTCGGCGCGTCGTGGTGGATGACACGTTGCCGGTGCGCGCGGGCACGACGAGCGGGTTGGTTTACACGACTTACCTGTTCGGGCCGGGGGCGTTCGGCAAGGGTGCGTCGCCGCTGGATGGCACACCGTTGCAGGGTGGCTTCGGCACGGAAGGCGTCGAGTTGGCGCGCGTGCCGTTGGACAGCGATAGCGTTCTCATCAATCGGCGGCGGTTCATCCTGCATCCACGTGGGGTGAAGTTCAACAGCGCGGCGGTGGCGGGTGACTCGCCCACGAATGCCGAACTGGAAAACGGCGCGAACTGGACTCGGGTGTTTGAGAACAAGAACGTCCGCATCGTGGCAGTCGATCACAACAACTGACCGTAGCACGGTCGGGCAAATGCCCTCGCTCGCTCATGCGGGCGAGGGCGACACAACTGCAATGCAAAATCTCTTTCCCATTATTCGACGCCAGCGGCGAGCACTTGTGCTGAGCGAGGCGCGCAAGCCAGACGCAGAGGGACTGGAAAGGACTGAGGCGACGGAGATGTCCAAGGAAGTGGCGGTGGCTCGCGCGAACGGTGGCAGCGCAACTGGCAACCGCTCCACCGAAAACGAAAAGGAAACCGATGCGCACCATTCCCATGAAGGCGAGTCGCGGTAGGCCGTGGCTCGAGGCACGACGCTTTCGCGGTTGGCTGGCGATGTGGTTGCAGGACCGGCGGCGCGCGCGGCAAACCACAGTGGCGTTTTCACCGACGAGCGTGCCGGGATTGAAGTTGTGGGTGCGCGTGGAGTCGTTGAGCGGTTTGACCGAGGGCGCAGCGGTGGCGACGTGGGCGGATGAATCGGGCCATGGGCGCGATCTGGTTCAGGCGGTGGCGGCAAGTCGGCCGACGTATCGCACCAGCGTGGACGGTGTTCCCGCAGTGCAGTTCGACGGTGCGAACGATGTGTTAGCGTCGGCGAGTGCAGTGTTGAACACCAATCAGCACACGTTGTTCCTGGTGGCGCGACCGGTGGGCACGACGTCGTGCGATGCGGTGGGCAGCGGCGGTGTAGGCAATGGCGATTTGTTGGTGATGTTGCCGTTCGACGGGCGCGTGCGCGGTCATAGTTGGCGCAGTGGCAATCCGAACACGTTGGATAGTTCGTTTTATTTGTTGGCGAACACGGCGGCGTTGTTCGAACAGGAAGTGACGGCGACACAACTCAATTTGCGCGTCAACGGCGTGTCGGTGGGAGTACTCAATATGAGCGGCACGGCGGCGGGAACGTCGAAGCCGATCGTGCTGGGGTCGCGCAGTGCGGGTTGGTGGTATGCGGGCTACGTGCGGGCGTTGCTGGTGTATGAGGGCAATCCGAGCGCAGCCGAGCAGGCAGCGATTCGCGATTATTTGCTGACGACTTATCAAGTGCCCGTGCCGTATCCCGCCCCAGCGAGCGTGCCCGCGCCGACGGATCTGGATGCGACCTACCTGTGGGACGTGACGACGCCGGGACACGCAGACGTGGAGTGTTACTGGGCGTTCGCACATGGTGGCTTGTCGGTGGGGACGTTCGAGGTGTGGGCGCAAATTGATCTCGCGCCGTTCGTGCTGGTGGGCACGGTGAGTTCGGCATCGCCCAGTTTCTATTGGCCGGAAGCGGTGAGTGCGGAAGCGACGGTGGCGTTGATGGTGCGGTATGTGAACGGCGCGACGGTCGGGCCGTTCTCGGAAACTTTCTATCTCTACGTGTCGATTTGATTTATGGCGCTGGTGCTGATCAAGGAAGACGGAACGGGTCTGGTGGGTGCGAATGCTTACGCAAACGCGGCGGACGGGGACGCGTATCACGATGGGCATTTGTATGCCTCGGCTTGGACAGCCGCGACGCTCGCTAACAAAGAGAAAGCGCTGGTGATGGCGACGCGATTGATTGATGCCGAATACCAGTTCCATGGCGTGAAGGCGAGTGCGACGCAGGCGTTGCAATGGCCGCGGCGGCAATGTCGCGTGCCGGACGAGGATGACGAGTTGCCGGCGGATGCTGTGCCGAGTGCGATGGTGGCGGCGACGTGCGAACTGGCGCGCGAATTGTTGATTGCGGATCGCACGACCGCCTCGCCGGGCGAAGGGTTGAAGTATTACAACGATGGTTCGATCCAGACCGGTTACGACAAGAGCGACAAACGTCCGGTGATTTCCTCGGTCGCGCAAGCGCTGCTCGCCAAGCTGGGCGCGCTTCTGAAAAGTCGAAGCGGCGCGGTGCGATTGACGCGGGCGTGAGGGCGACGATGAATGCCAATGAAGTCATCAAGGTGGTGGATCATGCGGCGGCGATGGATGATCGCTGGTTGTTCCTGGGCGCGTTCTGCCTGCTCCTGCTGGGCTGCGGCGCGGTCATCTATTGGCTCGTGCGCCAGTTGCAAGGCGTGCTGAGCGAGCATCAGAAGTCGCGCGAGGCGCATCATGCAGCGCTGGCACAAATTATCGAGAAGCAGAACGAGACGGCGTTGCGACTGGCGGTGTGCATCGAACGCAACACGGATGCATTACGCGAGTGCGCATTTGAATTGCGGCGGTTTCAGGAAGGAGTCAGTCGCGCCAGCCACTAATTTATGAAACGAATCATTTGCTTTTGTCTGTTGCTGCTGTGGGGCAGCGGTTGCTACTCCCCTGCTCCGCTGAAAGGCGGCAAGGCGACGACGGCGAATCCGAGCGGGCTCGAACAAAGCGTCGTGCAGGGCGATAATCCGGCGACGACGTCACGGCAGGATCAGGAGACGATTCGCACGCGAACCTATACCGTGCCGCGCGGGTCGCAACTTTACACGCGTGGTGTGCCCAACGGTGATGACACGGGCGTGACGTCCAACATCAGCGTGTTAGTGGTGAGCGCCGAAATGCCGGTGGTGGAGCGCGAGGAAGTGCGGGCGAAAACGGAACTCGGCGCCGCGCAGAAGGACACGGCGCGGGAACTCGGTGCAAAGCTCGCGAGTCTCAAGGGCATCGTGTGGGTAGGCGTGGCGATGTTTGTGTTCGGCTTGGCGACAATGTTCTATCCGCCGCTCAAGCTGATCATCGGGAGCGTGACAACGAGTGCGGCGATCACGATTGGTGGGCTGGCGCTCATGGTGTTGCCGACGTTGGTGGTGGGGAATGAGCTGCTCATCATGGCCGGCGTGGGCGTGGCGGTGGGCGGATGGTTTCTGGCGCACCGACATGGCCGGCTGCGCGGATTCGTGGATGCGAATAAGAACGGCGTGGATGATCGGGTGGAGTAACTGGCGAAATAATGCCGCAACACCAGTGCCCTTGGTTCGATTTTGTGGATTAGCATTGGATTGTTGTTTGAGATCAGGATACAGATCCAGTCGTTGCCGTTTTAACCATAGTGTTTGTTATCCCCTGCACCGATTTACCAAAAAAGTTTTCTATCGGATTCTATCAAACAAACAGGAATTTGGTGCATCTGGCTGCAATTTGTGGATGAAGCCAAAATGAGAATCACCCTGATTTTATTGGGTTTCTAGGAATCCCCAAAAATACCGACCGAATTCAAATCTCGCCGCCCCGACCATTTTCTTAAAATCTTCGTTCCGCCGTGGCTTT
>CAYXQJ010000059.1:0-15264 GCA_964467455.1 uncultured Hyphomicrobiales bacterium | reverse complement strand
CGGCAAGCTGCCGCGCGTTTGGCCGCAGGAGGACCAGATTTCGTCCTCGCAAGCCAGTGCGACTGCGCGCGCGTTTCCGTTTGGTTTCGGGCTTAGCTACGAGAACAGCGCGAAGGATGCGGCGGTGAAAACTGCTTCGGCTCAACGCTGATAGGAGCGCGGAGCATTGCTCCGCGAGTTTCCTGGAGTTCTCGAGCGGAGCAATGCTCCGCGCTCCGCAGAGTTCATGCGCGAAAACAGACGTTGCGCTTGAGAATTATTTGTTGAAACGCCGGCGACCGAAGAGAACCGCTCCGCCCAGCGCCAACAATGCCAGCGCGGTCGGCTCCGGCACCGCGACCGTGTAGGTCAAGGCATTCGCGCCAGTGTCCCAGGGATTGCTGTTCCAACTCATCGGCGCGCCGCTGGAAAGTGCATCAAGCACGGTGTCGCCGCCGCTCGTGCTGGTCCAGACGTCGAAGGTAAAACTATCACCCGCATTCAATCCCAACGCTGAGAGCGCCACGGGAATTGCCACCGAAGTGCTGTTTTGGTTCGCGCTCCCGGAAGTGGAACTCCACGACGACGGCGTCCATGTCAGCAGGTTGTAGCCACCGAATCCCGGATAGGCACCGATGAAAAAGTCCATGCCGCCGCCGCTCATCTGAATGTCTTTGCCCCAGCCGCCCGTGGCGTTGAGATTGCCACCGACCCCGCCAAACAGATTCCGCGAAATGCCAACGTAATAATTGTACCAAGTAGCAGCCGTGGGATCGCCCGCGAGATTCAGCGTGAAGGTAAGGGTGGTGGCGTCGTTATTCACGTCCACCGAGGTCAGATCAAGCGCGCCGACGCCGCCGGTGAAATCGCCCGCGTCGCCGGGATCGGCATAATTCACGGCAGAGGCGGACCACAATCCGAAGGCGGAAGCGGCAACGACAGGAAGGACAATACGTTTCATAGGTGGTTGGAGTTTCTGGATTGCGACCAGCTTGCCAGACGAGCCGCCGCCGCCCAGCCTCACAAATGTATGGTTTTCGCTCGCACCCTTCTTTGTTGATGCAATCGGCGGGCGCAATCCCTTAGCTTGCGTCATGCGCCGCGCCCGGTTGTTTCGCTTTCAGTGTCGTTTGCTGCTGACGCTGAGCGTGGTGCTGTTCTGGGGACAACCTGCAACTCGCGCGGCGGAAACGGAATTCAGCTCATCGCTGGTGGTCGTCAGCAACATCGCGCAACTTCAGCAACTCACGGCGCGCGCAAGCCAGGTGAGTTGCGACTTTCAGCTCACTGGTGATGTCTGGTTTTGCAACGTCGAGCAGGGGAGAATTGTGCTGCGAGACGACTCCGGAGCTGCTGCGTTGGAATTGAATCTCGCCACCAAGTACCCGGAGTTCGGCGCGCGCATCCATCTCACCGGTCGCGCGGTGGTGGAACACCGCGGGTCGGTGTTGCGATTGGGCGGCAAGGGCGCGGTGGTGGATAACGACGGCGTTCACGCGATGATTGAAAAGCACGGCGCGGTTTATCTCGAGGCCGGGAAACAACCGATTCGCGTTGAATGGTTCAATGGTTTGGAGCGCGCAGGATTGGAGCTGGAAATCAGCGGGCCGGGATTGGCGCGGCAGCGGATTCCCGACGCGATGCTGGTTCGTCGCGAGGCGACTAACGACAGTGAAGGATGGGCGAGCGGACTTGACGTTCGTTACTTCGCAGTCAATGGCAGCGTGTTGCCCGAGTTTGAAAAACTTCCAGTGCTCAGCGCCGGCGTGGTTTCCAATTTCACTCTCGCCAACCGTCCGCAAGCGGAATGGATCGGGGCGGTATTTACCGGCTATCTCGACGTGCTCACTGCGGGAGTTTATCGCTTTCATCTCAAGTCGGATGATGGCGGACGGTTATTTGTCGGCGGGCCAACCTTGCAATTTGTGAAATTCGGCACCGCCCCAATTCCTGCCGCGCGGCGTTTGAGTGTGGGGCAAGTGCTCGGGCCGGAAGATTCGGCGGTATGGGCGGAAGTCGAGGGACGCGTGACGTTAGTGCGGCAAACTTCTGGCGGCATGGTTTTCGAGTTGGCGGCGGGTGCCGGGCAAATGCGGGTGGAGGTTGGCGATGCTCACGGAGTGAATCCTGCCGTGTTGCAAAATGCTCGCGTCCGGGTGACCGGTTTTTGTCAAAGCGCACTTTCCACTGATGGACAACGAGTGGCAAACAACCTCTTGGTTCCCGATGCGGGTCACATTCAGCTCGTGGATGAGTTTTCCGCTCCGACTGCGGAAAGAACGCGCGGCGGAGCTGGCAATGCGCCGCCGTTGCTCACGACGGCGGCAGCGGTCCATGGATTGAAACGCGATGAAGCGCAACGCGCGCTTCCGGTGCGATTGCGGGGTGTTGTGACATGTGTGTTGCCGGAACATCAGGCCTTCACAATGCAGGATGCCACGCGAGGCATTTATGTGGTGGATGCGACGGCGAGTTTGCCCACGCCACCGCGCATCGGGGAGTTTTTAGAAGTGGAGGGTTCGACCGATCCAAGTTTGTTCGCGCCCATCGTCAATGCGCGATACGTAGTAGCGCGTGGGACGGGGCGATTGCCGGAACCGATCAAGCCAACCTGGGATCAGTTGGTCAACGGCAGCCTCGACGCGCAACCGGTGGAACTGGAAGGCATCGTTACCGCGGTGCAAACCAACGGACTCACGCTGCTGACGCGCGGCGGCGTGATCAAAGTGGAATTGCGTTTGAACGGCGAGGGCTTGGATGGCCTCGCGCGTTATGAGAATGCGCGGGTGCGAATTCGCGGGTGTTTGTTTGCATCTTGGGATTATGTGACGCATCAGGTGAAGATGGGGGACGTGCGGATTTACGCAGCGGACATCATTGTGGCCGAGCCGGCCCCGGTGGATTTGTTTTCCAGTCCGAGTAAAACCGCCGGCGAACTGCTCTTGTTCGATCCGCTTGCGGGCGTGTTTCAACGCGTCAAGGTTTCCGGGCAAATCGTGCATGAGCGCGACGGCGAATATTATCTCGTGGACGGTGCGCGCGGTTTGCGTTTCATGCCGAAACAGCCCGTGATGCTCGCGCGGGGCGATCTGGTGGACGTGGTCGGCTTTCCGGATTTGCTGGGCAGTGCCTCGCCGGTGCTGCGCGAAGCAGTAGTGCGGAAACGGGGCCAGGCGGCTTTGCCTCCGGCGCGTGATTTGGCGTCGGACGATTTGATCAACGCTGATCACGACGCGACGCGGGTGCTGGTGGAAGGCACATTGGTAAATCAACGGCGTGCGAAGTCGGCGACCATTTTGGAAATGCAGAATGGAGTTCGTACCTTCATTGCCCGCGTGACTGATCGCGCGGAAACAATGCCGTCGCTGGCGGTGGGCAGCCGATTGGAACTTACCGGCGTTTACGCCGGGCTGGGCGGCAATCGCGCTGCGGGCCAGGACATCAGCGCGTTTGAATTGTTACTGCATTCACCGACGGACATTGAGGTGTTAGCGCGGCCGCCGTGGTGGACGTTGAAACGATTGCTCTACATCGTCGGGGCGTTGGCGGCGGTGCTGGCGGGCGCGATGTTGTGGATCAAACAACTGCATCGGCAGGTAGAAGAGCGGACGACGGAACTGGCCGCGCAGATTCAGGAGCGGCAAAGGGTGGAACAACAGCGGGCGTTGGAAGAAGAGCGCACGCGTATCGCGCAGGATTTGCACGATGAACTTGGCAGCGGCATCACGGAAATGAGCATGTTGGCCGCGCGCGCCAAATCAGCAGCATCGTCCAATAACAAACGCGGTTCCTATCTTGATGAAGTTGGCGGCAAAGCGCGGGAACTTGTCACGGCATTGGACGAAATCGTCTGGGCGATGAATCCGCGACACGATTCGTTTTCCTCGCTGGTGAGTTATTTCAGTCTGTATGCGGACCGGTTTTTGGGGCTGGCGAATATCGCGTGGCGCTTGGAGCAGCCCGGCGCGCAGCCGGATCGGCCCATTGATTCGCGGCGCCGACATCAGTTGTTTCTCGCGTTCAAAGAGGCGCTCACGAATGTAGTGCGACACTCGAGTGCCACGGAGGTTTGCATCAGTATTCGATGCGAGGGCGAGCGATTGTTGATGAGTGTGGCCGACAACGGACGCGGTTTGCCGTCGGATGCGCGGACCGAGAATATGGATGGCGTGGTGAACATGCGCGGTCGCATCGAGAAGCTGGGCGGCGAATTTAAAATTGATGGTGCATCCGGTCGAGGAACAACCGTGCGCTTTGACGTGCCTGCGAAATACGAATCATGACGAAAATTGCGATAGTTGAGGACAGCCGGGTGATCCGGGAGAGTTTGATGGAATTTGTGAATTCCGATCCGGATTGCACGTGCGTGTGCGCGTGCGCGACCGGTGAGGACTCGCTCAAGCTCGTGCCGAAACATCAGCCGGACATCGTCTTGATGGACGTGCAATTGCCGAACATGTCGGGCATCGAATGCACCGCGCAACTCAAGCAACTCATGCCCGCGTTACACATCATCATGGTGACGGTTTACGAGGACACGGATCGCATCTTCAAAGCGTTGCGCGCGGGTGCGTGCGGTTATTTGCTGAAACGCTGTTCGCCCGAAGAACTCATCGCCGCAGTGCGCGAAGTGCGGCAGGGCGGAGCGCCGATGTCGCGGGAGATTGCGCGAAAAGTCATCGCGTCGTTTCAAGAGCCGTTGACCGTGGCGGCGGAAGTGGAGGAACTTTCGCCGCGCGAACGGGAAATTCTGGAATTGCTGGCGGCGGGTTTTCCAAACAAGCAGATCGCGGATCGGCTCGGCTTGACGGACGGTACGGTCCGCTGGCATTTGCGGCACGTGTATCACAAGTTGCACGTGCGCTCGCGGACGGAGGCGGCGTTGAAATTCCGTTCCCGTCAGGCAGCGTGAGGGAGAAACGCGGAGGCGCGGAGAAAGACAGCGAATTGACAATAGCGTTTGCGGGAGCGTGGCATTCATGCCGCTTCGTCGTCGCCGTTCCAACCTACGTTGAAGCGGCATAAATGCCGCGCTCCGCTTCGGGGATCGCCTTCCATACATTTGTGAGGCTGGGCAATCGTTCGCGTCGTTGCGAAACTGACTTCACCGATGCCTATTCTCAACCGTCACAAACGCGCGTTCACGTTGATTGAATTGCTCGTGGTGATTGCCATTATCGCGATCCTGGCGGCGATGCTGCTTCCAGCACTGGCGCGCGCCAAGTTCAAGGCGAAGGTCGTCAATTGCACCTCGAACTATCGGCAGTGGGGCGTCGTCATTCACATGTATGCGAGCGACAATGTGCGCGGGCATCTGCCAACGTTTCCGCTCACCGGCACGGGCCGCAATGCATGGGATGTCGCGCCGGAAATGGTGCCGGGAATCGCGCCGTACGGGTTGACGGTGCCGATGTGGTTTTGCCCGGTGCGTCCGACTGAATTTGACGCGGCGAATACGTGGGCAGTGGCGAATTTGTCGCACTCGCTAACGAATCCCGACGAATTGAATCAATATTTTCGCGCGCGCTACAACGGCACGTTCGCGGTCATCAACCATGCGTGGTGGGTGCCGCGAAAGGCGGGCGTCACGGGGATTGCCTTCCCGGGCGTTGGATTCGGCATGCGCAGTCGGGCGACGAATGGTTGGCCGACGCGGGTGGATGATCCCGTCGGAGTGTTGCAGCCGTTTATCACGGATTACTGCAATGCGCCCGGATTGCAATCAAGCGTCGCGCTGGCGCGCAATGGTCATGCGATTGGCAACGACGTGCGGTCGGTCAATGCCGCTTACGTGGATGGTCACGTGGAGCCGCGCCCACGCAGCAAGATAGAGTGGCAATACAGCGGCGTGGACACGGCTTATTATTGAGTTTTCACAACCTCACATTTGTGAGGCTAGGCGAAATGACGATTTTTCCGGCAAGCTGTAACCGACCAACAACCCAACCGCATCCCATGAAAACTATCAAATCCCAACTGACTGCGAGCCTCGGCCTCACGCTGCTGTTTGGCTCAATCGCTCTCACGCAGGCGAATCTCGTGACGTATCGCGTGGACATGAGCGTGCAAACGGCGCTCGGCAACTTCAACCCCGCCAGCGACCGCGTGCTCGTCGCCGGAAGTTTCAGCAATCCCGACTGGATTCCGCCGCTGACCACGGCGTTTGTGCTGACGAACGACCCCGGCAATCCGGGAATTTATCAAAACACGTTTAACAACGATGTCGCGGTCGGCGTCACTGAAAGTCATAAATTTATCATTGATGTTGGTGGCACGGCGACGGCCTTGAATTGGGAGACGATTCCTGACCGGACTTTTCAAGTGACTGCGGGCGATCAAGTGTTGCCGATTGTTTTTTACAACAACGTCTCGGACGCGAACACGCTGGTAGCGACGCAAGTGACGTTCTCCGTGAACATGAGCGTGCAGACGGCGCTGGGGAATTTTAATCCGGGCACGGATTTCGTTTATGTGGCGGGCGACGTGTTCAACAACAATTGGGCCGTGGGCGCACAGGTGTTGACGAACAGCAGCAGCGATCCGGAAGTCTGGACGGGGACGTTCAATCTGACGAATACCGTCGGCGCGACGGTGAATTACAAATTCATCATGAACACCTTCACCGCGGGCGAAACCTGGGAGGCCAATGGGGTTGGGCCCGGCGGCGCGCAAAACCGGCAGTTCACCTACACCAATCAAGCTACGAGCTTGCCGGTGGCTTACTTCAATAACATTACCGACTCTGGGAGTCTGGTGGTGACGCAGGTGACGTTTGCAGTGAATCTCGCAGCGCAGATCGCGCGAGGCACTTTTGACCCCAACGCGGGAACGGTGACGGTTGCCGGTGACGTGTTGAACAATTGGAATCCGTTGTCATCGCCGCTCGCACCGACACTCACCAACGCGAACCTGTGGACGGGAACATTTGATGTGACGAATACCGTCGGCGGCGCGGTGAATTACAAGTTTGTGCTCAACAACGGCGGCACGTGGGAAGTAAACGGCGTCGGGCCGGGCGGTGCGGACAATCGCCAGTTTATCTTTACCAACGAAGTCACAACTCTTCCGCAGGTCTATTTCGATAACCTCGGGAATCTTGGCGCGCTCGCGATCGGTCCGGTGACGGCGGGACAAGTGACGCTAAACTGGACAGCAGGGCCGTTGATCCGGTTGCAAACGAATTCGCCCTTGAGCGGCGTGTGGGGCGATGTTCCGGGCACGGAAGGCGCGAGTTCAGCCAATGTCAATGTTGACACGGGAAACACGTATTTCCGATTGGTTGGACCGTGAGTGAGCGGATGCAACTGCTAAATGGGTTTCGTCGCGGGGCGGATGGGGCGACGAAACCTTTTCGCATCTGACGGCGACAGAATTTTCAAATTAAGGCAGGATGAAATTCATGCACGAGAACGAGACGAAACGCAGAGTCGCCATGAGCGCGCATGAGCGCGGAGATTTATTTTATGTAACCCGCCTGAATGCGAATCGGGTAAACGCTTTGAATTCTCTGCGTTACTCGGCGTTCTCCGCGTCTCCGCGTTTATTGGCTTTGCTCGGCGGGCTGTTGTTCAGCGCAACTTCATTGCTGGCTAATCAAGTCACGTTTCAGGTCAACCTGGCCGTGCAACGAACGCTGGGGAATTTTAATTCACTCAACGGCGACACCGTGCTCGTCGCGGGAACGTTCTCCTCGCCCGATTGGACCACCACGTCCGTTCTCGCTCCGAGCGCAGGTGACACAAACATCTACGTCGGCACATTTAACAACGACGTTTCCACCAGCACGGGGAACTACAAATTCATCATCAATCCCGGCGGTAACAGTCCGGCCAATCAATTGATTTGGGAATCGGGCAACAACCGGTCCTTCGCAGTCGCGGCAACTGATCAAACTTTGCCAGTTGTTTATTTCAACAACGTCACCAGTTCCACCATCACCGTCACCACGCAGATCACGTTTCGTGTGAATGTGGCAGCGCAGATTGCCGCGGGAGACTTTGATCCGGCGACCGATACGGTTTCCGTTGCCAGCGATGCGTTGAGTAATTGGACTGCCACCGCTGCGCCGCTGACGAACAGTCCACTGCAACCGTATCTGTGGCGCGGCACGTTCAATGTCACGCATACCACCGGCACGCCGTTGAACTACAAGTTCATTTTGCATCCGCAACTCGGCGGCGAAGTGTGGGAGAGCGACGGTGTCGGTTCGAACGGCGCGCAGAATCGGCAGTTGGACTTTACCGGCGCCGGGGTTTTGCTGCCATTGGTGAGTTTTAATAACGAAGCGGAGGAGCAGGAATTTCTGGCCGGCGCGGACATGTCGCATCTGATGTTTTTCGAGGATCGCGGGGTGACGTACCGGGTAAACGGCGAGGTGCGGGATGCGTTGGAGCTTTTGCGTGAGCGCGGGTTGAATTGCATTCGGCTGCGATTGTTCACCAGCAGCGCGGCGCAAGCGCAAGCCAACGCATACAATTACACGAATAATCTGGATTACACGTTGCCACTGGCGGTTCGCGTGAAGAACGCCGGACTCAAGTTGCTGCTCGATTTTCATTATTCTGATTCGTGGGCTGATCCCGGCAAACAAACCAAGCCCGCCGCGTGGACGAATCTGAATTTCACCGAACTCAAAGCCGAATTGCGCGCCTACAACAGCAATGTCATCGCGGCGTTGAGCGCGGCGGGAGCGCTGCCGGATTACGTTCAAGTTGGCAATGAAATCACGCCCGGCATGTTGTGGAACGACGGTCGCGTCGGCGGCAGCTACGACAATGCGACGCAGTGGTCGCAATTGGCGCAATTGCTGACCAGCGCGGTGCAGGGGATTCACGATGCCGCGAGCAACCAGATGCCGAAGCTGATCGTTCACATTGATCGCGGCGGCGATTGGGGCGCGACGCGTTGGTATTTCGACAACATTGAGTCGCGCCAAGTGCCGTTCGATTACATCGGACAGAGTTATTATGCGTGGTGGCACGGCAGTCCCGAATCGCTGCAAACGTGTTTAAGCAATGCAGCGGTGCGTTACGGTCGTCCGATCATCGTCGCGGAAACGGCATTTCCGTGGTCGAACTCCACAAACATCTACGGCTTTCCCGCCAGCACCAATGGCCAGGTCGAATACACCGTCGCTCTCGCGCAAATCGTCAAGAACGTGCCGGACAACAATGGCATCGGGATTTTTTGGTGGGGCACAGAGTATCAACAAGTTTCCGGACAAGGCCTGGCGGGATTTGATCGCCGCTCGTTTTTCGCCGTGGGTGGAAACGTATTACCGGTGGCGGGTGTGCTTGGGCAATTGACCGCGCCGGTGAAGATGAGCGCCGGATTGCAAGGCAACAACCTGAAGTTGCAATGGCCGTTGAGTGGCGCGGGCATGATTTTGCGCACGTCCACAAATCTCACTTTGCCCGAGAGCTGGCAGGATGTGACGAACGAAATTGAAACCGCGGGCAGCACGTTTAATGCGACCGTGCCGATTGGGCCCGCGCCCGCAAATTATTACCGGCTCGAAACCAACTGACTTTCGCTATTGCCCATGAACCGCCGCGTTTCGTCCGCTTTCACATTGATCGAATTGCTGGTGGTGATTGCCATCATCGCGATTCTCGCCGCGATGTTGTTGCCGGCGTTGAGCAAAGCGAAAGCGCGCGCGCAGATGGCTTACGATCTGAATAACAATCGCCAGATCATGCTCGCGGCGAATATGTATGCCGGTGACCACGAAGACGTGTTACCGCAGCCGGGCTGGTTGATGACGCTCACGAATTGGGCGGCGGGTGGCGGTATGCCGCTCGGGCCAAGCGCGAATCAGGCGGCGTATGACGCGTTGTTGCCGCAGCAGTTGGAGTATTTTAAACGCGGCCAGTTGTATTCCTATCTGCAATCCGAGAAGACGCTTCGGTGTCCGGCGGACATGAAGTTGAGCCAACAATTTTTTCAACGCGGCCAGTATCTCACCAGCTACACATGGAATGGCGCGGTGGTGGGCTACCCGGGGGCCGGCGCGCCCGTGCCGCGGCCATTCAAGCTTACGCAATTTCGGGGCGACCATATTCTGCAATGGGAAACCGACGAAAATTCTCCGGCGTACTTCAACGACTTTTCCAACTATCCGGACGAAGGCATTTCCGAACGACACGGCAAAGGCGCGGTGGTTGGAATGTTTGGCGGGAGCAGTCAGCGGGTTGCGCTGCGTGAGTTTCTGGCTTGGGCCGGTGGCAAAGTAAATCCGGGACAACGCGGCGGTCAGCGCTGGGCGTTTGCGCAACCGCCGATTCAATTTCCGCCGCAGAATCCGCTGTGGTGCAGCCCGAGACCGCCCGGACATTAACAAGAAGTTTTCATGCGAGGTGTTGGAATGAGTGCTTTTCTCCGGCGAGCTTCCCTAAGCATCGCGGGGTTGTTGTTGTTGTTAACGGCATCGCTGGTGCGAGCGAACGAGAGTGACTTCAACACCGGCTGGCGCTTTCTGCGCGCGGACGAGCCGAGCGCGAATGAAGCTTCATTCGACGATCAAAGTTGGGAAGCCGTCACGCTGCCGCACACCGCGCGGATTGAAACGTTGGTTGCGGGGAAGAAGAACCCGCAGTGGCAGGGGATTTGTTGGTATCGCAAAACGTTTTCGCTGCCGTCTGATGCGGCGGACAAGGTGGTGATCTTGCGGTTCGAAGGCGCGATGAATGTCGCGGAGGTCTGGGTGAACGGCGCGCGCGCGGGGAGTTTCTTGGGCGGTTATCTGCCGTACGTGATGAACATTTCCACGCTCGTGCAACCGGGTAGGAGTAATGTCGTCGCGGTGCGCCTCGATAACCGCGACAACCCGATCACGGGGCCGAAGCCGCTGAAAGATTTGGATTTCAACCTCTACGGCGGTATTTATCGCGGCGCAAAGCTGATTCTCAAGGACAAGTTGCACATCACCGATTCGATTCTCGCGGACAAAGTCGCGAGTGGTGGCGTGTTCGTGACTTTCCCAGCGGTGAGTCCGGAAGCGGCGATAGTGCGAGTGCAAACGCATTTGAAAAATGCTGATTCGAGAGCGCGGGAATTCAGCGTGCGCACAACGCTTTTGGATGGCGCTAAGAAACCCGTGGCGACGATTGAATCAGCGGGCGAGTCGCTCGCGGCAGGCACAGATCGCGCCGTGGTTCAGCAAATCGCAATTTCCAATCCGCGTTTATGGTCGCCGCAGTCGCCCGAGCTTTACTTCGTTCGCTCCGAGGTGCTGGAGCAGGGGCGCGTGGTGGATACGGAAGAAACGCGCATTGGCATTCGGCGCATTGAAATCACGAAGGATGGTTTTCGCATCAATGGCGAAAAAATGTTCCTGCGCGGCGCGAATCGGCATCAGGAGTATCCATACCTCGGCAATGCGCTTTCCGACGCCGCGCAATATCGCGACGCGCGCAAGATCAAAGAGGCGGGCTTCGACTACGTGCGGCTGTCGCATTACCCGCAGTCATCCGCCTTCATGGCAGCGTGCGACGAACTCGGTCTGGTTGTGATGAATTGCATTATGGGTTGGCAATACTTCGGCACAGACCCGGCGTTCGCGGAGTTGAAATATCAGGAATCACGGCAACTCATCCGGCGCGACCGCAATCATCCTTGCGTGATTCTGTGGGAAGTGTCGTTGAACGAAAGCGACATGCCCAAGCCGTTTATCGCGAAGACGCACGCCATCGCGCATGAAGAATTTCCCGGCGACCAGATGTTCACTTGTGGCTGGACGCGTGGTTACGACGTGTTCATCCAGGCGCGACAACATGGCGGTTGCAAGAAGGTGAAAGATTTTCCGTGCGTGGTGAGTGAATACGGCGATTGGGAATATTTCGCGCAGAACGCCGGTTTGGAGCAGCACAAATGGAAGGACCTGCAACCTGCCGAGCGGAACAGTCGGCAGTTTCGCGGCGACGGCGAAGTGCGCCTCTTGCAGCAGGCGCTTAATTTTCAAGAAGCGCATAACGACAATCGCAAAACCATCGCCTTCGCCGACGGCATCTGGGTGATGTTTGATTACAATCGCGGTTACGCTGAAGACATCGAAGCGTCCGGGGTCATGGACATATTTCGACTGCCGAAATTCGGCTATTGGTTCTTTCGCAGTCAACGCGAGCCAACGGAACGGGTCGCTGGCGAGTCGGTCGGACCGATGACGTTTATTGCAAGTTATTGGACGCCGGAATCGCCGCGGGACGTGCGCGTGTTCAGCAATTGCGAAGAAGTCGCGTTGACGTTGAATGGAAAGCTGATTGAGCGGCGTCGCGCGGATTCAGATCGGTTGAGCACGCATTTGAAACAGCCGCCCTTCACGTTCGACGTCGCGAAGTTTGAAGCGGGCAGATTGGAGGCGGTTGGATTTATTGGCGGAAAAGAGGTCGCGCGGCACATACGTCGCACGCCGGGAGCGCCGGAGAAAATTTCGTTGCGAATTGATCACAGCGGAAGGGCATTCGCGGCCGACGGAAAAGACGCGGTGTTTTGCCACGCAGAAATTATGGATGCGTCGGGCGAACTGGTACCGCGCAACGACATCGCGGTTGCGTTCGGCGTGCCGAACGAGATTCGGGTGTTGGGCGAGAATCCCCTGCGCAGCGAAGCGGGGATCGCAACGACGTTGCTGGAAGCGGAGAAAACTCCGCCTGCTGCGAGTGCGGTTTATGCGTTGGGGATAATTTCTGAAAAAGGGGAAACCCGTATTCTCGCGGCCGCTACAACGCTGGACGGAAGTGTTGCGCCGGATTTTGTGGTGCGTTATACGATCAATGGCAGCGCCCCAACCAGGAACTCCCCCCACTACGATCATCCGCTGAAAGACACAGCTCCGGTGCGGGCCGCGATTTTCGTCGCTGATCAAATGGTGGTGCAAGCCAAGGTCGCCTCGGGTTTGGCAACGAGCGCCGCGCAGTAGAACAGTTCTCAGAATGAAAGACGGAAACAAAATCCCCCCTCACCCGGCTGAGCGGCCACTTCTCCCCATCGGATAGGGCGAGGGACGGGGTGAGGGGCGACTTTCGCATCAAAGTTTACGACATTCTTTTTGAGAGGTGCTCTAACAATCAAATCGGCACACTTTATAAAGTGTGCCGATAAGCGCACCGCACAAAGATGCGGCGGGTCGGAGCGGCGATTGCACTTGCGCGGTTGATGCAATTTCAAGGCATGATGGAGCGATTCCATTATGCGAACCAAACCGCGTCTTTCCTTCTGGCAAATCTGGAACATGAGTTTCGGATTCCTCGGCATTCAATTTGGCTGGGGACTTCAGATGGCCAACATGAGCGCCATCTACCAATACCTCGGCGCCGAAGAGAAGGACATCGCGTTTCTCTGGCTCGCCGCGCCGTTGACCGGACTGATTGTCCAACCGCTCGTGGGTTATTTCAGTGATCGCACGTGGGGGCGGTTGGGGCGGCGACGGCCGTACTTCCTGGTGGGCGCGATTCTCAGTTCCATCGCGCTGATTTTGATGCCGAACTCCGGCGCGGTTTGGATGGCGGCGGGCTTGTTGTGGATTCTCGACGCGAGCGTGAATGTGACGATGGAGCCGTTTCGCGCGTTTGTCGGCGACATGTTGCCCAAGGAACAACGCAAATCCGGTTTCGCGATGCAAAGTCTTTTGATCGGGCTTGGCGCGGTGTTGTCATCGGCGCTGCCGTACATTCTGACGAATTGGTTTGGCGTCGTGAGCGATCCCGAATCGGGCGCGATTCCCCTCGCGGTGAAACTTGCGTTCTACATCGGCGCGTTCGTGTTTTTCGTTGCGGTGCTCTACACGATTTTCACGACCAAAGAATATCCGCCCGAAGACCCCGCAGCTTTCGCGAAGATGAAAGCGGAATCCGCCGGCGTTGGGCGCGCCTTTTCAGAGATCTTTCGCGGCATTGGTTCGATGCCGAAAACGATGCGGCAACTCGCCGTCGTGCAATTCTTCACGTGGTTCGCGCTGTTTTGCATGTGGATTTATTTCGTGCCGGCGG
Source organism: uncultured Hyphomicrobiales bacterium (assembly GCA_964467455.1). GTDB lineage: Bacteria > Bacteroidota > Ignavibacteria > Kapaibacteriales > Kapaibacteriaceae > OLB6. The sequence goes on along the minus strand of CAYXQJ010000059.1, from coordinate 1,300 downwards.
TAGCGACGAAAATCTTCGGGGGCGAACCGGGTTCGAAAGCGTTTCAGGATGGATCGGAATGGGGCGGCGTTTGTTTCTCGATTTACAACGGCACGGCGTTCGTCTTCGCGTTCGCTTTGCTCGCGTTGGTCAATCGATTCTCCGCGCGAGCGATTCATCGGGTTTGTCTCGTTGCCGGAGGCGTGGGTTTGGTGTTGGCGACGTTGGTGCAAGAGCCGATGCTGCTGATCATCTCGATGGTGCTAGTCGGCGTGGCGTGGGCGAGCATTCTTTCGATGCCGTATGCGATGCTGGCCAACTCCATTCCGGCCGATCGAATGGGATTCTACATGGGCGTGTTCAACTTCTTCATCGTCATCCCACAAATCCTGGCCTCGCTGGGGCTCGGCCTGATGATGAAACATCTGCTCGGCGACAATCCGATGAACGCTGTTCTGCTGGGCGGGGGAATGATGATTTTCGCGGGGCTTTGTGTCGGATTCGTTTCCAAAGAGGCGGACGACTTTTTAGTTCCGGCGCCGCAGTCGCAATGAAGCAGACGTCGTTGCGTTAATGCTTCTCCGTCAGCAGCGGCTCAAGCACCTTCCAAACGGTGTCCGCAACGATCTTGTGGCCTTTTGGATTGGGATGAATGCGATCCGGCAGATTTAAGTCCGCCTTGCCGCCGACGCCTTCGAGCAGAAAGGGAATTAACTTCGTCTCCTTTTCTTTTGCGACCGTCGAGAACACTTCGCGAAACTCCTTGGTATATTCCTCGCCCATATTTTGCGGCATCTGCATTCCGGCGACGATGATTTGCATCTTTGGATTCTTCTCTCTCGCAAGTTCGATGATCTTCTCAAGATTCGCGCGTGTCTCTTTGGGCGTGATGCCGCGCAATCCATCGTTGCCGCCTAGTTCTAACACCAGTACGTCAATGTGACGCCGCAACAACCACGGCATTCGCCGCACCCCGCCGGCAGTGGTATCGCCGCTGACGCCGGCGTTCACGACTTCATACGGCAATTTCTTCGCGTCAATGCGTTCTTGCAGTAAGGCGGGAAACGCTTCGCTCAGATCAACTCCATGCCCGGCGGCGAGACTGTCGCCGAGAATGACGATGGTTTTGTGCGCGGGCTCGGCGGCTGTGGCATTCAATGCGATTCCGAGGACGAGAACGAGGACGAGGACGAAATAAAGTCCCCAACCATCCGCCTCACGCGGGCGGCTACCATGTTCCTTTGATTGAACGCAATTTTCCATGTTGTGTCCGTATTCAGTCGTGACCGCTGCTATTTGGTATAGCACCATTCGGTCGCAA
>CAYXQJ010000058.1:0-15861 GCA_964467455.1 uncultured Hyphomicrobiales bacterium | reverse complement strand
AATTACCAACCACAAAGCGAGCCTCTTTATTTTCAACTAACTATCGGACACCGTCCCCCACCATCCCAATGTGGCCTACTGGTCGCATTGGGGTGGTGTCATTATTCGGGCATCAGGACCGGGCTATGTGCACAGGGATACTCTCGTCGTAGATGGCAATGAGAGGAGTGCACGCATCACTAACATTGTCTTTCATCCAACAAACCCAGACATCATGCTGGCTGGAGGAATGATGATGCAGGGAGTGTACCGGACGACGGACGGAGGTGAGAGTTGGAAGGTTGTTCATCGGCTGAAGCATGTCCATCACTAATATCAGATCCGACAAAGCATTTGGATTTGTTGCCTCTTCATTAACCAATGGGAATCTGCTTGTATCGAATTCTGATGGTGAGCACTGGACGGAGTGGCAACTTTGCAGTGTGATCGCTTCTTGCTCCATTATGGTTCCAACATTGGACCCCGCTGTGGCGTTGATTGGCAGTCGTGACGGTCGAGTCTTAAGAGTTGATATAACTACCGGTCTTGAGGATGTAGTATGGGAAAAGGCCGAGCCATACTACGTCGAGGTACCACGGTTTCATCAGTCTGTCCGCGACCCCAACGTTTCGTATGCTGTAACAGTTGGTTTTGACACAGCAAAGAGAGCACATGGGTTATTAAGATCCACAAACAGCGGAATGAGCTTCGAAGGTCATGCCTTCGCAGGGGTAAGCTTCTGGGCAATTGATGAAAGACAAAGTAATGGAGATTTGATTCTTGGAGGTTTCTCCGAGTTTTCCCATTTCCCAGGTGCAGGGTTGCTCTATATGTATTCAGTACGGACCGGAGTCATTTCAACGTTGAGTCTTGGTAGCCGATGGGAGAACTCCAAGCCCTCATGTTGGGATCTCGCGATTACGCAGGAAAGCACAGATTCTCTCGCGTTCCTCGTTGCCACGGAAAGCGGCATATACCTTGTTATGTCCTCAGACTAAGCAGGAGTTTGATTCCGAGACATTCAATTCCTATTGTTGAAATTATCGAGTCCGCCTACGACTTGGCTTCGTAGGTACATCGAGCCGCCTTTGGGCGGCTCTTTGCGTTAAGTAGAAACGGAGCACCCATTGCTGAGTACTCCGTTCGTGGTTGGTAGTCTATAGTCTGTGGTCTGTGGTCTGTAGTTCTGTTCTAGCTATCTAGCTATCTAGCTATCTAGCCGTCTAGCCGTCTAGCTATCTAGCCGACTAGCTGACTATTTTTCGTCGACCACCGTAAAATCCGCATCCTCCACACTCTCTGCGGCGCCGGTGCCGGCGTCCGCTGTGGACTGGGCATTGGGCTGTGCTTGTGATGCTTGCTCATACATCTTCGTGGAGGCCTCGCTCCAGAGTTGGTTGAGGGCATCCATGGCAGCGCGGATGTCTGACGGGTTGTTTTTGACGGCGTCGGCAAGACGATCCTTTGCCTTCGTGATGCGATCCTTGGTGTCGGCGTCAAGTTTGTCGTCGAATTCTTTGAGCTGCTTCTCCGTGCTGTACACGAGGTTGTCAGCTTGGTTGTTGAGTTCGATCTCTTCCTTGCGCTTCTTGTCTTCGGCGGCATGATCGGCAGCGTCGCGCTTCATGCGCTCCACTTCGTTCTTGTCCAGACCGCTGGAGCCGGTGATGCGGATGTTCTGCTCCTTGCCCGACGCCTTATCCTTGGCCGTCACGCTCAAGATGCCGTTCGCATCGATGTCGAACGTTACTTCGATCTGCGGAATGCCGCGCGGTGCCGGCGGAATACCGTCGAGGTGGAACTTGCCGAGCGTCTTGTTGTCGGCAGCCATCGGACGTTCGCCCTGCAGGATGTGGATCTCAACGGACGGCTGGTTGTCGCTGGCCGTGGAGAACGTCTCCGTCTTGCGGTGCGGGATGGTGGTGTTGCTCTGGATCATCGGCGTCATCACGCCGCCCATCGTCTCGATGCCGAGCGAGAGCGGAGTCACGTCGAGGAGCAACACGTCCTTCACGTCGCCGGCCAAGACGCCGCCTTGGATGGCTGCGCCGACGGCGACCACTTCGTCAGGGTTCACACCCTTGGACGGATCCTTGCCGAAGAAGTTCTTGACGAGTTCCTGGATCTTGGGGATACGTGTAGAGCCCCCTACCAAGATCACTTCATCGATCTGTGATGGTGTGAGTTTGGCATCGGTGAGGGCGCTTTCGAGTGGCTTCAACGAACGATCAAACAGATCCGCACACAGACTTTCGAACTTGGCGCGGGTGATGTTGATGTTGAGGTGCTTCGGACCTTCTTGCGTTGCGGTAATGAACGGCAGGTTCACGTCGGTCTGCAGCATTTGCGACAGCTCGATCTTGGCCTTCTCGGCAGCTTCACGCAGACGCTGCAGGGCCATCGGATCCTTGCGCAGGTCGATGCCTTCGGTCTTCTGGAATTCGTCGGCAAGGAATTCGATCAAGCGATGGTCGAAGTTGTCGCCGCCAAGGTGCGTATCGCCGTTGGTCGACTTCACTTCGAACACACCGTCGCCGATCTCGAGGATGGAGATGTCGAACGTACCGCCGCCTAAGTCATACACAGCCACGGTCTGGTTCTGACCCTTCTTATCGAGGCCGTAGGCAAGAGCTGCGGCCGTCGGCTCGTTGATGATGCGCTTCACCGTCAGTCCGGCGATCTCACCGGCGTCCTTGGTGGCCTGACGCTGGGCGTCGTTGAAGTAGGCCGGTACCGTAATGACGGCTTCGGTGATCTTCTCGCCGAGGTAGTCTTCCGCCGTCTGCTTCATCTTCTGCAGGATCATCGCAGATACTTCAGGGGGCGAGTAGAGCCGCCCATCGATATCAACGCGAGCGGTGTTGTTGTCGCCGGCGACAACCTTGTAGGGGACGGTCTTGGCTTCGTCGCTGACCTCGCCCATCTGACGTCCCATGAAGCGCTTCACGGAGTAGACCGTGTTGTGCGGATTGGTGACGGCCTGACGCTTCGCGGCTTGGCCAACGAGGCGCTCGCCGCTTTTTGTAAAACCAACCACCGAAGGTGTGGTGCGCATACCCTCGGCGTTGGCGATCACCACCGGAGTGGTGCCTTCCATCACGGCAACTACGGAGTTCGTAGTGCCAAGGTCGATCCCGATGATCTTACCCATGTGTAAAGTGCTCTCTTTCGTGCTTATTGAATGGTGACTTCAAGTTCTTTTGGTTTTGCCGGTTCTTTCTTCGGCACCGTGATCGTCAGCACACCGTTATCGAAGGCGGCGTTGATGTTCTCGGTCGACACATTGTCCGGCAGTGTGAACGAGCGGGCAAAACTACCGTAGCTTCGTTCAATGCGCATGTAGTTCTTTTCTTTGTCTTCGGTCTTTTCTTCGCGCTTCTTCTCGCCGGCAATGGTGAGGATGTTGCCTTCATTGACCGTGATCTTCACGTCCTTTTTGTCAATGCCCGGAAGTTCGGCGTGGAGCGTGATGGCACCATCGGTTTCGGCAACATCTACGCGCGGAGTGAAATCGCCGACCTCGAAACGAATACCACCGCGATTGACTTCATCGAAAACGTCGTTCATGCGGCGCATCATTGAGTCGAAGCCGCGAAACGGGTCTACCTTGATGATCGACATGGTTGGTCTCCTGTACATAGCTGGGAACTGGGAACTGGGAACTGGGAACTGGGAACTGTTTAACTTGGCACATGGCACGTGGCACATGGACTTCATGGAAAACCGTGCCAGATGACGAAATCTGCCAAAATGACGGATTAGGGGCCTGAGGGACTGTCAAGAGGGTAAAAGAGTATGTCAAAACGGCAGGCGGTGGAGTGTCCGAACTGCGGTACGGTGGTGACGGGGACGTATTGTGCGTCGTGTGGGCAGGAGCGGGACGTTCATGGCCAGACGTTGCGGGAATACCTGGTAGATATCTCCTACGACTTCCTGTCGATCGACGGGAAGATCTGGAAGGGCTTCCGTGATCTCGTCGTCCACCCGGGCAAGCTCACCGTTGATTATCTCGAAGGCCGTCGTGCATCCCGGCCGGTACCGTCGCGCCTTTTCCTGGTGATGAGCGTGCTGGTCTATGCCGTCATCCCCTTGGTGTTATCGTGGATCGGTTCGGTGCCCGAGGAGCAGGGTTCGCTGCTGGCTGAGATGATCGACAAAGCCATTCCCACGCTGAAAGAGTATGGTCTGCCGACCATCAGCGGTGAACAGGCGATACGACTGTTGCGCGAGCGTGCTACGTTGGCTGCCCTGATCTCGGTGGTGCCGTTGTCGTTTGTGTTAGCGCTGTTCAAGCGTCCACCAACTGCGATGTTCAGTGGTCATGCTGCCCATGCCTTTCATCTCACCACGGCCATGATCTTACTCAGTGCCCTTACGCAAGCGGGTATGTGGGGCATGATCCCGGCCCTCGTCGCCTCGATCTGGTATCTCGTGGTGTCCTATCGCGCCGAAGATCTCTCGGAACGCCGCAAGGTGCGCCGAATGGTGTGGTGGTTCATCGGTGCCTGGGTTGTTGCCGCACTCATCTTCATCATCGGCCTTGTCTTCGTTCCCGGTGAAAGTTCGATCACTGATTCGGAGTTCACCATCAGTGGTCTTTGGTTGGCGGTGTTGGGAACACCGCTGTTGTTGATGTTCATCTTCACCATCTACGTTCTTGCAAACAGTGCCGACATCCTGTACGTCACGCGCAGTGTGATGGTGGTAGGGGGCTTGTCATTCCGTCGCGCCTTCCGTCACGGCATTGCGATCACGCTGGCCGTTCTCGTCGTGCGTGTGATTCTTGCCTTTGCCTCCATCCTGATCCCGGAGTAACACATGGGTCTGCGTCGACTGTGGAGATCGCTCGGTCCGGGCCTGGTAACGGGGGCCAGCGATGATGATCCGTCGGGGATCGCAACCTATTCGCAAGCAGGTGCCGGCTTTGGTCTGCAGACGTTGTGGACAGCGCTGTTTACGTATCCGATGATGGTCGTCGTCCAGGAAATGTGCGCACGTATCGGCCTTGTTACCGGTAAAGGACTTGCAGCCAACATCAAGCAGCACTACTCTCGCCTAATGTTGTGGAGTATCGTGTTTGTCAGTGCACCGGCGATCCTGCTCAACATCGGTGCCGACATCGCCGGCATGGGTGCGGTCGCCAATATGGTTGTACCATCTGTTCCATCATCCACGTTCTCTGTCGCTCTTACCGTCGTTCTGGCATTCCTGCTCATCAAGCTGTCGTACCGACGTATTGCGAACATGCTCAAGTGGCTCTGCATCACCTTGTTCGCCTACATCCTCATTCCATTTCTCATCGGCGTTGATTGGTTGGATGTTGCTGCGCACACACTCTTGCCCCATATCACATGGAATACAGAGTTTCTGGTGATGATCGTTGCCATTCTGGGCACCACGATCTCGCCGTATCTCTTTTTCTGGCAGACGGCCATGGAAGTGGAAGAAGAGATCGAGCAGCACATCGTTGTCGACAAAGCGATCCTGTCCGATATGAGCGTCGATGTGAAAGGGGGCATGCTCTACACGTCGATCGTCTTCTTCTTTATCATCCTCACAACGGGATCAGTGCTCCACCCGGAAGGGATCACGGAGATCCAGACCGTCGAGCAGGCCGCACGAAGTCTGCGTCCACTCGCCGGTGAATATGCCTACCTGCTGTTCGCCATCGGTGTGATCGGCACGGGCTTACTTGCCATTCCCGTTCTGGCCGGCGCTTTGAGCTACATGTTTGCCGAAGCGTTCAACTGGCAAGAAGGACTGAACAAGAAATTCGGCGAGGCGCCGGGATTCTACATCGTCCTGATGTTAGCACTCGGCGTCGGATTGTTGCTCGACATCGCCGACGTCGATCCGATCAAAGCCCTCATTGCAACGGCAGTCCTGTATGGGGTGACAGCACCGATCCTCATTGGACTGGTCCTTCATGTCAGCAATCGTCGAGATATCTTGGGAGACTACGTCAATTCAAGAACGCAAAATTGGACCGCTGTCACAACGCTAGTGGTGATGGCCTTCTGTGCAGTTGCGTTGATCGTTACGGTCCTGTGATCATCACATAGCGTCGTACGCCGATGAAGCGCTTGTTCCAGTACGGATCACCCATCGACGTTGTGATCACGCCGCTTGATGTGGACGAGTGAATGAACGTCATTGCATCAACAACGATACCGACGTGCGAGACGCCCTTGCCCGACGTGTTGAAGAAGACCAGATCGCCTGGCTTCATATCGGCTGCGTCGATCGGTGTCCCGGACGCATAGAGTTCCGTGGACGTACGCGGCACCTGAATGCCGGCCTTCGCAAAGCAATAGTTCACGAAGCCGGAACAGTCAAAACACTCGGGGTCGTCACCCGCAGCACAATACGGCGTGCCCTTCAGATCTACTGCCGCCGACAAGACCATGTCGGTCTGGGCGTTGCCCGTGTTGAAGACGGCCTTGGGTGAAGAACACCCTACAAGGACGAGTGCGAACAATGCGATGTAGACGATGATCCTCATGTTTCTTTCGACTTCTCCGGAAACATGATCGACGCCACGATCGAGATCCCCAAGACGCTGGCGATCACGCCAAGGGCGATGTCGATGGGCATGTGATACCAGTTTTGGATGATCATCTTGACGCCGATGAAGGAGAGGATAACGCTCAGTCCGTACTTCAGGAAGTGGAAGAGGTTCATCACACCGGCTACGGCAAAGAATAAACTCCGCAGACCCATCACGGCGAAAATGTTCGACGTGAAAACGATGAAGGGGTCCTTGGTGATGGCGAAGATGGCCGGGATGGAATCGACGGCGAAGACGAGGTCCGTGAATTCAACGGTGAGTAGCACGACAAACAACGGTGTGAAGAACCGCACGCCGTCCTTCATCACCGTGAAGCTGTCCTGATGAAACTCATCCGTGATCCGCAAGAACTTCCGGCTGATCCTGACCAGGACATTTTCACTGAGATCCTCGGCATCTTCACTGGCAAAGGCCATGCGAATACCGGTGAAGAGCAGAAATGCACCAAACACGTAGAAGATCCAGTCGAACGTTGCGATCAACGCCGCACCAATGGCGATCATCGCTCCACGCATGATCAATGCGCCCACGATGCCCCAGAACAAGACCTTGTGATGGTACTGCGGGGCGACCTTGAAATACCGCAGAATGAGAATGATCACGAAGATGTTGTCTACCGAGAGCGATTGCTCCAACAGGTAGCCGGCAAAGAATTCCTTCGCCACCACCGGACCGCGCGTGTAATAGACGAAGCCATTGAAGGCCATGGCCAGCGTGAACCAGAAGGCGGTCCAGCCCAGGGCCTCCGAGAGTTTTACCACATGAGGTGTCCGGTTGAAGACGCCAAGGTCCAGCGCCAACAAGATCCCCACCATCAATAAGAATCCGACGTATAACCAGACTTCGGGTATGATCATGCTGCATCCACGTATCTTGCAAAATTACCCTACGAGATCGTCATGCCGGGCCCCCTTATTCTCATCGATGGTTTTTCTTTGGTCTTCCGTGCCTACCACGCACTGTCGCGCACCGGCATGCAGTCGGCCGCCGGAGAACCGACGTTCGCTGTTTTTGCTTTTGCCAATATCCTGACGTCGCTGTTGGATAAACACAAGCCCGATGCCATCGCCGTGGTCTTCGATACGGCCGAGCCGACGTTCCGCCACAAGATGTATCCGGAGTACAAGGCCCACCGCGATGCCTTCCCCGACGACCTCGTTCCGCAGATCGGACGTATCAAAGAATTGATCCGACTCATGGGCCTGGAACAAGTCGAAATGCCGGGCTTTGAGGCCGACGATATCATCGGCACGATCGCACGTCGGGAATCGCACGATGGACATGATATTCTCTGTGTCACGTCCGACAAGGACTACTTCCAGCTCGTCACCGACAAGGTCAAGATCCTCCGCCCCGGCAAAGACGTGGGTGAATACGACGTCTATGACGCAGTTCGTGTGAAAGAAAAATTCGGCGTCGGCCCCGAACACGTGATCGATGCCCTCGCTCTGATCGGTGACACGTCCGACAACGTCCCGGGCGTAAAAGGTGTCGGTGAAAAGACCGCTCTGCCGCTCGTTGAACAGTATGGATCCGTAGAAGCGATCTATGACCATCTCGACGAGATCGACAAACCGGCGCTCAGAAAAAAGCTTGAAGAATCCCGCGATAACGCCTTCCTCTCCAAGACACTCGTCACCATCCACACCGATGTGCCCGTCGATGCCAAACGTGTTGCCCTCGTGCGTCGTCCGATGGACTTCCAAGCCATCGATGCCCTCTGCGCCGAAATGGGCTTTGGCACACTCCGCCGAAAGTTTGCCAAGTATGCCGAAGCTGCGGGTGTTGTGTTGGATGTGCCCGCCCCTTCCCTGACCCCTTCCGCCCATCATGAAGCACCTGATCAACCCACAGAGGCGCCTTCCGGTGCATTGAAGACGCTTGATGAGATCGACCATGATTACACACTCGTTGATACGGTAGGGGGCTTGCAGAATGTAGTCGACGCGCTGCAAGGGAAGACACTCGTCAGCGTGGATCTGGAGACAACGGGACTCGACGCGATGCGATGCGCCATCGTTGGAGTGGCGATCTGCGTCGAAGCAGGCAAGGCCTTCTACATAGATGTCAACGATCCATCAGACCGCGAAGAGACGCCGATGTTCGGTGATCACGGCACGATGCATGGTCTGCCGGTGAACGATGTCATCGATGCACTGCGTCCTATGCTCCAAGATCCGTCGGTGGGTAAACTTGGCCAGAACCTGAAGTATGACGCTCTGGTGTTGCGGCGGTACAATGTTGTCTTGTCGCCGATCGACATGGACACGATGCTGGCGAGTTATGTGCTCGACCCCGATAAACAACACAACCTTGATGCACTGGCAGAACGGTGGTTGCACTATCGTCCGATCTCCATCACATCGCTCATCGGAGAAAAGAAGAGCGAGCAGCGATCGATGCGTGACGTTGATCCGGCGCGCGTAGCCGCGTATGCAGGCGAAGATGCCGATGTGGCCTTCAAGCTTGGTGCGTTGATGCGACCGGAGCTTGAACGTGAAGGGCTGTGGGACCTAGCACGCAACCTTGAGTTTCCTGTCGAAGAAGTGTTGGTGACGATGGAGTATAACGGCATCTGTATCGATACGAGTGCGTTGTCGGTGTTGTCGGACTTCACACGTTCCGAGGCAGCGCGCCTTGAGCAAGAGATCTGGAAGGAGTCCGGCGAACAGTTCACGATCTCATCACCGAAACAACTTGGCGAAGTGTTGTTCGAGAAGATGATGTTGCCGGCAGGGAAGAAGACCAAGACCGGATACAGCACCGATTCATCCGTGTTGACGGAGTTGGCCGAGACGTGTCCGATCGCTCAGATGGTGCTCGACTATCGACAGGTCGAGAAGCTGCGATCGACGTATGTGGAATCGCTGCCGAAGATGATCCATCCCAAGACCGGACGGGTGCATACAACGTTCAATCAAACCGTGGCGGCGACCGGTCGTCTCTCCAGCACCAGCCCCAATTTGCAGAACATCCCTGTCCGCACGGAACTCGGACAACAGATCCGCAAGGCCTTTGTGCCTCAACGTAAGGATCACGTGATCCTCTCGGCCGATTATTCGCAGATCGAATTGCGCATCATGGCGTCGATCTGTAAAGACCCGAACCTGATCAAGGCCTTTACGTCTGGTGAAGACGTCCACAAAGCCACGGCCGCAACATTGTTCGATGTGCCGATCTCTGCGGTGACCAGTGATCAACGTCGTATCGCCAAGACCGTCAACTTTGGCATCATGTATGGACAAGGGGCGTTTGGTCTCGCTCAGATCTTGGGTATCAGCCGCACTGAAGGACAACAGATCATCGCCAACTACTTCGAAAAATATCCCGGCATCAAGGGCTACATCGATTCCACGATCGCCACAACGCGCGACCGCGGTTATGCGACCACGCTGTTGGGACGCAGGCGTTACTTCCCGCTGATCACCGGCAATAACCGCGGACTTCAAGCCGCCGCCGAACGTGCGGCTATCAACTCGCCGATCCAGGGCACGGCCGCCGACATGATGAAGGTGGCCATGATCAACGTCCATCGTCGTATGGAACGTGAAGGCGTCGCCTCGTTGATGATGCTGCAGGTGCACGACGAATTGTTGTTCGAAGTGCCGACGTCGGAACTCGAGCAGATGACGGTGCTTGTTCGTGAAGAGATGGAACGTGCTTTGCCGTTGGATGGCGTACCGGTGATCGTCGATGTCGGCCACGGCGCTTCATGGTACGAAGCGCATTAGACGTAACTTTGCCGCCATGTCAACGCTGGTCGCAGCCATCCTGGGATTGGTCCAGGGCCTTTCCGAGTTCATCCCGATCTCCAGTACCGCACACCTGACGCTGGCCGCAGCATGGTTTGGTGTGATCGATCCGTCGCACCCGGAACGCTGGACGGCCTTCATGGCCACGATCCAACTCGGTACACTTGCGGCTGTGTTGGTCTACTTCCGCACCGACATCGTCAATATCACTCGCTCGTTTTTGAGTGAGAACCTTGGCTCGCAGCGTCGGTCCATCTCCAAACAAAGCGCCGACGCCCGCATGGGTTGGCTGGTGATCATCGGCACAACGCCGATCGTTATTGTCGGTCTGCTCTTCAAAGACGTCATCGAAGGATCCTTCACCAAGGAGCTGTCGGTGATCGGCCTCAGTCTCATCGGTCTTGCCGTGTTGTTATGGTGGGCGGAACGGGTCGCCCCCTTCAAAAAGTCTACGTCGGACATGACGATGGGCGATGCGCTGGCGATCGGTCTGGCGCAGTGTCTGGCGCTGATCCCCGGATCGTCGCGCAGCGGCACCACCATTATGGCGGGCTTGTTCCGCGGTCTTACGCGTGAGCATGCAGCACGGTACTCGTTCGTGATGTCGATCCCGGCCATCCTTGGTGCCGGCGTCTTGGAATTTGCCTCGGAACTCGATCATCTCTCATGGCAGGAAGGGGGCATGCAGCTCGTGACAGCCACCATCGTTGCCGCCGTGAGCGGCTATTGGTCTATCGCCTTTTTGTTGAAGTTCCTCAAGACCCGCAGTTTGTTTCCCTTCATCGTCTACCGTGTGGCTCTTGGTGCGGTGATCCTGCTAACGGGATGTGCGCCGGAGCAGCCGGCGAACGATATGACGCCGATCGCAAAGGAGATGGCACCGCCGGCAGAGACTACGAAGACCGTTCCTGCGTCAGCAGGCCAGGCCGACACGGCCGAGGTCACGCAGATCGTCCAAGTGCGTACATCGATGGGCAACTTCACCATCGGTCTATATGGCAAGGATGCACCGAAGACGGTCGAGAACTTCCTTGGTCTGGTCGAACGTCGGTATTATGACGGCGTCCTTGTCCACCGTGTCTCGAAAGACTTCGTGATCCAGATGGGTGATGCCAAAACGCGCGACGCCGGCGCTCGAAACGAGTGGGGCAGAGGCGGTGAGACGGCCAATGGCGAGACGCTGCCGGAGGAGCTGGATATGGCCACACCGTCGGCGCGACGTGGCTACCTGCCGGGCGTGGTAGCCATGGCACGGAAGGCCGCACCGGGGACGGGTACCAGTCAATTTTTCATTTGTTTGAAGAATGCTGTGACTCTTCCATTCCAATACACGATCTTTGGAGCTGTGATCGAGGGCATGGATGTGGTCGAACGCATCGGCGCCGTCGAGATCGAACCCGGTCCGCTAGGGCCAACGGATGGTGTACCGCGTAAACCGGTGACCATCCGATCCATCAAAACACGATAACATCAACCATTCAACGAAGTGTGATCCTATGAGCAAGATCCTCGTTCTGATCCTTCTTACCATCACTTTTCTTACCGTCAATACGATGAGCACAACAGCCGGAGAGACCATCTACGTGATCAAGGTCAAGCAGGGCAATACCGAGCTTGGCACCATGGAATTGATATTGTGGCCGGATGTGGCACCGCTTCACGCCGCTTTCTTCGAAGCCCGTGTGAAAGAGGGATACTACAACGGCTCGGCCTTCCACCGCGTGATCCCGAACTTCATGATCCAAGGTGGTGATCCGAATTCGAAGGATCAGCCGCGTGAGACGTGGGGCACCGGCGGATATCCGGAAAAGGTCAAGGCAGAGTTCAACGCCAAGAAGCACGTCCGCGGTGTGCTCTCAGCAGCTCGCACGAACGATCCGAACAGCTTCGGTGGACAGTTCTTTATCTGTGTTGCCGATGCGACCTTCCTTGACAATAAGTACACGGCCTTCGGCGAAGTGATCAAGGGTATGGAAGTGGCTGATGCGATCGTGAATTCACCACGCGACAGCCGCGACAATCCGCTTGAGAAGATCGAGATGACCATCACCGTCAAAGAAGCAGGGAAATAAGTGATCCTGGTCGTTGTTGTTGCGCTGGCGGCATTTGCGTGTACGCAACCCGCCGCTGCCCAGGTTGATAGTGCCTTCCTGCCGGTCAACCTTGGCCCGCTGGTCAATAGTCCGTACGATGATATCCTGCCGGTGATCTCGCCGGACGGTAAGATGCTGTACTTCTGTCGGAGTCATGCACCGGAGAACATCGGCGGCGGACGCCAAGACATCTGGTATGCCGAACAAAAGCCGGATGGCACGTGGACCGAGGCGCGGAACGTAGGCGTTCCGTTGAACAACCGCGACAACAACTATCTGTGCTCGATCACTCCGGACGGTAACACGGCGATCATCGGCGATAGTTATAGCGATGCGCGCAATCGTCAGCGCTCGGTAGCCATCTCCCGTCGAACGAAGGATGGATGGTCAACCCCCCAGCCCCTTAACATCAAGAACTACTACAACAACAACCGCTTTGGTGAGTTCTCGTTGGCCAATGATGGCAAGACGTTGATCATGACCATCGAGCGGGCAGATTCACGTGGTGGCAAAGACCTGTACGTGTCGTTCCGCCAGCCCGATTCGAGTTGGAGTGAACCGCTCAACATGGGTGAGACGCTCAACTCGTTAGGACATGAAGCAACGCCGTTCATCGCTTCCGACAACTCGTCGTTGTACTTCTCTTCGGATGGTCAAGGCGGTTACGGTGCGTTCGATGTGTTCGTCACGCGTCGACTCGATTCGACGTGGATGAAGTGGTCGGCACCGGAGAACCTCGGTCCAACCATCAACACCAGCGGCTGGGACTTGTACTACACGATCCCGGCGTCGGGTGACTTTGCCTATTACGTCTCCTACAGCAACTCCTACGGTGCCGGCGACATCTTCAAGATCCGTCTTCCGGAATCGGCACGTCCACGTCCGGTGGTGCTGATCAGGGGGCGTGTGTTGAACAAGAAGACCCTCGAACCGATCGGCGATGCTGCCATTGCCTATGAGCTTCTGCCCAGTGGCAAGGAGCTCGGCATCGCGAACTCTGCACCGGGCACGGGTGCCTTCAAGATCGTCTTGCCCGCCGGCTCGAAGTACGGCTTCCGCGCTTCCGCACCGGGCTACATCAGTGTGAACGAGAACATCGATCTTACGGGCTTGAATGAGTATACGGAGATCGAACGCGACCTCTATCTCGTACCGATCGAAGAGGGAAGTGTTGCACAGTTGAACAACATCTTCTTCGACTACGACAAATGGGACCTGCGTCCGGAGTCCTTCCCCGAGCTTGATCGATTTGCGACCATCATGGAGACCAATCCAACGATGGAAGTGGAGGTCGCCGGACATACGGACTGGAATGGCTCCGATGCCTACAACGTGAAGTTATCCGACAACCGCGCCAAGTCCGTGATGGGCTATTTGCTCGAAGCGCACAAGCTCGACCCGAAGCGTATTCGTGCCAAGGGCTACGGCGAGAAGAAGCCCATTGCTACAAATGAGACCGACGAAGGACGCCAGCTGAACCGCCGCGTCGAGATCGTCATCCTGAAGCGCTGACCATGAACAACGACCACGACGTCCTCATCGCTCGCGAGCAGCAAGCGATGTTTCAGAATTATCGTCGACTGCCCATTGCGATCGACCGCGCCGAAGGGTGCCGCATCTACGATGTTGACGGCACATCGTATCTCGACATGCTCGGTGGCATCGCCGTCAACGCTCTCGGCCATTCCCATCCCAAGGTCATCGCTGCCGTCGAAGAGCAGTTGCATAAGTACACGCACGTCTCCAACTTCTTCTACCAAGAACCGCAGATCCGTCTCGCCGAAAAGCTGCGTGATGCTTCGGGCTATGACCGTGTGTTCTTTACGAACTCCGGCACGGAGTCGACCGACGGTGCGATCAAACTCGCCCGACGTCACGGACATCAACGCGGCGCCCTCGACATCATCGGCTTCACCGGCGGCTTCCACGGCCGCACCTACGGTGCGCTGTCCATCATGGACAAGCCCCTCTACCGCGACGGTATGGGGCCGTTCTTGCCGCACACGATGGTGCTTCCGTACAACGACGTTGACGCCCTCAACGAACACATCGGCGCTAACACCTGTGCCGTCATGTTGGAGTTTATTCAAGGTGAAGGGGGCATTTCATCTGCCACACAAGAATTCATTGATGCCATCTGGTCCCTCAAGGAGCAATACGGTTTCTTGGTGATCGCCGACGAAGTGCAGGCCGGCATCGGCCGCACCGGTACGTTCTTCTCCTTTGAACCCTACGGCGTCAAACCCGACATCGTCACCGTTGCCAAGAGCATGGGCGGCGGACTTCCGCTTGGCGGCATCCTTGCCACCAATGAGATCGCCGCACACTTCGAAAAAGGCACACACGGCACCACCTATGGCGGCAATCCACTCGCCTGCGCCGCCGGCGCTGTTGTGATCGACGAGGTGATGGGTGGATTGATGGGGCATGTGGTGGAGATCGGCAATTATTTGTCTAGTCAGTTAGCAGCCAACAGCAAACAGCAAGTATCTGGCCACCAACCACCAACCACAGACTACCAACTACGTGGTAAAGGTTGTATCCAAGGCATCGTCCTCCTTTACGACGCAGCGGACACGATCGCCGCGCTGCGCCGCAAGCGCATCATTGCGAATGCCACGGCCGGTAATGTTGTGCGACTCGTTCCGCCGTTTGTGATCCAGCGCAGCGATGTTGATGAATTCGTGACCGCCTTTGCGGAGATCATGGCCGAGCGTCCGATATGATGCGGACCATCCTTTGTACGTGTGCGCGATCCATCGCCCCCTTCCTTCGACGTGAGTTGGAAGCGTTGGGGTATGACATCAAGCGCGAGATGGCGTCGGGTGTGGAAGTTGAAGGCACCTTCGATGACTGCATCCGCTTGAACCATCATCTGCGGACGGCCTTGCGGGTGTTGTTCCGGTTGGATTCGTTCACCGCCGACACGGCCGATCAGATGTATCGCGCCGTGCGCAACCTTCCATGGGAAGAGTGGATCCCGGCCGACGGATATCTGAGTGTGGTGTCGAGCGTGGACACGCCCGTGATCGACAACACCATGTATGCCAACATGCGATGCAAGGATGCGATCGTAGATCGTATCCGTATGAAGAAACATCAACGTCCTGACAGCGGGCCTCGCACTGACCGCTCCGTCGTCTTCTTGTACTGGCACGGCGAACAGTGCATGGTCTATCTCGACACGTCGGGTCAGCCCCTTTCTGATCGCGGCTACCGCCTCCATCCCGGCAAAGCCCCGCTGAAGGAGACCCTTGCCGCCGCCATCCTCATGGCCACGAAATGGAACGGTAAGGGGCATGTGGTCAACCCCATGTGCGGCAGCGGCACGCTCGGCATCGAAGCCGCCATGATGCTGCGCGGCATGTCGCCGGCGCAGGGGAGGAAGAATTTTGGGTATATGCACTTGGTGGGGAATAGGGAATGGGGAATAGGGAATAGGGAATGGGGAATAGGGAATAGGGAATGG
>CAYXQJ010000057.1:0-17416 GCA_964467455.1 uncultured Hyphomicrobiales bacterium | reverse complement strand
GCGCTCAATCCTTCGAGGACTCCATTGTTCCCTGCGTCCAGGTCCTGGTCTTTGCTGAGCGCGACCGGACTGGTGACGAGCAGAAACGACATCGTGTTATTCCCCAACTCACCGTCCGGTTCGTTCAACTGCGGATCATGCAGCACCGTCGTCCCCGGCGGAATTGCGTAGGGATGATTCGTCGCCACCACGACGAGCAATCCGCTCGCGCCCAGAGTTCTTCCGGAAAGATTGAGCGCATAGCTGACCCGACCGGGATTGCCGTTGCCGTTTCCATCCAGACCAATCAGATAAACATTCGTGAGCAGCGCCCCTGGCGTTCCAGAAATTTCAATGAACTCATGCGGCGCGTCGTTCGTTCCCGGCGGATTGACCTTAAGCTCCGTCAACAATATCGAGTCATTATCCACAATCGCCGTCGGCACTGATGGGATGATGGTGGTCAATGGATATTGCGCGGAATCGCCGGTGCTGCTGACGACGTTGGTGATGAACCGGACGCGCGGGGAAACGTCAACGATGTTATCATCCAAGGCGCGAACGAGCAGTGCCTTTGGCGTGGTGGCGGTGAACGTCCAGGTCGCCAACGGTCCAAAGGTCGCGCCGCCGTTCGTGCTGACTTCAACCTGTGGTCCGCAGGTGATTTGAATCGCGACCGCGCTCGAGGGCGCGGTGTTTAAGGCGAGCGTAAAGGTATCGGTCAATCCCGCTTCGGAAACCACGGTGTTGCCGTCGCTTTGCTGGAGCACCACTCCCGGAAGCGGCGGCGCTCCGAAGTTGGGCGCGCCCAGATGATTCAAGGCCGCGCCGCCAAAGCTCGCAGGCTCTGTATTCGTCGTCGCGCCCAGCGTCCAATCCGGCGCACCGCCGCCCAAATTGTTGCTGGCCACCCAGGCCGCTGCGGCACTGCCGACGGTGTGGCCCGCTCGCCCCACGTAATCCGCAGAGAAGCCGATCGGCACGATCACTCCCGCAGCGCCCGCGCCGTTGCCGGGACTGGTGTTCCGGCGAAAATTGATCGCGCCGTATGCAAAATCGCCCGCGCCATCCGCGTCGAGCACACCCACTGAATCCAGCACCGTCCAACCGGCAAACGTCGCCCCGTCGGGAACGCCATTGTTGTCCGCATCAATATCCGCACCTATGACCGGTGAACTCGCGGATTGAATGAGAAAAAATGTCACCGAAGGATTCTCAATGTCCGTCTGCCCGCCCTCACCACGATGGCCCACGGAACTGCTCGACCCGTTGCCCCAGCCGGGACCGTTGCCGGTGTGCCGGAGCGCTGTCGCATTGGAATTGAAAGAGTAGTTGCTGTTCTTCTGCAATAAAACCAGGAAGCCATTCCCGCCGATCGCGCGTCCGGAAAGATCAAACGTATTCTGAATCGTGCCAGGATTTCCGCCGGCGTCTCCCTCCACTGCAATCAGGTGCGTTCCCGCTGGCAGCACGAGATTGGGCGTGCCGCGCAACTCGATGTATTCATGCGGCGCGTCCGCGCCGGGCGGATTGAAGAGAATCTCGTTGATGACCACGGACGCGCGAGCGACCGACGCGCTCAAGCACGCGATCGCCACTCCGCAAAAAACTGCGCGCCACCGTTTCATGGAAAGACTTGCCAAAAATTCTTGCCCCCTCTTCCATCAGCAAAACCGCCGGTGTTCGATTGATAGTTCATGCTGAATGCTTCAATGCGCCGTGAGCGGGACAGGGTCGATCTTACCGAAATTCCTGCCGGGTGCAAACCTTCAGCCCGATTCAAGCCCCAAACTCACTCGCCCCACGCGGCGGGTGACGTGGCAAGTGAATGTGCTCGAGGCTGGGGCACTGTGATGCGACTGGAATTCTGCCTATGTTTGAAAGCGAACTGGCGCAGGAATTCGCACTTGGGCGTGTTCCCTCGGCTCCCGACCGGCGACGGATTGCGTAGGTTTCAATTGGTTCAGCAAATTATATTTCAAAAAGTACCAAGGATTTGCTCGTGACGGTTGTCACATTGGGTAAATAAGAGCCGTGACCGACGACGAGCCGGGTGAAATCAGAAGAACCTTGCAGGGCGACGATGAGGCGTATGCCACGCTGGTCCGGCGCTATCAACGCATGATTTACGCGCTGACATATCGGATGAGCGGTTCGGCGGCGGACGCAGAGGACTTGACGCAAGATGTCTTTATTTGCGCGCACCGGGAACTGGCGCACTTTCGCACGGAGTCGAAGTTCTCATCGTGGTTGTATCGGATTGCGATGAATCATTGCTTGAATTGGCGCAAGCGGCTGGCGCGACGGGAGCAGGTACATAACCACTGGCACCGCGAAAACGCGCCTGATGGAGAACCGGAAATCGCCGAGGCATCGCCGTTGACGCAACAGGTCAACGCGGCGCTGCAAAAACTGCACCCGAAACAGCGAGCGGCCATCGTGCTGACGACTTATGACGGCCTGAGTCATGCAGAAGCAGCGCGGGTTCTGGGTTGTTCCGAGACCACCGTGTCTTGGCGCATATTCGCGGCGCGCCACAAGTTGAAACGCCTGCTTAAGCACGCCAACACCGGAGGCGAACATGAATAACGCCGAATTGGACCGGCTCTTGAAAGCGGCACAACCGCCCGAACAGTCGGCAGAATTTTGGGAGCAACTGCTCAAACGCATTCAGGCCAAGCGGCATTGGGAATCGCGCCGCAACGAGAACATTAATTTACCGTCGCGCCCGAGGGCTGGGGTTGTATGGGGCTGGGGATTCGCGGGCGCGGCGGTTCTGATTCTGGTGGGATTCCTCGCGGGCAACTGGTACGGGAAAAATGACGCCACCGCATTGTTGCAAAATGAAAAACTGCTGCGGGAAGTGCTCGCCACGTTTCCGAATCAGGTTCAAGCCATCATCCAGGATGAAACCGGCCTGCATCTGGCGCTGGCAGAAACTGCCAATGTGCCGCAGTCGCAGCCGCTCTGGCTGAAGATCTGTGAAGGAGGCATTTGCCGAACCATCGTCACCTTCAGCGGGCAAATGGTTCAAATTGCGGATCAACCGGTCGAGGTGCTGGCGGATCCTCAGGGCGGGGTCATGTTGGTTGGCGACCATTTCTTCTGGTCCAGCGAGCAAGGTGCGATTGGGGAGCAGGCGCGGATTCAAGCGCGTCAACTCGGGAGTTTGTTGTGAGATTTAGCACCTTGATAAAAGCGTGGGCCTGCGCCGGCGTGGCGATGGCAGCATTTTCGGTTTGCGCCCAAACCCAGTCGCCGGTCCGCCTGGCGTTGGTTTCGGTCGATCCCAAGGCGCAAGTGGCGTCCGATTTGTTAACGGCAGAACTTTCGCAGGCGGCCGGAGTGATCCTGCTGGAGCGCGACCAGGTGGCGCGAGTCTATCAAGAACTGACGATCACCGGGACAGATCTCTTAAAACTCGGTCAAGTCTTGGGAGCCGACGGTTTGTTGTTTCTGGATTCCGCCGAGGAAAAAGATTCCAAGGCAAGCGCAGTCACGCGCGGAACCGAACTTCTGGCGGCCAACCGAGCGTCCGAATTCAGAGCTTTGAATGTCCGCTTGGTGGCAGTCAAACCGGGTGTGGTACTGACGGCGGAGCGGCTGAATATTGAGGGAGATAAAATCGCCGAGTGGGCCAATGCTTACGCTCCGCGGCTTCAGTTGCTGCTTCCAAAACTCGCCGTGCTCACGAAGGAGGCGATTCCGATATCCGTGGTCAATTTCCGTTCCGCCATTTCAGTGGCAGAGGCGCCCGAACTGGAGCGGCAGTTGCAGACGCTCGCCATCCAACGGCTGAGCCGCGAGCCACAGCTGTTTGTTCTGGAGCGGCAAAAGTTGCGACCGCTGGGAGATGAGAAAAGTTTGTGGCCGGATGAGACGGCATTCTGGAATGGCGCCTGGCTGCTGGAAGCAGTGGTGGATCAAGAGGGTTACTCCCGAGACCACGTTACGCTGAACGGCAAACTGACGCCGGCGAATAGTGCGGCTCCTAGGCATTTCCAAGTCAGTGGCAGTCGGAGCAACCTGGCTGAAGTCATCCATGAACTGGCGACTCGGGTGGTGGAGGCATTGCAGATCAGTTCCCGAATGGCGGATTGGCGACCGGCTGACGAAGCCGAAAAGTTTTATGCAGAAGCGAAATGGGCGCTGCGCTGGCGCGCGCTTGATCAGGCGCAGACCGCGGCGGACGCGGCGTGGGCACTGGGAAGGCGAAGTCTGGATTGTGCCGTGATCCGAGTCAGATCGCGAACCGCTCAGATTCCTTTGGTCCTGCCCCCCGGCTCTGGTGTCTTTCAATTCGGCCGCCGGGCCAACTTTGTCACCATCACTGAGCCTCCTGAGGAACGATTCCTGGAAATCGCCTTGCAGGCGTTGAATTCCTACGCGGAATTCTGCCGCGTCTCTCCGGAAGGCGAACCCAAGATCCTGACGCGCGGTCCGGGCTGGAATGACTGGCGAAACTCAGAATGGTATCAAATCGGGATCGAGACCTTGGAGGCGGTGGCTCGAGTGTTGCAGCATTTCCACTCTCATCCAACGACGGCGCAATCCTCTGCCGACCAATTGGCGGAACTACGCGCCTCGGCCCGGGCGGTGGCGGAGTTGATCGTCAACGCGCCGTCGGTTCGGGATAGTTATTTCGTGGGAAACCGGATTGCGAACCACGACGAACTGGCGCACACGATGGGGTCGAGCCGGAATATTTTTTCCTGCCTCGTGAACTGGGGCTGCTTCTGGCAGGAGCGTCCCGAGGACACGGTACAGCTTTACCGGCGTCTGCTGGCTAGCGCGGTATTTTGCTATATCCATGAAGGGTTCTGGAAACGGGATGAATTTCGCCCGCGGCTGGTGGCGTGGAACGATCGGGATCGCCAACGCATCCCGCAGGTGTGGGAAGCCTTCCTCCAGGAATTAAACACCTCCACCAATCTGCTCTGGCGCATGGAAGCCAAGGCTCTGGTCGCCTTGGAAGCGAAAGACAAGCCCCAAGCCGAACAAGCTCGGCAAGAATGGTGGAGTCTCGTGCGTTCCAATCGCGCCGAACTTGTTGCGAACAACGTGGAACTTTTTTATCTGGGCTGGCGCTTCGAAGCCAACGCGGAAACCGAAGCCATGAATCAGGAGTATTGGACAAAAACCATTCCCGCCTTGAAAGCGGCCGCCGCATTTGAAGCCCAGAAGACATTTTTGCGGGAGCATCAACCTTATGACTTCCGAAAGTTCACGGAACTGTTTCGCGAAAAAACGTACAGCCAACCACAGGCAGAGGAACTTTTACCGCTGATTATCGCCTATCGTTCCAACCTCATGGCGGAGGCGCAAACTGCGGATCGCACCCAGAAAACTCGGTTGGAAAGCCATGCTCGTTCCATTGAAGTCTCGCTGCAACGGATCGTGGAGCGACGCGCCAAGCCCCAAGCCCAAACAGTCCCCCAACGGTTGGCGTCACCGGCACCGACTGCCGAGCCATCCCCCGCCCGTCCCGCCCGGCGACTTGAGCCGCAGACCGGATTCACCGACGCGATTACAAATATTATCCCGGTCCGAAAATTTCTCGAAATCCCGCTCGATGGGCTATCAAAAGAAACCATCACCTCCATCCGCGTCACCGCCCATCGCCTGATCGCGGACCAGCTGATCCTCGACCTACAATTCGGACGGGCAATCTCTTCCTTCGATGCAGCGGAAAAATGGCGGAGCACGCGATACGCCGCGATTTCGGCCGTCGCCATCCTCCATCTGGCGACTGAAAACTGGCAAGTGATCGAAGGCGAGGAAACGGATTCGGTGCAATCCAACCCGTTCTATTATCGCACTGTGCTCTGGCGCGGCAGCATCTTCACCAGCCACAATGGCAGCGTTCAGAAATATGATGCCGGGCGCCAGACGTGGGTGACGTTGAATCTTCCCGATGTCGGCCATTGCGGGTTGTATGTGATTAATGACGGGCTCTATGGCGTGACGCGAGAAATGATTTTTGAATTTCTTGAGGGTGGCACGCGCATCCGGGTGCTGGCCAGTAATCGGCGTCAGCCCCCCACCTCGACGCTCGATTCAGAAACCCTCAGCAATACCGGAATGGTGCTCGGCATGCCCGCTTTGTTCGGGCCACCCGGTGGCGAGTTGCACGTGATCACTCCCACCAAATTCTTTAGCTGGAATGGCACGGATTGGAGAGAGGTTTTCGCGCAGTCGCAGCCGCTCGGGCGACCGCAGCTTGATAATCACGGCGTCCTCATCGTGGGTAACGGCTGGCAGACGGCGGCAGGAATCTGGCGGTGGCCACTTGGCGGGAATCAGTTGGAATACTGTCTGGGAACCGAGCAGTCGGCCCGCCCGCGGGCGGACCAATCGAGCTTGCAACCGACTTGGAAAACGCCTCCAGGGCTTTTCATGGCGACGATTGCCGCTGCGAGTCGGGGCAATGATTTACTTGTCTTGCGCGACCACTCCACCACGCAGAACATCGTGAACGAACGGGAAAAGGTCATTATCGGCAAAAAAATCCTGACGCCCGAGGGTTTCCACGCCTCGGTGCTCTACTTTTCCAGTAATTATTCCCTGCCCCAGCAACTGTTCCTGAAGTTTGATGACCATGGCGGCATGCTTCCGGTCATGGGAGCAAAAGCGAATGCGGCGATGCTGACCGGCGCGCCAAAAACGTTCCTGTGCGCGGGGAGAAACCAGTTGTATCTCGGGTGCGAAGTTTCGTTTGGGCCCGTGACGTCCAGCAGCCGAACGGGTGAACTGCCCCGAATCGGCGTTTGGGCCCTCCCGCTGGAACAGGTGGACCGAGAAATTGAACGGCAGAGAAAAGTTCAAGTAGCGTGGCAGGAAGGGGCCGCCGCTACCAGTCGTCAGAAAGCGCACCGGTTGCTGGATGAATTTGACCGCAATCGCGATGGCCGGCTCGACAGCACCGAACTCGATCTGGCTTTTCGCAAGGAGAGCTTCATCGCCTCGCAACTCGAACATATTGACCGCAACAGCAACGGTTGGCTCGATGCAACCGAACTGAAGTTTTTTGACGCCAATACGAATGAGGTTCTGGATGCCAATGAACAGATTGGTTTGGAACACGCGCAGCGGCTCCTCGCGACCCAGTTAGTGAACAAGTTTGATTCGGATGGCAACGGCCTGTTGGACCGGCGGGAATTCCAATCCCTGAGCAGCGCGCATCTGGGCACAATGGGAATGAGCATTCCGTTTCCGGACACCAACCATGACAATTGGATTGATGAAGCGGAAGCGCAGACGATCTGCCAGTTGGTGACCAGCCGCGACCTCCAGCGATTCCAGCCCACGCCGGCTTTCATGCCGCCAGGGATGCTCGGCACGAGATCCCAGTTGCGTGACGACCACCGGTTCAAAGCGCAGGTGGATAATTTTTGGCAAAACCACGGAACGAACGCCGTACGACAGCCGAATCGTTCGCGCAGCGTGCGGCCCGGCGGACCAAAGTCGGATTTGCCGAAATAGTTTTTCCAAGGAATCCATGGCGAGAGTAGTCGAATGATTTGGGAACGTCATCAGCAGACCATTATTGAACGCCGGTCGCCAGAAGCGGTTGAAGATTCCGGGGCCGGCGGAACGACCTGGGAAGAGAATGCTGGGACGGGGGACATTGATAACATGAACGGCCGATTGCCAATTCGAAGTGGAGCGGGATTGTTGTTGATCTTGATTGCCCTGGAGGCGCCGTCCGCCCCACAGATTGAAGTGTTGAGTGAAGCGCAGCCGCAGCAGGTGTTTGCTGCCAACGGCCAGAAAGTGACGGTTCGCCTGCGCAACCACTCGCGCAGCCCGATTACCATCCAATTAACAATGCGGCTATTGCAGGTCAGTTCGGCCACTGTCGCGCCGGTTCAAGAGGTGCCGTGGCAACGTCTGGTAGTGTTACCGGAACAAACGGTTTGTGAAACGGGAACTGTTGATTTGCCTGGCGTGACGGCGCGCACCCGATTCCTGATTCAATGGGTGGATTCAGGCGGTCGCGCGGCAGGAACGACCGAATTGTTGGCCTATCCCGCCAATCTGCTGGCGGAGTTAACCGCCCTGTCGGGAGTCGGAGCAGTGGGAGTGTTCGATCCGACCAATGAATTAAAACCGTTGCTTCGCCAGGCTCGGGTCGAGTTCGAGAATCTGCCGGTGACGGGCATCGCAAAGTTCACCGGTGCGGTTGCCTTGATTGGCCCGTTCGACTCCCACCGTCAGATGCCTCCTGGATTGCGCGCGGAACTCGAAGCGCTGGCCAAGCGAGGCACGGCCGTGGTCTGGATGCAACCGCCGACCGACGCCGCAGCGCCATTCAAGCCGTCCTTCTACCGAGTACCAATTGAACTAGGCAACGTGATCGTTGCCCACCATGACCTGACCGACGAACTCGCGAAACGACCCGGGGCCCAGTGGAACTTGCTGCGTTTGATTCGCGAGGCGCTCCATCCCGCGCCATTGGTTTTGCCTGAAACGGAAGCCTTCAACTAGACTGATATTATGAAATCCGGACGAACCCTCCTGGTCGCACTGCTGCTCACGGTTGGAATCGCGTCGCGGGGCGCCGAAATGCCGCTGCTCACCGTGGCCATCTTTGATTTCGACTCGAAGGACGAGAACGTGCGCGACCTCGGACCAAAGGTGGCGACGCTCCTGAACGCCACCTTATCCGCCGAGCCAAACCTGATCCTGGTGGAGCGCGCCGAATTGGAAAAGGTGCTGGGCGAACAGGAACTCAGTCTGTCCGGCACCATCAGCACTGACACGGCTGCCAAAGTAGGAAATCTCACCGGCGCAAAAGTGCTAATCACCGGGCGCGTCTTCAAAGTGGATAAGGAAACAATGGTCGTGGCGAAAGTCATCGGCACGGAGACCAGCCGGGTTTATGGCGAGATGGTCAAGGGAACGACGGCGGTTTCGATCAGCGACTTATCCGCAGAACTGGCGCAGAAGATTGCGGCGACGGTGACGCAGAAGGGCGAGACTCTGGTGGCAAAAGTGATTCCGCGTGAGGAACGGATTGCGAAGCTCAAAAAACTGGCTCCAACCGCGCCGCGCCCCAGCGTGACCGTCAGAATTCCGGAGCAGCATTTTGGCGCGCCCGCAGTGGATCCGGCGGCGCAAACCGAGCTGGAGTCCATCCTACAAGCCTGCGGTTTCAAATTGGTGGACGAAAAATCCCCGACCAAAGCGGATGTCGAGATCATTGGCGAGGCGTTCAGCGCTTTTGGATTACGCAAAGGCAATTTGATCTCCTGCAAGGCGCGCGTGGAAGTCAAGGCTCGCAAAGCCAATGGAGAGGTGCTGGCCGTTGACCGCCAGACGAGCGTGGCGGTGGATCTGACCGAACCGACGGCGGGCAAGACCGCGTTGCAAAACGCGGCGTTGGAACTGGCGGAGCGTTTGGTGCCGAAACTGGTGAAATAGCGAGTTCATTTCCATCCATGAGAAAGTGCTGCACTGTTATCGCCTCAATTTTGATTGGCTTGGGGCCGCTTGGGGTCAGCAGCCAAGCGGTCGTCCGCGTTGCTTTGATGGATTTTTCCACTGATGACAATTCGTATCGGAGCATCCTCAAGGCGGCTGATTTTACCGGTTTGGTGCAAAGTCAGCTCACCGGAACTGAAGGCATCGAGTGGGTGGAGCGCACCCAGCTTCATCTGGCCAGGTCCGAATTCGCGCTGGGCGAAATGCTCGGGGCGGACGGAGCCGCCGCACTTCAACGCGGGCGAGTGTTGGGGGCGAACTGGCTGATCAAAGGACATTTTTCCTCGGACGACCTGGAACGTCCCACGCTGACCTTGCAGGTCATTGAACTGGAACACGCCGATGTCATTGCCAGTGAAACCGTCGCGCTTCCGGTGGTTCGGGCCGGCGAGCAATGGTTTGGCGGCAAGCAGGCCGAAGCCGCAGGCGCGGCATTGGACCGACTACTCCAAACCGGGAAAGCGCGACTGCGCCAGGAGGCGACCAAGGCACGGGTGGCATTTCTGTTTCTCGCGGATGTGACCGCAACTCGGTTGGGCGGGAATCGCATAAGTCTTGAGTCGGATTTCCGCGATGCCTTGGAACAGCGAATCACCACCAATAATCGCTTGCGACTGATTCAGTTCCCCAAGTCCTATCAATCCACCGAGGAAGCGGAAATGGTGGGCGATGGGTTCCTTCAGCCAGACCCGAATTCCTGGCGCCGCACAGCAGATCTCTACGTTTGGGGAACGTATTCCGTGACGAACACCCGCGTGGCGAGCCGAATGGAGTCAAAGTTGCATCTCACTTTGTTTCTCTGGGATGGCGTTGCTGCACCAGCTCCAGTGACCGAGTCGGTGGAATATGCGACGCGTAGTGCGATTGCGCCGGAGCGTTTGAGTGCGCTGATCGGCCGGTTGGTGGATCGGGTGATCACCGCCGGGAAGCTTCAAACCACCGCTGCGGACTCAACCGGCCCCCGCAAACAAATTGCGGATTCAATTGTGCAGGCGTATGTCGGGATGCGCGGGAGCGCGGGCCAACCAGGGTTGGATCGCGACGAAAATTTCGCGCCAGTTGTGCGGATGCTGGAAACGGCGTGCTTCTTTGATCCGGATAACGCCGCTGCCCGGGTCTTGTGGGTTACCTGTCGGTATGGCTGGTGGATTGATTTCGGCCATGAGGTGAAGAATCAGTTTTGGACCAAATGGCGCCGCAGCCAAGCGTGGGCGGAATATGTGGAACGATTCGGTTTACAACCGGCAACAGTCGAATTGCCTTTTCCCTATGACCGAAAAAACATCTCGGCCACCTACGTGCAGTCATTGTCCGATGTCATTAGTTTGTTTCCCCAATGGAACGACCTTGAGCAGGTAAAACTCGAGGCTCAGTGGCGCAAGGAAGGGGTTCACACCTGGCTTGTCGAGGCGGAGGCGCATGGGTTTCCTCGAGACGTGCCGTATGAACTCGCCTTCGGATGGCGGCAGGAACTGGAGCGCGAATTGGCCCGCAGAAAAAAGCTGGTGGCGGATTTGTCACTGACCGTTACAAATCAGGTGAAGGCCGAGGTCCGGCAATCCCAGCCACGGCCGCCAGTGGTGGCAACTACCCTGGTGGAAAAATCGGCCCCGAACCTCCGTCCGCCAGGAGCACCTCAAAGCGCCCCTGTAAGTGGCTTTCAAATGGTAACGTCCCCCGCCTGGCTTAAAGATTACATGGCCATCCGCAACTTGTTCCGGCTTTACCCGCCCCAGTTGTCGCCACGCGATGCGAAGCCCGGGTTTCAGAAAATTGAGTTTCCCCGCAGTTACGAAGTTCAGGTCATCAGTCAAATGGAATACCGCGCGGGGCAGTTGTGGATGCTGGCGCTGGATGAGCGGTCGTCGCCGTCCAGTGACGCCAAACCGGATCTGGTCACAGAACGGCTCAAGGAGCAAAACCGGCTTTGGACTCTGGGGGCGAACAGTGCGACCCCGATGCTATACCAGCCGGGTTCATTGCCCACGGACATTGGCTCATTCCTCTTTGATGGTGACCAGTTGTGGCTGGGTGGAAAAACCGTATCGGTATGGGATTTGAAACGACAACAGCGGAAGGATTTTGGCTTGGCTGATGGGTTAGCAATGAAACAGATCGAAGCCATGACTCTGGTCGGCGGGCGACTGGTGGTGGCAGGCGGCTCGTTCGAATTGGCCGCCTTTGGACCGACGGATTCTCGCTGGGTCGCTGTGGCCAAACCCCAAGGTCGGTTGTCGCACGGCACGGGAAGTCCGTATCGGCTCACCGGCAATAACGACACCTTGGGTTACGTGGCCGGCGAAATGTACTTTCAGAATCTCCCGAGCGGCACCTGGACCAACGTGCCAGCGGTAGATGAAGGTCGTTGTTTTGCCGTTGCCGGCCAAACGTTTTGGATTGGGGCCAGAAACGGACTGCACCTCTACGACGTCGGGAAACAGTCACTTCGCACTTGGCATGCCCCCGCTTTCATCGAAAGTCCAATGCTTTCCATCAGCGGCAACTATTTCGGCGGCAACCCCACCATCCCGCAACAAGCGTTGGACGATTTAACCAGCCAGGTCCTGGGCCGCTTGCGGAAAATCGAATACGACCACCGGCGCATTCGAGGCGCCAAACTGACGCGCGCTGCCGCTGCCGATCCGTTGAAACTGACTTCGCGCATCCCGGGCCGAATTGCGGCTCTAGCCAGTGACGGAGATTTCCTCTGGGTGGGGGCGGACAATTATTTCGGCAGTTACCTGTTGTTGTTGCACAAGCCCAGTCATTCCTTGGTAGGCGACATCCTGATGCCCACAAGAAACCGAATTGCCAGCCTCGCGGTTTCCGACCAGGATGTTTGGATTGGCATCAGTTATGGGGACGACGCACTCCTGCGATTGCCGAAGCAGGGACTTGTAGCCACGCCTAAGTCGCAGTGGAAAGACCTCGCCCTGACCCAAGCGGAGCGGGAACAACAAATTGGCCGTATGAGCCAGCGCGACCAAGCGCTCTATGCGTTTTACGCTGGCGACAGTGAGGGCGTCATTAAATTGCTGGCGGAAGTTGATCCCCGGCAAGCCAGCTTGGAAGAAATGTTTCTCCTCGCCTGGAGTTATGGCGCCGTCGGGGTGGACGATTTATCAAAGGCGGATGAGTGGTATCAGCACCTCCAGACTCGCCATCCTGATTCCCCTTGGTCCGCCGCCGCAGCGGAAGCCGCACGGGCCAATCAGGCCCTCTACACCACATTCGATCGCAATCGCAATGCAAAGCTGGAGTTGTCAGAGAAACAGGAAATGCTCCACGATGAGAACGCATTGGGGAGGCATGACCACTCCGGAAAGTATCTTGCGGTCCATCTGAATCAGATCTTTACGCAGTGCGATAGCGATGGCGACAAACGACTTAATCGCATGGAAATAGAAGCCTTTTGGCGAATGCTCCCCATGTATTTCAATCTTGGTCCCGCCGGGATGACGTTGCGATTCCGCGCGGATACCAACAGGGATTCGTACCTTGATTTCAATGAACTCAAGCTTTTGCAGTCGGAGTTGGAAAACGTGACCAAGGGATTGAAATGACAATGGAACAAACTCGAGCGTCAAACACCGCAGCCCAGTAAAGGCAATTTGATCTCCTGCAAGGCGCGCGTCGAAGTCAAGGCGCGCCAAGCCAACGGGGAGGTGCTGGCCGTTCACCGCCAGACGAGCGTGGCGGTGGATCTGGCCGAACCGACGGCGGGCAAGACCGCGTTGCAAAACGCGGCCTTGGAGCTGGCCGAGCGTTTGGTACCGAAACTGGCGCGGTGAGCCGACCGGGACCGGAGAATGAGAAAACGATTTCTAATTACTGCACTGGGTATTGGTGCGACGATGGCCCTCTTGTTATGGATGGGGCCGGGCGTCGTGGCGTGGTGGCAACAACGCCAGTTGATGAAGGCGTTCACCGATGAAGATCTGGCGCTGAAACAGCCGGCGCTCAGCCCGTCGGCGGCTCCCATCACCGTTGCAGGCGTACCACTGAACCAAACGCTGCGCCTGGCGCTGGGCCCACTCGACAGCTTAGGCCAAACGCAACCGCAGGTGAGCGATCTCTTACTGGCCGAACTTTCCGGCACGCCAGGATTGGAACTGATCGAACGGGAAGCCCTCGCGAAAGTGTTAACGGAACTCAACCTCAATCTATCCGGGCTCGTTCGGGCCCAAGAAGCAGTGCGCGTCGGGAAACTGGTCCGCGCTGATTGGTTTCTGCTCGGCAGTTCCATGGCCCTGAATGGCACCAACTTCACCGTGGTGCGAATGGTGGATGCGCACACCGGTATTTTGCGGGAGGCCGCCGTTTTCAATATCGACGAGCCACCACCACAATTGGCTGCCCGCCTGGCGGCGTTCGTTCGCCAGTGCCGACAAAATGCGACTGCGGCGCGACTGCCAACGTATTTGGCGCTCGGGGCCTTTGAAGATTTGAGCTTGAATAGCCGCCAACAATCTTTGCCCTCGCAATTGCGCGCTTTTCTGACGGCAGCCTATCAGAACACCAATTTGACCCTGCTGGAGCGTGAGTTTGCCAACACTCTGTTTCGGGAGGTGCAACTGGACCTGGCCGGCTTGACCGAAGAAGCTTCGTCCGCATCCAATCAAATGCAATCCGCGTACTGGATGGTGGACGGGGCATATCAATCTTACGAAACGACCAACCTGCAAGTGGAAGCCGTGCTGTACGTGCGCCGGCTCTTCGGACGCAGTCAGCGCATTGAGTTCCGTGAAGAACCGGGCAAACCGTTTTTTGACCGCGTCAAAGTCGAGATTGACCGAATCCTGCAACAGGAGAAGAAGCCATTAAACATCTCCCGCATGAATGAAATTGGGGTGCAGTTGAGCAGCGGGAGGGAATTGATCGGGCTGTCGGGCCGGGACATTCTGGATCACATCTGGGTGAGCTACGACGGATACCAATCACTACCGCCGAGTGAGATGGCGCGTCGAATTCGCAACACCAAAGAAGCGGTGCGGGCCTTTGAAACTGTTCTCCTGCTGGATCCGACCAATCGCGAAGCGCGCATTTGTCTGGCGACGTGTTTTCGCCGCACCTTGATCGAGCGACTCGACGAAGCCCGAGATTACTATCGCGAAATGATCGAGGGGGAAATTGAAGACCGCTGGTCACAGATCGCCCGGCAAGCCCTGCTGGAGTCCTTTCGCTGGACGGGATCGGAAACTATCCAGCGCTGGTTCGAGCGGGCCGCTAACTCAACCAGTCATCCGGCGGCCCAAGCCTTCTACCAGACTCACGCTCAGCGCGCCCGCGAGGATACTCAGATAGAAAATGAGAACACCTCGGAAGCGATGAGACTGGCCGAGGTGCGGCTTTTTGAAACCATCCAATCCTTTGACGACACCTTGCACAAACGAGGTGGGCGCAGCAGCTTCGCGGTCGGAATGGACGATTTTGCCCAGCGATTTGGGGAGAATCGGGCCTTGGCCGGGCAGCGACTCGCCGAACTATATCCAAGGATGAAAGCGCAATTCCCGGATGCCGCGCCTTATCTGTTGGCCACCGTCATGACCTTCCAGGTGGATACTAATGCGCCCATCATTGCGGAATTCCGCGCGCGGCTAAAGGAGTTGGCGGCGCGTCCCCAGGACGTGATCAAAGGAACGAGTTCGTTTTGGAATCACATTCGCCACGAACCTTACACGTGGGCCTTGGAACGTCGGCTTCCCGAAGTCGCCGCTGAGATCATCGAATCCAGATTGGAGGCGGCCAAAATCGATCCCAATCTCCGATCAACCCTCAATCGTCACGACGATGAAATGGCGTTAGCGTATGCGCACCTCGCCGCCGAGCAGTGGGAGAAAGCTTTGGAAATATTCGATCGTTATCAGAACAAGCCGCTTTACATGGGCAACAGCGGGCCGTGGGGCAAAGCGCTCAGCGTCATCTTGACTGGCAAAATGGCCGACCAATGTCGCGAGAAACTGGGATTGCCGGTGAGGGTTGATCCGCGTGAGTTTAATCTGGGAGAAATCTGCCTGCATCTCCACAGCCCCAGAAACTCCACTCGTGAAACCTCCGTGATCCAAGCAGCCGTGGAGGGTCTCTGGATCGCATTCAACAATCAGATCCTGCAGGTAAACTACGATCTGAAAACAAACTTCGTCACCCGGCTGCCGACTGAAAATTCCGCCTCCATAACGGCGCTCAGCATCGGTCGCAGCGCTGTATGGATCGGCACGGCTGGCGGAGGACTTTTTGAAATTGATTCCGCCTCTCGCCAACTGCGGCATTTTACCGAGAAGGACGGGTTGTTGATGAACGATATCTCCAGTCTATTTCTGGTCGGAGATACTCTCTGGATCGGTTATGGAAACGAATCCGCGGGCGGCTTGGGCCGGATGGACGTGAACACTCGTAAGTTCATTTCCTTTATGACCACCCTGACCAGTGCGCAGCCCGGAACCCGCCCGCCTCGAGACAAGGTTACGGACATTCGCAGCAACTCCGGAGCGGAAGTCTGGTTTTTGGTGAACGGCACACAAACCAAGTTTCGCCCGGACGAAAATGTCTGGGAGTCCGTGCCGGATCGAAATGGCGCTCGCATTCGCGCGTATGAGTTGGACCGGGACGGTTTAATCAGTGCGGTGGAGATCGGCCAGACCGAGTTGACGGTCGAACGCAAGCCGATCGCCAAAGGCGCCACCAATCTTCCGGAAACCCTCACCTATGTCATTCCCGATGACGAATCGCCCCGGGTGCTGGCCAGCCTCCGGACGAATCGCCCCGGGTGGCGTATCAGCGGCACGAGGAGCGGCAACAGCGCACCGCGAGGCGCAATCATGGTTCAAACATCTAACCCAGGCGACTCTCGCGAACTGCTCGTTCCCGAAGGATTGCCCAGCCTGCCCACAACACTTCATCTACACGGACGCGACCTTTGGGTGGGAGGACAAGGATTCGTAGCCCTGGTGGACCTCGAAACAAATTCCATCAAACGGCTGGCGCATGTGCCAACCCGCACCGTGGATCAGATTCAAGTGGGCGGTGGCTATGTCTGGGTTAAATATGAGAACCACCTCTATCGAGCGCCGCTGAACCAAACCCGATAAGCCACAGCCGCCGATCATCCCGCGTAGTTTCGCGGCCAGGCCCACGTCTCAGCCACGCCATTGCCGGGACCGGTATTGCGGCGGAATTTGATCGCGCCGCATCCGAAATCGCCCGCGCCGTCCGCGTCCAGAACGCCACCGAATCCAGCACTGTCCAACTGGCAAATGTCACCCCACCATTTCCGTCCGCCCAGGGACGCGTCGGTAAAGATCGAGCCCATTTTGAATCGTACCGGGATTTCCGCCGTCGTCTCACTCCACCGCCACCTGGTGCAAGCGCCCAAGGATTTTCTCGGGCCGGTGGTCACACGCAGTCGTTCGACTCCATCCGCAGGTTCGCTTGTACTGCAAACTCCGATCATTCCCAGCGCTCGCGCGGATGCCGCGAACCGCGCTCCGGACGGCGACTTGAGAATGAGCGACGCATTACGGAAGTCGCAATCGATAGAAGCGGTTGTCGGGAGCGAGCGGCGCGAGGATGAAGTACTCGCTTCCATCCGTTTGGTAAGGTCCGGCGATGGTGCTCCACGCGCCGCCGTTCAAGCTGGATTTTTCTTCCAGTTCAAATCCGATGGCCGTGGCGGGCCAGGCAACGCGGACGCTGTTCCCGACCAGTTCAATGGTCAGGATTGGCAATCCGGGCGTCGGGGTAGCGACCGGCAGGAACGGAGCGGCCCAACCTCCGAGCACGCCTGCGTGCGTCACCGCTCCAGCTTGCGTCTGGGCGAGCCCGGAGTTGAATCCGGACCATCGCGAAGTGTAAGTGGCGGCCGGCACTCCGACGGCCCAGGCCAGGATCAGCGAGACAAGGATTTTGGTTTTCATAATTATTCGTTGGGAAAAAGTGTTTGTGAGGTGGTTAATTG
>CAYXQJ010000056.1:0-17616 GCA_964467455.1 uncultured Hyphomicrobiales bacterium | reverse complement strand
CGCGGAGCTTGGCCACCTCCATGAAGAAGTTCATGCCGATGGCGAAGAAGAACGAGAGTCGTGGCGCAAATGCGTCGATGTCCATTCCTCTCGACATCGCCGAACGCACATATTCAAGTCCGTCGGCGATCGTGTAGGCCAATTCTTGCACCGCTGTTGCACCGGCCTCGTGCATGTGATAGCCCGAGATCGAGATCGAGTTGAACTTCGGCATCTCCCGGCTCGTGAATTCGATGATGTCAGCAACGATCCGCATCGACGGCTCCGGCGGATAGATGTACGTGTTGCGGACCATGAACTCTTTGAGGATATCGTTCTGGATGGTGCCGGAGAGTTTGGAAGGGGGCACACCCTGTTCCTCTGCTGCCACGATATACATCGCCAAGATCGGGATCACCGCGCCGTTCATCGTCATCGAAACACTCATGGTGTCGAGTGGGATCCCGTCGAACAAGACCTTCATATCCTCGACAGAGTCGATCGCCACACCGGCTTTGCCGACATCACCCACAACGCGAGGATGGTCGCTGTCATATCCGCGGTGGGTGGCAAGATCGAATGCTACCGACAGACCACGTTGGCCTGCGGCGAGCGCCTTACGATAAAAGGCATTCGACTCTTCTGCCGTCGAGAATCCTGCGTACTGACGGATCGTCCATGGTCTGTTGGTATACATCGTTGCATACGGACCGCGGACGAACGGGAATGACCCGGGAAGACCGTTGCGGTCTTCGAGTCCTTCGGCGTCGGTCGACGTGTACAACGGCTTGATCGGAATGCCCTCGGCGGAATGAACGGTCAACGAATCGACCGAACCACCTTTGAGCTCACGTTCAGCAAGCTCACGCCAACGCTGAAGATCGTCATGCATCCTGCAAAGATACGGGGCATCGTAATTTGTACGTATGATCCTGTTCGTTGCTGACCAGTTTGCAGATGCCTACCGAGACTCAGAACACCGCTATCCTGGCGGTGCAGAGCTGACAGATGCAGCCGTTATCGAAGCGGCCCCATCGGAAGTGGTGACTCGGAACTTCCAGACCCTCACGGAGGCCGATGTGCGTCAAGCTACGCTCGTCGTGGTCGGTAATGCCATCCGTGCGTCAGCTGAATACGTGACGTTACTTGCTTCTCATCCCGCTTTGGTAGCGTTCGAACACGACCTGCGGATCTGTCATCATCGTGGCGACTTCACCGCGCCGGGCCACCCTTTGCACAACAAGCTCGAATGGTGTGTGTGCCGTCGACGGAAAGCGCTGCGATTAATGCACGCTACAAAAGGCGTGATTTACCTTACGGAGTATCAACGATCGTTCTATCATCGCAATCCGTGGTACCGAGATCGTCCGTACCGTGTGCTCGGTTCATCCGTGTTCGATACGGTCACGATCAACACCTTCAAAGAGCATGTTCGGTCACAAGATCAACCGATCGATGTTGCCGTTGCCTACTCTCGCCACGCAGCCAAAGGATATGAAGACTCGCTTGCTCTGGCTCGAACGTACAGCACCGATCCGTTCGTCGTGAAGGACATGGCGCCCTCCGAAGTCTTGGACGTTCTAAAGAGAGCCAAACGATTCATTCACACGCCGAAAGCTCCGGAAATGGCTGGACGCTTGCCGGTCGAGGCGCGCTTTCTTGGTTGTGAGGTCATCACCAATCAGCGAGTTGGTGTGGCACTTGAACCGTGGTGGTCCTTGCCAGATGATCAAGCGTTGGCGCACCTTTCAACCGCCGCCGCACGATTTTGGACGTACGTCGCAGAACTCATCTGACGGTGGTCATCGCTGAAATGGCCTCTCCATGAAGGCCTGTGCTTGGGCCTGTGAACCGCCGTAATCTTTCCACGACACGACCTTCTGATACTGCTTGATCGCAAGTTGACGCTTGCCTTGCATGTCGTAGATCTGACCGACCTTGAGGTTGAGTTTGACCATGAAGCCCGATGGTTCCTGATCGACCAATCGACAGGCCTCATCACACTTGTAAAAGTACTTGAGCGCCATGTCTAACTCACCGCGATTCATCAGTATCTGTCCGATGTAGTACAGCGCTTCTCGGGCTGCCGTCTCATCGTATGCCTCGTACTTATCCATGTACTTGAGGATCACATTCCGCCACAAGATCTCCGCGGTGTCCGATCTGCCAAGACCAACAAGGCACCTCCCCAACGATCTCTGGAAGGAAGGGTTGTTCGGATATCTAGTTGCAAGGTCATGTGCATACACATAGGCCTCACTCGTACTCTTTTCGTACTGGTAGTATGCTGTGATCAGAAGAACCTTGGCCTCGATGGCAGCGTATTGCGCTTTGTTGGCCGCTGCTTTCAATTGTAAGAGCCCAAGGTTACGATCTCCTGATGGCAGGAACAACATCAGTGGTTTGAGCAACGGTGTTTCGTCCGGAAGAACAACGGCGAAGTAGTTATAGATGCCGGTCCCCAGCATGATATCGTGATTATGAGGGGCCACTTTTTGACACTCCGTCAAGATGTCCATGGCCTCTTTCGCCACGCCGATCGCATCGATATAGTTCTTCCGCGTCACGTAATACCGTCCCAAGAATCCCATCGCGCCGCCCTTGAAGAATAGGGCAGTCACGTTCTTCGGTTCTTTTTCAAGTAGGGCATCACACACGGAGATCACCCGATCGATCTTGGTCTTGAACAGGTCATCGAAGGCGTATTTCCTAGGACTCAACGTGATCCGCCACCAGTCTACCATCGCATCCATAAAGTAGCCGGCCGGATGTTGTGGATATAGATCGCGGACCTGTTTGAAGTACTGTTCGGCTTCCTGGAATTGAACGTTGTAGATCGCATCGATCCCTTTACGAACAAGCGAGTCGCCGTCCGCCTTCATGAACATCCATTGTGCAGACAACTGCACCGAGAGGATGGCAGAGGTCACGAGGGTTATGATGAATAGGCGCATAGGTCGTTTGACGAATCTAGTCGCGAGAAAGTTCATGTTCTCGACGCATTCGACGAAGGCGTGCCGCACGAACATACCGATCCGGTCGTGCCCAACCCGCCGTGGCAACCACGCCGGCGATGAGAATGATCGTGGTCGCAAATCCTTGTTCGACCCCAAACGGACCATCAACGACCCAACGAACAGCCGGGTCAATTCCCTCTGTGACGAGCTTCGAAACGACTCCGGAATTGGCACTGCCGCTCACGCTGCCGATGAAGAGATAGAGGATCGAGTTCCATGCCACATGGTAAGCGATGGACATCCACAACGATCCGGTCCGCACGACCATGGCACCGAATAACACGCCGGCACACGTGACGTTGACAACCGCGATCAACGAGACACCCTGGTTCTCAGCATGGGCAACGCCAAACAGGACCGATGTGATCGCGACCGCTACGTTCGCACCAAATCGTTCACGGATCGCCTCGAAGATGGTGCCGCGGAACAT
Organism: uncultured Hyphomicrobiales bacterium; assembly: GCA_964467455.1. Classification (GTDB taxonomy): domain Bacteria; phylum Bacteroidota; class Ignavibacteria; order Kapaibacteriales; family Kapaibacteriaceae; genus OLB6. Next base: position 14,190 of record CAYXQJ010000056.1, on the reverse strand, counting down.
TACTTCTTCGCCGGCGCTCAAGACGATCAGAATTGGTAGCCACGACCAACCGTCCATGCCGCTCGAAGAGGTGAATCTCCCACCCAGTGCTATGGCGATCAAACCGATCGAGACAATGCTGACGAGGGCGATCGCACATCCAAGTAGTAACTGCCGAGCTGTAAGAGGGGTGAACCCCAATCCACTGGAGCGCATCGATCCACCCGGACGTAGAACCTCAACCAGAATGAGGCCACCGATCACAACGGGATAGAAAACGTAGATCGTTTCAAGGCCATACTGACCACCGATAGCGGCAAGGATCAGCCCCATCCCAATGGTAACGATGCCCGCAAGCAGTCGTGACCACCAAGGGATCAAAGCGACCATCGTTGTACCACAAGACCGATGGTGAGTAGGGAAGGGGCAAGCACGACGTAGACATTCAACTGACGATCACGGGCGACCGCCGTCAACAACCCCGTACCGAGAACCACGGCTGCAGAAAGCCATGACCAGTCAACAAAAGGAGACCAACAACTGGCAAAGAGAATGGTCGTCACGCTGACGCGGAACGCCGCGCCGAAGCCGACCTCACGCATCCAGTCGCCGACAAGATCAACGGCCACCAACGCAGGCCAGAGAGGAAAGGCGATCATGGCAAGCGGCCCAGCGTCCAAGGCACCGGTTCTGCCCGGGATCACTTTACATCGCTGGCTCCGGAGATACATCCCATAGGCTAGCGTGAGAATGATGATGCCGGGTAGCCATACCATCACGCCCCCTACCAACAAACCTGCGATCACGGTGATCGATCCCCGGTGTTCGGTACGAAGCATCGAGAGATAGGACGATCGCGGAGTCGTCATGCGGGTTGCTGCAACGAGGCAATGTAGTCCAGGACGTACTTCTTCATGGCCTCTTCCACTTCTTCGTGGGCGGAGCCCTTGATCATGTGGGCCAACTGAGGGCAATACGATGCGTAATCTGATTCGTCGCGGCGACGAATGAGGATCTCGTAGTCGTTCGGATCTGTACTTGTAGGACGTTCCATAGGTTCTATGTGGTGATCAGCGATACTGGTCGATCTTCGAACGCAAATATGCGCGCTCGGCGTCTTTTTCCAGCGCCGTCGTCCATGCTCTGACAGCACCGTCGAGATCGCCGCTTCGTTCCAGAATATCGCCAAGGTGTTCGTAGTGCGTTGCGTTTCCGCCAAGTTCAATGGCTTTTTCGATGTATTTCAGAGCGCGGTCGAGCTCGCCAAGTTGGAAGAGGACCCAGGCATAGGTGTCAAGGTAGGCTGCGTTTTGGGGATTCTGTTGGACGGCGGTCCATGAGAGATCCCGGGCTCGTTCGAGGTCTTTGCCTCGGATCGCCAGCGCATAGGCGTAGTTGTTGCAGGCGAACATGTTGCGTGGGTCGATCTGGAGTACGCGTTCATAGGCCTGGTCTGAACTGTCCGATTTCCCTTGCGAGTCGTAGATCATTGCGATCTGGATCCAGGCTTCTACGATAGATGGATCGAGGTCCAAAGCCCCGTAAAAGTGCACCAGCGCCTGTACTGAGTCATGTTGCGCCAATTGGGCATCAGCGATCAACAGCAAGAATCGAGGATCAGATGGATGAGCGGCTTGATGGATCCGCAGAAATCTGATCGCACGATCCGGGTACTCGAACATGATGTAGAGCCCGCCGATCTGCAGCAGGGGTTCAGCAATACCTTCGGAAAGCTTCGCAGCGTGTGCGAACAGACTGTCGGCACGGTCGGGATCCTTGATCGTCAACGCAACGCCGCCGCCCATCGATACGAGCGGGAAGACAGTGGGGTGGGATGCAAGTACATCGTCCAAGATCTCACCAACCACGTCGGCATTCAACATTGCGGCCAACGTGTCAGAGCCAAGTTCATCGAGGATCGTGGCCCAAACGCGAACAATACTTTCTCGAGTGACAGAAGGGGAGGCAGCGAAACTTCTACACATCAAGTGTGCATCCTTGACACGACCTTGATCAATGTAGGCCGCGATCAACTCTTCGGTCACGTCCTCGTTGTTGGGATCGAGTTGTAGGGCACGTTCCAAGCTGCCGATCTGTCTATCCGTGTCTTTCACCCTGCCGTAGAGTGACGCCAACCGGCGATACACGCCTACATCAGGATCGGTGGCACTGATCTGTTCAAAGATCTCAATGGCCTTGTGCGCATCACGCGGTTCGTAGAGGCGTCCGAGGGTGTAGAGTTGTCGTTTCGTCGGACCAAGGTCGCGAACCTTCTCATAGGCCTGGACACCATCGTCATATCGGCCTGAGGCGATCAAGACCTCAGCCAGAAGCTCCCAGCTATCACGTGACCGTGGATCGAGATCGATCGACTGTCGCACGTAAAATTCGGCGCGGTCAAGCTTCCGCATTTCCAAGAAGGAACGAGCGATCGCCGTTAGCGTCGCCGACGACGTATCATACCTCAAACTCTCCTGAAACTCCAGGATGGCCTCGGCATGACGGTTACCCTGCAACTGCAAGGTGGTACCGTTGATGAAGTATTCGCGGGCCTTTGCCTTGGAGTTCTTCATACTCTCGGCACCGTCTTGAGCCCATAGCGGTAGCCCACCGAGCACGGCGATCACGAGAGAGATCGAGACTAGGGAAGAGTGCGTCATCATTTGCTATAACGAACATCGCCAACTTCTGTGGTAGTTCCGTACGAAAAAAGGCCGCACTAGGCGGCCTTTGATCTTCGTTGCACAGCTGACGCTTACTTCTGCAGACGCTTCTTCATGGCGGTATATCCCACCTTATCGAGCGTCTTCAGTGCATTGGCAGTAACCTTGACGGTCACCCAGCGGCCTTCTTCAGCCACCCAAATGCGCTTCTTCTGCAGGTTCGGCAAGAACCGCCGACGCGTCTTGTTGTTAGCGTGCGACACGTTGTTGCCGTACATCACGCCAACACCAGTCAATTCACAGCGACGGGCCATTATTCGGACTCCATTCCTAAGACGTTATTAAACAACAACTTCAAAATTATGCACTCTTTGTACACAAAGCAAGCCCCATGCCAAGGTTTTGTGGTTAGGGGGCTGGAGCAGCGTTCCGTAATTTCGCCGTTTATGAAGGAATCCACCGCCCCCACACGCCCGACCCAGACGGCTCGGACCATTGAGATCAGAGGGGCCAGGGTCAATAACCTCAAGAACCTCGACGTCGATATCCCGCGCAACGCCTTGACCGTCATCACCGGCCTGAGCGGCTCGGGAAAGTCCTCCCTTGCCTTCGACACACTGTACGCAGAAGGACAACGCCGCTTCGTTGAGTCGCTGAGTGCCTATGCGCGACAGTTCCTCGACCGCATGAACAAGCCGGATGTCGACTCGATCTCGGGTCTACCTCCGGCAGTAGCGATCGAACAACAGACGTTCACCAAGAACCCGCGCTCGACAGTAGGCACGACAACGGAGATCTACGATTATCTACGGTTGCTATACGGCCGCATCGGCATTGTTATCGACAAGGACAGCGGTGAGGTCGTCAAGAAAGACACTCCCGAATCGGTGTGCCAAGAGATCCTTGCCCTCAAGAAAGGTGCCCGCCTCTACATCATGGCTGAACTACCGTTCGAGCATGGTTCCCTTGCCGAGATCAAAGAAGGCCTGAATGATCGCGGGTTCACCCGCATCATTCTCGGCGACACTGTTGATGCGATCCACCTAGACGATATCACGGAGCTTCCGGACAGCGACAAAACGATCTTCGTGCTCGTAGACCGCATCGTGACCAATGATGATGACGAAACACGCTCACGGATCACCGACTCCCTCGAGACGGCCTTCTCACTCGGCAACGGTCGGATCATCATTCGCGATGTCACGTCGAAAGACAGCAGCACAGATCGATACTATTCGAATCGATTCGAGAGTGCAAGAACGCAGACACAGTACATCGAGCCCGAGCCCAGGCTCTTCAGTTTCAACAATCCGTTTGGTGCGTGTCCTACGTGCCAGGGGTTTGGCAGAAGCGTCGGGATCGACGAACACCTTGTCGTCCCCGACCCAAGTTTGTCGTTGAAACGTGGTGCTTTGCATCCGTTCCGCGGCGAGACCTTTGGCATCCATCTGCGTGCGTTGCTACGCGAAGCAGCTGCGTTCGGGATCCCTGTCGACAAGCCTTACAATCAACTCACGCCGCAACAGGTCGAGTTGGTCAATGAAGGGTTTGGTCAGTACATGGGGATCAATGGCTTCTTCCGGATGTTGGAAGACAAGTCGTATAAAACTCACTATCGGGTCATGCTGAGTCGATATCGTGGCTACACCAGATGCCGCGCTTGTAACGGCTCGCGACTTCGTACCGCCGCACGCCAAGTCTTCGTTGCCGGGAAGAACATACCGGAAGTTGTCACGATGACGCTTACCCAAGCCCGGGAACACTTCGACAACCTCACGCTGACGCCGCATCAAGAGAGTATGGTCGGTCAAGTATTGTTGGAGATCCGCCGACGTCTTGGACTGTTGTGCGATATCGGTCTCGAGTATCTCACGCTTGATCGTTTGTCGCATACGTTATCAGGGGGCGAATCCCAACGCATCAACCTGGCAACATCATTGGGTTCGGCGCTCGTGGGCACCCTGTACGTACTCGATGAGCCCAGTATCGGTCTTCATCCGCGCGATACGCATCGTCTGTTGAACATTCTTCAGCGTCTTCGCGGCCTGGGCAATACGGTCGTCGTTGTTGAACACGATATCGATGTGATCAAGACCGCCGACCACGTGATCGATATCGGACCTATGGCCGGGGAGCACGGTGGAGAGATCGTCTTCCAAGGTACGTTCGACGATCTGCTGTCGACAGGAACTTCCTTGACATCCGACTACTTGACAGGACGTCGAGATGTCGTTGTGAAGACATCCTATCGAAAGGGGAGTGGACAGTCTGTCACGATCCGCAAACCCGTCCATCACAACCTCAAAGGTGATGACGTTGAGATCCCACTCGGCAAGATGACCGTGGTCACCGGCGTCTCCGGATCTGGCAAAAGTTCACTCGTCCACGACGTCATCTATGCCGGCATTCAACGCATCTTCGGAGGATACTCCGGCGAGGTCGGCAATTGTGAGCGTATCGAAGGCCTTGCCAACATCGAAGGTGTCGAGATGATCGACCAATCGCCGATCGGTCGCTCCTCACGCTCAACACCGGCAACGTATACGAAGGTGTTCGACCACATCCGCGATGCGTTCGCTTCAACGCAAGTGGCAAAGCAGATGGGGTGGAAAGCCGGTCACTTTTCCTTCAACGTCTCGGGAGGTCGCTGCGACGTTTGCGAAGGTGAAGGTCGAGTCACGATCGAGATGCAGTTCCTTCCGGACCTCGAACTTCCCTGCGAAGCCTGCGCCGGAACTAGATACAAGCGAGAAGCTCAACACATCCAGTATCGCGGTAAGTCGATCATCGACGTCCTTAACATGACCGTTGATGAAGCGATCGCACATTTTTCAGAGATCCCAAAGATCACTACCAAACTCCAGATCCTACGAGATGTTGGATTGGGATATATCCGCATCGGTCAGCCCTCCTCACATTTGTCAGGGGGCGAAGCACAACGGATCAAGCTCGCAAGCCATCTTGATGTGCAACGCGATGGTAGAATGCTCTTCATCTTCGACGAGCCCACGACCGGATTGCACGTTCACGATGTCTCCGCTCTTCTGCACGCGTTCGATCAGCTTGTTGAGCGTGGACATACCGTGTTGATCATCGAACATAATGTGCACGTCATGGCCGCCGCAGACTGGATCATCGACCTCGGACCGGAGGGCGGAGCTGCCGGTGGACAGATCGTTGCCACAGGCACGCCAAAACAGATCGCTGCTGTCACCAATTCCCATACCGGCAAGGCGCTGAAGGCGTTCTTGACTGAACGTGGCATCGGCAGCCGTAAGAAGGCAACTGGAAAAGTCGTCGATGAATAAGAAAGCGATCATCAGGCTTCTGATCGTGACCACCATTCTTGGCGTGGCCGGATGGTTGATCACCAGCTCGATCGACGTTGAGGCGATGCTGCAGATCGTCCGCGGCTCGAATGTGTGGCTCCTAGCCGCGTCCGTTCCTGCCATCATTATCTCACACGTGATACGCGCTCATCGCTGGAACATTCTGCTGTCGCAAGAGCCATCTGTTCCATCCGTGACACGATCGTTCTCTGCTGTGATGATCGGCTATGCGGCGAACACCTTGGTACCTCGCAGTGGGGAAGTCCTCCGCCCGTTCGTACTCTCACAGCGATCGAGCATCACCTTCGCGACGGCGCTCTCCAGCGTCGTTGTGGAACGTATCCTCGATGTCTTCACCCTCCTAGCTGCCATCGTCACGATCCTCCTGTGGAATTCCGGCCCGATCGTCGCCGCGATCCCAACATTCTCACCTTCGACCATCGTGACGTCGTTTGCGATCCCGACAATTCTTCTGTTGGTCTTGCTCGTTTTCGTGACCTTTACTGACGTGGCACCCAACTTGGTGACAAACATGATCGCGAGATTGTCACCTGAGGTCGCTGAACGAGTGCGTGCAATGTTCAGCGATATCCGACGTGGCGCAGCCGTTCTGCGCCACCCACGCACGTGGCCTGCGATCCTTGCGGAAACGGCTGCGATCTGGTTTCTGTGGGTGATCGCGCTCTGGCTAGTCCTGATCGCCATGCCCTGGAACGGCTCAATCTTCACGATGCTGGACGGTGCCATTCTCCTTGTCGTGACCGCGATCGGCGTAACGATCGCGCCGACACCCGGAGCGCTCGGTGTGTATCAGGGCTTTGCCCAAGTCGCACTGATGCGCATGTACGGTGCAACGGCCAGTGAGGGGCTTGCGTTCGGCATCCTGGCGTGGGTGATCAACTACGGTGTCGCGCTAACGGTCGGCGGACTAGCCTTCATGATCGAAAGCCGCCAGGGCATTTCGTGGAAACAACGTGACAAGGTCTCCGCTCGGGAATCTCGACCGTCTTAACTTTGTTGTCTCAGCTCGAACTATTACTCCATCTACATCCCATCCATGCAGACCCATTCTACTGACGTGATCGTGATCGGCGCAGGTCCTTGCGGCCTCTTTACCGTTTTTGAGGCCGGATTGTTGAAGTGGCATTGCCACCTCATCGACTATCTCCCGATCCCCGGCGGTCAGTGTGCAGAGATCTATCCGAAGAAGCCGATCTACGATATCCCTGGCTATCCGAGCGTCCTTGCCGGTGAGCTGGTCGACAATCTCATGAAACAAGGCGCCCCCTTCCATCCGACCTTTACCTTGGGCGAACGCGCAGAGTCGTTGGAGAAGTTGGATGACGGTACGTTCCGCGTCACGACGTCCCGAGGAACGGTCATCAACGGCAAGACGGTTGTGCTTGCCGGCGGCCTGGGGTGTTTTGAACCGCGGAAGCCAACGATCGCCAACCTTGCAGACTATGAAGACCATGGTGTTGAATACATCATCAAAGACCCTGAGGTCTATCGCGGCAAAAAGGTCGTCATCGGCGGCGGGGGAGACAGCGCTCTGGATTGGACCATCGTCCTTGCTGACATTGCATCAGAGGTCACCCTCGTCCATCGCTCGCAATCGTTTCGTGCGGCTCCCGACTCTGTTTCAAAGGCACAGGAACTTGCCGCTGCAGGAAAGATCACGATGTACACAGACGGACAGATCACCGGTCTCTCAGGTGAGGGGGCGTTGCAGTCTGTGACCATGACCTTGAACGATGGCGCGACGAAGGAGATCGTCGCCGATCATTACATTCCGCTCTTCGGCCTCTCTCCAAAGCTGGGACCGATCGCCGCTTGGGGACTGGGACTCGAAAAGAATGCCGTGACGGTCGATCCGTTGACCTTCCAGACCAACGTAGAGGGCGTCTATGCCGTCGGCGATATCTCGGAATACCCCAACAAGCTCAAGTTGATCCTCTGTGGATTTCACGAGGCAGCCGTGGCACTCAACGTTGAGTACCAACGGCTGCATCCTGAAAAGAAACACGTCATCAAGTACACAACGGTGACAGGGATCAGCGAGCTTCCGGCTTGACCTAGAAACGCAACCCAAGACCAACGCGCAATGATGACATGGTCAGATTTAAGGTCTGTCCTTCGGTCACTGCTTCGAAGGAGTTGAATTTTGTGTTGTACCGCACGTCGGCAACGAGGAAGCTCAAGATCGTCACATCAATGCCGGCGGCTAAACCAACCTGAAACGCACTTTCCGGCTCTAAGGTGTAGTCGGTTCCGTTGACCGTGTTCTGGGCTGACAGGATGTAGCTGAACGACGGACCCAGGTAGATCGAAGGCTGAACCACCAGTGGATCAAAGAACTGCAGTTTGACCAGAACTGGCAGACGAAGACTATTGATCTGCGTCTCGGTGACGATCTCTTGTCCACCGACGATCGCTGAGAATGTATTCTGTCCACTTTCCGACACGTAGAGCAGTTCCGGCTGGAGACCGAGAGAGATCACACCACGTCCGGACCAGTTGAAGAATGCGCCGATCGACCACGATGTTGAAGTCTCGCTGGTGGCGCCGTCGGGCAAATTTTCATACGAGGGGAGTCCAAAGCCGATCATCCCTTTGATACCGAAGGCCGTTCCACCGCGTGGTTCGGATTTCTTCTCTGTAGACGCTTGAACTGTCGTGTCTTGTCCCGCGGCTGGTTCTGGCGTCTGTGCATGGAGATTCAGGATGCCGACCATCAGCACGGCAACAACGATGATCGATCGAAACGCAGATGGCATAACATTCTCCCTTGGTAAAAAAAAGGGGGCCGAAGCCCCCAGATCAATTCACATCACTTGATCACGACGGTCTGCAGACGTTTTGCAAGCAGGGGTATCGCCAGAAGCGTGGCGCTATAGATCCACGTGGACACGACACCATTGAGCAGGAAGTTGCCACCATCGCGATAGAAGGCCAAGCCAGCTGCATAGCAGGCGATAAGTCCTTCAATAGTTTGAGGATACATACTACCGCTCAACCAAACTGCGAAGTTTGTCACAGCAAAGAAGGCCACTCCGGCGACCGTACCGCCAACCAAGGTGAGCTTTGTCGGTGACCAATTACGCATGGCATGACCCATGAGTGCGATGCCGACGACAGATCCGTAGACCCATGGCTGAGCGCCATGGAGCGCATATTCAGACCCGTAGACAACGCCTAAGACCAAGTCGCTCAACACCATAGCTGCGATCGGTACGAGTAGCGACGTAAAACGTCCGGCAAACAGCGCACCGCCAACCAAGGCGATGGCCATGACCGGTGTAAAGTTTGGCCAGTGCGGGATCACGCGGCTCAGTGCAACAGCACCGATCGTGAGGATAGCCGCCGTATTAACACTTCGATTCACATTCATGTACGAACCTCAAAGGGGATGGACAACCATCCGTTTACTTTACATAATGCTGATTATATATCAATCAGGCGTGGTTTCGGGAAGGTGCGTTTAGGCCGTAACTGCCTTGGACTTCAAAGCTTCCGTAACCTTGTCTGCAGCATCTTGTAAAGTAGCTGCAACCAAGAAATTCATGCCGGACTTCAACAGGATCTGACGAGCTTCTTCAGCATTGGTGCCATCCAAACGAACGATCACCGGCACGTCGACCTTGACCTTTTCAAGGGCCTGCAGGATGCCGTTAGCCACCCGGTCGCACCGGACGATGCCGCCAAAGATGTTGATCAAGACCGCCTCTACATGCGGATCGCTCATCATGATGCGGAACGCATTGGCGATACGCTCCACGTTCGCTCCGCCGCCCACGTCCAGGAAGTTCGCCGGCTTGCCACCTGCTAACTGGATGATGTCCATGGTACCCATGGCCAAACCGGCACCATTGACCATACAGCCCACGTTTCCGTCCAGCTTGATGTAGTTGAGGTCGAACTTTCCAGCTTCGACTTCCAGCGGATCTTCTTCTTCGATATCGCGGAGCTCAGCATATTCCGGGTGACGGAACAAGGCGTTATCATCAAAGTTCACCTTGGCATCGAGGGCGATGAACTCTCCGTCAGCCGTAGACACCAGCGGATTGATCTCCATCATGCTGCAATCCATGGCTTCGTAGGCCTTGTACAGCTTGGTGATGAACGACACGAAACTCTTCATAGCCGTGCCGCTAAGGCCCAGACCGAAGGCCAGACGGCGTGCCTGGTAGCCCTGGAAGCCAACGACCGGGTCTATGTGCTCCTTGATGATCTTCTCAGGTGAATGCTCGGCCACTTCTTCAATGTCCATACCGCCTTCGGTGGACACCATGATGAGGTTCTTTGATGTTTGGCGATCCAACAAGATCGAGCAGTAGTACTCATGGCCGATGTTGCAACCTTCTTCGATCAGCACGCGGCGTACGATCTTGCCTTCTTCGCCGGTCTGAATCGTCACGAGCTTGTTGCCAAGGAGGCCGTGAGCGACTTGATAGGCACGGTCAGCAATGTTGCCGCCGCTGAGCACGGTCACGCCGCGAAGTTGCTTATCGTCGATCATGATCGGCGCGTTGGTCTTCGGATCATGCACCGTGCCCTTGCCGCGGCCGCCCGCGTGGATCTGGGCCTTGACGACCACCGTGTTGACACCTTGAACAGCGAATTCTGAGAACGTCACCGCGCCGGCATCGGCGGCGTTGAAGACCGCACGGCCCTTCAGGACGGGTACACCGTATCGACGGAGTAGTTCTTTCGCTTGATACTCGTGAATATTCATCGTTTCCTCGTGAGTGAATCTTTGCGTGGTAAATTGAGCCAAGAAAGCACAAAACTACCAATTGCCGTCCGACCAGAAAACTTCTGATGAGAATCGCCCGCCCGTACCTGCTCATTTTGGTTGCCGCTCTGCTATGGTTGTCGGTCCGTCCCCTCTTCCGCGACACCACGTTGGGCTCGGAAGCCAACCCGATCAGGATGATGCTCACGCCATCCACAGATGCCCAAGCCATTATCAAGGATGGCGATGTGTTGGCCCGCTTCATCCAAGAGCGCACCGGCCTCCATATCCGCGTCGACGTCCCGAATAGCTATATCCCTGTGGTCGAGGCCTTCGGTACCGACCGCGCCGACGTGGCCATTATGAACACCTTTAGCTACTTGTTGGCTAACTCTCGATTCGGTGCCATCGCCGCACTGCGTGTTGCACGGAGATACGGTGAACTCACCTACCGCGGCGAATTCATCGTCCGTGAGGACAGCGGGATCGATTCACTCTCACAACTAACCGGCAAGACCATTGCCTACGTAGACCCGTCTTCGACGTCCGGCTATATCTATCCCAAGGAAATGTTGCGTCAACGCGGCATCACGACCCGAGAAGAAATGTTCGCCAACGGTCATAACCAAGTGGTGCTCAAGGTCTATCAGGGTGATGTTGATGCCGGTGCGGTGTTTTATTCGCGACCCGACTCGGTAACCGGCGAACACCTTGATGCACGATGCAAGGTCGCCCCCTCCCACCCCGACGTGTTCGAAAAGGTCAAGATCTTGGCGTTGACCGATGAGATCCCCAATGACCCGGTTGTCTTTCGCAAGGGGCTGCCGACTTCTGTGCGTGAAAAGATCATCGAAGCGCTGATCGCTTTTCAGCGGGCGCCAGGAGGTAAAGAAGCGTTGATGACGATCGCCAGTGTGGAGGGCTTTGTCAAGACGAACGACCAAGAATACAACGACGTCCGCGCCTTGGTTCAAGAGTACGACATCGACCTTGAAGGGGCGTTGAAGAAGAAGAAGTAGTGTGCTAGTGTGCTAGTCTAGCGGTCGAGGAAGTTCTTGATGAAGCCGGTGACCTTGGAGACTGTTCCGCCGAGCAGTGATGCTACATCTTCGAGTGGACCGCGAACGGTGGCCAGTACATCGCGTTCGAGATCTCTTACATCGGAAACGATCGCGGCAAAGGCCTCGGTGCCCTTTGAGAGTTGAGCGATGCCGTTATCGATGCGCTCCAATGTATCATCGGCACGCTGCATCACAACGGTAGCTTCTTCGATAAGGGGGATTGCTCGCTCTCGGAGTTGTGAGACATCGGTGCCCATCGTCTCCATCGTTGCGGTGATACGTTCTAAGTTTTTCCCGGCACGCACGGCTACGATCGCTAAGGTCACACACAATATGGCAACCGACGCCATGGCAATACTTCCGAAGATGATCAGCGTCTGGTCCATGCTGTTATTCCATCTCCGTCTTGTCTTTGACACTCTTTGCTCGCGAACGTGCGTCACGAAGGACCTGTTCGGCATTCGACAACAAGCTTTCGGCTTGGTTACGGGCTGAGGATACGATCCGTTCGGCCTTCATGCGGCCTTCATTCACCACGTCGTCAACCTGTTCTTTCTCCTTCGTGAAGAAGTCCTGTGCCTTGTCCACCAGCTCTTCGGACCGGTCAGCGATATCACGGCGAAGTTCTTTTCCGCTCTTTGGCGCGAACAAGAGAGCAACGACGGCACCGACGGCGCCGCCAACTAACGCACCGATCAGAAATCCGGTGCCGTAGGAGCCTTTATTCGAAGTTGATTCCATGTGATACCTCCAGGTAGTTCTTACCAGCGTTCTGGCAAGGTCAACGGTTGATCTTGGGATTTCAAAATGAGTTCTGCAAACTCTCTGACCGCTCCGTTGCCTCCGGCAGCCCGACACTGATAGTGGGCGATCTCCTTGATCGCTTCAACGGCGTCGCTCGGACAAGCCGTGCAACCGCATAGTTGCATCACGTGGCGGTCATTCACATCGTCGCCAATATACGCAATTGCCTCCATGGGGACGGAGAGTTCGTCACACAACGACATCAACGAAGCTGTTTTGTCATGCGAGCCGAGGATGACACGTTCGATGCCGAGTTTTCGTGCTCGCTGGATGGCGATCTGAGAGTGTTCGCTGGTGATGATAGCCGGGATGATGTTGGACCTTCGAAGCAACGTAACTCCCATTCCGTCCCGCGTCGAGAATCGCTTCATCAACTCCCCTTCTGCGGAATAGTACATGGCTCCGTCGGTAAGTGTCCCGTCAACATCCATGACGAAGACCTTGACCCGTTTCGCACGTTCTTCAATGGTCATGGTCGCCCCTTTCCAAACTCAATGGTGTAGTTTCGTATGCCAAACTACGACGAGAGATCAATGCCCACACGCTATATCCTGCTAACACTGTCGATCCCGGAAGAACAAATGGACGTTGCCACCGGGGTACTGTCGATGTATCCGATGATCGGTGTTGAATCGGGTCTTGACGAGGCCACGGTGACGTTCGATGAACGTGACTGGCAGGATGGTTATCTCACGAGCATCGTTGATGAGCTTCACGCTGCAGGCGTCGACGTCAAGGTGGTCAAACAAGGCACCGAGGAGGATCAGAACTGGAATGCCGAGTGGGAAGCCAGTATCGATCCGGTGATCGTCAATGAGCGCATCGCTATTGTGCCAGAGTGGAAGGCCGACCAGGTCGACGCTCCGATGAAACTCATCATCACGCCCAAGATGTCGTTTGGAACGGGCCACCACGCTACGACCCGCATGATGTGCCGATTGATGGAGACGCGCGTCCATAGCGGCGAAGTATGGACGGACGTCGGCACGGGTACAGGCGTTCTGGCCATTCTTGCGGCCAAACTGGGAGCATCACACGTCTATGCATTCGACAACAACGAATGGTCCATCCTAAACGCAGAAGAGAACGTGGTCCGCAACAACTGCTCGGAGCAAGTAAAACTTGAGCAGATCGATCTCGAGTCGACCTCCCTGCCCATATGCGACGGATTAGCGGCGAACCTCTACCGTCACCTCGTGATCCCGTTCTCAAAAAACTTTGTGGAGTCCGTGAAGCCCGGCGGCCTGATCATCGTAAGCGGCATCCTCAAGTATGATGCTGATGAAGTGAAAGCACCGTTCCTCGACCTTGGCTGCACTGTTGAGGCAGAGCTAGCTGAGAGCGAATGGTGTGCCATTGCGTTCAGGACACCACAGGCATGACTCCCGAACGTCGCCGTCAGGTGATCCCGATCATTCTTGGTTTCGGTTTCGGCATCGTACTGATCATCCTCGTCCTCAACGGCGGGATGTGTGAGCGATATCAACGAAAAATGGAACGGCAGGAAATGCTTCGACACTATATCGATAGTGTGCGGAGTGAGGAGCAGCGACAGAAGCTGAGATAGTCGGTTAGTCGGTTAGTCGGTTAGTCGGTTAGTCGGTTAGTCGGTTAGTCGG
>CAYXQJ010000055.1:0-17619 GCA_964467455.1 uncultured Hyphomicrobiales bacterium | reverse complement strand
TCGGCAACCTCAACGGCGTGGTCAAGGCCACGGGCGGCGTGCTCAGCGCCGGTGCGGTCAACCTGGCCTCAAGCGAAGTGACCGGCATCCTGCCGGTAGCCAACGGCGGCACGGGTCTAGCCACCATCCCCAGCAATGGCGTGATGTACGGCAACGGCACAGGCATCGTTCAGACGACTGTCGGCACGGCCGGACAGCTGTTGACAGCCGGAGTAGGCGGCACGCCGACATGGTCGTCGACCTTGCCAAGCGGAATATCGGTACCGTTCAACCAGATCAGCTCCGGTTCCAATACCACGGCGACCATGACCGTTGGTACCGGCGCATCACTGGCGCCGACAGGAACAGGTCAGCTGACGGCCAATCAACTAAACGGCCTTGCCAGCAACGGCATGGTGGCACGCACGGCGTCGGGCACCTTTACAAATCGCACGATCACGGGCTCCACCAACATCAGTGTTTCCAATGGCAACGGTGTGAGTGGCAACCCAACGATCTCGATCACCGGCACGATCCCGGTAGGGAACGGTGGTACGGGATTGTCGACCATTACAAGCAACGGCATCATGTATGGCAACGGCACGAGTGCGGTGCAAACAACCGTTGGTACGTCCGGTCAACTCCTGACTGCCGGCGTCGGTGGTACACCGACGTGGTCGTCAACATTGCCGAGTGGCACCAGCGTGCCGTTCAATCAGATCTCTACTGGTACGAATACCACGGCAACGATGACGGTCGGCAACGGAGCCAGCTTGTCACCGACGGGAACCGGTACGGTCACCGCAAATCAACTCAGCGGCTTGGCCGCGAACGGTATCGTGGCACGCACCGCTTCAGGAACGTTCACCAGCCGCACGATCACGGGCACGTCGCCGATCGTGGTCACCAACGGTGACGGCGTCGGCGCTAATCCCACGATCTCCTTCAGCGGCGAACTCCTTCCGGTCGGCACAACGTCGGGCTCCGCCCTGCGCTGGAACGGTAGCGACTGGGTGGAGAACACCAGTCTGCTCTCCAACGGAACAAACACGAACATGACGGGGAATCTCGATGTTGATGGCTCGCTCACGATCGGTTCACTCACCGGCATCCTGAAGGCCGTCGGAGGCGTTGTCAGCACCATCGGCTCGATCAACCTGAACTCGGCTGACGTCTCCGGCATTGTTCCTGTAGCCAACGGCGGCACGGGTGAGGACCTGAGCGCCATGACGACCGGGTCGATGTTGTATGCCGACGCTGTCGGCTCGTTCACGACCCTTGCAGCGGGATCGAACGGACAGGTCCTTACCATGGCCTCCGGCGTTCCCACATGGTCTGCCGCTCCGTCCTCGTCCTTCGGCACGCTCACCAGCGGCACGAACACCAGTGCAACAATGACGGTCGGATCCGGCGCAAGCTTGGCCCCGACCGGGACAGGTACGGTCACCGCCAATCAACTCACCGGTCTTGCCGGCAACGGTATGGTCGTGCAGACGGCCACGGGCACGTTCGCCAGCCGCACGATCACGGGTACAGCCAACGAGGTCACCGTCACCAACGGCGACGGCGTTTCGGCCAATCCCACGGTGTCACTGCCGAATGCGCTCACCTTTACGGGCAAGACCGTGACCGGTGGCACGTTCACTGGTTCGACGCTGAGCGGCACCACGACGAAAGAAGGTCCGTTGGTGCTCACTCCGTGTTCACAAAACGTGACGTCGTCAACATCCGGCAACAACATCGCCACCTTCAGCTGCACGTACGAGAAGGTGACGGTCTCCGCTTCGACAAACAGCTCGGCCCACTACGTCAACTTGCCAACCGGCACCGACGGTCAGGTCATGTATCTCCGCATCACGTCCAACAATACCGGTGGCGGAGCTACCGGCGACGGTAAGATCTACGTTCGCCAGCCGGATGCCTCCACGAAGACCAACCTGATCTTCCCGGCATCAACTGACCGCACGATCTTTGCGCACATGATCTACTCTTCAACAGACTCCAAGTGGGTCGTCCTCTCCGCCGTGATCAATCCGTAACACCTTCCATGTCCCTCCACCACACACCATCGTTGTTGGTCTTGATCGTTGCCGTTCTGGCGACGGTGCATACGGCTGCGCAGGACCATGTGACGAAGAGTCTCGAGCTCACGGACCAGACCTCGGGCAATACTGTTGTGATCACCACGGCCACATCAACGGTCGATCAGAACATCGCCCTGCCTCCGGCACTTCCAAGCAGCACCGGACACGTCCTCACGGTACAGTCCACCTCAGGGTCAAATGTGGCCGCAACATGGAGCCCCCTAACAGCTTCCGGTGCTGTGAATGGCTTGTTCCTTGTGAAGAGCGCAGATCAATCCACCACGAGCAACACGGCATCGAACATCACGGATCTTTCGTGGTCACTGGTTGCCAATCGGGTGTACTATATCGAAGCGATGATCCGTGTCAGCGAAACGCAAGGTACTGATACCGTCGCTGCGGAGTTGTTGTTCTCTGTGCCCTCGGGAGCCACGGTGAACTATTACCTGAATTGCACCAACCAGTTCACGATACCATCATCAACGTCAACCGGATATATCTCGCGTGACAACACCGCCGATTCGTTCGGGGGATATACCGAGAGTGTTGCCGCTCCGATGATCGTCAATAACTCGACCATCCGCGTCTACAGTATCAAGGGCATGGTGTTGTGTGGTAACACGGCCGGGACGTGTCAATTACAGTTCCGCCGACAAAATGGAACGACCTCGAACGAGGTCACGATCCATCAGTATTCGTTCGTCAAGATCAATTCGTTGTAAAGGGGCAGGCAATGCCGACCAAGTGTTCTATCAACGTTGTCGTTCTCATGTTGGTCTGTGCGACAACCGCCTTTAGCCAGGACCATCTCACGAAGGAGTTGCAGCTCACGCAGCCCTCCAACGGAAATACGGTTGTGTTGCAGCCCGGATCTTCAACGGTGCAGCAAACGCTCACCTTGCCGGCAGCGCTGCCGTCATCAACGGGTCAGGTACTCAGCGTGCAGTCGATCTCC
The DNA here is from genome assembly GCA_964467455.1 of uncultured Hyphomicrobiales bacterium. Classification (GTDB taxonomy): domain Bacteria; phylum Bacteroidota; class Ignavibacteria; order Kapaibacteriales; family Kapaibacteriaceae; genus OLB6. The sequence goes on along the minus strand of CAYXQJ010000055.1, from coordinate 14,601 downwards.
GGCAGTCAGGTCACTACGCAGTGGGCAAATGCAAACTCCTACGGCGCAAACGTGTCGTTCAAGGTGAAGAGCACGACGGATTCTACGACCTCTGAGACATTTGCAGATGTAACGGACATGCAGGATTCAGTGAAGGCCGGAAAGGTCTATGAGTTCAATGCCATGATCAGGTGTGATCGTAACAACAATAATGCGGACGATATCGAGATCAGGTTCGTAGAGGCCGATGGGGGATCGAATATCAATTTCATGTTTTATTGGGTTGAAGTAACGGATGATGAAGCCCTTGATGACGGCTCGTTCGATATGGGGGAATCCGTAACGCTAGACATCTCAACCAATTCCATTCGGGTCTACGAGATCCGCGGGATCATCATCTCAGGTGCAGATGATCTCATCAAGATGCAGTACCGACGGGAACCGGATGGATCAGGTGGAAGCAACCGGGTCCGAATCTGGGCCAACTCCTTCATGCGGCTCATCACGACGTTGTGATCGAGGGTTGCAGGTTGCGTATTACTGCGTGTTAACTCTCTGACCGAACGTTTTAGGTATTACTACGTAGTTGCATGGGGTGATTCGAACACTAAGTTCACGCTCCCATTTGGGGGGAAGGTTTTACAATTGAGGGCCCTATGAGATATTGGATACTTGTTGGTATCGGTGTCGTTCTCTTTTCACTTGATGGTCTGTCTCAAACTGCGTTGCCATGGTCTGTGATCGGCAGCGGTGGCACGACTGTGAGCGTGGGGAATAATCGTAACCTTAGCTCTACGATCGGGCAGGTGATCATTGGCGTAGGCGTGATCACGGACGGAAGTGCCATCAGCCAGGGGTTCTGGCTCCCCATCGACCAGTCTGTGTCGGTGGATGAAGAAAACCCGATGGATCATTCGACCATTGTGTCGAACTATCCCAATCCTTTCTCCGCAACGACCACCATCCGTTTCCATCAACCGGTGGAAGGACCGGTGCAGATCCGGATCTACGACCTTGTCGGCAACCTTGTGCGAACACTCAATGCAGAGCTCAGCACCGCTGGGTCGCAAGAAGTTGCCTTTGATGGTCTCGGCGAGACCGGCGCGCCATTGGCGGCCGGCGCCTACCTCTACGAGGTGACCATGTCTACCGCCACCGGCGAGCAAGTCCGCAGCGTTCAGCGACTTTCCATCGTACGCTGATCTCTCCTCCGCAACTAGAAACTATTTCATTTACTGCCGTTTTTTGGGAATCTGCCATGAACCGATTGCTTCGTTTTGGCTCCATCGCCGCGTTAGCATGTGGGTTGCTTCTTGGTTCCGGGACAGTGCAGGCGCAGAACATTCAGCGCCTCATCTCCTACCAAGGACTCCTTACACAACCCTCTGGGTTGCCGATCGCTGACGGGAACTATGGTCTCGTTTTGAGACTCTATGACGCTCCGACGGGCGGGAACCTCGTCTATGAGGAAACTCAACAGGTCACCGTCACTAAGGGCTTGTTCAACGTGCTGATCGGTTCTACCGATCCGCTCGCCAACGTCAATTTTGAACAGGCATTGTGGTTGGAGACGGCCATCGTAGGTCAGCAGCCGTTCTTGCCGCGTACGCGGCTGGCCGTTGTTCCCTACGCTATCCGTGCAGAACGTGCAGTGGTGGCTGATAGCATCAGCGACGACTTCGACGGTTTTGTGCGATCCCTGAACGGTGGTCAAGGCGACCTGACCGTGAAGGGCGAGAATGGTATCACCGTCACACGTGACGGCGACACCATTCGCATCAGCCAGACAAGTATCGGCGGCGCCGGTATCGAACGGATCACGTCGAGCGACAATACGATCGACGTTACAAATCCGACAGGTCCCGTTGCTGATGTCCGCCTTGCCGACGGTGCGGTGACCACCAACAAGATCGCGAACGGTGCTGTCACCACGCAGAAGTTGGGTGACAACTCGGTGACCAACTCCAAACTCGATGACGAGTCGGTCACGGCGAATAAGATCGCCCCCGGCGTGATCCCCACAACCCTGCCGCCGTCCGGCCCTGCCGGTGGCGACCTCACGGGAACGTATCCGAACCCGACCATCCGCACGGATGCCGTCAACTCCGCAAAGATCCTCGACGGCTCTGTGGCAACACAGGATCTGGCAAACGACGCCGTGACCTCCGGTAAGATCCGTGATGGGGAAGTCAACACCGCAGATCTGGCCAACAATGCCGTCAACACGGCAAAACTTGCCGACAACGCAGTGACGAGTGCCAAACTCGCCAACACCGCTGTGGTGCCGGGCATCTACGGTTCCAGTCTCCTCATCCCACGCCTGACGGTCGATGAAGACGGTCGTATCACGGCTGTACAACAAGTCGCGATCCCGGATATTCCGTTTACCGGTCCGGCCGGTGGCGACCTTACCGGTACCTATCCGAATCCGACCATTGTGGCCGGTGCGGTAACAACATCCAAGATCGCCAACGGCGCTGTTGACGGATCGAAGATCGCGACCAATGCGGTCACGACCGATAAGATCCTCAACGGCACCATCCTTGCCGAAGACATCGCTCCGGGAGTGATCCCCACGACACTTCCTCCGTCAGGTCCTGCCGGTGGCGTACTCTCGGGTAACTATCCCAACCCGAACATCAACCAAACGCAAGGTACACAGCTGTTGCTGGCCCTGAATAACGGCGCAACGGTCGGTACCATCAGCGATGCTCGCCTCAACGTTACCGGTGTGACGCCGGGAACGTATGGCAACGGTGGCACCGGCAAGGTGCCGCGCCTGACGGTTGACGCCTACGGCCGTTTGACCGGCGTGATCGAACAAGACATCTTGGCCGCTACGCCAACAGGCGCTGCCGGCGGTGACTTGCAAGGCACGTATCCGAATCCGCTCATCAACCCGTCTGCCGCTGCCGGTGGCCGTATCGTTGACGCTATCAGAACAGACTTCTTGGCCGGCGACCCGGACATCAACTCACCAAGCAACGTCGTCGTGCTCGACGGCAACGGCCGCTTCCCGGCTCGCGACGGTTCGTTGATCGGCAATCTCAACGCCGGTAACATTACCTCCGGTGTGCTGCCCATCGTTCGCGGTGGTACCAACTCATCGGCACCGTTGAACAACAACCGCTTCATGGTCTCCTCAGGCGGACAGATCGTTGAGTCGGCTCCGATCGCTGCACAGCAGATCCTGATCGGTACCAGCCCGAGCACGCTGCCTCAGCCAGGTACGATCACGGCAGGACCTGGCATCAACGTCAGCTTCATTGCTCCGAACTTCGTGATCTCCAACACACACGCTCGCACGTTGCCCGGTACGGCCGACAACCAAACCATTCGTTGGGACGCAACCTTCCAACAGTGGGTGCCGAACGCCAACATCCTCGGAACGGCGAATGGTCATCTCACTGTCAATGCCGGCCTTCGTGTAAATGACACGGCCTTCATCGCCGGTTCTACCAACATCGGCAGCAATGCCGGTGCGATCAATCGTATTGGCTTCGGCAACGGCACACAGAACTCCATCGGTTCTACGAATGCCACCAACACGATCCTTGGCCTCACCAATATCAACGTCAATACGGATGCACCGACACAGATCGGTAACGTCAGCTCGCCGATCTCCAGCACAACGATCAACGTTGGCACGAACGGCAACCTGCAACTCAACGGCATCGACGCCGACGTGATGTTCCAGTTCTTGGGTCTCGATCCAAACAACAACGTCCGCCGTACTCTTGCCAGCGGCATCGCTCAAGAAGGTATCGTCTGGCAAAATGGTGCCTTCCGCCTCGGCGGTCCGGCAACCACCGACAATCCGTTCTTGGAAGACCGCAACGTCAACCTCGACATTCATCGCCTGTCATTCACCAAGCTGAGTGGCTCGGCTACGATGTTCTACCTTGATGGCGGCTCGGGTGAGATCAACGCTCTCGGCCCGACGAACATCAACACCACGCTTGCCAGCACCACAACGATCGGTAACCCATCATCGCTGACCACCATCGGTGGCCAACTTGATCCACGCGGCAACATCACCAACAACGTTGGTAATGTGCGCATCGTAGACCAAACAGAGATCATCGGACCGACGTTCATCAACACCGGCACCGACGACAACGTCGAGATCGGTCAACTCACCGGCACCAATGACCAGTCGATCTCCCTCTCCGTTGGTCAGGGGGCGAATGGTTACCTCTATGCCCACAACATCAAGGACGATCCGCTTCCGTTGTACATGATGACGGAAGATGCCTTTGAGCGCGTGCGCAAGAAATTGCTTGCTGACATGGCCGACGAAGGTCTGCAGTATCAAAACGGTGCCTTCCGCCTCGGTACCGGCGAATCCACGCCGAACTACCTGCGCGAAAAGTCCTACGATGAAAACCGCTTCGTCAACCTTGATCAATATGCGATCAACTGGACGGATGGCGACGAATCAACGAATGGCGTAACGTTCGTACAATTTGATGGCGACGCCGGCGGTGCTCCGTTGGTCGACGTCCGCTCACTCACGAACGTCAACACGGTCGGCGCAGCAGCTACCAACATCGGTAACGTTGCCAGCACCACAACGATCCTTGGCCCGACGCTGGTGAATGCCACAGGCGCAAGCGCTACACAAGTTGGCAACGGTATCGGCGCAGCCGGTAACGTTGGCATCGGTGAGCCCGCAGCTCTGGCACACCTCCTCTCGATCAATGGTACGCCGCAGACAGCAGCTACCGTCACGCCGAACGTACTGATCGATCACCTCGGCGGTCAGGCCTTCAACGGCGCTCCGTACGTTGATGATGCAGACAATGGCGTCATCACCAGCAACGTAAACGGCGAACTCTTCAAGTGGGACGAAAATGTCTTCCTCAATCCGTTCGCATGGCGCGTGATCGGCAACGATCATCCGATCGTTGACGGAACGAATAACTTGATGGGTACCCTGACGGCGGACAACGTCCACTTCATCACCAACAGCACGTATGTGATGACGATGGATGGCAACAACCAAAACCTTGGTATCGGCACCGCTCCTGCAGCGAACTATCGCACGGCGATCGATGCTTCCGCTACCAACGGCCTCTCGGTAACAACAAATGCCGCAGCAGGCCTCGGCATCGCTTCCTTCGCAACGGCTGCAGGTGGCATCGGCATCTCCTCGGACGCTGCAGATGTTGGCGTGATCGTCGGAGCAAACACCGCCCCAGTTAGTGGTATCGAAGTCGACGCAACCGGTGTTGGCATCCTGCTCAATCCGTCACTCGGCCTCATGCCGGTCGGTATCAACATGGATGGCGTCACGAACGGTTTGCAGATCTTCAACTCCACGACGGCAATGTGGACTGAAGGTGACGTGTTCATGAACGACAACTACAACGCCAACATCAACATGATCACGGGTTCGTCAACCGGACTCTTGACCATTGGCGCTAACAATGCCGGTAACGGAACGAATGTTCTCTCGCCAACGATCAACATTGGCACAGGTGCTTATGCAACCACGGTGAACGTTGGTTCAACCGGTAATGCTACCAACACCATCCTCGGCAATACCTACGTCAACAATGCGGGTGCTGACCGCACACAACTCGGTAATGGCACCGGTGGTGCCGCTGCCGGTCGTGTTGGTATCGGTCTCGATCCGACGACGCCCACCTATAACTCCGGTCACGGTGTTCCGATCGTTGCCGACGTGATCCTGGACGTCAACGGAACGGCCGGTCAGCCGAACGTTCGCATGGCATCCCTCTCCACCAACAACGGCACGGCCTTCCAAGCCGGTGTTGATGGTCTGGTGGTCGCCGACAACAACGGTGTTCTTCGCCGCGCCGCATTCGACGTCGAGCAAGGCCTAACCTTCGGTGATGAAGGCGGTCAAACCGCAATGCGTCTTGGCTCAACGGTCCAGGGTACTGGCGCCGGCAGCAATCCACTCGAAGTGGACCGCTATGTCAACCTCGACCAGTACTCCCTGATCTTCAACCGTGGTGCTGCTGCCGATCCGATGCTCGACATCGACGGTGGCGCAGATGCTATCACGGCCAATGCCGCAACGGTAACGGTCACCGGTAACACATCGGTCAACGTGAACACAACGGCCGGCAACGGTCCGGTCACCATCGGCAACGACGGTGGCGTCACCATCAACTCGAACGGTGCGAACAACATCGTCATCGATCAAGGTGTCAACACGAACTCGCTCTTGATCAACAACCTCCCGGTTGCTGCAGGAACGGAGAACGTTTTGATGATCGAACAACCGTCGAACCGCGTGATGCGTTATCCGGGTGCTCCTGGTATCGCCATCATCCGCAAGTCGGCAGACGAAACGGTGATCAACAGTGCCGCGCTGCAGTCTGACGACGAGCTCACGGTCAACCTCCAGCCCAACGCCAGCTACGAGATCGAAGCAGTGATCCACTTCTCCGGTACCTCGGCACCGTTCGCGAACATGCGTGCGGCCTTTACCGGTCCGGAACTCGCTGTTACTGACTTCTCCTACTCCGTTACGCAGTCTGGTGCTCCGCTTACGCCATCACATGTTGAAGGCGACGGTGTAGCCCTCACGCCGATCCCTGTTGACGGTGTTGCACCGGCCTCCCCGGTCACCGCCATCTTCAAGGGTCTGATCGTAACAGATGGCGTCGGCGGCCCGCTGACCTTCCTCTGGGCTCAAGACATCGCCGGTGGCGCATCCACAACAGTGCGTCGTAATTCTTACCTCAAAATCACACGCATCAATTGATCGCGGGCTGATCGAACATGAACGTGAAAAAAATGGAGAGTCAAAAAATGAATCGCACGCTCAACGTTTTGCTCGGTGCCGCAGTGATCGCCGCTATCGGCGGAGGCGTGGCATCAGCTCAAACGGGATCCTTGCAGGGACGGCGCACCATCCTCAACGATGGTGGACTTACGCCGGCTACCTACAATCGGATCACCCTCACAACACCCGTCGACCCTACGTTGACCGGTGACTATCAGTTGTTGTTGCCGCCGAATGACGGCAATGCCAACGACATCATCTTCACGCCGGACGGCACGGGTACGTTGGAATTCACCGACGGTAACGGCCTGTTCTGGCGTCTTCTGGGCAACTACACAACCAACCCGTTGATCCATCATGTTGGTACGAACGACGGACAAGATGTCCGTATCGGTACAACGGATCCGGGATTAGTGGGTGCCGGTAACGGTGATCTCATCATGATCACGTTAGGTACCGAACGCGCCCGCATCCTTGGTTCGGATGGAAGTATGGGATTGGGAGCAACGCCAAACAACTTCTACCGACTATACTCGGTGGCAGAGGTAGGGGAGATCGCTGGTTATTTCGAAGCGGTCTCCGCTTCAATTCCCGCTCTCGTCGCCCAAAACACCGATCCTGCCGGTGTCGGCATTGGCGTGATCGCTAATGACTTAGGCATCTGGGTCGGCCCGGCCTTCGCTCCTACCCCAATGGTTGGTGTGTCCATCAATGCTCAGGCCGTTGGCCTCCTCGTCAATGATGGTGCAACACCGCCTGCTGCTGTTGGTATCTCCGTCGAGGGATCACCGACGGGCATCTTCATTGATGATGCTAGCTCGGTCGCTGTTGATATTGAGGACTCCGATATTGGACTTCGCGTTAGAGACGCTGGTCTATATGGTTTGGATGTTGCAGCTAATACGAACTACGTCCGCGGTGGACTCATTGTCTTTGATGACGGAACAGCGGCATCATCACCGAACAGCACAACGTTGAATGTGATCGCCGGTTCGTCACAGGGCACGAACGAACTTATTCGTTTTGAAACGAACGGGCTCACAACACTTGCTGGTCTCAATATGCCAGCTCCGGGAGTCGGCCGGTTGTTCGTTGGTAGTCTCGCAAATGACAGCCGCGTGCAGTTGTTCAACGGCGCACCGGGCGGAAGTGCCCTGATCAACGTCGAAGCGTCGCTGGCAACACAACGCGACTATCAGATCCCAACCATCGAAGCTGCCGGTGACTTTGTTGTGGCCAACGGCCAAGGCAATGCCGGCGACCTTCTCATGAGTAACGGCGACGACAATCGTGCTCTGTGGGTTGGCCCCGCCATCGCAGAACAAGGTGTCTCCTACGGTTTTGAAACCGAATGGGCCTTCCGCCTTGGTTCGACAACAAACACGGGCGTTCCGCTCGAAGTCAACCGCTTTGTGAATCTTGCCAACCTCGACCTCACCTTTACCACGAACGGCGGCGCAAGCACGCTTGTGTTGATGGACGGTGATGCTACAAATGGCTCGGTTGACATTACCTCCTACGGCACCGGCATCAACAACATCACTGGTACCACCCAGATCAATGAAGTCAACTTTGCTTCTCCGTCCGGCGACATCTCTGATGTCGGTGGCGCGGTGACCGTTGTAGACGACTTTACCCAGACCGGTATCACGTTGATCAACACCACGGGTACCGCTGCTACCACGATCGGCTCCTTGACGAACACGTCAAGCGTGATCGTTCGTGCGAACAACGACATTACGATCGATGTTGCCGCAACAACGAACGACCTCGTTCTGAACAACATCCTTGATGTTGCTCCGGGAGCGAACGATGATGTGATGTGGATCACGGACGGTACGAACTATACACGCCGTACATCCTTCTCCACCTTGGTCAACGAAGGTCTTCAGTATCAAAACAGCGCCATCCGCCTCGGTGCGAACGCTGTTGACGTCAACCCGGTTGTCTCCGGACGCCTGGTTACGATCGGTGCTGCAGGCACGCTGACCTATACCACTGCCGGCGGCGCGAACAACATGCTCGTGCTGAACAATAACGGCAACGTGCAGATCTCAGCAACAGGTGCGGCAACAACGGCGATCGGTAGCGCTTCGGCCGGTACGATCAGCTTGAACGCTGGTGGTGCTACGAATGACGTAACGGTCGCTGCTGCTGACGACATCACACTCACCGCCAACGACGTCATCAGCACGTCAACGGCGACAACACAGATCAACCCATCGGGCACGGCAACAACAAGCATCGGTAGCGCTACGAGCGGTACAATCAGCTTGAATGCCGGCGGCGCCGGAAATGATGTGACGGTCGCTGCGGCTGACGACATTACGCTCACGGCAACTGACGTGATCAGCACGTCGTCGGCTACCACGCAGATCAACCCGACCGGAACGGCTACCACGTCCATCGGTAGCGCAACAGGCGGTACGGTCAGCGTCAACGCCGGCGGTGCTGGTAACGACGTGACCGTGAATGCTGCCGACGACTTCACGGTGACGGCCAATGACATCTCGATGACGTCAACGGTCGCTGCAACGATCAACACCACGGGTGCCGGTTCAACAACCATCGGCACGAACGGTAATGCAACGTCGCTTCTCTCCAACACGGTCAACGTTGGAACGGGTGCCTATGCCACAACGATCGGCATCGGTACGGTTACCAACGCAACGGTGAACATCCTCGGTGCCGACGTCAACGTCAACACCTCGGGTTCCGGTACTACGGACATCGGTAATGCCGCAGCCGGCACGATCACGATGAATGCCGGCGGTGTCGGTAGCGACCTCGACATCGACGCTGCTGACGCCATCACGATCAACAGTGCAACGCTTGCTGCTGTCACCACGACATCGGCATCGGTAACAACTCCGGCACTGACGCTTACGGGCAATACGTCGGCCAACATCAACACTACCGGTACCGGTACCACGACCATCGGCCACAACGCCGGCGGCCAGGTCACGGCACACGGTAATGGTGTCAACGGTCTTCGTCTCTTCGGCAACGGCACGGCTGCCGGCGACAACACCATCGTTGTTGATCCGGGTGAGTTTTCTGCTGCCGCCGGTGATGAGTACGACCTGGTCCTCAACAACATCCGCCTCGAAAACCCGATCCAAGATCTTCTCTGGATCACGACCAACAACGAAGTTCGCCGCGCGAACTTCACGCTCACAGCTAACGAAGGTGTTCAGTTCCAGTCGTCGGCCTTCCGTCTTGGCTCCAATGCCATCGATGTGAACCCGATCGTTTCCAGCCGCTTCGTCACGGTTGGTGCGGCAGGCACGCTCACGTTCAACTCCGCTGCACTTGCGAACAACATGCTGACGTTGAACAACAACGGCAACGTGACGATCTCGAGTGTTGGTGCAGGCACCACGTCGATCGGTAATGGTTCGGCAGGCACGATCTCGCTGAACGCCGGTGGCACCGGCAACGATGTGGACATCGATGCTAACGATGACATCACGCTTGACGCAGCTGACATTACGGCAACCGGTACAGCGACCGTTTCACTGGTTGCGCCGACGGCTAACGTGAACAACTCCGGAACGGGTGTTACCAACATCGGTAATGCCACAGCCGGTACCATCACGATCAACGCCGGTGGTCTGGGCAACGACGTCGACGTCGACGCTGCCGACCTTGTCAACATCGACGCCGGTACGATGATCAACATCAATACCACGGACCCGAGCAGCAACACGCAGATCGGTGCCCTCACGAATACGGGTACGATCGGCATTCTTGCGAACAACGACGTTACGATCAACGTCGCTGCTACGACGAACGACCTCGTTCTGCAGAACATCGCGTCGACGCTGACGCCGATCAACATGCTCTCGATCGACGGTTCGGGCAACGTACGTCAGACGCCGGTCACGGGCACAGCCGACGAAGGTCTGATGTGGGATGCCGTCACGGGTGACTACAAGCTTGGTCACACCACCGACGGTACCAATCCGATCACGCAATCGCGCTTTGTGCGCATCGGTGGTGGCGGAACGCTGACGTTCAACAACGGATCGTTCACGCAACTCTCGATGGCGAACGGCGGCGCTGTTACGATCAATGGTACGCCCCTTAACATGAATACGACCGGTACCGGTAACACGGCCATCGGCAATGCAGCGGGTACGTTCCAGTTGACGTCGAACGAGTTGAATATTTCAGCTGCAGGCGTGATCACGGATGCCGCGGCTGAAGTTGAGATCAACGATGATCTTAGAACGACGGGCACGACGGTCTTTGGTGATGGTACCGGAACCGACAACAGCACCTTCAATCTAGGTGGGATCGGTACGATCTCTGTCAACAACAGTGGCGCCGCGGACCTGGTCATCAATGAAGTGAGCATCAGCCGTAGCAACGCAAACATTGCGATCAATCCTGGCGCTGCGAATCAGGTAACCACAAACGGTAGCCTGACCGTGGCCGTTGATGCAACAGTCACAAACAACTTTACTGTTCTGAGTGGCAATGCAACGGTGACATCAGGCAATCTAACGGTCACTGCTGGCAACTTCAATGTCACAAGTGCCGGTTCGAACAACACGATCGAAGGTGCGTTGAATGCCAACGGCAACACCAGCATTGGTAACTCCGCTACGGATGCTATCACGGTGCGTGGTGTGGTGAACATCAACGACAACAACGGTGCGGCTACCACGAACATCGGTACGAACGGTACGACGGGTAACGTGACCATCGGCTCGGCGAACAACACGGTCATCCTTGCCGGTGTCACGGACCACGATCGTGGTGTGAACGTGCCGGTGCAGACGTTCTCGGCTGCCGGTCCGTACAACCTGAACGACAACAACTACGTTGCGATCTGCAACAACGTTGGCAACGAGACCTTGAATCTTCCGAGTCCGGTTGGCCGCGAAGGCCGCCTGATCGTGGTCAAGGTTGCGAATGCCGGTAACGTCACCGTACAAAGCGCCGGTGGCGCAACCGTTGACGGTGTTTTATCGATCGTGATCGGTGGTGGCGGTAATCTGTCGCGCACCTTCGTGAGCGACGGTACGAACTGGTTTGTGATCGGTAACTAATACGAACGACGACTACAAGGGAACACAACGACATGACAACGAGAATCCATAGACTTCTTGCTGCTTGCGCTGCTGCTGCGATCGTCGTTCCGACGGTGGCTCTTGCTCAGCAGCCAACGATGCTCCAGCTCTACAACCTCAACGGCACTGCCGTTGGCGGTCGCTGGCTGGTGCGTCCACCGGCTCTTCCAAACACCGGTGGTCCGTATACGATCACGCTTCCGGACGCCAGCGGTACACTGCTCACGGGCAGTGGCACGGCAAATCGGATGACGCGTTGGACCGGTACCGGCACACTTGGCAACGGCTCCCTTGATGACGATGCTTCAGGCACACTCTCGCGTGCCGGCAACATCAACATCAATCCTGGTGGCGCCAATACTCTTGCCACAAACGGCAACCTCTCGGCGACGGGCACGCTTACCATCACCGGTACGACGAACTTGAATGGTGCAGCCAACATTGGCAACGGCAATGACAACGTCAACGTCAACGCTGGTTCTGGAACATTCCAACTCACCTCAACTGGTTTGAATGTTGCCACCAACGGCGACATCTCTGACGCCGGCGGCGCAGTTGTGATCAATGATGCCGATGGTTTGGATCTGAACAACAACCTGATCCTCAATGTCGGCAATGCCGGCACCGACTTTACAACAGGTGGCGGTCTTACCCTTGCAGGTGCGCTTGTTGCAAACGGTGCAGCAACGTTGGGCAATGGCGACGACAACATTACCATCAACGCCGGTGCAGCCAACACCTTTCAGCTGACATCCAACGGCTTGAACGTTGCCACCAACGGCGACATTTCTGACGCCGGCGGTGCCGTTGTGATCAATGATGCACAGGGATTGGATCTTAACAACAACCTGATCCTTAATGTCGGCAATGCCGGCACCGACTTTACAGCCGGTGGCGGTCTTACGCTTGCTAGCACACTTACGGTATCAGCGGGCGGAGCGTCGATCACGGGAGCGACAACCATCACTGGTGCAACAAACATCAACAACAGTGCGGCTGCTCTGACGACAACGATCGGCAACAACTTTGTCGGCAACGCAGTGTCGATCGACGCACCTGCAGTGAACATGGCCAACCTCCCGGCCGGCGCTGCAGCAGATGCGTTGATCACCACTAACGGAACGGCTCTGCGCGAGACGTCGGCCGCTACCATCATCGGTAACACGGCATGGTTGATCGGCAATAACACGTTCACGGCAGCTTCTGCAACACGGACGATCGGCATTGCAGCACAAGCTGGCACCGAAGACGCGTTTGAGATCCAGACCGACGGCGTTGCGCGGATGACCTTCGGTGGCACTGGTGGCATTCGTGCGCACGATGCACTCAACATCTCGGCCCTGACGAATCAACTTGAGCTTGGTGCTCCGGGTGCAGGCAACTCAGTTACGATCACCGCGCCGGCACCGGTAGCAGACCGTACCTACACGATCCCGGATGCTGGCGCAGCAGCACAGTTTGTACTGACGGAGGGCACTTTGCAAACCATCAATACGAACCTTGCGTTTGCCGGCAATCTTAATTACACATCAGCTCTGATCCTAGGGTCTGGTCCGTTGGTGTTTGAGGGTTCAACTGCTGACGCAACGACAACGACCTTTCAGATCACGGATCCCACGGCCAACAGGAATATTACGTTCCCAGATGCGAGCGGCACGGTATTGCTTAATAGTGGATCCGGTCGAGTGATGGTAACGGAAGGAATTGATGGTACGAATATCTTTACGATCACAAACCCAACTGTGACGGCTAACTCAGCCATTGTTGTTACCCTTGAGGACGGATCAGATATTGCGTTCTACAACGTAAAGGTTGGGACTAGAGTAGCAAATACTAGCTTTGACGTAATCCTTTCAGCTGCCCTTGGGGCTGGCCTAACCAAGTGGATCAACTACACCATCATCAACCCGTAAACAACTATGAAAACACTTGTATCGACATTGGTCATGTTTGTGGTTGGTGCGGCTGTTGTGTCAGCTGGTCAGCCCCTTGAGTCGCAAGCAGACTGCGCTAAGCAGATGTGTCGCAATATGCGTTCCTGCAATCAAGAGATCGACGGTGTACGCAAGCCATCGACTTCGGCATTGTGGACCGGTGGGCAGAAGACGGCGAAGAAGTCTGACGATGCCCAAGGGCAAGCTGCGGCGTCATGTTACGCTGATGCATACGACTTCTACACCGGCTGCTACGGAAATGTGGTGAAGAAGCCCACCAACAATGTGGGTGCACAGAACGTGAAGACGGCAACACCTGCCCCCTCCAACAAGTAATTCAGGAAATGAACATGAAGAACATTCTTGTAGCGATCGTGCTCTGTGCCGGTGTTGGAGTGGTCTACGCACAGCCGTCAGAGCGTCAGTGTGCACGTCAGATGTGTGACCAGATCCGCCAGTGCACCACCACAGTGGAATATCCGTACGGCCAGGTGCCCGAGAAGGTGGAGAAGCCAAAGGGTCCCGTGAAGCCGAACACAGACGTGCAGGGTCGTGAGTCGAATAGCTGTCGTCAGGACGCTTATTATGACTACCTGGCTTGTGCACTTGGTGGTGGCAATAAAGTACAACCGCCGGCAAAGAAGTCTACTGTTTCAACGCCTCGATAAGGCGTCTACTCTGATCTTCAACGCGAGCGGGCTTTCGTGCAGGGAAGCCCGCTTGATACATCGTAACTGGGAGTACATGTTATGCACAGATTTTTACTACTGTGTTGTGGGGTCGTGGCTTGTGGCTTAACGCTTACAGCTCAAGATAGCAAGGTGCATTCGTTGCACATCATTCCGTCGGG
>CAYXQJ010000054.1:2028-19549 GCA_964467455.1 uncultured Hyphomicrobiales bacterium | reverse complement strand
TTTTCAATCAACTGACAATCAAGAGTCCGCCTACAAACAAACGGGGGTTAGCCCATCTTCGTAAGCATTCCGGTGGGGTTGGTAGGGGGAGTCTACTCCCTTGCATTCTTTGATGTGAATTTCTCCGTTGCAGTTGCTGCAGGGTTTATTGCTTTGTTTGGCGTTGCAGTAGAAACGGGCGTCTTGATGATGGCTTATATGAGCGATTCACTTCGCCAGCTAAATGCTGAAAACAAAGTCGATATCAGTAAAAGTGATATCCGTCGAGCAATTTATGATGGAGCAGTTCCGAGAGTAAGACCATTATTAATGACAGTTCTGGCCAACACCCTCGGCCTCCTACCGATTCTCATATCATCGGGAACGGGCAGTGACGTGATGAAACCTATCGCCATACCATTTGCATTTGGACTCATTACGTCAACTGTGTTTGTGTTGATTGTGCTACCAGTTATTTATCAGATTCTTAAAGAGCATGAATTACAGCAACGCGGTAGGATCATCGTCATAGAAGTTCGTGAGTAGCAGATGAAAACGATACCCTTCGCTTTAACCCTAGCGTGCTGTTTGTTAATCGAGGGGTTGTTTGTTCAAGCACAATCACAATTTGATACGTCGTATCTATCACTCAATATATTGTTGGATAGGGTTGAACGGCTTTACCCCGATGTTCTCATGTTCAATGATAGAGCAAAAGCATATGTGGCTGAAGCTGAAGGTGCGAATGCTTGGATGCCCCCTCTTATAACAGCGGGAGTCGACAGATTTCCGTATTTGCTTGATAATCTATCCGATACGACGGCAATGAATCAGGCGGGGCTCATGTTGTCATTCACACAAATGATACCTAATCCTTCGAAGACAAGAAGCAAATCTGACTACCTGCAGTCGTTGGCGTTGGTACAAACGCGAAAAGGAGAGTGGACGAAACATGAGCTTCGCACTATTGCGAAACAATTGTATTACACTAGGCACATTGCCGATAAAAAACTTGAAACTCTGGCAAGCAACATCGAATTGCTTGATTTCGTGATAAGAGTGTCGGAAGAACGATATCGGTACAGACAAAGCGAGTTAGCAAGTATTTATAAAGCAAAAGCAAAACGCGAAGAGTTATACAATATGATGCTAATGGAGAATTCCGCGATAGCGGAATGTTCCATTGGGATGAACACGCTCCTTCAGCGAAATCTTGCTACTCAGTTCACCGTTGACACGGCAATTGCACTCAAAGATATTCAGCAAATCGATACGACTGTGATCGAAAGCAGAAGCGACGTACAAGCAATGATATGCATGGTTTCTTCCATGAGATTAGAACAGGCATATACTGAGAAACAACTTGATCCTGATTTTGGTATCGAGTTTCGTCACATGCAAATGTTCGCTATGCCTAATCAGTTTTCCGTAATGGGTATGATCTCTGTGCCGATTGCCCCATGGTCATCGAAAATGTACACAGCTTCATCTGAGTCGCTCAATCTTCAAATCAATGCGACGATAAACGAAATTGAAAGTATGAAGTTGATGGCAAAACGAATGGCTAACGACAAGTTCGTCAAGTTGAGCTATGCAAGAGATATTCTGTCCGGCTTCATACGGGATATTCTTCCGGCGTATCAAAAGTCTCTTGACGCAAACCTTCTTGCATTTAGTCAGAGTGAAGGACGGCTATTTGAGCTGCTCGATGCTTGGGAAATGGTACTTATGAAACGCCTGGCTTACTTCAATGAATTACATAAGGCGCTTCTTTTGCAAACAGAATATGAATATGAAATGGAAATTCGGTGAGCCGTGCAAAAATCATATATCGTATTGCGACTACTGCTTTGTTGTCTGTGGCGTTGTCCTGCAATAGCAGTGTCGAGGAGCATTCACAGACAACTACCGATTCAATAGTTGATGCAGGTGTTATTCCGAATCGCCAACCATATTCTAAGATCAGCTCGCAATCCACGGTGAAGGTTCAATACGGAGCGCGACATTATGACCAGGTTATTGAAGGAACTTTTGTTCCTGATGATAGACGAACTAAAAGAATCGCTTCTCGTCTCTCAGGAAGAATTGAAAAACTTTATGTGCCATTTGCACTAAAGTATGTGACGAACGGTTCGGCCTTGATGGAGTTGTACAGTCCTTTGATAAATACACTGGCATCTAATTATACCTTCGCGCTAAATAGCAGCGACGATGCAATTGCAGAACAGGCTCGGCTTGGACTCCAACAACTGGGTCTGACTAATAGACAGATACTCGATATTAGCAAGAACTCAGAATCGCCGTACTCGCTAACGATTTACTCGAACGATTCTGGATACCTAATTCCTTCGGATGATATGCAGCTAAAAGAGGGCATGTATGTCAATGAAGGACAAACACTATTTACCATTAATGATTTAAGAACTCTTTGGGGAATTGGTTCTGTTCGTTCAATCGCAGGAATGGAAATCACGAAGGGTATGATGGCAGTGATCACATCAGAGCTTGATCCAAGTATGCCAATCAGGGCTCGCGTTGATTTTGTTGAACCGATCTATCTAAACGGTGATAAGTTCACGAGAATTCGATTGTATGTCGACAATTCTAATGGGCAACTTCTCGTAAATTCTAATTTTACAGCTGCCGTTTCCGTCCATAACTCGCGTTTTCTCATCCTTCCTCGGTCAGTTGTCTTTGATCTGGGGAAACGGACCATTGTTTGGAAAAAGGTCGGCTTAACTAAAGGAGGCGCAAGCGTTTTTGAGTCTCAAGAGGTCAAAGTTACTCTAATTGGTAACGACGAAGTAGCAGTGTTGAGTGGATTACATGCTGGAGACGAAGTGGCGGCTCAGCCCGGATTACTTATCGACAGCGATACATTCCTAAGGTGAAAATCATGAATATCTACGTTCAGCAATTTGTTAGTGCCACAATGTCGACTAAGATTTTTTTCTTTGCGATGGTTTTGCTGGTTATACCTGCATGCGAATCTCACGATCACGAAGCTCATGAAGAGCAGAAACTGAATCAGACTGACGAGCACTACACTTGCCCGATGCACCCATCAGTGAAGTCTGACAAGCCAGGATCATGTCCAATTTGTGGAATGACGTTGGTCAAAGAGACGCGACAACCGGTGAATCCTGACTCGTCGAATGACAACTCTGGCATCTTCCTAACTGAACGGCAAGAATACCTGGCGGCGATATCGACGGATACTGTCCAGTACAAAAGAATATCAACAACCCGAAGCGTGACAGGTACTGTCGTTACTGATGAAACGCTAGTTCGCACGTTTACATCACGCCTTAACGGACGCATCGAAAAGCTATTCGTTCGCAATCCAGGAGACGCTGTAACAGTTGGCATGCCCCTTTACCAGATTTACAGCGAACAATTGCTGGCCGACAAAACAGACTTCATCAATGCCAAACGTGAGGTAGACCGAAACTCAAAGAATTACAGTACTTTTCGCAGCTTAATGGAAGCATCCAGACACAGACTAGAATTATGGGGACTCTCGCAGCAACAGATTGAGGGGCTGACTCAATCATCCGAGATGGCCCCGTATATAAATGTTAACAGTACAATTGACGGAACGATCACCAATTTATCTGTTAGAGAAGGTGAGTACGTTAATGAGGGGACGATCATACTAAAGGCTGTAGATCTTAGTACAGTATGGGTCGAAGCACAAGTGTATGTTACAGAGGTCGAAATACTTAGAAAGAGCACTCGTGTTGAGGTTCGTTTTGAAGATGATTTTACAATGCCTTTGACTGGACGGTTTGTATTCGACAATCCGACGTTGAGCGCAAACACGGCGGTCACGTTGGTATACATTGCCATTCAGAACCCTGATCACCGTTTGAAACCAGGCATGATGGCATATGTCGACCTAAATCAACGCGAGCATTCGGGACTGGTAGTTCCAAGAACGGCAATTCTCGAAGGCGATATGAATTCTGCGTGGGTACGAACCACTACGAATAGATATGAACCGCGAATGGTAAAAACTGGAATTAGAAACCGATTCGAAATTGAAATTGTGGATGGTCTGGAGGAGGGCGACATTGTTGTTAGCTCCGGTGCTTACTTACTTACTAGCCAACAGACTCTACTGCGTGGAAAGGACGCACTTCATAAACATTAGCAATTTCCAGTACGGTTCCGTGCCCCCCCCCTCATCCCATCACCACCGACTGTGCTCACCAATGAATGCTGAGCGACACGTTTGTTAACATTACAACCCTTATTGAGTTCGAACGTTATGGCATATAATAGATTATTCGCCAGTGTGATTACTGCACTATTACTCGGTCAAGTTTCTTACGCGCAGAACGCGGAACCAGTGTTCTTTTTTTCGGAAGTTTCTGGTCCTGGGAGACAATATCCTGCTTACGACATCATGTCAGATGGCACTATGATTCTTTCCTTTACCGAACGGGAGGATCCCGGAATGAGGATCATGGTGTGTATAAGCACAGACAATGGTGCATCTTGGTCGTCGCCACAAAAGGTCACGAACGTCAACAGTGCTACTCTGGGGCTTCAGCGAAGACCCCGTTTTTTGAAAACTAGTGACGGAACATTTCATGCGATCTTCCAGGACTACAGGCTGCAGATGAAGTCGAATGCCTTTCACTGTTACTCGAAAGATGGCGGAGTTTCATGGAGTTCGCCAACAGTTGTTGGCAAAGGCGCGGAATCAGGGATGCAAGATTTTGTCAGTGCTGCAGTTGACTCATCCGGCCAGATTTTAGTCTCAATGTTGTCCGCCGGCGTTGATGCATTTGATGCATTGAAGCATGTTTACCTCGTGAAATCATCGGACAACGGTACTTCATGGAGCAATTTGATTCGTGTTGATCGCTTTGAAGATGGCGGGGCATGCGAGTGTTGTCAGCAGTCCATTGATATTGGTCCATCTGGAGAGATTGCAATCGGATTTCGTTCCAACATCAACAATCGACGTGACATTTATGTAGCGCTCTCATTCAACGACGGAGCATCATTTGATCCTCCGGTTCTCATCCAAGATCAACCCTGGACCATTGACGGATGTCCGTCGCAAGGTCCTTCTTTGAAATTCGACTTGAAGCGAAGACTACATCTCGCGTGGGTTGATGGGCGAGATGCAGCCGAAGGTCGGCCAATTGTTTATTACGCAATTCTGACTCCAGGGCAAACGACAACCCCTGCAAATGTAGATTTGTCTTCGGCGCTATCAGAAACCGCAGAGTATCCATCGTTGGATGTCTTTGGGGATGGCGGTAAAGTGCTAGTAGCGTGGGAGAGTTCGAAAGGAGTTTATTCTGCTTTCTCAAGAGATGGTCAGATGTTTTCCAGTTCGCTTCTTGATCCAATCACAGTTCACAACGCAAATGTTAGCGCCGCTTGGAGAACAGATGGGGTCTCTTCAGTCGTTTGGCAGGCTAATCGAGATGGATACTTTGATGTCCGAGTTCATGAAGATTATCCCACATCTGTCCATGAGATCGGTGAGCCTGTTGCGCTAGCCTGGCTATCAGAAGACGGTTTTGTTCGGATGTCGACGACGTCTACCCAGGAATCAAGAATTCTAATTTGTGATATAACTGGACAGATTGTGGCCGTGCTTAATCAATCGGACGTAAACTTTGGGTTTCAGTTGCCGGCCCGCGGTTTTTACCTTCTTACGATCACGGCCGGATCTGATGCGAGAAGGCAGGTTGTAATCTGGTAAATTTAGATTTCGACTCAATGGATTCCTCAAATTGGCTGACTGCGTTCTTGTGCCAACCCAGCTGGGAAAGAGCAAAAATATATTGGTCATTCAGCTTGCTACTTTTTGAGAACCGTAGACCCATTCATCCTGGTGTGATTCTACTTTTGCAGTTTCTTGTGCCGAAGGGGATGACGCAGGTAGAACTGACCGCCTGATCAGCCGTTGAACTCGTCCACGATGGCGCGGTCACTGAAGGGGATCTTTTCAGTGCCGATGATCTGATAGTCTTCATGGCCTTTGCCGGCGATGAGGACCACATCGTGAGGATGGGCTTTCATCAACGCTGCGATGATGGCATGACGTCGATCCTCGATCGCATGGACGGCGTCGCTTTCGCGGATCTGTTCGGGAATGCCGGATAAAATGGCATCGATGATGTGACGAGGATCTTCGGTGCGCGGATTGTCGTTTGTGATCCAGATCATGTCGGCATCGCGCGCAGCGATCTTGCCCATCTCCGCACGCTTACCGGGATCGCGGTCGCCGCCGCAGCCGAACACCACGTGCAAACGTGCGCCGTGTTCATGCATCACATCGCGGATCGTCGAGAGCGCTTTCTCCAACGCATCGGGTGTGTGAGCGTAGTCGACCACAGCCGTGGCGTGCGTGCGCAACGTGATGCGCTCCATACGTCCGCGCGGACCGTGCACGTTCTTCATGATGCTCTGCAATATGGGGACTGCCAGCCCCCTAGCCCATAACAAGACCACACACAACGCCGCATTCATCACATTGAAATGTCCGAGAAGGGGCGTGTGGATCGTGAACTCATACGGCTCTTCATCGGGTGCGTGGGCTCGCAAGGTGAATGACGCACCTTCGGCAGAACATGAAACGTTGATGATCTCCACGTCGTTGCCATGCGTGATGCCAACGGAGATCGTTGCTTGCGTTGGACAATCACGACGCATGAAGAACGACCACGAGTCATCACCATTGAAGACGGCAACGGCATCAGCAGGAAGTCCAAGGAAGAGCTTGTGTTTTGCAGCGGCGTATGCTTCCATCGTGTGGTGATAGTCCAGATGATCGCGCGTAAGATTTGTGAACAGCGCACCACTGAACACGATGCCGTCGACACGTCCTTGATCAAGGGCATGCGAACTCACCTCCATCGCGATGGCTTGCACACCGGCGCGATGCATCATCACGATGATCTCATACAACCGCTCAACATCCGGAGTCGTGTGCGTTGCTTCGATCTCGATACCGTCATACCGAATGCCCGTGGTGCCGATGAAGCCCGACTTGGTGCCGGAGGCATTGAGCATCTGTTCGAGCAATGTTGCGACCGTGGTCTTCCCGTTCGTTCCGGTCACACCATAGAACGTGATCGACGAGAGCGCTTCGACGATCTCCGGATGTGATGCACGCAACAACGCCGCATGCGCTCGACGGGTATCGGCAACACGCACGTAGGTGAGCGTCACGCCCGGTTCGCCGTGACCGAAGTCGATGTCGGCCACATGGCGTTCGCCGATCACCACCGTCGCGCCGTTCTCCACGGCATGGGCCACCTTCTCATGTCCGTCGATCACCGTCCCACGCACGGCCACGAATACATCCTGCGGCTGTACGTTTCGCGAATCACCTGTCACCGTACGGATCATCACATCGGGCGGACCGGTGATCTCGGGATCTGCCAGCCCCTTAACAAGATCATGAAGCATCATCATGGTGCGAAGTTAGCCGTAGTTTTGGACGTGGACCTTATCGACTTTCTTCGCCAACGCCTCACCGAACCGCTGCCGGGTATCGAAGCGCACCGGCTGATGGTTCCGTATGGCCCGGACATTGAACTGCGCATTCAAAACCCGCCGGAGACGGCACGGAAAAGCGCCGTCCTCATTCCTCTTCTCTTGAAAGAAGGGGGCTTACCCGACGTGTTATTTACGCTGCGAAGCGAGACGCTGCGGAGTCATCGCGGACAGATCTCCTTCCCCGGCGGACGACTCGATGAAGGTGAAGACGCCATCACAGCGGCCGTGCGAGAGTTGCACGAAGAGACGGGAATAGCACCGAGCGAAGTGACAGTGCTGGGAACATTGTCCAACCTCTACATCCCACCATCGAATTCATCCGTCACCCCTGTTGTTGGCGTGGTGCAGCGTCCGACGGAGTACCGGATCAGCGAAGCCGAAGTGCGTGAGATCTTCGACGTCCCCCTCACCCGCTTCCTCGACCCCACGTTCGTCTCTTCGCACCAACGCGAACTCCACGGCATGACGATCGACGTCCCCCACTGGCCCGTCCACCCCGACGTCCCGCTATGGGGAGCGACGGCGATGATGATGAGGGAGTTGGTGATGCTAATAGGAGAATGGGAGAATGGGAGAATGTCAATTCATAATGCATGATGCATGATGCATAATGCATAATGCGAAACGAATCAACTAATGAGGTGTGTATGCCAGATCATCGTCAACATCAACACGTTCAAAGACTGAAGCGCGTATTGGGTCTTGGCGCAGTCGTCATGTTGACTGCATGCACCGACAGCAGTGTTCCTGATCCGGAGCTGGTGCGCACGTATGCCGATGTGGTCTTGGCGCGCCAGACGATCGCCGATAGTGCGAAGCTGAAGCAGACGCTGGACTCGATCATGACGGCGCACGGCATGGATAGTACGCAGTTCGCAGAGAAGCTGCGGGAGATGTCGAGGACGCCGGAGATGTTCAAGGGGTTTTACGACAGCGTGACCGTCAACCTTCAGAGATAGCCTCTCTTCCGATCTCTCCCGGCGTTATACTCTCCCGGCGTCACTCCCGGCGTTATACTCTCCCGGCGTCATTTGCGAGGGCGACGTACACGTCGTGCCCGTCTACTCCGAATCTTTCATAATACCCCGTATACCACTGGTTCAGCACCACGCCGTGGCGTGCCGAGGCCTTGAGGTCCTCAGCGCTGTTGATGCCGCCGCAGCGGATGACGTGGAACTCATGCGGCGGACGTGCCTGGCTGACGATCTCCTGCGCCCTCGTGGCGAGCTCAAGTGAATCCTCACGCAGGATCTGACCGCTCAACCCACCACCGAATTGGGTGGTGAAGAGATCATAGAGGGGGCGGTCCTGAGTATGAATACCGTGACGATGATGGGCATACTGCGTTGAGGTGTTGCCCAAGATGATGCCGTCATATTCCAAGGCGATCAGCATGCGGATGAGATCGTCGAGCTGCTTGGGGTTGGTGTCGACACTGAACTTGACCACGACAGGTAGTCGACGCAAGCGCTTCTTGAGGAACTGCGATGACACGCGCTCCAACCGAGCGATGAGTCCCTCGTCGAGGTGCGGACCGCCGTGGCCACCGTGACCGCCCGGGACGTTCGGACAGCTTTCGTTGAGCTCGAGATAATCCACGCCAGCCTGGGCATACATCTGCATGCCGTCGATCAGCTCCGTAATGGCGACGCTGTCTTCCAACAACGGCTCGGAGCTGACGCTGGCGCCGATCGGACATCCGTCGACCTTGGTCAAGGCGGCAAGTCGCTTCGCAACGTCGGCGTGTCCTTCGTTCGGCAAGCCCATCCAGTTCGAGGCAGAGTGCGAACGAGCGTAGCTCACGGTAGGCCAGCGGACGCCGGACTTTTCGTTGCCCTTGCGCGGACGCGACGTGGTCGTACCGGCAACATAAGCGCCAGCGCCTTGCCGGCTTACGACCTCATAACCTTCGCCGTATTTGAACATGCCCGCGGCATTCCAGATCGGCGATCGAAAGGTCAGATCCCATGCTTTGACGGGCTTGAACTCCGGCTCCCGTTGTTCGGGTCGCTCCGCAGAGAACCGCTTCGAGAACGAGGTGCGTCCGGCGGAAAAAAGACGGGTCACAAGCTTCGGCGGCAGTGCCGATAGCGAAGGTCGGAGCGCATGCTCCGCACGAGCCAACACTTCAAGTACGGACATCACAACAAATCTACGGCACCCGCAACCTAAATTGCCCGTGTGGAGCGGACGGGAGTCCGCAGACACGCGTCAGAGTTGTTCTTGCACGATACTGGGACGATGATGTTCACCAAAGAAGAGATCGCTCAAAACTGGTTACCGCGTTACACAGGTACGCCGATCAACGAATTCGGCGACTACATCCTGCTGACCAACTTCAAGTCGGCGGTGACGCAGTTCGCCAATCGGTTCAACGTGCCGATCCGCGGGTTGGATCGTCCGATGCAGACGGCAACAAATGCCGACGGACTGTCGATCATCAACTACGGCATCGGCTCGCCAAATGCAGCGCTCATCATGGACCTGCTCGTGGCACGCATGCCAAAGGGCGTACTGTTTCTGGGTAAATGCGGGGGACTCAAAGACTCTACCGACATCGGACACTTTGTCCTTCCGATCGCCGCCATCCGCGGCGACGGTACGAGCAACGACTACTTCCCTCCTGAAGTGCCGGCACTTCCGTCCTTCAAGTTGCACAAGTTCGTCTCCGACAAGATCCTCGAACGAGGACAAGACTATCGCACTGGCGTGGTCTACACTACCAACCGCAGAGTGTGGGAATGGGACGCCCCCTTCCGTCAACGACTGCGTGATCTGAGTTGTCTGGCCATCGACATGGAGACGGCGACGATCTTCATCGTTGGGCACAAGAACGGGATTCCGCGTGGGGCTCTGCTGCTGGTGAGCGACGTTCCCGTTGTGCCCGAAGGTGTGAAGACGGAAGAGTCGGATCGGAAGGTCTCGGAAAAATATGCCGACCTGCACCTTGATATCGGCATCGATGCCATGATGCACATCGGTGATCACGGCGAAGAGATCAAACACCTACGCTATGAGATGTGATCACACGGTCGGACAGTTGACGTCGGGATGATCCGCGCCGGGAAGCGACATGTCCACCGTTTGCGACACGGCATTTCTCACACGCAGTTGTGCATCGATGCGACGTTGCGCTTCATCACGTGACATTGTTGTGTCGGCAGCAAAGGTTCGTGCCGTCCACGTGTAGGCGATCCTCATCTCCGGTGACCGACTGCCTCTGTAGCGGTGGCAGAACCGCACCCACTGTGACGCAACGCTCTGTGCATGTTCGTACTCTTCCGCTTCGAGATACAACCGAATGATCTCTGCATGATGAAGCGTGATCTCCGAACTCCAGTCGCCATATCTTTTGCGATACGTGCGGATCAGTTGCGTAAGCTGTGTTGCGGCACTGATCTTGTCTTTGGCTGTTGATGCCCACGATAGGATGTCATTGACACTTGCTTGAAGTTCACGCACTGAATCTTCCGGTAAGGGGCGATGCATGACGTGTATTGGAGAGATCGACGTCGGCACATCGTCGCATAACTCCCACGTGTCGGTACGATCGAACACGCTCGACACGCGACCAAGCACCGTCATCACGTCCAGCTTCAACATGCCATGGTTGAAGTGCGACCGATCCGGAAGCCACGAACACACATAGCCGAAGCGGTCGCCGGGTAACGATGGTTCCGACTCTGACGACATCACGACCCATGCTTCACTGCGATGACGTCGGATGTGATCTTCACCGGCCTTCTCCACCACCACGAATAATCGTTCCGGTGCGACCACCATCACCATAGCATGTGGCTCCGGCACAACGGTTGGTCGCGGAAGGTCGATGACGATGGCTACGAGTCCGGATGACGAGTGGTACCGACGGATCACAGCGCTGGTCAGCACCGGATCACCGCCCCACGACGTCGCATAGGCGCGATAGAGCTCGCTGAGTGCCGTTAGCCCGTCTTCCTGACCAAGGCGCAGGATCAACTCCGGCTTGTCATACAGCAGGGTCGGCAGCACGACGTGGCCGAACATGTAGATGTCCGACTTATCTCCCCGTTTTGCGATCTCGACCGGCACCTTCATGGCGTATTTTGCGCCCCTTCATTGAACAGCACAAATCTACCATGGTCTCGCACGCAATGATCATCTTCGTCCTTTTCCTTTCAGGACTTTTCGCGTCGTACAGCGCTACGGCCCAAACCATCGTTGCCGGACCGATGCTGGGCCATGTGGACATGCGCGAAGCCCGCATCTGGGTACAGCTCAACGGCAACGCCGATGTCCGCGCAGAGGTCACCGACAGCATCACCGGGAAGAAGTTCACCACACAGCCCGTGCGCACCAACCGTCGCACGGCCTATGCCGTTACGTTGATCGCCGACAGCGTGGAACCCGGACGCACCTACTTCTACACGATCGTGATCGATGCGAAACCCGTGCCCCCTACCTATCAACAACGATTCCGCACGCAGCCGGTGTGGAAGTGGCGCGGTGATGATCTGCCGACGGCGACGATGATGATCGGCTCATGCCTCTATGTGAACGAAACGGGTTATGAGCGACACAATGCAAAAGGTGAAGAAAGCGGCTACGGCAGCGATTTCGAGATCCTCGATGCGATGACGGCCAAACGTCCGGATGTGATGTTGTGGCTCGGCGACAACGTCTACCTGCGTGAGCCCGATTGGAACTCGCGCGCCGGCATCCTCAAGCGGTACTCGCACACACGCGCCTATCCGGGACTGCAGCCGTTTCTCGCTTCAACAGCCCACTATGCCATCTGGGACGATCACGACTTTGGTCCGAACAACTCCAACCGCAGCTTTCGCGGCAAGGACGACGCACTCGAAGCGCACACACTGTTCTGGCCCAATCCATCGTACGGTGTTGGCGGCAAACCGGGCATCACAACGTCCTTCGAACTTCTCGACGTCCAAGTCTTCGCACTCGACGATCGCTACTACCGCGTTCCCGAAGGAACGGTAGGGGGCGAGCAGACCATCCTCGGTGAACATCAACTGTTGTGGTTGTTCGATGCATTGTCGTCATCAACGGCAACGTTCAAGATCATCGCCAGTGGATCGAATGTGTTGTCGACCGACACTACAAAAGAAGCGTTCATCCACGTCCCGCACGAACGTCAACGCATCATCGACTATATCACCAAGAACAAGATCACCGGCGTGCTGTTTCTCTCGGGCGACATTCACGGTGCGGAGCTCACCAAGCTTGATCGCAGCGGAACTTATCCGCTGTATGAGTTCACGTCGAGTGCCATCACGGCCGGCAGCAACAAGAACATCACCCAACAACCGAATACGCTTCGCGTGCCGGGCACGGCCTTTGGTGATCACAACTTCGGCCTCATCACCGTTAGTGGTAAACGCAAAGAGCGCAAGCTCGCGCTCCAACTCTTCGACAAGAACGGGAAAGAAGTATGGCAACGCACGTTGTCGGAACAAGATCTGCGCTGATCTTCTGCATCATCGCTATCGGTATCACAACATCGGCGGTCAACGCTGCAGATGGCTTGCAGTATTTCGTTCAACCCGACTCCGCCGTCATCGAAACAGCACGCACGCTGTTGATCAACGATCCACGCTGGCCAAAGGGCACAGACTTCGTCTGCGTTGGCCCGGGTGAACCGTCGAAGTCGTGGCGCACACAAGCGCCGACCAATGCCGCCGTGACGATCGCCTTCACGGGCTATCATGCGCCTACGCATCAGCTGATCGAAGCCGTTGTTGACCACACCAACCAACGTGTTCGGTCGTGCGACGTGATCCGCGGACGCAAGCCGATGATCACCGGTACGGACTTCACGCTCACCGATTCACTCGTCAAAGCCGACGCACGTTGGCAGGCAGCGGTGCGCAAGCGCGGCTTCACCGATCCGTCGCAACTAGTGGTTGATGGCTGGGCAAGCGGCATCGTCTCGACCGATCCCACACAACGTATCGTTCGTGGCATCACCTATGCCCTCACCAACGGCGTCAACCAATACGACCGACCACTTGAAGGCATCATCTGCCACATCGACCTCGACGGCAAGAAGGTCCTCGACGTCTTTGATCACGGCACGCAACCGGTGGCGAAACCATCTGCCCCTTACGAGAATCTCACGATCTCACCCGAGCCCTTGGTGCCGTTGACGATCAAACATGAGCGTCAGCCGTTTGTGATCGATGGACAGCACATCACGTGGCAGGGTTGGTCGTTCCGGTACCTGGTTCATCCGCGTGAAGGACTGGTGTTGTACGACATCACGCTGGATGTGAACGGCACACCGCGCAGTGTTGCTTGGCGCATTGGCTTGTCGGAGATGTTCGTGCCGTACGGCGACTCTGCTGCCGGCTGGTATTGGCGCAATGCATTTGATGTCGGCGAGTATGGTGTCGGGGTCTGTTCGTGGAGCTTATCCCGCGGCGAAGATGTCCCTGACGAAACCCTACTCCTCCCCGTTGCCACCATTGCGCGCAACGGCGATGTCTCTACCATGCCCGACGTGATCGGCATTTATGAGCGTGATGGCGGCATGTTCTTACGTCACCGCGATCCCAACTCCTTCAAGCTCGTGGCACGTCGCGGTCGCGAACTCGTCATCACCCACACGGCAACGGTCGGCAACTACGACTACGCCATCAGCTACATCTTCGGACTTGACGGCGGCATCCGTGTTGAGACGCGTCTTAGTGGCATCATGCTCGTCAAAGGCACATCGGACGAAAATGGAATGCTCGTTGCCAAGAACATCGCTGCACCCTACCATCAGCACTTCTTCAACTTCCGTCTCGATCTCGACGTCGACGGCACCGCCAACACCGTCCACGAACTCGACGTCTGGTCGCCCCCTACTCCATCGAACGAATACCCTCGTGGCAACACCATCATGCTCGACAACTACGAATACAAATTCGAGCAGGAAGCGCGTGCCAGCATCAACACCAAGACGTCGCGTTCATGGATGGTGGCCGGCACCACGCGCACCAACTTCAACGGCGAGCCCACGGCCTACATGCTCATGCCCGGCAGCAACGCCTTTCCCTACCTGGATTCTCTCACCCTTCCCCGCACCCGCGCCCGCTTTGTGGATCACCACCTCTGGGCCACGGTCCACAAGGACAACGAGCTTTACGCCGCCGGCCCCTATCCCAATCAAAATGCAGGGGGCGAGGGGTTGCCCCAATACATCGCCGACAACGAATCACTGCACGGCAAGGACGTCGTCCTCTGGTACACCATGGGCATTACGCACGTTACGCGTCCGGAAGACTGGCCCATCATGCCCGTGCATACGGCGGGGTTTAGCCTAGTGCCAATGAACTTTAGATAACGTTGTTGTCTAACTGCGTTGTTCAACTTCGTTGTCGAACTTCGTTGTCTAGCTTCGCTGTTGAACTGCGTTGTTCAATTTCATTGTCTAACTACGTTGTGCAACTCCGTTGTCAAGCTTCGCTGTCTAATTCTAGCTATCTAGCTGGCTAGCTGATTAGCTGGTTAACATGTCACATTCGTACGGTCTACTTACACTCTACCCCTAAACCCCAAGGAGTGTTATGGACCCGACGAAACTGCGCGTCTACAATCGGGCGCGCGCCATTGTTGATGAAGTGTTGCCACTTGTTGCCCAAGAGGGTGCGGGTGGATCGCGCCGGATCTTTGAGCAGATCAGGGCGAGCAGTACATCGATCACGCACAATATTGCCGAGGCGTGTGGTCGCACCACGACGGCCGAGCGCTTGCAGATGTTGAGTCATGCCAACGGCTCACTCTGGGAAACGGTAGATGGCTTGTCTGACCTTGTCGCTCTCCTCATCCTTGAGCCCGACGATCAACGACGCATGTTGAGCGAGCTCAAACAGATCTCCACGCAGATCGCCCTTCTCGCCGCCTCCATCGCCGACGCCGATCCGGAGTACAAGGGTGCGTACCATCATCTTGCGGAGAGAGGAAGGAGGATCAGAGAAAGGAATCAGAAGAAGCGCAAACAGCCGGAGCCTGAAAAAGACAGCTAGTGTGCTAGTATGCTAGTGTGCTAGTGTGCTAGTGTGCTAGTCAACGCAGTTCGACAACGCAGTTGAACAACGAAGTTCGACAACGCAGTTCGACAACGCAGTTCGACAACGCAGTTCGACAACGCAGTTCGACAGCGCAGCTAGACAACGAAGTTAGACAACGAAGTTAGACAGCGCAGCTAGACAACGAAGTTCGACAACGCAGTTCGACAACGAAGTTAGACAACGCAGCTAGACAGCGCAGCTAGACAACGCAGTTAGACAACGCAGTTACTCATACTCCGGTGTCCAACTAATGCTCCGCACATACTCTCCCACATCGTCGGGTTTGGGGACCGTGGCGAGGCCTTCTTCGAAGAAGAATTCGGTGACGGCGGTGGCGACGATGAGTGAGGCCTCGCGGATGCGGTTCATGGGCGGATAGATCAGCCCCCTGTCGAATTGTTCTTGGGTGACCAGGCTGGCGAGGGCGCGGGCGGCACGACTGAAGGCGCGGTCGGGAATGGTGTGTGGTTTGGCGGCCAACACGGCCAAGCCGACGGCCGGGAAGATGTAGACGTTGTTGCCCTGACCCGGTGTGAAGGTGTGACCTTCATACTCAAAGGGTGGGAAGGGGCTGCCGGAGGCAAAGATGGCCTTGCCCTTCGTCCACGTGTAGGCTTCTTCGGCCGAGCATTCGCTCTTTGATGTTGGGTTGCTGTAGGGGAAGATGATCGGACGTTCGGTGTTGCGCGCCATCTGCTCCACCACGGCTTGGGTGAAGCTTTTGGGGATGGTGCTGGTGCCGATCAGGATGGTGGGTTTGACTTCGGTGACGGCTTCTTCGAGCGAATGACATTCAGTGTGTTCGTGGGCGAACTTGTGTTTGTCGTCGCTGAGATCTGTGCGCGAGGCAACCACCAGCCCCTTACTATCAACAAGCCAGCAACGTTCGCGGGCTTCTTCGATGGTAAGACCTTCCTTCGTCATGGCAGTGCAGAGAAGGTCGGCGATGCCGATGCCGGCAGAGCCGGCGCCGAAGAAGAGGACGCGCTGGTCTTTGAGGTGTTCTTGTTTGAATCGGAGGGCGGCGAGGATGCCGGCAACGCCGACAGCGGCAGTGCCTTGGATGTCGTCGTTGAACGACGGGATGCGGTCGCGGTACCGACGCAGGATCGGCGCGGCGTTCTGATTGGCGAAGTCTTCCCACTGGATCGTGCAGCCGGGGAAGACCTCTTCGACGGCTTGGACGAATTCTTCGACGAAGCCATCGTACTCGTCACTGGTGAGGCGTTTGTGCGGGACGCCGATGTAGAACGGATCTTCGATCAGGTCTTGGTTGTTCGTGCCCACGTCGAGCACGATCGGGAGTGTGTAGTGCGGAGGCACGCCACCGACGGCTGTGTAGAGGGCCAGCTTGCCGATCGGAATGCCCATGCCCTGGGCGCCGAGGTCGCCGAGGCCGAGGATGCGCTCGCCGTCGGTGACGCAGATAAATCGTACATCACGCTCCGGCCAATTGCGCAGCACCTCTTTGAAACGTCCGCGGTGGCGGATGCTGATGTAGAGTCCTTGCGGCCGACGATAGATGCGTCCGAACGTCTGGCAGCCCAGGCCCACGGTTGGTGTGTAGACGATGGGCATGTACTTCACCGGGTCCTTCATCAGGATGCGGTAGTAGATCGTCAGGTTGCGCTCCATCAGATCCAAGAAGTAGACGTATCGGTCGAGGTCGGTGGGGAGGCGATTCAAGTGCGCTTCGATCCGCGACTCCTGCGTTTCCGGCGTGGAAACGATATCGGGCAACAAGCCCAGGAGTCCATAATCAGCGCGTTCTTCGCGTGTGAACGCCGTACCGCGATTCCACCGTGGGTCTCGCAACAGGTCCAATCCACGCTTTCCGGAGGGATGTGTCTTTGCCATAGCCTGCAAAATTACCGAAAAGTGGCTGGTAGTCTGTGGTTTGTGGTTGGTGGTTGGTGGTTGGTGGTTGGTGGTTGGTGGTTGGTGGTTGGTGGTTGGTGGTT
>CAYXQJ010000054.1:0-1928 GCA_964467455.1 uncultured Hyphomicrobiales bacterium | reverse complement strand
GGTGGATCGTGGCTCGTGGCTCGTGGCTTAACTTTGCGTTATGCATTATTCTTACCTCCGGTCTTTCGTGTTGATCGTTGCTGTCATGGTCCTCACTGTTGTTTCACAGGCCCAGACTACAGCGCCGACGGGCGTGACGCAGAATTTGCCCGATGTGAACGTGAACACCACAACGCTCAAGGACCACATCGCCCTTGATGTTGGCATTTTTGTTCCCCTTGGTGCTGTTGCCGACAAACTCAACCTCGATCCGGGCTTCGGCTTCGACCTCCGTTTTTGGAAGGGACTTTCGTCGAACACCTTCGCCGTTGTTTCCGTGGGCAACGCCTGGTACCAACTCGGCACGCAGGTCGAGACCGACTCCGGCATACAGGACCTCAGCGACTATTCGCTCACCGTTTCTCCTTTGTTAGGGGGCGTGGGGCAGATCATTCCTCTTGGCGATGGACTCAACCTTCTTGTTTCGCTCCACGCCGGCGCCTCGATCATCGACGTCAAGCTCGGCACGCAACAACCCGTCGGCTACATCGAAGACAACACCTACTTCACCGTCGCCGGCTCCGCCGGCTTCTCCTACCCCGTCTCCACCGTCACCAGCATCTTATTCACCGCACGCTACATGCATTTGTTCGACACCGAATTCGCCAACATCGGAGTGATGGCGGGCGCGTCGTTTCATTGGTAAGTCGCGTTTCGCGTCCGGCGTCCTTCGTCCTACGTCCATTTCGTGCCACGTGCCACTAACCACAGACCACTGACCACTCAACCCTCAACCCTCAACCCTCAACCCTCTACCCTCTCCACTCAACCCTCTCCCCTCTACCCTAATGCGATTACTCCTTCTCCTCTTCATCCTGCACGCCCCCTTACAAGCGAACGAGCCCCATCTCAAGAACCTGCGTCAGTTGACGTTTGGTGGGGACAATGCCGAGGCGTATTTCAGTTTTGACGGTACGCACTTGTCCATGCAGAGCAACAACAAGGCGTGGGGGTTGAAGTGTGACCAGATCTTTTCGGTTGACATTGCGAAGGCCGCGGGTGACAGTTCCTATCGGCCGCCGATGATCAGTACGGGTAAGGGGCGCACCACGTGTGCGTATTATCTGCCTGACAACAAGCACATTCTGTTTGCGAGTACGCATGAAGGGGGCGAGGCATGTCCACCTGAACCCGAACCGCGTAAGGATGGCAAGTATTTGTGGAGCATCTATCCATCGTACGACATCTACGTTGCCGATCTGAACGGCACGATCGTCAAGAAGCTCACTGATCGTCCGGGATACGATGCCGAGGCCGTTGTTTCGCCGAAGGGTGACAAGATCGTCTACACCTCGGATGCCTCGGGTGATCTTGAGTTGTGGACGATGGATCTGGACGGATCGAACAAGAAGCAGATCACGTCGGGCTTGGGCTATGACGGCGGTGCGTTCTTCTCACCGGACGGCACAAAGCTTGTATTCCGCGCATCACGTCCGAAGACCGAGCAGGAGCAGGCCGAATACAAAGAGCTTCTCGGGCAGGGACTTGTTGCACCGACGAACATGGAGATCTACGTCTGCAATGTCGACGGCAGCGAGTTACGTCAGGTCACCGCACTCGGCAAAGCCAACTGGGCACCGTATTTCCACCCATCGGGCAAGAAGATCATGTTCTCGTCGAACCACGCTTCAACACGCGGCTACAACTTCCACCTCTACCTCATCAACCTCGACGGCACGGGCCTGGAGCAGGTGACCACGGAGAGCATCTTCAATGCGTTCGCGGTGTGGTCGCCGGATGGGAAGAAGGTGGTGTTCTCGAGTAATCGGGAGAATGGGGGGACGAGGGATACGAATGTGTTCATCGCAGACTGGGAAGATTAAGTCCTCCTCCTTCTCTCCCGGCGTTATACTCTCCCGGCGTCACTCCCGGCGTTATACTCTCCCGGC
>CAYXQJ010000053.1:0-19661 GCA_964467455.1 uncultured Hyphomicrobiales bacterium | reverse complement strand
CTACCGGAGATCCAAACAAGCCCCTTCGCGCCTTGATCTACGATTCCATCTTCGATCCGTATCGGGGCGTGGTGGTGAATGTGCGCGTGTTCGACGGCGTGATGCGCGAGAAAGACAAGGTCAAGTTCATGAACACCGGTTATGCCTACGAGCTTGATGAAGTGGGTGTACTGTTCATGCAACGTCAGCGTACCGGCGTCCTCGAAGCCGGCAACGTGGGCTACTTTACTGCGGCCATCAAGCGTCTGCAAGACACGAAGGTCGGTGACACCGTGACGTTGGAGAAAAATCCGTGCGAGACAGCCATCGACGGCTTCAAAGAAGTGAAGCCGATGGTGTTCAGCGGTATCTATCCGGCCGATTCTGACGACTTCGAGAACTTGCGTGAAGCGCTGGGCAAGCTCACGCTCAACGATGCGGCCATTACGTTCGAACCCGAGACGTCGAATGCCTTGGGCTTTGGCTTCCGCTGCGGCTTCCTTGGTCTGCTCCACATGGAGATCGTCCAGGAACGACTTGAGCGCGAGTTCGACCAGACCATCGTCACCACCGTACCGAACGTGCGCTATAAGGTGATCACCACCAAGGGCGAGACGATGTGGGTGGACAATCCTTCGCAGCTGCCGAATCCGACGTTGATCGAAGACATCATGGAGCCGTTCATTCGTGCTCAGATCATTGCGCCGACGGAATATGTGGGCGCCATCATGAAGCTCTGCATCGATCGCCGAGGCACCATGCTCGGTCAGAGCTACCTGAGCGCCGACCGTGTGGACATGACGTTCGAACTGCCCCTTGCCGAAGTGGTCTTTGACTTTTACGACAAGTTGAAGTCGGGCACTCGTGGCTATGCATCACTCGACTACGAATACGCCGACTACAAGAGCGGCGAGTTGGTGCGCATGGACATTCTGCTCAACGGTGAACCCGTGGATGCACTCAGTTCCATCGTCCACCGTCAGAAGGCCCACGAATGGGGCAAAAAACTCTGCGCAAAACTCCGCGAGCTCATCCCGCGCCAGATGTTCGAGGTCGCCATTCAAGCAGCCATCGGTTCCAAGATCATTGCCCGTGAGACCATCTCGGCCATGAAGAAGAATGTGATCGCCAAGTGTTATGGCGGCGACATTTCGCGGAAACGTAAGCTGATCGAGAAACAGAAAGAGGGCAAGAAGCGTATGAAGCAGGTCGGACGCGTAGAGATCCCTCAAGAAGCATTCCTGGCCGTACTTTCGATCGACTAACCTATGAACCTACTCCAACGCTACAAAGCCTACCGTACCAAACAAAAGAACGCTCCACCTCCCGAGACCTTCGTGGAGCATGTGTGGAGTTGGATCAAGACGCTCGTGTGGGCCGTCAGCGTGGTGACCATCATCAACGGTCTTGCTCTGGCCTCCTTCACCGTCCCCACGGGCTCCATGGAGCGCACCGTCCTCGCCGGCGACTTCCTCTTTGTGAACAAGCTCGTCTTTGGTCCGAGTACACCGCAGATCATACCGTTCATCAACCTGCCCCTTCCCTACTACAAGACGCCGCCGATCATCGCACCGGAACAAGGTGATGTGATCGTCTTCATCTTCCCGGGCAACCGTGAACAGGTCAAGGCCGACAACTTCGAATATTATCTCAAGCGCTGTATCGCCGTCGCCGGCGACGAGCTGGTGATCAAGGGCGGACGCACCTACGTCAATGGCGTTGAGTACAAACTTCCCGAACACGGACAGTTCCTGCCGATGACGCCGGAGATGCGTCAGCAGCTCTATGAACAAGACCGCGTCTACACCTTCCCTCCGGGCCGTGGGTGGACACGCGACGACTACGGTCCGATCCGCATTCCAAAAGAAGGCGACGTGATCAAGCTTACGTCCGAGAACATCCGCGAGTGGGCCGTCTTCATCCGACGTGAAGGCCACACCGTCGACGAATCGTCCTTGCGCATCGACGGACAACCGGCGACACAATACGTCGTTGAACGCGACTACGTCTTCGGCATGGGCGACAACCGCGACAACTCCCTCGACTCGCGCTTCTGGGGCTTCATCCCCGAAGAAGACGTCGTCGGCACACCGATGATCGTCTACTGGTCCTGGCAAGTCGACGATCCGATGTACGGCAAGTTCCTCTCCTTCGGCGAACGCCTCTCCTCCATCCGTTGGAGCCGCCTCGGCACGATCATTCGATAGGGGGCATGTGGTCCCCTCGCTGTCCACCAAAGACATCATCCTCACGACGCTTTCCGCCGCCGTTGTTGCGCTCATCCTGCGCCTCTTCGTCGTCGGCCTCTTTGCCATTCCGTCGCACTCGATGGAGAACACGCTCCTTGCCGGCGACAACATCGTCGTCAGCAAGGTCTCCACGTGGTTCGGCCAGCATGAGCGCGGCGACATCATCGTCTTCGACCTGCCCGACTCGTTGCGCGGTGACGCACCCAACGAACCCTTCATCAAGCGAATCATCGGTCTTCCCGGCGACACCGTCCGCTTCACGCGTCGCGGCATCACGGTCAACAAGATCCCGTTCCCCACGCCCCCTACCGCAGCATCGGAACGTCCTATCAAGAGTGGCAAGAAACGCGTCATCGTCCCCGACGGCCATTATTTTGTAATGGGCGACAACCGCGACAACTCCTACGACTCCCGCTATTGGGGCACGCTGCCGGAAGAGAACATCATCGGCACGGCCTTGGTGATCTACTGGTCCTACGGCCCATCGTCGGACAACACCGAACCCCACATCCGCTGGCACCGTTTCTTCGAGCGTGTCCAATGAGCTTCGGCTACTACGTCCACATCCCCTTCTGCGAGAAGAAGTGCACCTACTGCGACTTCTACTCCATCGAATCCACAGGCCTCATCGACCGCTTTCTTGCTGCGCTGAAAAGAGAGATCGCGATGCGGGGCGGTACGGGCGCGCCGGGGCGCGCCCCCACGCCATGGCGTGCCCCTACCGCCCGCACGATCTTCTTCGGCGGCGGCACCCCCTCGCTCCTCACCCCTGCCCAACTTGCTGACCTCTTGGACACCATCCGGCATCACGTCGATCTTGCCGACGACTGCGAGATCACGATGGAATGTAATCCCGGCACCATCACCTTGGAGAAACTCGAGGGCTATCGCGCTGCCGGCGTCAACCGCTTATCGTTTGGCGTACAGAGTTTTATCGAAGAAGAGCTGCGTTTCCTCACGCGCATCCACACTGCCGAGCAGGCCGACGAAGCCATGGCCTTGGCGCGTGCTGCGGGCTTTACGAACGTCAACATGGACTTGATGTTCGCCTTGCCGCCGCAGACCATTGACACCCTTGCCTATTCGCTTTCACGCCTTTTAGCCCTGCAACCAGATCACATCAGTGCGTATTCGTTGATCTTCGAACCTGGTACGCCCCTTAACGCTCAAAAAATTAAGGGGCTGGTGGTCCCGCATGAAGAAGAGCTTGACGCCGACATGTATGCCTATGTGATGCGCACGTTGCGGGAGGCTGGATATGAGCAATACGAGGTGAGCAACTTTGCCAAGCCCGGACATCGGTGTCGGCACAACCTCACGTATTGGCACGGCGAAGACTACGTCGGCGTCGGCCCCAGCGCCCACGGTCTACTCAACGGCGTGCGCTATTGGAACCACCGCAGTCTCACCTCGTGGCTTCAGCACGTCGATGCCGGTGAACTACCGGAGGCCAATAGTGAAGAACTCACGCGTGAAGACCGGATCACCGAGCTCGCCTTCTTGACGCTGCGAGCGGATGGCATGCCCTTACGGCAGTTTTATCATGAGTTCGGCATCGATCTCCGCACACGTCTTCAACCCGACCTCGAACTATGGATCCGTGAAGGGTTGATCGAGGACACGGGCACCCATCTCAAGTTGACGGAGAGAGGGTATCAGGTGTGTGATTCGTTGACGGTGGAGATCAATGGGAGAATGGGGGAATAGGAGAATGCCAATGCAGAATGCAGAATGCATGATGCATAATGCGTGATGCATAATGCACGATCACAGAATGACGTTGCGTTTCTCGAGGTCGTATTTGAGAATGGCCGTTTCGGGGAGACGCTTGTGTAAAGCTAGAAGCTCTGAGACCTTCCATTATACCGAGCGTAGTCGATGTGGGCGCTGATACTATTCGAGACCCCCAATTGATCCGAGATGGTCATACCGACTATGGCCATACTACATGATTCGGCGCTAGCATCACGATATTACACATCGACAGGCTGTCATCTCTCAATCACCCTTGTGATCAACAGGGTCAGATAGAGCAGCATTGTCAGTTCCAGAACACATGCGGCTTATCCGACGCGCTTGGCCATAAAGTTCCATCTAACAGGTGCATCGCCTACTTTGGCCGTTTCGATCGGCTCCGGCTCAAGCATGTACGTGATGAACAGTGTTACAGGCAAAAGCAACACAGACAGTATCAACGCCCATATAGCATAATTCTCGTATGCCTCTTCCAACACTACGTTGAAGTGCACTGACACTACTACGTCAACGCATACAAAGCAGACGTTGAGGAAGTACATCAGGACAAATGCCCTGCCAAGAAGTACAATGGAACGTTTCATTCTAATGCGCAAACACATCAATACGATCGCAAGTGAACTCGCCGACTGCTACTACCGCTGCATTGGGACATCCCCCCATACTCCACCTTGACGTCTTCGAAGCAGTCATTGCAGATCCAGTGATAGTAGTCTAGCGTACAGTAGCCTTCGTTGAGATCACCGGCATTCTCCGAGAATGTTGCTTGACAGAACTCGCATTGATCGTGGGTCCACGACTCAGACCACGGCTTGTACGCTCTTCTTCTCAACGTCTTACCGGCTAGGTAGGTCTCTTGACCTTGTCGACGCCAGTCGTCTGCCTGTGCCTTGGTCACCTGAATTCTCCGAGATGAATGGTCGTTCGTCTACCATGAATTCTTGTATGAGTTGATGATGAGCAGCCCAGTAAAAACAAGCCACGATATCGCCGCGTAAGCGATATACAGCCTGCCTCCATAGGTTCTCTGATCCTTCGCCATGGCGATATAGTCTCGTTTGAAGAAGATTAGAAAGTAGTTCAACATTGATACGGGAACCAACCAACCTAGTACTTCATACGGCGATCGTATCGCTAGCCAGCTACGGAGCCAATATCTCGCCTTGTCTATTTCTAGGCCGGATCAGCTCCCAATAGATGGCATCAGCCCAGAGGGTGTAATAGATTCGTTTCACGGTATATCGACAACTCTAAGAATGTGGACGACCAATCCTAGAATTTCAGAAGACTTGGGATCAGGAGGCATGCAACAGATCCGTAGAAATAGAATAAATAGAGTTTTCCGTCGAACGCAGGCAGATCTGCCATGAGTCTTCGATATCTGTTGTTGCGATAGATTAACACATAATTGAAGATGATGAAAGGCAGAAACACTGCGATCCAACTTAACGGCGCATGCAGCCATTCTGACTGCAGGATCTTCTCAACCAGATGCTCACAGTTGCCTGACCAATCTAGCAAGATCGTTAGAGCGACGATATTGAAGAACTGCGCTACTGATATCGCTGCCAGAGGTAGATAGATCTCGCGATTTTGACGACTTCTTACATTGATCTCCCAATGTAGTGCATCAGCCCATATCAGATAGTATGGCCTCATTATCCACTTCACTCTCCTGCAACTCCCTTTTCTGCACGTATAAATTCGCTTCGTTTACTACGATTGCCCTTGACGCCGTCGGGACCGTAGGAGCGGTACTCCACGGGATAGATGAAGACCCGCCGCGTGGGCTCCGTCGGCGGTGTGGGCGGATAAGAGCTATCAACACACATTACCAAGTGGCATTATCGGCACAACTGTAGAAGTGGTGTTTCCAGCACAGTCCCTGCATGATTCGATATGAGCTCATACTTCGCATAGCGGCCAATGGTATTGGATCCTTCAGCTCCAGTATACTCCTCGGGAAGGGGTATCGTAATCGCTGCTAATCCGTTATCGCGAGTTCTATGATATACCACGGCTCCCGTCATCAGGTCATCTATCTCGATCAGCTCCGTCCCGGCGAGGGCACGAAAGTATCCCATGTCTAAACAGACCGGTTTCTCATTCTTGACCTTGATCACGAATGTGCATTCAACTCCCTTTTTTGCTTTCCTGACTGTGAGCGTGAAGAGGCTGTCATTGCGTTCACCGCAGTAGATCCAGCCGTTTGGTAGTTCAGAGGAGGTTAGATCTGACTGCGCGGCAGAAGTCAAGCCGATTCCAACACACATGACAATCGCACTTACCAGGGTTGAGATGGGTACTTCTCTAAATGTTATCATGACATACTCCCTATCTAACAGATGGCGAGGTTTGTATTGCCGTTGTCGCAACAACTGGGATGTATTGACTCACAACGAATCCAACGGGATACCGGACGGCTACAATGTCAGCGCTACTAAACCAGGATTCTTTCACCTGATGGCCTTGATTACCACCAAGGCAGAGGATTCGATTGCCGTTAGGGCTTCGACCGACTGCGAAAGCAATGTGTGATATGCTTGCTCCCTTGAAGACAACGATCGAGCCGTACGGTACTGACGAGAGACTTACACGGCCTGTCTGACCTAACATTACGTTCTGTCCCCACTCTTTCCAATTCTGAGAACCCGCCGGATTAGGCAAGACCCCTTGAATGCCACATTGCTTCAGACACCAATAAACGAAACTACCACACCACCTTCCGGTTTCATCGTCATCATTGTTCGGACCACCAGGGTAGCTCTTGTGGTACTTCATTACATCTGGAGAGTGTACGGTCGGACTTCTATTCTCTTTTACACCAATTTGACTTCTAGCAACATCAATCCATGGTTGTGTCACATCCCATTTGGAGACGTTAGGTCCATACGGCACACCAGCCCATTTCTCTGAGCTACTTGCAGGCGGATCCGTCTTTCCCGTGCCGCCGTTGCTTCCACCCAATGGCCCCAGCCCGCCGCCACCAATACCCGCGCCGGGAAGAGCTCCTTCGCCAACACTATGCAGATAGTCCCCGCGCGCACCGTCCATCCAGAAGCTAAAGGAGTGGTCAAACGGAGTGATGTCGCTTGCACGTGGTTTCGATGGCCGGACACCTGGCCCAGCACCATCCGGCGGCCACTCGCCAACCCCCTTTTCCTTTTGCCCGTCCAACCCCCACGGGTCGATCATATTCATCGGGTCGTGATAGGCGTAGTGATACGACGAAGCATCGGCGCTCATCATCCACAGCGGGTCGCTGGTGAGAAAGACTCCGCGCTGGGGATCGTACTTGCGGTTGACAAGATCGACGGTGCGGTAGAGATCGGTAAGGGGCGAGGACTCCCAATCGATCTCGCGGTCCAGCCAACCGGTGCGACGAGCCACCTGCCCCTTGTCAGCACCGAAGAGCTCATAGTGCTGTACGTGATCGCCGTTGACATCGTGCGCTTGCAGGACCGTGCCTTGATAGTCGGTGGTGAGGTAGCGCTTCACCCACTGTCCGGCATTGGCGCCGTAGTTCTCGCGTTCGTAGACGACGTTGACGCCGTCGGGACCGTAGGTGGGGCAGCCGTCACCGAGCTGACTGCGCTTCATCTGGCGTCCGTGGTAGACGGCCAGTACCAGCCCCGAGGGGTCGTTGACGTAGTAGGTCCACGGCAGTACGCCTGTGCAGCCGGCAGAGTCGTGCAGCGGCGACATCATCAGCCGGCGCTGCTCGCGCACACCGTTCGGGCCGTAGCGATACGTCCACACCTGTTTCACACGATGTATCGCTGCTCGTTGTAGATCACGTCATAGCATTCATAGTGTTGATCACTTGCGTCTAACGTAAGACGACATCCATCATCAAACAGGAGCGATAATGACGCTTCATCGGTTTCTAGGTTGGTCATTGTGGTCAATGTTGTGCCCCGCATCATCTTCTATAGTTTCAAAATAATGGGGATCAGGACACAGGCAACGGAGCCGTAGAAATAGAATAGATAGAGTTTTCCGTTGAACAAAGGCAGTTCCGTGAACAGACTTCGATATCTGTTGTTGCGATAGATGAACACGTAATTGAAGATGATGAAAGGCAGAAACACTGCGATCCAACTAAAAGGCGCATACAGCCATTCTGACTGCAGGATCTTCTCAACCAGATGCTCACAGATTCCTGACCAATCTAGCAAGATCGTTAGAGCGACGATATTGAA
Source organism: uncultured Hyphomicrobiales bacterium (assembly GCA_964467455.1). Lineage (GTDB taxonomy): Bacteria > Bacteroidota > Ignavibacteria > Kapaibacteriales > Kapaibacteriaceae > OLB6. Next base: position 11,476 of record CAYXQJ010000053.1, on the reverse strand, counting down.
GAACTGCGCTACTGATATCGCTGCCAGAGGTAGATAGATCTCGCGATTTTGACGACTTCTTACATTGATCTCCCAATGTAGTGCGTCTGCCCAGATTAGATAGTATGGCCTCATGATCCATTTCATTTTCCAGGTCCTTGAAGGTTATCAATATCTCGATACAAGAAGTACCCTGTTATAGCAAGTGCAATGATCGCCCCAGCGGGAGTTGCTGCAAATGGGATGACAAGCACACCAACAGTTGCGAGCAGAAGATCGATCTGATTTTGAGTTGAGAGTTCGCCCGTCAACTGATGTGCCTGATAGCTCTGCACACCCACATCATATGCAGTATACATAGTTCCAAGAATGCCAATACCCTTCAGAAACCTAGTGTATATTCTCACTCCACGACTCAGTTTACCTACAGAACTGACTCCATCAAACAGGTATTCCTGAGGCGTTGCCATCGTTGTGGCAGCAAACAAAACGACCTCAAACGGATTAGGTGAGTTGCCAATTGGCTCAATGAATCCACCATCAGGAGTAACGCCAATAGTAACCGGACTCCATAAATGCTGCACAGAACAATCAGACGAAGCGCATCTATATTCGGCCGTAACTCTCGTAGAAGGTGGGGTTGTGGCTGCCTTGGGAGGAGTTGTTGCCAAGTTTTCGGTTTGACCTCTTTCCTTCGTAAGCTTACTCTCCGTTGAGGGAATGACGTTCCCTGTCCCCGTCGGCGAAGAACTTGGTGCGACATCAGTCTGCCCGATTCCCCCATTGCCACCGCCTGTTCCCATACCACTGCCGCCGAAGTTTGAGCCTGGTTGATCGAATGTGTTACTGTGCCCGTATCCTGATTCTCCTTGCGCGCCTGGATTGACGTTAGGTTGTTGTTGATTCTTGTTGGCCTTGTTCGGAATCAGTGGATTGCTCAACGGATCCAACCCCCACGGGTCGATCATATTCATCGGGTCGTGATAGGCGTAGTGATACGACGAAGCATCGGCGCTCATCATCCACAGCGGGTCGCTGGTGAGAAAGACTCCGCGCTGGGGATCGTACTTGCGGTTGACAAGATCGACGGTGCGGTAGAGATCGGTAAGGGGCGAGGACTCCCAATCGATCTCGCGGTCCAACCAACCGGTGCGACGAGCCACCTGCCCCTTTTCAGCATCGAAGAGCTCGTAGTGTTGTACGTGATCGCCGTTGCCGTCGTGGGCTTGCAGGACCGTGCCTTGATAGTCGGTGGTGAGGTAGCGCCTCACCCACTGTCCGGCATTGGCACCGGTGTTCTCGCGTTCGTAGACGACGTTGACGCCGTCGGGACCGTAGGAGCGGCATTCGACGGGATAGATGAAGACCCGCCGCGTGGGCTCCGTCGGCGGTGTGGGTGGATCGGGGCAGCCGTCACCAAGCTGACTGCGATTCATCTGGCGTCCGTGGTAGACGGCCAGCACCAGTCCCGAGGGATCGTTGACGTAGTAGGTCCACGGCAGCACGCCCGTGCAGCTGGCAGAGTCGTGCAGCGGCGACATCATCAGCCGGCCTTTCGCAGTGCTCTCTCGTTGCACTGAACAGCGATCTCGTAAGCATGTAAGAGGCACTCCGTTGGATCTGTCACGCAGATACTTGGTAGTTCAATCGAGGACACACGACGCTTCACTAGTCGCTCCACAAAGTGTCTTTCTGTGGATAGAACAATATCTTGTTCTGAGCCTGTGCCAACGTAACGAACGGTCGCGAGTTCGGCACCAGTAATCCCACGATAAATCTGCAAAACACGCGGTCTAACCAACATCGCTCCTAGATACTCACATGTCAGCGTCTTATCAGCGGCGCTAATCTTGTCTGGATAAGTGTAGGGTGAACCCTGAAGTGTTTCTGTTTCGTACAAAGCAAGCTTACTCTGGATGCTACCGTAATGAAGGTGCACCTGCAAGACAGCACGCTCATCACTAATAGAGCCATCATCAAACGACAATACGATGATGCTTTTTGCACCCGGCTTTGAACTATACTTGAGTGAGACTCCAGCTGGTTGCCGCGCGTGACGTCGCAATCTTTCTATAACAGACTCACAGCAGCGCTCAACGATTAGGTTATTCATCTGCATGGCCTATCTTGAAATGTTTACCACGGAAACACGTCGAGGTGAAATCGTATCATTTTGTTAACTGGTCGTAACATCACGGGAACCTGCTCTAGATAACTCTTAGTCCCTGCTCCGAGTTTTAGTGAGAGGACCTCCGTGCCACTGTTAAATGATGATCCGAACCGAATCCAATTGTTTCGTGGTAGAAACTGTGCCTTCGTGGGTGAGTGAAACCACATTGGCTTCGTTGGGAACACCATCCCTGACTTACCTTGCAACAGAGTCCTTGACATGGAAAATACGCTTGTTCCAACGTTTATAAACGAACCCATCCTTTCACTATCGGTCGCGTACCGATGGTTGAAATGTGTGATCTCATTCGGTTCGACCCACGGCATAAATCGCTGCGTTGTGACCCAGATGTCGTCGATGAGACAGATGAGTGGAATTGCATGTAGGTCGGGCCTCTGATGGCTTGGAGTCGAGATCGTCGCTGTTCGATGATTTACTCGACTAACATCAATCTTTACTGACGTGTATTGCATTGGTGATTTCCTCACGCCATTCCCATCAAACTGAGACCATTTTGTTACGTCAGATCGATACGGCACGCCTGCCCATTTCGCTGAGCCACTTGCAGACGGATCCGTCTTTCCATTACCCCCGCCCACCGGCCCCAGCCCACCGCCACCAATACCCACGCCGGGAAGTGCTCCAACGCCGACACCACGAAGGTATACACCTCGCATAAGATCCTGCACGAATACATCGGCCCAGTTGATTGACGGATCCTGTTGCTCATCTTTGTTTGATGGGCCAACATCAACTCCGCCACCTGAGCCCACGTCGTCTCCACCGGCGCTCGGATTGCCGCTGTTCGTGGCCTCGCCACTCAACCCCCACGGGTCGATCATATTCATCGGGTCGTGATAGGCGTAGTGATACGACGAAGCATCGGCGCTCATCATCCACAGCGGGTCGCTGGTGAGAAAGACGCCGCGCTGGGGATCGTACTTGCGGTTGACAAGATCGACGGTGCGATAAAGATCGGTAAGGGGCGAGGACTCCCAATCGATCTCGCGGTCCAGCCAGCCGGTGCGACGAGCCACCTGCCCCTTTTCAGCACCAAAGAGCTCGTAGTGTTGTTCGTGATCGCCGTTGACGTCGTGGGCTTGCAGGACCGTGCCTTGATAGTCGGTGGTGAGGTAGCGCTTCACCCACTGCCCGGCATTGACGCCATAGTTCTCGCGTTCGTAGACGACGTTGACGCCGTCGGGACCGTAGGAGCGGTATTCGACGGGATAGATGAAGACCCGCCGCGTGGGCTCCGTCGGCGGTGTGGGTGGATCGGGGCAGCCGTCACCAAGGTGACTGCGCTTCATCTGACGTCCGTGGTAGACGGCCAGTACCAGCCCCGAGGGGTCGTTGACGTAGTAGGTCCACGGCAGTACGCCTGTGCAGCCGGCAGAGTCGTGCAGCGGCGACATCATCAGCCGGCGCTGCTCGCGCACACCGTTCGGGCCGTAGCGATACGTCCACACCTGTTCAGGGGCAAAGGTGGCCGGCAAGGGATAGGTCGGCACACAACCGATAAGACCCGTGGCGATGTTCAGGCGCATGGACGTGGTCTTACCGTGATAGCCGTAGGCGTACGTTTCTGTGCTGCTGGTGAAGCCAGCGCCAGAAGGTACGGTGACGGTACGTGTCACTGTTCGTCCTGCGGCGTCAAAGGTTGACGTTACGGACGGATCGACGGTTGGGACCACGGGGTCTACGCCGGTGATGCCGTTCGGCGTTGAGGGCGAAAGATACTCGTACTCATACCGATGTAGCCAATTTTTCCATATGTCGCGTCGATTGACAACTTCGTCAACTACCCATAGAGTGAGATCTGTTTGATCATTGTGATCAATGATGTGTCCCGCATCATCGTACGTAACATCCCACGTTTCACCGGATGGTGGAGCCGTGACGGCCCGCTGCGTGATCCTGCCGGTATTGTCTCGAGCATAGCTCTCATCCGAGTACACCGGCGGTGCACTTGGATCGGCGACGACTGCGTCGGTCAGCATTCCTCGGGAGTTAAAGGTCAGTGATTGCTCCACTGCACGACCAAGTCCATCAACATTCGGATACGTCTTCGTGACAAGACGGTCAAGCGCGTCATATCCATACACCACATCCGGATCTTGTGGGCGAGCCGTCCACGTGATCGCACTGTATCGCGGCGAAGGACTTGGATTGGTACCGAAACCGACGCTAAGGCCGTAGGCATCACCTTCGGGTGAGAGTGCGGACCAGATCTTCTCTACCCGACCTTCAACGTCATAGGCGTACCACGTTGTATGATGTCGAATAGGGTCGATACTCCGGATCTTGACGATGTTGCCGGCATTATCATAATCATACCAAGTGGCATCATAGGGCAGATTATCGTTGAACCGCATGACAGCTTCGAGTAGTCCCTGCTCGTTGTATGAGTAGACTTGATACCACCACTCCTGGTTGCCGTCATCACGATAAGCCACCGCCGCAACACGCCCCTTGGTGTTACGCACTGTCCCGGTAGGCGCCATTGCGCCCCACCATGATGGAAGCTTCAGTTGCGACCATACGGCACTGGCTGCCAGAGGGGCCGTCGGTAAAGCATCATAGAGATATACCATCCGGGCGTTATATGGTCGATAGACGAGATCTTCAAAGTTTGGCGTGCTTGGCGGCACATCGGCGGGGTTCAGTGGTGGTGTGACACCTACGTTGCGGACAAGTGCTTGGCCGACCGGATAGGCATATTGTTCGTAATCTGGTCTGCTCTGTGCGGGATCGGGATAACACTGCCCTTCTTCCAAGAACGAAGCATCGAATTGCGGCGGTGCTTGCACCGGAGTCATCATTGGTGTGCGAGAGAACGGCAGCGTCTGCGGCTGGTTGTCGTTGATGATGCTCGAGTCGAGATCATCAATGGTCTCTTCCTCACCGAGCTTGCACACGCCGACTTGGGCAATGCGGTTGAGGTCGTCATATTGGTAGTACGTTACAAAGACATTCTCTGGATCAACACGTTGATCCGGAGTCTGCATGAAACGAAGCCTTCCCATTGGATCGTATCGATACTCCGTCAACCCTTGATCTGGATGCTGCAATGTCCTTACTCTGTTGAAGGCATCGTAGGTAAGGACGATCTGCTGTCCGGCTGGGTTGATCGTTTCGGAATGACGCCCATATTGGTCATAGCGCGTCTTCGTTGTCAATGGCATCGATGAAGTGACCACCTGCTTCTGAATTCGGCCCCATGCATCGGCATATGTCGTGATGGGCACACCGTTTTCATCATAGGCAATTGATTTTCGGCACACTCCCATGTAGTCCGCGATCTCTCCAGCCGGTATGCCAAACGCCATGGGTGTATCTAGCGAGTCATGGGAGATCCGTTGATTGTTATCGGGCCATGTCAGTGTATCCGTGCCCGTTGGATGCAGGGCAAGCGACGTGGAGATGTCCAAAGCATTCTTGACTGAACGGATCGAACCAGTTGCATCGTAGTATGCCCGCGACGAGTCGAGCAGCGTCCCCAGAAACGGGTTGCCGCGCATGGGTATTGAAACGGACTTCAGTTGGTCCGGATACCAGATTCCGACATTGGTAAGGTAGCGACCATCGTAGCGGACAGGGTCGGACGCAGACCATGACGGGGTTTCAGTCGTTGCCGCATCGTCAAGCTTGCTGGTGGACTGCTGACGTAGTCCCTGGTCGAGAATGGTTGACTGAACCGTAAAGTCGGCCACCGTGGCATCCGGCATGACGGGCGCTGCCGGTGCCGCCGGCTGATACCTACATACGATACGTGGGGCAACATCCTCTGCGTGAGTGGCAAACGCGATAAAGCCCACGCTCTCTTCGTTGATCGCAAGACTGAGTTCGAATTCCGTACCGGCCGCACTCGTTCGCATCGAATCAAACACTTCTGCTGGGATAGGAAGTTCGACCACCGCATATCGGGTCGAATCGCCGGCTCTATCCGTATGGTGATCCCACAGGAGCTGTAGGTTTTGTGTATTCGTATTGCTCGTGCCCCAGGTCCACACAACGTCAATATCAACCTGATCTGCGATACAAAAGTCATAGTCCGTCAGAACAACACGCACGACGGCAATATTGACTGTCGCTTCATCATGGAGATTGTCGTCATCTGAGGCAACATACGTAAGGCCCACGGAAGATGTCCATCGTTGCCTGATCTGTGTTGTTCCGTCGCAGACGGACCATGGCAACTCATGAGACGACATGAGGATCAATCGTTCTGGATCGTAGACATCCGCCAATGCTGTAGAGGTAACGGTGTTAGAACCGCAGGTCTTGACATCTTCGATGATCTGCCTTTGTGTCTCTGCCTTCCAAAGTCGGATCTCCGGCTGTGAGGCCTCCCACCCTTCAGGGAAACTGCCCGGTGTCCAAGCGTGCTGAACACTCGTGTCAAGCCGCACACGCGCAGCGCTGAGGTAGCCGTTAGCGTCGATGACGGTCTGCATACGCCCGTCATAGGTACCACCGGATGTCGTCGTCAGTGACTGAACGCCAATGCCGGTCATAAACACGAGCGGGTCGTAATACCGAGAGCGAGCCGTCACGCTTGATGGTGCGTCCGAAAGAAAGTCCTGATCGCTTAGTGTGACCGACCCCATTGCTGTTGCCTCCGTCCCGAAGAGCGTCGCCGCAGGTGTTGACAGATCATAGTTCGCTACTAGTTCCGCGCCGGACTTGGTACGCACGGAAATGGCCCTGTTTCGATAGTAGCTCGGGACGTACGAAACGGTGACCAGACTATCAATGCGAGGGGCATCGATACGGTTGCCCGTTAGGCTTTGCCCCAGGACATGCATGACCTTTGCTGACCCGCGAGGAACCGTCGGCAGGCCCGCCGTGCCGGTATAGAGCGTTTGGATCTCTGTCTCAACACCGCCAAGAAAGACTCCACCAGGTGCATAACGGTCGATCTGATACGGGATCCCGTACAACGGCGTGGCCCGTACCGTCCTTGCAACGGCACTTGCCGGCGTGGCGATCGAACGAAAGGCGGTCGCGACACCGGAGGTGTGCAGCGAGTCAAGGCCCCGTCGGGTCCAGTAGTCGTTTACCGACGTGTCCTTGATGGAGACGTTGACAAACTCTGCGAAGTCCAGGTGATGATACCTTGTTTCCGTTACCGTGAACGGCGCGCCTGTGTTTGGAATACACACCGTATCGATAGTCTTCGAGATAAGTGTCTGAAAGGCATCTCGTGCTGCTGTTGTCAACAAACCATTCGTGAGCGTGACCGGATCATGATGGCCATGCTCTGTCAGCGACGTCCGATACTTGAATGAGCTTCGAAGGGTATAGGCAGCCGGTTGAAGGCCGTCGGTTTCCCACGTCTCCACAGAGCGGATCAGTCGGAGAAATCTATTGGTTGCAACAGGAAGGTACTCGTCGTACACATGGTCGACAAAACGGTCTCCGGTTTGGATGGTCTGCTGCCGGAGCCACAGATGGATCAGATCGTCGGTGCGGTACGGATCGGTCGTCACCGGTGCGAACTCGTCCACCGCGACAGAATCCCAGTAGTAGGTATCGATCGTTGTCTTTTTGTCGAGCGACGCCGTAACGTGATCGGTCGTTGTGAACCACGTCTTCCGCGTTGCCGGCGGAATACCCGCGAATGAGATCGCATTGACATAGTCGAATGTGGTCTCAGAGACGAGTGTGCCGTTTGGCGTGCGCCGCTCAACCTTCGAGACCACATTCTGTTCTTCAGGCAGGAGACGTCCGGTGTAGTACGATCGATTCGGCTCGTTGTAGCTCATGCTTGATTCGTCGTGATAGGACACAACCTCTGAGCCTGACGCCGTCGAAATTAATTTGAGGATGAAGGCATCAAACAGCACACTATTGTTGACACCGGACCTCTTCTTGTAGCGGAACTGGGTACGACCGCGAGAATGACTAATGATCTCTCGCACGGCACCATAGGCGTCAGGAGCTGTAAGACCGCCCGTATTGGTTTCATCGTAGCGCCACAACAATCCGGTTCGCGTGCGGCTGCTGATATCCCAGTTCGACCAAAATGGCGTCAGATCAGTGTAGTAGTCACTCGGATTAAAGAAGGTCTGGTCCCATACCAGCAGTTGATGCGTACTTCCGAGCGCTTCCACTGTAACGAGCCCTTCACCGTAAGACAGGCGGTGCCCATCAAATCGCTCCAACAGCGGCCTTCCCGGCGAGGCCTCCGGATAGTCATCGGCTGCGTGATGCTTGCTATACGTAAAGGTGGTCAAGACATTATGGTCTTTGACGATGGCTTCCAGAAGGAAGATCGTCGGTCCCGCTTTGGTAAAGGCGACGTCGCGAGCATCTGTCGATGCTTCGGAGTATGTTCCGTAGGGAAAGATATCCTCACGAAAAACATATTCCAGGCCGTCGCCCGGATAATACCGAATCCGTCGTGGATGATACTTCAATGCCGGCTGACCGTCGGCATCAATGACTTCCTTGAACGCATCCGGATAGTACCGGTCATCGAGCTCCACCAATGCCCAACCGTGGGCATTCACGCCATGTTCGTAGTACCGACCCGTATAGCGTCCGGCATCGTCGGCAGGAAGGGTGTTTGCGGCGACCTCGTTCTGCAACTCGATCACCGACCCATCAGATCGCAGAAGGCGAATGACATCGCGAAGCTGCTCTGAAGAGGTCAGATCGACCATGCGATTGCAGAAGTCGTATCCTTCGGTCAACCACGACTCCGAGATGCCTTCTTCGTCCCATCTAAAGTAAACACTGTTGAGACTCTGAACGGCGATACCGTTGACTGAGAACAACCATGCACCATGTTGCCGCGTGCGTGTGTCCCAATACCACCGGCCAGTAGGGACGCCCGGTGCTGGGCCAGCTAAATATTCTTTGTAGTCGAGAAATCGCTTCTGGGTGACATTGCCAGTCCAATGAAGCGAAAAGTTGATCGTAGCGCCGTCAACGGTACGTGATGAGATCGGATAGGTATACGATGGCGACCCGGACAATGGTGAGACGCTAAGGCCTTGGGCCGAAACCGGAAGTGCGCCAACAGCAATTGAGATGATGGTAAGTGCAGCGAGCAGTGTGTTGTAGTGTGTCATTCTGGGCTCCTTTTAGCGTTGAATGACACATGATGATTCTGCAAGCGTGGCGCCGTCAACCGTGACAGCGACGATATACGCACCTTGCGACAATTGACTGACGTCGACCGGCACTCCAGTTGCCACTTCTCCTAGAAGAGCCGTTCGACGCAGCATCACGCTACCTTTCGCATCCACGAGCAAGATCTCTGCGTTCAAGACCTTGAGGTCATCGACACCGCGTATCGTAAGGTTCATCACCGCACTGGCGGGATTCGGGAAGAGACGCAGGGCAGGGACGATTAACTCTGTCGACCGTTCCTCGGGCCGCGGCTGCTTCGGTCGCGTTGCCGGCACCATTGGCCTCTCTCGAACAAGCAAGCCGCCGTGCGAAACGCGCTGCCCCTGAGTGGAATCGGACTCATCAAGCCGGATCACAAAATCTTTCTCCGGGACAGCGGTTCGTGACGACATCACGAGGTGTTTCTCAGCGCGGAGATCTGCCCCCCCGCGAAATGCCAGTACACGATCCTTGGTCTTTCTGGACGTAGTATCCGTCCACCACCAGCTCACCACGATATCTCGGTAACCATCGTTGTCTGCATCGTAGTACGATGCCCCAACCCTGGTGTCCTCGGGGAACGGCAAGGTAAGCACCGTCGTATCGTAGATCACCTTGCGCAACGATGTGTCAGCACCCCATAAGATCCGCAATGGGATCTGTCGGCGACGTCGTATCGTGCTGTCGTAGAGCCACCGGCGCTCACGCATGATCAACGTGTCTTGATATCCATCGTCATCGAGGTCCATCACCTTCGAACGAACTTCGGTCATGACTACTTCAAGTGCTGTCTGAGAGGTGTCCGTCTGACACCAGACCGGTTGGACCATTCCTCCGGCTGTCATCCCAAGTGAAAGCAGGATTAGAAAGTGCGGCCATGCAAGGCTTCTCATGCGCTCCTCCGTTGAACCAGTGATAAGAGAGTACGAATGGTGTACTCTCGATTCTACGGAACGATGAAGTTTAGTGCCATCCCTGAAAACCGTGAGTGAGGCAAAATGGCAGAATCTTGGTAAGTATTTCTACGTAGTACTCATCTCACCCGATCACCTCATCCACTCGACCGGAGTTCTCGATGTTGATATCCATGATACGCTCAAGACCGGCCTTGGTGCGCCTGTTGACGGAAGCATTGGTCGGTGATGGGAAACAACGCTGAAGGTCGGAGGTTGGACGCGAGATCAACTGGACGTTCTTTGCCGTGAGTAGCTTGGCGATGTGAGAATAGTTGCCCTGACTCGCCAGTATCGCAATAGAATGTGGTGTGCCGTTGTTGATGGCCTTCACAACGTCGACGATGCACGTTGAGCACGACATGTTGTCGATCACCACAATGAGCTCTGCGTCAGGGACAGCACATGGATCAACTTGCCCTGCGTCGTTCGCACATGAGGTGCAGATCATAGCAATGATGATCAGAATGATCGTTCGCATACTACTCTACCGCCCTTCTTACCAGTGTCATGGTTGTGGAGCTTGTGTCGTTCTTCAGCAGATAAAGATCGCCATCGATCACTTCAAGGAAGTTGCTGTGATACTCAAGTCCAGAGAACTCCAAAGCTTTGGTTCCAACAACTTTCCAATCATAGGCATGAACATCTCGAGGAACAATAGAGTCGTGTTCCAACTTGCCCCCTACAATGATCCCTCGCAATAAGGTGCCGTTTGATTCTTTGACCCATGGTGCGCGCGTGGTCGTGTAGAAGTACCGACTCCAATACGATGCGTCTGTTCTCTGCAGATCAAATGGGACGTTGACGATCGGCGGTGTTCCGGGTACGGTTACGGTCTTCAACAGCTTTCCGTCCCACAAACGATACTCCGTCACGGTAGGTTCTGTCTCAAATCCCACCCATACCGATGTGTCTGTACATACCATTGATCGACCCATGTGCCCTACAACTTCGGTATAGTAGTACTTCGGATATTGGCCCATATTTCGCTCAACACTCACAGAAAGATCTCGATCGATACGGAACATGGTGAAGGGGGCGAACTGATGATTCTTATGACGCCATTCATCAGTATCCTTCACTTCTCCTGTGACGCGCTGTAGTGCCATGAGTAGTCTTACCGATGAGGAATCGCGCTCGACAATGGTAGGTTCACATTGCGTGGGAGACACAAGAGGAGCGAAGACTCCACTGTCGGCATTCGCAGGCATCAGTCTAATGGCGTTAGTGCGTCCAGTGCGCACATTGGCCAAGA
>CAYXQJ010000052.1:0-19792 GCA_964467455.1 uncultured Hyphomicrobiales bacterium | reverse complement strand
ACGGACAATGGCTAAGTCTATGGAATTAGAACCACCCACTTTTAATCACACCCGGCGAAACGCAAATGGGCAAGTATGGCTTTGCTTCCTGGACACTGCACATGGCGAGCATCATCATCTTCAGCACCATGTGGGGCTGGATTTTTCATGAATGGAAAGGAGCCAGCCGGAAAGCCCACCGCCTCATCGCCGGGGGCATCGCCACCCTCATCCTTTCGACGATTATTATCGGCTGGGGCACTTACCTTAAAGGCGGGGGCGGCGGACATTGAAAAATCGGGCGCTGGCCAAATTGTCCACCGGTCTGGTCAAAGCGTCCATTGTTTCTCCGGGCGATTCGCTTAAGCTGGAGGTAATGAAGCCCAATGTCCGGCAAGCAGCGGCCCGGCTGCTTTCGCGCCCCCCCACCCCTGGCCGCCGAGAATCCGCCGAGCGCAACGGCAATGGCGTTTCGGGCGAGTGGCCGACGCGACCGCGTCCCGCACCTGGGCTAGCCTCGCGAGCGCTCCGCGGCAGCGCGGCGGTGCTCCGCGTTGGCTTGTTGGGAATCGGGTTGGATGCCTACTGGCCTCAGTTCAAAGGCTTGAAGCAACGGTTGCAGGGTTACGTTTGCGAGATGGAAAACAAACTCCGCCGCCCGGGAGTCGAGGTGGTGAACCTCGGGCTGATCGATTCTCCGCCTCGCGCCCTCGCCGCGGGTCACGCGCTCCGGCAGGCGGACGTGGACCTGATTTTCCTATACGTTACAACGTATGCCCTATCCGCAACAGTGTTGCCAGTGGTGCAACGCGCCAAGGTGCCGGTCCTCGTGCTGAACCTCTCCCCGGCGGCGGCCATCGATTACGCGAAATTCAATGCGATGAAAGATCGCACCCGCATGACGGGCGAATGGCTCGCGCATTGCAACGCGTGTCCGGTGCCCGAAATCGCCAACGTGTTCACCCGCGCCCGCATCCAGTTCCATCAAATCACCGGTCAACTTCACGATGACCCGGTGGCGTGGGACGAGGTGGATTCGTGGCTCGAGGCGGGACGCGTGGCGAATATCATGTTCCATAACCGGTTGGGCGTGATGGGCCATTACTACGGCGGCATGTTGGATATTTATTCCGACCTGACTCAACAGTGCGCCTGTTTCGGCGGCCATATCGAAATCATCGAGGTCGAGGAATTGGCCGCGCGGCGGCGGTCGGTTTCCGCCCGGCAAATCAGGCAACGGGTAGCCGAATTTCGCCGGTTGTTCGACGTTCAGGCGGACTGCCCGCAATCCGAATTGGAACGAGCCGCGCGCACTTCCGTCGCCCTCGACCGCCTCGTCAAAGAGCACGATCTCGGCTCCTTGGCTTACTACTACATGGGCACGGGCAATGCAGAAAACGAGGACGCCATCAGTTCCATCATTCTCGGCAACTCTCTGCTCACGGCGCGCGGGATTCCCGTTGCCGGTGAACTGGAAATTAAAAATGCGCAAGCCATGAAGATCATGGATAGTTTCGGCGTCGGCGGTTCTTTTACCGAGTACTATGCGATGGATTGGACCGACGACGTGGTGTTGATGGGTCACGACGGCCCCGGACACATCGCCATCGCCGAGGGCAAGACGAAAGTCCGCCCGTTACAGGTGTATCACGGCAAAGTGGGACGCGGTCTCTCGGTGGAGATGAGGGTCAAGCATGGCCCCGTCACGCTGCTCAGTGTGGTTCAGACCGGGGACGGCTGGCTGGAACTGTTGGTCGCCGAGGGAGAATCCGTGCCGGGACCAATTCTGGAAATCGGCAATACCAACAGCCGGTACCGCTTCAGCATCGGCGCACGGCGATTTGTCAACGAGTGGAACGCCCACGGCCCGGCGCATCATTGTGCAGTGGGCGTGGGACATGTCGCCGCAAAGATTGAGAAGTTAGGGGCGTTGCTGGATATGAAAGTACGAAGAGTATGTTGAAAACCGTTGGCAATTTTCTGGCGCTTCTCTGTGTTGCCGCACTTCCAACCATCGGGGCGACCGCCAATTCACCCCGCACAAATGTGGTTTTTATTCTGGCGGACGATCTGGGCTGGGCGGACCTGGGTTGCTATGGCAGCACCTTCTATGAAACGCCCCACTTGGATCGACTCGCCCGACAGGGCATGCGCTTCACGGATGCGTACGCTGCCGCCTCTGTCTGTTCCCCGACGCGTGCGGCGATTCTGACTGGCAAGTCCCCGGCGCGCTTGCACTTGACGGACTGGTTGACAGGACGCCCGGACCGGCCGGACCAGAAACTAAATCGGCCCGCGTTTCAAATGTTCCTGCCGCTTGAGGAAGTCACGCTGGCCGAAGCGCTCCGGGCTGCCGGCTACCGAACGGCGGCCATCGGCAAGTGGCATCTCGGCGAAGCAACCAATTATTTTCCGGAACAGCAGGGATTTGATTGGAACGTGGCGGGCTCGGGCAAAGGACATCCGCCCTCGTATTTCAGTCCCTACAGTTTGCCTAACTTGAAAGACGGGCCGAAGGGGGAGCATCTCAATGACCGTCTGACGGATGAAGCTGAGCGATTCATGCGGCAGGCCGCGCAGGAGGCCAAGCCGTTTTTTCTGTACTTGTCGCATTATGCGGTGCACACCCCACTACAAGCCAAACCGGAAACCCTTGCAAAATATCGCCAGAAAGCCCAACAGCTGACGAATGCACAGCCCGCGTTCGCTTCGGATCAAGGCCGCAACGTGCGCCAGGTTCAAAACCTGCCGGTTTATGGGGCCATGATGGAAGATCTGGACGCCAGCGTCGGGCGCTTGTTGGCTGCGATCCAAGATTTGGGAATCGAGTCTCACACGATTGTAATCTTCACGTCGGATAACGGCGGACTCTCGACTGCTGAAGGCACTCCCACGTCGAACAACCCGTTGCGCATGGGCAAAGGCTGGGGTTACGAGGGCGGGGTGCGCGTGCCCTTGGTGGTCAAATGGCCTGGTGTAATCAAATCAGGAAGTGTCACGGCCGAACCGGTCAGCTCGGCGGATTTTTATCCCACGATTCTAACCATGCTGGGCTTGCCGCTTCGCCCCCAACAACATTTGGACGGCGTCAGTTTCGCCGCCGTGTTGCAGGCGGGTGAATTACCGGCGCGCTCGCTCTACTGGCATTATCCGCATTACAGCAATCAAGGGGGCGCGCCGCATGGCGCCGTACGCGCCGGCCAATGGAAGCTCATCGAGCAATACGAGGATTCCCGCGTCGAACTGTATAATCTGGTCGATGACATCGGCGAGAAATCCGACCTGGCGCAAACCCACGCGGAGATCGCGAAACGCTTGCAACAACAACTCAAAGACTGGCGCACCTCCGTGGCTGCGCAGATGCCCTCGCCGAATCCCAACTATCGACCGCGCGCCATCCCGGCTGCGGCTGACCGGTGAAGCCGTCAGCGCACGTGAAATGAGTGAAGTCCCGCCGAGACGGCAAAAACCGCCCGTCCTTCGGAAACGGCAACGAACTTGACGCCGAGCGACTGGGCTACCGGTTTTCCCGCCTCTGTGACGCGGCCCGGATCAGGAGTCGGAACATAAACCGTCGCTGTCGCGTTGGCTGGGACGACGACGCGCAACTCAAGGGATGCTCCTTGGCGTTTCCAAGCGCTTTCAATGCGACCGTAGGGACTGTCATAGTGGGCGCGCACCCAGTCGAGTCCCGGAACGCACTCGGGTTTGATGAAGAAATGTTGGAAGCCCGGGTGCGCGGGATCGCGTTGAATGCCGGCGAGGGTGCGATAGAACCAGCCGCCAATCCAAGCAGTGTAAGGATGATGCCGGGTGCCGTAACCAGCGGGGTTGATGTTTTCGCCCAGCGTGCTGGTTTCATCTTCGATCATGTAAAGCCAGCCCGGCCCCTGCTCTTTGGTCACGGCGGCGAAGACTTGTTCCGCGTGACCATGACCGGACAAATCGTAAACCACCGGCAACGCGCCGACAAATCCGGCCGTGAGATGATTGGAGTGCCGCGCCAGGTCAGCACTGAGATTCTCGCGAACCCGTTGCTCGAGTTCCGGCGGGGTCAATCCCCAGAAGAGCGGGGTGGCTTGGGCGGATTGCGAGTCAGCTTGATAAAGGCCCGTGGTGCGGTCGAGGAATGCAGAGTTGAATGCAGTCTTGATTTGTTCCGCGAGTTTTGCGTAGTGCCGCGCCTCGGCTTTGCGGCCCAACAGTGCCGCGTGTTCACTCACCAATTGTGCCTGGAGGTAATAGGCAACCGTTGAAGATTGCACCACCGGAGTCAGCCCGGGCTGGCGTCCGTTCCAGGTGCGATCCAGCCAATCGCCCAGAAACCAATCAATCAAATGATTCGTCGCCACCGAGGTGAGGTAGTCGCAATAAGCTTTCGACGCAGCGAAACTGTCCGCGATGATCTGGCGATCACCGTAGTGCTCCAACAAGTTTTGCGGCACGTGCGTCAGCGTGCTGCCCCACCACGGATCGGCAAAGTCGCCCGGGCGACCGTCCGGTTTGCCGCGGCCCCAACCGCAAGTCGGCACGATGGACGGCATGTGACCATTGGCATCCTGCGTGTCCTGCATGTCGCGTTGATACTTTTGATACACGGTGGCCGAATCAAAATTATACGCGTAGGCATCGAAGAGCACCTGCGCGTCAAAGGTCCAACCCATCTTCTCACGCGTCGGTTCTTCCGCCGGCATGCCATGCACGCTGTTGAGAATGGTGCGGCGCACCGCGGCGTGCAGTTGATTCAGACGCTGGTGCGAGGATTCAAAATAACCCGCACTTGGCAGGTCATTGTGAACGGCAAAAGCCTCCATGCTGTGAGGGGCGGGCGCAGTCTCCAACCCTTCCACCTGCACGTAACGAAAACCGTGATAAGTGAACCGCGGATCATAGACGTCATTGGTGCGCCCACTCAGGATAAATTCTCCGCGTTGAAATCGCCCCCAGGTATGCCCGGCGCTGTGCTTCAGGTTTAACGTTCCTTCCTGGTTTAGCACTTCGTTGAAATGCAGCGTCAACTTCTGGCCTTCGCTTCCGGTGGTGGTGAAAACGGCGGCGCCGGTCAGGTTCTCGCCGAAATCAAAAAGCCAGATGCCGGGCTTGGGCTCGGTGACGGCTATCGGTTTGACGCGTTCGGTGACACGCATGGGCGTGTGGCGTTGGGCGGAGAGCGTTCCGCGTGGGGCTGTCAGTTCAATGACCGGCCGCCAATCATCGGTCAGCGCATGTGCCACGGTGTTCCAGTCGGGACGCGCCAGACGCGCATCGTGTGTTTCACCGCCGCGAATATCTGCGAATGTGGCCCACCCGGGCGTCCACCGCCAGGATTCATCCGAGACGACGAGTCCCTTCGAGCCGTCGGTAAATTCGAGTTCAAGTTGCAACAGCAGCTTCGGCTGAGCTTTCCAGGGCGCTTTCTGAAATCCGAACAAGTCCGGCACCGCCGGATGATACCAGCCGCCCGCCAACATCACGCCGATTGCATTATCTCCAGACCGAAGTTGGCTGGTGACATCATAAGTGACATAGAGCACGCGTTGGTTGTAGTCGGTGAAGCCCGGATCGAGGCGATGATCGCCAACTTGATCGCCGTTCAGATAAAGCTCGTAGTACCCCAGACCGCAAATGTAAGCCGTGGCGCGACGCACTGGCCTGATCAGCGTGAGGTCGTGGCGCAGCAGGTATGTGGGATTGGCATTGGTGGCCGGGGGGGCGGATGCGCCAATCCATTTGCCTTTCCAATCTGCGGGTGCGAGCAAACCCATCGTCCAATGCGCTGGTTCGCTCCAATCGGTCCGGCGACGGTTTTCGTCCCAGACCCGGAGCTTCCAGAATACTTCCTGACCCGAGCGCAATGGCTTGCCTGCGTAGCTGATGTTGAGGGAATCATCGGAGCGCACGCGGCGCGAGTCCCAGAGGTCCGCGCGATTCGCTGCCAACAACTCCGGCGTGCTGGCCACGAGAATCTGATACGCCGTCTGGCGCGCGCCGCGATTGGTGGCAGTTAACTGCCAACTTAGTCGAGGTTGGGCCACGTCGAGCCCCAACGGATTGAATAGATATTCGACGCGCAACTTCGCTGGGGGCGGACTGGTGTTCGCCGCGTGCAGGGTGGTATCACCCCAAAGTATTAACCCAAGCAAAGCGATGAACCACATGGCGCGGGGGTCGCGTGACCAATTCCTTCGAACGCCGGAGCGGGCGGATGAGCAGGAAGTCAGATTTGAAAACAGAACCATGCGTCAGGAGTAGCAAATGCAATGCGCCGTGCAAATTAGCCAATCGGGCAAGTCCGCAATCCGCGATTCTGTCTGCACCCGGGCAGCGTTTAGTCGAGATGGACCAGACCGCGTTGCACCGCAATGGCGACCAGTTCCGTGCGGTCGGCGGCGCCGAGTTTGGAGAGCAAACTGCGCACGTGCGCCTTGGCGGTGAACTCCGTGAACTTGAGAATCCCGGCGATGTCTTTGTTAGTGAGGCCGCGCACCACGAGGGGGAGGACCTCGCGTTCGCGATCCGTGAGTTCGCCAAAGGTGGCGCGTTCCTCCAGCCGTTCCTGCACCGCGCGCGGAATGTAGAGTTCCCCCCGGGCGGCGGCCTCGATGGCGCGCAACAATTCCGGCCCCGGCACACTCTTCAACAGGTAACCACAAGCGCCCGCCGTCAGCGCCTGATGGATGTCCTCATCGCCGTCAAAGGTCGTCAACATCAACACGCGGGCGGCGGGAAATTCCCGGCGGATTTCGCGCACGGCATTAATGCCACTGCCGCCCGGCATCCGGATATCCATCAAGGTTAAACCGGGTTGATGCCGCCGGTATTGCTGCAATGCCGAGTCCGGATCTTCGGCCTCAGCCACGACCGTGAAGTCCTTGCGCAAACTGAGCACCGCGCGCAGGCCGGCGCGAAAGACGAAGTGGTCATCGACAATCAACAAGGACAACGGGGGTCTAAACGTTTGCATAGCGAAGATTCTTACGAAAGCGCTCCATGGGAACTTGCACGGTTAAGCGCGTGCCTTGTCCGGGTTGGGATTGGACCTGCAATAGCGCATCCATGGCCTTGGCGCGCTCGCGCACGCCGCGCAATCCAAAATGCCCTTCACCCGCGCTCGTAGCGGCGTTAAACCCGCATCCGTCATCAGACACCATGAGTTGCACACTCTCCGCCGTAAACCGCAGGTCAATCTCGATGTGTTTCGCCTGTGCATGCTTCAGCGCATTCGTCACGCCCTCCTGGGCGATGCGAAAGAGATGGCTCGCGTCGCCCGGCGGGATTTGCACGGGATCGCCTTCGCACCGGAACTCCAGGTGCGGTCCATGCGCATCCGCCAACGCCTTCCCCAATTGTCCCAAGGCATCCGGCAACGTCGCCTCCTCTAATTTTACGGCACGCAAATTCCAGACCGAGCGTCGCACCTCAGCCTGGCTTTCCCGCAGTTGCTCGGTGGCCGTGATCAACAAGCGCTCGGATTCCTCCGGTTGCTCGCGAAAGTAGCCGCGCGCCGCGTCCAGGTAGAGCGCCGCGCTGGCAATGGATTGCTCAATCGTATCGTGCAGTTCCCGCGCCAGCCGGGTTCGCTCGGCGGTGAGCAGGGCGAAGTCCGCTTCGGCGGCGTGCCGGGCCGCGAGTTCTTCCTGCCATTCGCCGGTGCGAACACTGAACCGTTTGGCCAATTCATCACGCGCCTCCCGCAGTTGTTCGCGCGCTTCGCGCAACGCGGCGTTCTTGCGCATCAAAACCGCCGCCGCGAGACTGGTCAGCCCAAGCAACAGCAAAGCGCCGAGCAAGCTGCCCAATACGGTTTTGGTGATTCGCGGCGCCGTCCACCAGGGCGCGGCTTGAATCAGTTCCACATCCGCCACCGACCGCGCGTGCAATCGCAGGCCGCGCGGAAAGGGATACATGGTGGGCCGGTGGCTGGGCAAAAAATATGGCTCGGTAATACCGGTCACGGCCAACCGTGCTCCTTCGCGCCAATCTGCCGGGGGCGGCCCGCCGGCACTCGGCAGCCAGGCTTCAAATTGGTTGTCATCTTCCCGCAAATGCAGCACCCAGCTACCTTCACCCGGTTGCGGCGGGCTCGTCAGGGTGCCCGTGATGCGATGTAACTCGCACGGTTGCCGCAGTGCATTCGTGCTGCTGCTGACCTCGGGTATGGGTGGTGTCCCGGCGTTAATGCGACGCACACTCGCCTTCATCAGCCACAAGGTTTGATCACGCATTTCGGGAAACCCTACCAGTTCCACTTCATCCCCGGGCGATAGTCCTTCACCGTCCGCCGATTCAACGAACAAACCACTCGTCGCATCGCGCACCGCCAGCCATTTGCCCGGCTGACGACCCAGAAGCTGACCTTGCAGTCGCACTCGGCGTTGCGGAAACCCGCTGGGTGAAAACCGAAAGAGCGACTGAATGGTTACTACCGGCAAACTGGCGGCCGCCCGAGGCGGGGCGATGATTTCAATGTCGGCGTCCGATTGCACCACCACCACCGGCTCGAGTAACTGCCGCTGCCAACTGAAAACTCCCGCGGCGACTCCGCGCACGATCACCTCGGCATCGACCAGATTGGTGCTGGCGGGGGAATAATGATTGACGCCAACCAGCAGATCTTTGCCGTCCGAACGCAATTGCACCGACAAATGCGCTTCTGCCGTGCGCAACGCCGGCGCGGAGGAACGCACAATACCGCGCACCTCGACCCGTCGCGAATCGTAGCGCCCCGTCGCCAAGGCGGCCGCCGTGACGGTTTCGGGTGGCGGCAACTGTCCCGGTCCGAGATTTTTCAAAGCATGCAACGTCACCACCGGAGCGTAATCGCCGGCGCTGCTCACCCCCTCAATCACAACCCGGTCGCCAACTTTCACTGCGGGCTTTTGTCCCACTAACCGCACATAAATGCCATCCGTGGCATCCTGAAAGAACAATCCGTCGCCGAGTTGCCAATGGTAATGCGTGACCACTCCATCCAACCGCACGGGCAAACCTTGTGCCGCCTGGGTCGGGTTCAACTGATGCACTTCCGCGGCCGTGGTCAACGGCGCGGCGCGGGCCAAGTCCATCGCCAACACCAGGAAAAGTGTCAGCCCAATGATCATCGACTCTCTCTGAATGGCGCTCAATATCACGACAGCCAAAAAATAGATGAGTTCAGGCCATCGTTGCCCCAGTCACCGCAGATTGCAATCCCCGCCTTATTAGTCTAATGGATAATATCGGGCAACAATCCCGGCATCCCAGCCGTCGATAGCTTTGTCTTGGACTTAGCCCAGTCCAGGAGAGTGCTACGGGACATTTTTAGAATTCCAGATGAAATCCTCGAAATCGTGCAGACCCGGGGATTTATTTCTCTCGCAATGCAGAGTGGGGAAAACCGAAAAGAGTAAATCCGCTTATGTTGACAACTGTTGATTGGCTGAGGGAGGGGGCCGAAAGCTCTCACCGATTGCCCTGCATCGCGTCCGTGCGTCCGTTCTGGAAATCTTAGGAAGATGGTTGGATGGACGGAACAGTTTCAGTCGAGGATGACGCCGAGCGTCGGTGCGGGGGGACGTGGATGGATGTTTTAGTGGAAGTGGGAGTTCTTCCATCAGAGTGGATGTGCCTGCCAAGAGCCGGCCGCGGTCATGCCAATATGAGGAAGCGAATACAAGCACTCAAAGGCAAGCGGGTTGTTGTCGGGATCGGGCAGCAATGGATCGTTTTTTTGCACGAGAGCGAGGCTGGGAGAGATGTCTGGGCGAAGCCGCGCGGATGGTTTTGAAGAATCGGTGTGAGCGGGGACAAACTTTTCCAACGGTAGAAACGCATTGCCGTTATGGGCATTTCTATTCTTATTCTCATTCTTACTTGGAAATCAGTTTGGGCAACGAAATGATTGCAATCTGTTGGATGAGAGGGTGTTTCGACGAAGTGGCGACCCTACCGGGAATCGAACCCGCTAGAGAATTCCGCAAAAAACCCGCATAAACATTGAGTAAAGTGCCTGTTTTCGGCCCTGTTGTTCAATGGGTGTTTCTGCAAGGAAATGCACCGGGATGCGGGTTTAGTGTTCACAAATGTTCACAAAGTTCGTTTGTGAATAACGTTCGCACAATTCCAACTCGCTTGGAAGCGCGATTCTGGGGATAGTCTCCTCAGTCTCCTGGGAAAGGGAGGCTCGCCACTGTTGCCCGGACCACGAATCCGGCGGCGCAAACAAACAGACAAAGTGCGGTGCTTTTGCGATAGGCAACCCGGGTCGTGCCGGGGGCTGATAAGGTTTCCCCCTTCGTGAGAGCGCCGCATTTTTTATTCGTGGTATGAAAAGAATCAAACTACAGATGACGCTCTCGCCAGAGATCAGCGAGGTCCTCGATGCGGCGGCCGCCAGGTTGGGTGTCGCCAGCTCAGCTCCTATTGAATGGCATCGTCGCGAGCTGGTACGTGATGCGATCCGAGCGGTTGCGGCCGCAGTCGTAAAGGCGGGCCTGATGCCAGTTCCATTGGCGGTGGACATGAAACACGACGAACCACAAGCCGCAGACGGATTCGGAGGAATCCATCAGCAACTTGAGAAAGTTCTGATGAACATGTCACCCGAGAAACGGGACGAAGCGGCCGTGCGAATCCGAGCCACTTTGAAAATGTTCGGTTTATGTAAAATAACTACGGGAGTCCCAACTGCATCCGAACAGTTCAACCGGCATCTCACAGAGACTCTGATGAAGTTGCCGCCAGCACACCGGGCCAGAGAGATCGCACGAATCCGAGCCACTTTGGAAATGTTCGGCGTTGGCGAGACGAACACGGAAGCCCCTGTGAACCCTTCAGCGCGATTTGATGTTCCGGATCTCGCAGCGCCATTGACGCCAGCAGCGCCGCCGGTCGCCGCCGTGATTGAGCCGGAACAAATGACGTTGGACCTGGGCGTTGCAGTGCCCTTGCCTGTTGGGCCGCTCCCGACGGAAGCCGCGAATGTTCTCGCCTGGGGAACTCGCTTGGCGATTGAACTCGTTCAAAAACCCACCTGGAACTAAGACCATGAAAGTAATGGCGCGGTCGCTAACGACCGCGCCATCGATGCGGGAAGAGCACGCGGTGCGGCGAAGGCCATTCGGCGCATCGAGGCGTTAGAGAAAATTGGTGACTTGGGCTAAAGTATCCACTTTCTTTTACGCATGGACCTGCCTGATGAATTAGCCTCCGATCTGGCCGAACTCGAACTCGAACTCGGCCTGACCGAAAACGAACCGCAGTATTTCACCTGGAAGAATGCGGACTACCCCTGCGTTCCCGGCAGCCTCACCAAAGGTCGCACCCTGGGCAGCGGCGGCTTCAGCCTAGATGCGGATCTCATTCTCTTCGTGCGCGCGGAACTCTTCACCGCGGAAACCGGGCGGCCAATTGCGAAAGAAAAACTTTCGTTCCATAACCAAACCTTCCGCATCGAGGACGTCGTCGCCCCTGCCTCGGAACCGTTTCTCAAACTGGTTTGTGTCCATCCCAACCGGTCGGCTTAACGCAGTCAAATCAGAGAAGCGAGCTCGCGATGCAATCAAGCGAATGGGGTGTAGCCATCGATCGGAAGTTTCGCGGAGATTTCCCGCAATACTTCAAGTTGTTCCTGTTGGACTTGGTAGCCATTGAAATTGGGGGCCAAAACCGAGGAGCCGGTAAACAACCCGGCTTGTGATAACATGTCCGATTGAAAATCGTCCCGGCGGATTTCCTCCCGAATGCGAACCTCCTCCTCTTTCTTTGGCGCAAAATCCACCAGTCGTCCGTCCTCCAGTCTATATTTGTTTTTTAACCCTTGGGTTTTGATTTCGTTCTCCGATTTTTTTATCGAATCTTCGAGCAAGGCGCGTTGTTCCTTGGCTTCCAAATAGCGCGCTTCCTTCTCGGCCATTCGCACCGTTGATTCCCGCCGGTCGTAGTTCGTAATCGGTTCACCGTTGAGCTTGCGCGCTTCCGGTGACTTTTGCGCCTCGTAATCTTCCCGGGCGCTGTCGAATTCGGCTTTGCGTTTGGCGACCTCGGCATCGAGATCGGCCCGTTTGGCAAGATGCACATTGAGCCGTTCGTGGGGGCTCATCTCGCGCAGTGTCCGTTCCTGGGCAACGGCCCGCGCCGCCTTCAGGTCTGTCACGGTGTCGCGCAGCTTTTCGTGTGCAGCTCGAATCTTCTCCAGCGTCTCGGGATCCGCGCCGTAGTAACGTTCCCAAAATTTTTCGTTGGCTTTGATAAGTCCCTCGGTCAGCAGGCCCCCCAGAATCGTGTAAATACCGCCTCGGAGAAAACCGCTAAACCGCGCCATCGCCCCGGCGGCCACGGAGTTAGTCAGGGCACTGGCCGATTCCGCTCCCATCGGGGGCGGCGCCATGATTCCTCCGCGTGGTGTCGCGCCGGCCCAGCTCGCCGGCATCGACATGTTCATATTGTTAAAGTTCTGTTTGATGCGGCTCAGGGTGTCTTGTAGTCCCTGCTGGTCAGCTCCGATCTTAACGATGAGTTCCATGTGTCCTTCGAATTGAGATTGCGATTGCGCGCAGCGTCAGCGCCGCAGGCCTGACGATGAGCCAAAAAATTTGTGACGCTATCATTGCGGCCCCGCCGAGAAAGACGATTCCCCCTTTAGTCAGGTTGAACCCGTGCCAGGCGAAAGCCCGCCCCACTTCCCGCCAGGCCCGGCGCGCGTCCGACGTCCGCCGATCGGAGGAGCGCGGTTCTGCTCTGAGTCGTAAGCCTGCCATAATCGGATCAAATTGCCGACCGGTGAGGCGAACACCGGCCGGCGTTTTTAACCCCCTGAAGCTTCACGCGGCCGTATGAGAGTGACCGTGTGAAATTTTCCGTGATTGATGGAATCGCGCGCCGGATGTCGTCACGGCGCGCGATTCGTTCGACACCCTGATTGAGAAGGGGTCGCACGCGATGGAAGCATCGCGAAAATTTGCCGATCGGAGTGAAACGCGGCTCCGACCGGCGATGACTCCGCTCCTTTCTTCCGCGCAGTGGGGCGCGAGATTCGTTAGCCGGAGTAGCTCTCAAAGTGCTTGGTTCGTTTCTGGAAGAATTCCAGGATCTGTTTGAACGTCAGCTCATCGGCGGGCTTGCGCAGGCCTTTGGCGGCGATCTGGCGCGCTTTGGCGTCTGAACTGGGGAAGTTCGCCGGCAGGATCGGGCCGCGAGGCGCGGTTTCGTCCGGGACGGGTTCCCACCGCGGCGGGTTTTGATTACGCGCGGATTCTTTCAAAATCCAATACTCCAGAGCGTTCAATTCGCGCACTTCGCCCAGGGACGGCCGCCGCAGCGATCGCACCTTGTACGGAGCGCGGCCTTTCATCACCACGCCGAAGCCGTCGCCGGCGTCGATCTTCTGGCCGGCTGGTTTTGAGGGATCCTCTTTGAACGTCGTCACGTGGTCGTACGGAGTGAGCTTCCACTCGTCGAGCGTGGCACGCTCGGGATCGAGTTGGACGTTCTCAAAAATCAAAACGACGGCTTTTTCGTAAGGCCACGTTTTCGCGCGGTGGCCGTCATCGGGTTTGCGAGAGTTGAGGTGCCGCATCTCAGCCAGGTGCGCGCGTTGTGCAGCCAGCGTATCCGGCTCCGTGTCCGGCGCGCCGGTGGCTGCTTTGATGTAGTTTGACATTTCTTTCCTTTCGGTTCGTTGCGGTTGGTTATTGCGCGGCGCTGTCGGTGGACCGCGCGAAACTCTTTCGGCGCATCGGGCCGCAATCCGCGCGCAGTTCGACGTAGAACTCATGCACGAAGTTTTTCTTCGAGCTGTACGGATCGCTGATGATCGTGAATTGCGAGCCGAAGAAACACAGGAGGAAATCCTCCCAGTTGCCATACAGCATCAGGTTGTTTGTGACGGTCGCCGTCGCGAACGCTGGCTTGCCGATGATTTCGTTTCCATCCCAGAGCGGAACGCCAGAGCCGGCGAGGCCTTCAGTCTGCCGCCACTTCGCGCGCACGGTTGGGGAGGCGATGAAAGCAAGCGACCCTTGTTCGGCAAAATTGTCCGCGATGGCTTGCTCAAACTCGCAGGCATCGAGGAGCGCCGGCGCGCCGCCGAATGTCACCGGCATCAAGATGTCGTCCTTGTTGCAAATACCGATCGGTTCGACGCCGCCGACACCTGCGAAGGCCGAAACGTCGAGGGCCGCGCCGATAGCGCCGACCAGGTCGCGACGCAAAACGGCCGCCGCGAGCTGGGGAGCTTGAGTGAGCAACTGTTTCGAGACTTTGAGCAGAGCGCCGCAACGCTTCGGAGCTAATCCCAGGCTGCCGAGAATCACGTTCGTTTCGGTCACTTCGCCAGTTTCCCCAACCCACTGCGCGACGGCGCCGGTTTCGATGGAGGGGACTTCCTGATTGGCTGCGACGGTCACAATCTGCGCGCCGGCTTGAACGATGGTGCTTTGCGGCCGTAACGCTTCCGCCACGGCGAGAATCTCCGTCGGCACCAGTGC
This sequence comes from uncultured Hyphomicrobiales bacterium, assembly GCA_964467455.1. Taxonomy (GTDB): domain Bacteria; phylum Bacteroidota; class Ignavibacteria; order Kapaibacteriales; family Kapaibacteriaceae; genus OLB6. The sequence goes on along the minus strand of CAYXQJ010000052.1, from coordinate 5,348 downwards.
GCCGCCGTCATTGAAGACGCCGGCGGTCTGCGCGCGTTGCACTCGCGCCAATGTTCCGGCCGGAATCAGATCGGAGAAGTTGAGCTCGCCAGTTGCTTGCGGTCTGCCGTTAGCCAGGCTGCGAAAGGTCTCAACCAGACCACGGACTTTTTTCCGCTCCTGTTCAGCGTGGTGATGGGCTTCCTCGCGCGCTTGGCTTTCGTTCAGATCGGCCATTGCTTCAGCGGATCGGGCCATCGCGCGGAGCGTAGCGGAAAAATTCTTGTTCATACCAGTGCGGCGGAGGCGAAATTGACAGAACGGGTGGCGTGGCCAGCGGGCCGGTTTGTCGGGAGATTTAGAAATACTCGACGAAGTTTCGGAAGCGCCGGATTTCTTGCTGCATTCGCCTTTGGCTGACGTTGCACTTGCGCGCCAGGCTTTTCGAGTCCACGAATCCGCCCGTGATGATATGGAAAGCGGCCGCCGTTCTGACCCGGTGGTTAGAAAGGGTGCGTGCTTGTGCCAGGAAGTAGAAAGCCGCCCGGAGGCCAATCAGGCGTTGCTCGCGATCTCGCTCGACTGGCGTTTGCCGGCACAACTCGGTCAGGAGGCCGCGCGGGTCGGTTGGTTTCATGTGCGGAGACGGGCTTCAAGTTTGTCGAGATCGCCCAAGAGATCCATGCCAGCAAAGCCGGCGAGCGTGTCGGCTGCAGGTGCCGGCAAGGTGTCGGCTGCCGGTTGCTTTTTCGGCCGGCCGGACTTTCGCTTTACGCTCGCGACTTTGAAACCGAGCGCATCGAGAATTTGCCGCGTTGAATAGCAGCCATCTTTCCCGGCGCGCTGTTTAGCCAGGCGGCGACTGAGAGTCGCGCGTGAGATCCTAAACTCGCGAACTGCGAGACGGATTGTCCATCGGATCGGCTTGGTTTGCTGGCTCATATTTCTTTGAAACTGAAACGTGTTTCGAAACTCTATGCCTAGGGTCAGATCGAAAGCATGGTCACCTGATCCCTGACCCCTCCTGGAAGGACCCGAAGCCGGGGGGAGGGGAAGACACACACTGTCTCACTTTCCCTCTGCTCGCCGGCGCAGCCAGGCGGCATGGCGCATCGATTCGGCCAGCGTCTTGATGATGATCCTGTCACAGTAGCTCTTGACGGTGTGAACACTGACGCCGAGGCTCGCGGCGATCGTTTTGTATGAGCCCCCGCGATCGAAGAGGTCGAGGACTTCTTTTTCCCTGGGCGACAATGGCAACATCGTTGCCATTTGCTACACGTGGAGCCATACGCTGGGCAACTGTGATATTCATCGAGTGCCGGGGAAGATTCGCTTCCACCGGTCTGAGCCAGGCTGCAACGCTTCTGTCATCAACCAGGTTAGTCGCTTGATTCGGCTCTCTGACTTGTAACCTGTCTGCTCTTGCATCCGGATCTCTCCCATCTCCGTCTCAATGCGGTCCCATTCGGAACGCACAAGCCCGCGCCAAAATCCGAGGGATCGGCTTGGTGATATCTCAGCATTGGCTTGGGCCATCCCATCGGTTTCCGCGAAAAACTCTTTGAGCCTTTCCAACCGCTGCGCAAGCAACGTTGAACGTTGTTCGTTAATTACGTTGGAACCAACGTTAGTATGAGAGTTCGGTGCAGTCGTCTGTGAGACAACCGCAGTCGTCTGTGGAACGACTGAGCGAGTCGTCTGTGAGACAACCGCAGTCGTCTGTGGAACGACTGCGGTTTCCTCAAATTCGATTTTGAGCGAGTGATCGAGGTCGTAGAGATTCAGATCCAATTGGAGCGCCGTTTGATCAATGAGCCGTTCCAGTTCCAATTGCTCAGAGCGCCGGCCTTGGGGAGTTCGCAGCGGTACAAGCCATTCGACTGACGGGCGAAAAGAGTAGATTCCATCCCCGCGCTCGATAACCCGTTTTCGGATCAGCTTCCGAATGACCAGGCTAACCTTTTGCTTGTCCATCTTACCGTCGAGAATTGAGAAAAAGTCTTGCCGCGTAATTGCTGCCGCGCGCCGGCCCGTTGCTTGACCGAATTCGAGGATCGTGAGAGCAACTCGCGTCTCAGGAAAAGAGAGATCGTGCTGACGGATCGCCCTAAGAATTGTTTTGATGTAACCAAGCGGCAGGCTCCTCGCGCTTGAATCACTCCGCGAAGTATGTTTTTGTTCCATCGTCAAAGAATCGGTTTGGGGGTGGCGCTCGTTCGCCACCCCCGTTTATTTCGCGGGAGTCTCTAACCGAAGCCCCACGCCACCACGCAGGGAATTCCGAACGCGCCACCACGCGACCGGGAAATCTTACGCCGCCTCGGCAAATCGCCTTGGCTCAATACGTCGCCGGCGCAGCGGTTGGAAAATGATTTGCCACGTCTGCCCGCTCGGCGACTGCAACGCCCGCCATCCTGAGCGCGCGGGATCGCGCTGCCAAGTGAAGCCGCGTTGCTCAGCTCGCACGATTGTGCGCATGGAGATCGGCTTCCAATCTTTCATGCGGCCAAGTCCTTTTGCTGCCCTTGCAGCATTTGCTCCAAACGTAGGACGCGAGCCCGCAAATCGCTTTCCGCGCGACGCACGGAGAGATGTTCCCGCCATTCACGCCGCGCAATCTCTCGAGCTTCCTCGAGCGAGCGCCGGCCTTCGGACATTGTCATCCGCGCGCGTAGGTCAATCACCGCCTCTTCGCCGAAACAGACGTTTCGTCCCTCCTGCCAGAACGCCAGCCGCGGGGGACGTTCCGCTTTCCACTCCGCGACGGTTCGAATCGACACGCGGAAAAACGCGGCCACGTCGGCAATCGTTCCTGTGGTTGTGGGTTCGGAATTCACAGGCCGAGTTGTTTCGCTCCGGCGTCCGCCGCTGCGTCAATCGCTGCGTCGGAAAATGGAGAGTCGTTGCGAATGAAGATTTCCACTTCGCGCCGTGAGACAAACCGCATTCGCCCGCGTCCGTAGATCGCTAATCCGCGTTTCGCCATCTTGCGGATTTGGTTGGGGCAGATGCCGAGTTCCCGTTTGGTCAGGGTGATTCGGACAAGATCAAATTTCGCTGCGCGTTCACTCACACGCGCACAATTTACCGGGAGATTTTGACCGTGCGCCGGACAGAAATATTGGGACTAAATGGTTGAGGAAGGTTGCCGAAGATGAACTCGATAAAATCTTGTCCGCTGGCGGGAACTCAGTGGTGATTGAACTTTGTGCGGGAGGTTAAAGCTACTTGCCCCGCGCGTACCTTAACTGTCTGTTTGCATCGCCTGAACGCCGGCAAATGCAGGCGCATACGAGTTTTCTCCATAGTCGCAGCATTAACTGGCACACCCAGTTGCGCTGAACACAGTTTGGCCAATCCCTCGGGTGTCAGATAAAACAATTCTGCGGCATCCCACTTGGTCATCAGCCAGTGCTGGACTTTGCTCATTCCACTGTCGGAATAAATCCCTTCTTCTACCGCCAAAGCCAGGGTGCGCAACCATTCGGGGTCGTTTCTACCATTGATGAGTGCTGTAGTGACTTCCACAGATTGAATGTGCAAGCGCCCGGTTCGGATTCTTAAGGCTAACCGGTCCACTGCGCGCAATTCCACTAAGTGAGGGAAAAAATGTTTGTACAAGAATTTGAGGAGGATATGCCCGATGTCTCTTTGGGCCGAGTCCATCATTGATTGCCAAGGCAAACACCGCGGCTGCTTCTTTCTTGTCCACCAGCGCAGAACGGAATCGCGCTTCAGTATCCAAAGCACCCAGGCTTGATCTACGCCGCATCGAATAGATTCAAGTTCAGTCGGTGTGATGGCTCTTGGCGCACTCACGTTTTCATCCTCACGATCTTGCTGTCCGCCGCGGCGACGGTCGCCGGCATGATGGCGAACCATGCTTTCGCATCCTCCGGAGTGACGAGCTCGCGGTAATTGCTGAAGATCATTTTTGGCGAGTTGCCCGCTTCGAGTGCAACTTCCGCGACGTTTTTTTTCTCCGCAACGCGGTAGCTGATGAACGAATGACGCAACGCGTTCGGTTTACGCTCCACGCCGGCGCGCACGAACAAGCCACGGGCTTTGCCGCGCTTCACCTTGTACATCCGGCAATGCAGGTAGGGCAGGCCATGCGGCCAGACCAAACCGCGATTGCCGCGACGCTTGGCGATTGGCTCCACCCAGGCGCGTAAGTTGTCCGTAATCGGCACCAGCCGGCGCGAGGCGGTTTTTGCTTTCCCGGCCGTAATCTCGATCACGCCGGAGTGCCATTTGAATTCTTGCCAATCGAGCCGGACAAATTCCTCCGTTCGGATGCCGGCGAATCCGCAGATCGCGAGGTAAAGGATTTCGTCCTCTTTCGCGTGCGCTAGCAAGTCGGCCATTTCGCGCGGGGTATAAATCGTGATGTCGCCGCCCTTGTCTTTGACCAGGTCCACGCGCTCGAGCTCGCGGAAGTCTTGGGGCACGTAGTCGCGCGACTTTGCGAACGCGAACAACGTGCGCAATGCGCCGAGGAAATTGTTGTGCGATCGCGGACCGAGAATCTCATCTTTCTTCGGACCGAAAATTCGCGCGGTGAGAAATCCGCGCACGTCGGCCGCGGTGACATGATGAATGGGCTTACCGCTGAAGTGCGTCGCGAACCGGGTGCAACGTTGGTCCAGATCTTCAGTGTAGCGTTTGCTCAGCCCCGCCTTTTCCTTCGCCTCGATGAGTTCCGCGACGACGTCGCCCACGGGTTTTGAAATCGGCTGTTGCGGCCGCTGGCGGACAAAGAACTCGGCGGCCTCGAGGAGGGACGCGCCTTTGAGGATTTTCTGCGCCTGGGCGATTTGTTGCGCGGCGAACTCCAGGGAAATGCCCGTGCCGGCGAGATGATCAAGCGCGGCGAAATACGCGTTGCTGTCCGCGTTGTTCATCTGCCGCAGGTTCAACTGCCCATTGTTGATGTTGACGAGGATCTCGGCCGCGCGGCGCTGGGCGGCCTTGAGGTTGGCGCGCGTCTCGAACTTGCGCTTGCCGTTCTGAAGGTACGCAATGCGGTATTGATCGTAACTTCGCCGCTGGCGTTTCTGGTAATTCCTGTGGTGATAGATCACCACGCGGGCATTGCCGCTCTGGATCTTCAGGGGTTTGGGCATAACTCAGGGCTGTTCGCCCTGGGCCGGCACAGACGCGGTGTGATTATCGGTACGCCGACGGGCGGACTGAAGACGCGGTGTGCCGACACCAAGACGAACAAATTGAGTTGTCCGATAATCACGCTCGAGATTTGTTCACAAACGTGTCACAACGGCAAGAGGAATCACGGAAGCCCCGGAAACATTGGCGACCCTACCGGGAATCGAACCCGGGCTACCTCCGTGAAAGGGAGGTGTCCT
>CAYXQJ010000051.1:0-19875 GCA_964467455.1 uncultured Hyphomicrobiales bacterium | reverse complement strand
GCGCCGATGCCACCGCGCGCTCCTATCACTATTACAACTACGCGGACTATTACGCCGAGGCCAAGCCGGCCTGACCGGCGCGTGGCGTAAAAGGAAATTTTTGTTTGAGCCGGAGAAACTCGGGTAACCGGGTTGGTGAACAGGAGGCGAAGCGCGGATGCTTCGCAGTCGGAATCAGATGCAAACTGCGGAAGGTGCTTGGGTAAATTCCGCCGGCGGAAAAACCGCCTGCGAATTGACGGGGACGAAGTCTGCCGTTCTGCATCTGAATCCTATTCCCTATTCTTAATCCCACCCTCCCCCGGCTCTCCGCGTAGAACCCGCATGACCCACGAATTGATCATTGAACCCGGCCGCGCCGAGAAAAACTACTGGCGCGACCTGTGGCGTTTTCGGGAACTGTTCTACTTTCTCGCGTGGCGGGACATCCTCGTGCGTTACAAGCAAACCGTCATCGGGATTGCCTGGGCGGTTATCCGTCCGTTCCTGACGATGATTGTGTTCACGGTGATTTTTGGTCGGATCGCCAAATTACCCGCGCCCGAAGCCGTGCCGTATGCCCTGCTCGTGTTTGCGGCGATGTTGCCCTGGCAGTTCTTTGCCACGGCCATGAGCGAATCCAGCAACAGTCTGGTCAGCAACGCCAATTTGATCTCCAAGATCTACTTTCCACGTCTCATCGTCCCGGCCAGCTCGGTGATCACCAGCTTTGTGGACTTCCTCATCACCTTGGGACTCATGGCGGCGATGATGGTCTGGTACCAGTTTCTACCAGATTGGCGGTTACTCGCCCTGCCGCTCTTCATGGTCCTGGCCTTCGGAGCGGCATTCGGGATTGGGCTCTGGCTTTGCGCTCTCAACGTGGAATACCGTGACTTTCGTTACATCGTTCCCTTCGTCGTGCAGTTCGGCCTTTACGTCTCGCCCGTGGGCTTCAGCAGCACGGTTGTGCCAGAAAAATGGCGCTTGCTCTACTCGCTCAATCCGATGGTGGGAGTGATTGACGGGTTTCGCTGGAGCCTGTTGCGCGGGGAGACCGCCCTGGACCTGAACGCCTTGGCAATGGCTGTGGCGGTTGTCGGGCTATTGATCGCGACGGGGATCGCCTATTTCCGCCGGATGGAGAAGACGTTTGCGGATGTCATTTGAGCGCCAAAGGCGCGAAGGAGTCAGAGGTCGGAGATCAGAGGTCAGAGGGAGAGAGGATGCAAATCAAGTCCGCCAAGGAACTAAAGGTATATCAGAAGGGCTATGAGCTCGCGATGAACGTTTTTGCTCTGAGCAAAGCATTTCCGGCCGAGGAGAGATTTGCGCTCGCCAGCCAGATACGCCGATCCTCGAGGTCCGTGTGCCTGAATCTACGCGAGGCGTGTGCCAAACGGAGGTATGAAGCTCATTTTATCAGCAAGCTGACCGACTGTGATGGGGAGAACAGCGAGACCGATTCGTCATTGGATTTTGCGAGAGACTGCCACTACATCACTGCTGACCAGCATGCCATGCTGACTGGCATGTGCCAGGAAATCGGCAAGATGCTGGGCCAGATGATCAAACATCCCACACCCTTTCTGATCTCCGACCACTGATCTCTGTCTTCTTGCAGACCAATGAGCGAAGCGATCATTTCCATCGAGAATCTTGGCAAGAAGTACCGTATTCAGCATCAGCGCAATGGTGGAATGCGCTATAAGGCTATGCGCGATGTTATCGCGGACAAAGTCAAAGGCCTCTTCCGACCTCGGACCTCGGATCTCGGACCTCGGACCTCCGCCGAGGATTTTTGGGCGCTCAAAGATGTTTCGTTTGAGGTGAAGCCAGGGGAGGTGATGGGGATCATTGGCCGGAACGGCGCGGGCAAGAGCACATTGTTGAAGATCCTAAGCCGGATTACGGAACCGACAGAGGGGCGCGTGCATATCAAGGGCCGAGTAGCGAGTTTGCTGGAAGTCGGCACGGGCTTTCATCCGGAACTGACGGGGCGGGAGAACATCTTTCTTAATGGGGCGATCCTGGGCATGAGCCGGGCGGAGATTCGGAAGAAATTTGACGAGATTGTGGCCTTTGCCGAAGTGGAGAAGTTTTTGGACACACCGGTCAAGCGGTACAGCAGCGGCATGTATGTGCGCCTGGCATTCGCGGTGGCCGCTCATTTGGAACCGGAAATCCTGATTGTGGATGAAGTGCTGGCCGTGGGCGACGCCGAGTTTCAAAAAAAGTGTCTGGGAAAGATGAAGGATGTGAGCCGAGGTGGCCGCACCGTTCTATTTGTCAGCCATAACATGAACGCGATAACCGCACTTTGCTCGCGTGCGACGGTTTTGAGACAGGGCCGCCTCGTGTGCGATGGAAGTCTGCAAGAGGCCATGCAGCACTACGGAGCGTCCACTAAAGTTTCCAGCAAATTCGTGTTTAACTGCCAATCACCAGATGTGGTCCTGCGCTCTCTCGCGATACACCAGAATGACAAGCCCACAGAGGGGCTCTTTGAGCCGTTAAGCGAAGTGTCGGCACAGTTTGAATTGGACTCGTCCCGACTGCTCAAGAGGCCACGCATCGGGATGTCTTTTGCCAACGCCAAGAACGAACGAGTATTTGCGGTTGCCAGTTGGTTGGGGCCAAATGGCCTTCCACCTCTAATTGGCAGGAAGAAAATCACTCTTAACTTCAAAATGCCGGCCCTGGTGCCGGGCAGATACACGGTCGATGTAGGATTCTACGATCAAGAATGGAAATTGTCGGAGGAGCATTATTCACTAGGCGCGATCGAGATTGCCGAGGTGAATTACCTCGGGACTACCGAGCCAACAGTGGCCGAGATTGGACAGATTTACGTTCGATCAGACTGCTATGTTTCATGAGCACGCCAGACAACAATGCACGAGGCTTCCTCGCGATTCCTCCTGAGCCTCGGCGATACGAGAATTCATCGAATGACCCGGACGACGTGGCGGCGAGGATTGCCACTTTAATCAAGGATGGTGACCGGGTGCTGGATGTGGGATGTGGCACCGGTTCAGTCTCCGAGACGATTTTGAATCGGGTCTCGGCGGATTTGATTGGTATCGAGCCAGACGCGGAACGAGCTGCTGCTGCCCGGGAGCGGGGGCTAGATGTTTACCAAGGATTCCTGACGGAGGAGTTTTTGGCCGAACACGGTCCGTTTCACAAGATACTATTCGCAGACGTGCTCGAGCATTTGCCGGCACCTGCGGAGATGGTCCTTTTGGCGAAGCGAGGGCTCGCTCCTAGTGGGGCAATCGTAGCATCCGTGCCCAATGTCGCACACTGGTTCGTCCGGGCCGACTTGGTGGCGGGACGCTTTGTTTATCAGGACTGTGGAATCATGGACGCTACGCACTTGCGCTGGTTCACGCGTAGATCTATCCAGGAGTTCTTCGAACACCTTGGCTTCCGTGTTACTGCCCTTGATTACACCGTAAACATCGATCTGCCGGATTACGGGCGACGGCGACCTTGGCGCTGGTTCTCGCGACCTATGCGAAAAAAGATCGTTTCCAAACTTGCGGCCTTGCGCCCGGAGGTGTTTGGGTGTCAGCACATCGTACGGGCCGAGATCAAAGAGCAGGCAACGAAATGAGTTTGCGCGCTATCGCATTCTACCTCCCGCAGTACCATCCAATTCCGGAGAACGATAAGTGGTGGGGCAATGGTTTTACTGAATGGACAAATGTCGCAAGAGCGAGGCCTTTGTTCGATGGGCATTATCAGCCGCAACTGCCGGCGGATCTTGGCTTTTACGATTTGCGCCTTCCGGAAGCGCGTGAAGCCCAAGCCACCTTGGCCCGTGAATATGGCCTCCACGGCTTTTGTTATTACCATTATTGGTTCAATGGACGACGTTTGCTGGAGCGTCCGGTCAACGAAATCTTGGCCAGCGGTCAACCGGACTTTCCGTTTTGCTTGTGCTGGGCCAATGAAAACTGGACCAGGCGATGGGATGGTCAGGACCAGGAAGTACTAATGGCGCAAAACTACAGCGACGAAGACGACCTGCATCACATCCGCTGGTTGGCTGGTGTATTTCAGGATCCGCGCTATATCCGAGTGCAACGGCGGCCGCTTTTTCTGGTTTATCGTCTCTCGCGGTTTCCGAATCCGGCGCGCACCGTGGACCTCTGGCGCAGCGAGGCTTTACGACTGGGTGTGGGCGATATTTTCGTCTGCAATGTGGAGAGCTTCACGACGGAACACGGTTTGGCCCCGCGATACAATCTGGATGGCGCCGTAGAATTTGCGCCTGATCATCAAGCCATGGCGGATCGACAAAAATCGAATTGGCTGACCAACCGCCTTTCGCGGCGACCGCGAACGCAACGCCTAGCGAACAAGCTGGGACTGACGCAGCCCTGGCTCACTCAGCACGGAGTCTACTCCTATCCCAAACTAATGCACAACATGTTGGCCAAGCCGAATCCGCATTATCTGCGCTTCCCATGCGTCACTCCAGCTTGGGACAACACGGCCCGCAGGCAGTTCGGGGCAACGATCATCCACGGCAGTACGCCAGGACTGTATCAGCATTGGTTGTCGGCCACGGTCGAAAAGGCGAAAGCAGCACACGCGGATGAGCCAGTTGTATTTATCAATGCGTGGAACGAGTGGGCCGAGGGAAATCACTTGGAGCCGTGTCAAAAATGGGGGCGTGCTTACTTGGAAGCGACGCGCGCCGCACTGTACAGAAATGGTGCTTGAATGCTTGCAGATCAAGGATCATTGAAGATTCCGGAAATTGCTCCCTTTCCACCAGGCGGGCAGAGGCCCTTTTGGTCCGTGATGATCCCAACGTATCGACCGCAGGAGGATTATTTGCGGCATACTCTCCAGTCTGTGTTGCAACAGGACCCGGGGCCGGAGCAGATGCAGGTCGAAGTTGTAGATGATTGCTCGCCGGACATGGACGTGGCCGCCATGGTCCAAACCATGGCTGGCAGGCGGGTCAAGGTTTCGCAGACACCGCAAAACATGGGTCTCGCGGGTTGCTGGAATACTTGCATTGAACTCGCACGTGGCGAGTGGCTGCACATTCTCCATCAAGACGATCTTATCTACCCGGGATTTTACGAATCCCTGCAACGCGGTATTAGCGCGAATCCTGCGGTGGGGGCAGCTTATTGCCGCCATGCTTACTGCGATGAAAACGGCCATTGGCACCGGCTATCCGTACTGGAAATGCCTTCCCCAGGGGTGCTGACCGATTTTGTCGAGCCACTTGTGTCCGCAGAACGAATCCAGTGCGCGGCGATTGTCGTGCGGCGCACCACCTATGAACAGCTTGGCGGATTCAACTCCGCTCTGAAACATGCTTTGGATTGGGAAATGTGGATTCGCATCGCAAACAAGTTCCCATTCTTTTATGAACCGCAAATTCTAGCCTGCTGGCGAAACCATTGCGGCGCGACCACTTCAAAGCAAATCCGCAGTGGTGAAAACATCTGTGACATTCGCAAAGCCATTGCCATCTGGAGCCGATACCTTCCAGAAAGCAAGGCGCAGCGACTTTCGGCCTTTGCATATAATTACTTTGCACATGCAGGTATTGGGACGGCGAAACAATTAATGGCGCGAAATGATATCGACGCCAGTTTGAACCAGGTGAAAGCGGCTTTGGTCTGTAAAAAATCCCTCCGGCTATATTGGGGCGCGTTAAGACTGTATGTAAAAGCCTACGCAAGTCGATTCTGAGAATGCCTCGATTACAAAGAGGTAACTGTTTACCCCAGTCAGGCCGCAACTAAAGCCCAAAGCCGATCGGACAATGAATCTATTCGTGGTTGTTGCTCGTAGAATTCGCTAACCAAGTCAATATGACAAACACCCCTCTTGATTCAGATTCAATTTCTCGGGACAACACAGATCTGGCTTGGGAAATGTTTGCTGACGAAGATCCATATTGGGCCGTATTAACCCAGGATCGATTTCGAAAGAAAGTCTTGGGTGAAACTGAAAGGCATCAGTTTTTTTTGTCCGGTGAACAGTATGTTGACTGGGTATTTTCGATGATTCGTCATCATATCGATCCGCAGTTTAATCCCGGGAAAGGATTGGACTTTGGTTGCGGTGTGGGACGGCTACTATTGCCCATAGCCCGTCGTTGTCAGCTAGCTGTTGGCATAGATGTTTCTGAAAGCATGCTGAAGGAAGCCGAAGCAAACTGCCAAAAAGAGAAGGTGGGAAATGTGTCACTAATTAAGAGTGATGACAACTTTTCCACATTGGCTGCACAAGGCCATGCCGCTGGATTTGACCTGATCAATTCATTTATCGTTCTCCAGCATATTCCATGTGATCGAGGTGTGGTGATTTTTCGCCGAGTGCTCAAATTGCTCAATGATGGAGGGGTGGGCGCGGTGCATTTCACCTATTCCCGCGCTGATTTTCCGGTGAACTCTGGCGCTTTGAATTATGACCCCCGAAAAAGAACCATCCCGACTGGAGTCCGGGATTATCTGGCAGGCATCAAATACTTTTTACAAAAGCTTCGGACGCGATATTTTTATCGGACAATTCCTTTGTCTGCTAACAAGTCCGAATTAGCTCCACCGGTAATGCAGATGAATCATTATTTGCTAAATTCCTTATTCCAAGTTCTCCAACAAGCTGGAGTTCGCGAAATCCATGTTGCGTTGAGCGATCATGGTGGCTCGCTAGGAGCGGTGTTGTTTTTCAGGAAAGCGCAAGATAAATACCTATTACCTGCGCTTGAAGAATAATCCTTTAATTACTTTCCGAGCAGCCAAGGGAGAAGGATTCCCAATAAGCTAGATGATTCCACTACGGATCTTAATTGACGGGGTCGCATTTCAAAACCGTCAAAGCGGCATCCAGCGGTATTATTTTGAGATGCTGCGGCGGCTGCCCTATTGTGAGTCGACATTCTTCTTGAATCGCCCGGCCCAGGCCCCGCTGCCTGGAAATTGCCATGTAGTTCAGCGCCTGGAAAATTTTCCCGCGCCGGCTTGGAACCTCCCAATGCGGGCTTGGCGCAAAGTGAGTCGTCGCTGGTGTCGAACTCCCTTACCCAAAGCTAATGTTTTTCATTCCACTTACTTTACCCGGTCTCCGCAAAAGGGGTTGCCCGAAGTTGTAACCGTACACGACATGGTGCATGAATGTTTCCCTTACCATTTTATTGGAGACGTCAATGCGGATATCGCCCGCCATAAGGACTGCATTTTGAACGCTGCGGCCATCATTGCCATTTCGGCAGCAACCCGTGACGATTTGCTGAGCATTTTTCCGGAAGTAGGTGGGCGCGTTCATGTGATTCACCACGGGGCGGAACACCTACAGTCCTCACCACTGCCTGACCCCACTGCTTGCGGACCTCCTTATGTCCTATATGTCGGAGATCGCGGTGGTTACAAGAACTTTTCGACCGTGATCAACGCGCTCGGTGAAGCTGATTGGCCGGCAGAAATTCATCTTAAAGTGGTGGGGTGGGAGTTTACTACTGCAGAGTGGTTCTTTTTTCGCCATCGCGGAGTCGAAAGCCGCGTAATTCATGCGGGTCGTGTTTCCGATGGCGAACTGTTGGCGTTGTACCGACAGGCCGAGGCATTCATTATGCCTTCAATGTGCGAAGGTTTTGGCTTTCCCCTTGTCGAAGCGCAGGCGGCGGGAGTGCCGGTGGTGGCAAGCGATATCCCTGTTTTCCGCGAAATTGGAGGCGATGGTGTAAGCTATTTTGCTCCACTAAATCCAACTGATTTGGCGCGCGCCGTCAAAAAGGCTTTGACACCAGCATGGCGAAAACGCGCTATTGAGTTGGGCCATCAGAACGTGTGTCGCTTTTCTTGGGAAAAATGTGCGCAAAAAACCGCGGCAGTTTTGCGAATGGCCGCCGGTCTGCAAAACTGAAACAACTGTTTGCAAGAATAGAAATCTAGTGGGCTTTAAACACAGGTGATTGCTGCCTCTTTCAATTCTGCCTCCATCCGGACGGTTGTGATTTCTTCCGTGCGCCCGGAACTAACCAGTGCGGGACAGCTTATTCTGCACCGGCATCTCGCAAGGCAGCCTGACATTCAATGCAAAGTTTATGGCACTGAACCAGCCCGACTGACGCTATCTAGTGGGGTTCGCCGGCTGGTTGGGCGGTTGGCGCAGACGCGGTTGCGACGCTGGGCGCACGACTTCTGGGCGTGGCGGGATGGGCGGTGGCTGGATGCGTTATTGCCCCAGAAGATTTCACACAACGGAAGCACGGTTGTGATGACCGTGGCCCAAGGAGACGCCTGCGGCGCGGCACGCCGGTTCGCTCAAAAACATCGTCTGCCGCTGGTCACCTTCTTTCACGACTGGTGGCCAGACATGCCTTCTTGTCATCCAGCAATGCGCAAAGTGTTGGAGCGTCAGTTCCAACGATTATACCGCGACTCCGCCATATCCTTCTGCGTCTGCGACGGGATGATGCAAGCCCTCGGAGGCCATCCAGGCGCGCAGGTCTTGCTGCCTATTCCTGCCAAACGGACCCTGCCACCACAGTCGCACTGCCGACCTCCCGGTCCGTTTCGCTTACTATACTTTGGGAATCTCCGCGAGTATGGCCCGATTTTGGGAGAAGCTCTTGAGGCGCTACGACCCAGCAAGACATTACGACTCGAGGTGCGCGGTCAGAACCCGCTCTGGCCCGTCGCCTTGAAAGTTTGGGCGGCCCAAACCGGTCATTGGCTGGAATTCGCCTCGCGCAAGGAACTGGAAGCTTGGATGGATACGGCGAATGCGTGTCTTGTGCCGATGATGTTTCAACCAAACCTTCGGCGTAGGATGGAAACCAGCTTTCCCTCAAAAATGTTGGAAATGGCTCAGCTTGGTAAACCGCTTGTGATCTGGGGGCCAGAATATTGTTCGGCAGCGCGGTGGGCACAAAGCGCCAATAAAGCGCTCGTTGTTACGAACCCAAATCCGAAAGTGCTGCGGCAGGCATTAGAACAACTGGCCGCCGCTCCAGGTGAACAGCAACGATTGGCTGCGGCAGCGCGCGAAGCAGCCGCGAGGGAATTCAATCCGGATCGCATCCAAGCTCAATTCTGGCAGGCGATAGATTCAACCCTCCACGGGCAAATCTGCAAAACCGTACCTGTGGCCAGCAATCGCGATGGCCAGATTGCGACTGTCTGTTAGCAGTTTAGCTCTCGAACATCTCGCCTCCGATGTGATTGCAACGTGCGTATCTGGCATCTAACAAAAACCTTGTCCGGCGGAGCCGGCCAGTACGCGTTGCGGCTTAGCAACGCCCTCCGGGCAGCGGGCGTGGAAAGCACGGTGTTGGTTGCAGAAGGCCCGCTTGCAAATGGGGCAATCCAGTTGAACCGGGTGGATTCACCGCTGCGTCGCTTTGCCGGCCGCGGCTTCCGGAGTTTCTCGCACCGAATCGCATCTGGCCCATTCCACTCTCTGCGCGGACTAGAACAGTATGTCGCCCCAGAGCCGATCGGCGCTGAGGATATTGTTCATCTACACGGCATGACTGGCTGGATAGGTGTCAACGGGCTTAGGCGCTTGATCCCTAGGAATGCCAGAGTGTTTCAAACCGCTCACGGTCCATGGGAAGTTTCCGGCGGCTGCGTTGTTCAGGCGGGCTCTTCTTGCAAGGGCTTCCAAACGACATGCAGCCATTGTCCAATCTTGAAGCGACCGTTCAAAACATTTGCCCGCATGGAATTGCAGACCAAGCACAGCTTTGTGGGAAAGTTTAGAATTCAGCCGATAGCGAATGGAGAGTGGATGGCACAGCGCATACTTGAGTCGCACGTCTATTCCGGAATTCGATATGTTTCAATAATTCCACCTATCGTTGATGATGCCTATCTGCAGGATGTGATTTCAGACAAAAGGGCAGAACTCAAGATTGACCCCGATGCTTTCGTAATCAGCATGGGGGCTCGCTCACTTACCGATCCGTACAAGGGCATTTCGGAATTCCTTTTCCGCCTCTCCCAAATGAGAGGTCTAGCTCAGCGCATCGCAATTCTGCTATTTGGGGAAGGACAGATTGGAATACCAAACAACCTGGCAGTCCGCCTTCTCGGCAGCGTTGACTCTCCGGGGGATCTCGCGAGCGTTTATCGGACCAGTGATCTATTTGTCTCTTCGTCGAAAATGGAATCTTTCGGCATGACCTTAGTCGAAGCTCAAGCAACGGGAACTCCGGTGACAGCATTCGACGTTGGTGGAGTCCGAGGCGCAATGTGGCCACCGCATCACATAAATCTGGCGGCACAGGACAATTGGGCTCAGTTATTCACTGTGCTCGAAGGACGCGTGAGCCAGCACAGAAACAATGAGGCAAAGGTAGGGCTTCGAGCATGGGCGCGGCTCAACTTTTCAGCCGCAGAAATCAGTCGCAAACAAGTTGCGTGCTATAAGTCAAATTCGCTCACCCACAGGAATTGATGAACATGCGGCCAATCTTTATCCCTGCAAGCGGCGGGAATCTTGCGGAACGATTACTTCGAGATCGGGGGTGGTCGCGCGTATTCGTAGCAGGGTTTGCGAAACGCCAGTTAACCAGGGCCTATGCAAAGCTTCGAGCCGGCTGCTGGAAACCTCCGGCACCTCGAATGAAGTCACGATACGTGATTTCAATGACTTCCTGGCCTCCGCGCTTTGCTGATTTGCCACTGGTACTGCTGACCTTGGTGCAGCAAACTATGGGCGCCGAGAGAATCGTGCTTTGGTTGACAGAAGCCGACAGGGACATTTTGGACCCCGAAATTGAAAAGTGCTTCGCCCCGTTTGGGCTTCAAATTACCACCTGCGATGATTTGAAATCACATAAAAAATGGCTGCCACTGATAGAATCCGGCCATGCCAATTCTTTTGTCATCTGCGATGACGATATTATTTATCCCCGCGAATGGCTCGCCAGTCTGCTCAATGAAGCGCGACCGGATGCATTCGTGGGATTACGTGCTCATGAAGTTAAACTTGATGGTCGTTATTCGATCGCGAGTTACGCCCAATGGACCAAACAAATTTGTGGATGCAAGCATCCTTCACCATGGGTGTTCGTGACTGGTGGTGGTGGTGCTATTGTCAACCCGCAAAGGATTAGTGAACGATTTATGGCACGAAGCGAGATTCTTTCAAAATGTCCAACCGCAGATGATGTTTGGCTAAATGCGATGCACGTCGCGTCGGGTATTCTACCATTCAAAACCAAATATTCTTATCCATGCCTTGAGCTACCGGGAACTCATGTGTGTGGTCTTGCGAACGAGAATGTCGGTGGTGGCGAGAATGACAGGCAGATGGCGAATGTTGCTGAGTTTTATGCCAATGCTGGAGTTGATCTTTGACTCGTTAACAGTCTTCGCGCCAGTCCGCACTCCCAACTACTATTTCTTAAATCATCTTTGACTCTGCAACTGAAAAACTCAGGAGATTAGCAGGTCAAAGCCATGCGAAAGCCCAGGCTGCATGTTTCTAAGCCTCATCATCCCAACCCACAACCGCAGCATGCTACTGCGCGAGGCGCTCAATTCTGTCCCCGCACAGGAGACGGCGACACAGGAAGTAATCGTGTGCGATGACGGATCCACTGAGGAAATGTCTGCTGCCCGGGAGTATTCTTCCAAGTTGGACTTCCCGGTGACTTGGAGCCGCACGGAGGCGCGCTTGGGGGCACAGGTGGCGCGGAATCGGGGAATGGCGCTGGCTCAAGGTGACGTGGTTCTGTTCATGGATTCGGACGATGCTCTGGCCGAAGGAGGAATCCTGCCGCTGCTGCAAACCCTGAATGAGAATCCAAATCTGGATTACGCGTTTGGAAAGGTGATCCGCACCGATGCACAGCTTCAGCCACTACCGGGAAGTGCGCCTGTGGGCAAGCCCTTTCCCGATACCCTGGTGGAGGTTGCGGGTTATCACTGGCACACAATGGGTGCGGTCTATCGGAAGGCTTTTCTGAAAAAGGTAGGGCCATGGAATGAAGCGTTGACAGGTTCGCAGGATTGGGAATACCAGGCGCGGGTGAAACTGGCTGGCGGACGCGGCCAATTTGTTGATTCGGTGGTAGGTTACTGGCGACAACATGGCGGCAGTCGGGTCGGCGCGCAGGCGTTTCGACCGGATTACGTGCGTAGTGTGATGTTGGCTTGTGATGCAGTTTGGAAAACCGCGCAGCGGTCTGGGCAGGATGATCCGGCCTTGGCTCGGCGGTTGGCAAAAAAACTGATCCTGCATGCCTTGGAGTGGGGTGCTCATGGTTATACTGTCGAACGACAACAGTGTTTGCGACAGGCAGCGCAAACATTGCTGAATGATCGAAGCTACTGGCTGCTTGCTCATGGTTTGAAGTTTAGCCCCGCTTGGCTGGATTGCCGGCTGTGGAAGGCGCTCGCAAGGCATTGATTGCAACCAATCATTTAGCTTGCTTGATTGCACCGTGCGAAAAAGCGCAATTCAGTAAGCGTTTCAGAAAGATGGACTGCCAAAGGCAAATTCGCAGAAGCAGGCTTTCTGTCGCATCCAAAGTGCTGGTCAACATTCCGGCGCTTTTTGCCTCCATCCTGTTTTTGCTTGCGCCAACGGTGTGGGCGTTGTCCATCACCGACTACGGTGCGGTGGGGGATGCCGTGCAGTTTTACGGGAACACCACCAGCAATTCCGTGGTGGTGACGACGACCAACACCTTTTCAGGCGCGGACATTGGCAAGAGCATTCAAGTGTTCGATGCCGGAACGGTCACGGTCGCGCCAGAATGTCAGGACTTGATTGCCACCGTCACCAATGTGGTGAATGGCACGAACCTTTATGTGTCGTCCCTTGCCCAACGCACTTTGACAAACACTTTTTGTACCGTAGGCACAGACAACCGGGCTGCGATTCAAGCGGCTATCGTTGCGGCCAATGGCTCGAATGTCACCATTACCATCCCAGCCGGGAATTATCTCATCCTGAGTCAATACAATTCAAACCTGTTTGCCACGGTGGGGGTTCACTTTCAAAAGGGTGGGATTCATTTTGTAGGTGCGGGCACGAACGCCTCCACCTTGTTGGGACAAGGGGCATGGCAGATTCGCCCGCACGATGGCAAGGCGGCGCGAGGCTTCATGATTGCGGTGTTCGGGACGGTGACGAACGATTATCCCATCAGCTTCCGCGACCTGACGCTGGATGGTGGGTTGCCCAACGGTTATACCGGCAACGCGGCATTCCCAGCCAGCGTGGTGACTGGGGAAGGTTGGGATGAAACCCATTCCGCTTTTGACATTCGGGGTGGCAGTCGCCCGCCCACCAGCCTGTCATTTAGCAATGTGCTGGTGGCGCATTGGCGCGGGGAAATGTTCAAGAGCAACGACACCAGCACCAACGCCACCATTCATATCGAGGCGTGCCGTTTTACCGATGGGAATGCCACGGCGCTGAACATCTACCCGGCATGGAACGTGACCAACTGTGTGTTCGATAATCTGCTGCAAGTCTCCGAGTATTACATGCAATACTCGCGAAGCCCTTCCTACTTCCGGGGCAATCTCATGACTAACATCTATCGCACGGGACTGGCATTTAACGGGGCGACAGGAACAAATCCACCGTTTCACATTGAGAACAATCAATTCCTGCTGAACAACGTGGGTTATGCGGCGATTGGTACGACCCCCGCCGCGAATCTTTACATTACCAGCAATCTGTTTTCCTATCCAGTAGGCTCGCACAACAACGCGCTGAATTTCGGTATGGCAGGCTGGCAAGGCACATTTCACAACAGTAATCTGGTGGTACGAGGCAACACGTTTGTAAATGCCAAACGGATTTTGATTATTCAAGGGGCGACCGGCCCAACTGGCCAGAATCGCGTGGAAGGGGTGCGGGTGTTTCACAACACTTCCAGCAACAGTCCGACTGAGACGTTGCTGGTTTGCTATGACTGGTCCACAAATGTTCACTTCTATTCCAATAGCTTCACCACCAATGCGTCGGTAGCGGTGTCGTCTGGATTGTATGGCGCGGAGTTTGCCCGGATGGATTTAAGCAACGATTACTGGACGGCGCTCGCGGCCAATGGTGGCACAACCAATCATGTCAGCTATGCCACCGGCTCGCGTTATCGCATCAATACCAGCTACAACGCGAATACCCGGTTTGCGCTGGTCACGACCAACGCCAGCCAGATTCCCAGCGGGGCGCAAATCCTGATCCAGAATAACAACACCAGCGGTACGAACGCGATGGTGTTTCTCAATAGTGAGATGACACAAGGGCCGGTCATTGTGCCACACGGTCGCGCTGCGACGTTCCGATGGTCCAATGGAGGTTGGCAAACGGTGACCAAAATGTCGCCGCCGAGCGATCTGCGTGTGATTGATTCAGAGCCTTGACGAATCAATCGAGTCCCCACGCCTCCACTAAGCGGGCGGTTTAGTAATATGCACCGTGGTAATTCTTCGCGCTTAAATGCCATCGTCAGCCGCTGGCACAAGCCGGAACTCGCTGCGGTCGGAATAGGAACTCTGCAGTTAGAATCTTGTGATGGACTCCGGTCATGAGCATGGCGACCAAATCGTGGCTCTGTTGTCAAGTCGGGGCGCGGGAACATTACGCCGTTCCAAGAGCCCTTCATCAACACAACCGGCTCGCGGGCCTATATACTGATTTTTGGGCGGGTCGCGCCCTTCGTTTTGCAGGAAACATGGTCAACGGAAGTTCACTCCTCAGCCCGCTGCGTTCTCTTGCCAACCGGTTTCATCCCGAGTTGAGTGAAGGCACGATCACCGCTTGGAATCTGCGCGCATTATCTTGGGAACGGGGTATTCGCCGGCAGTCGCGCCACAACAACACCGCCGGTCGCTTTCGCGCTTATGCCGAAGTGGGCCGCCAGTTCGCTCTTCAAGTTCGTGATTCATTAAGGCAGCGATCGTTGTCGCCGGAGCAGACGATCCTCTACGCCTACGACACCGGGGCGTTGGAAGTGCTCGAGTGGTGTCGCGAGCGGGACATCTGCTGCGTGGTGAACCAAATGGATCCAAATCGAACGGAGGCCGAACTGGTGCAGGCGGAGGAAAGCCGCTGGCCCGGTTGGAGCGCCCAACCGTTGCAAATCCCGGAGGAGTATTTTGTCCGGCGTCAGCAGGAATGGTCACTGGCCGATCGCATCGTGGTGAATTCCGAATGGACCCGGCAGGCGTTGCTGCAGCAAGGTGTGTCGGCCGAAAAACTCGTCGTGATTCCGTTGTGTTACGAACCGCCCGCCTCGGTTCGCGCTTCGGGGGATGGCTCGAACGCCAAACGCCGCCCCTCAACTCTCAACGCTCAACCTGCAACTCGCGCCTTGCGCGTCTTGTTTCTGGGCCAGGTCAATTTGCGCAAGGGCATCCAGTATCTGGTAGCGGCGGCGCGGCTGCTGGAGAAAGAAAATGTTCGATTCGATGTGGTTGGTCCTGTCGGAATTACTCAACAAGCCGTAGCCTCGACATCGGCCAACCTGACCTTTCACGGGCGCGCTACGCGCGACCAGATCTCGCAATGGTATGAGCGCGCGGATGTGTTCGTGTTGCCGACGTTGTCCGACGGATTCGCCATCACCCAACTGGAAGCGATGGCTCATGGGTTGCCTGTGGTGACGACACCTTGTTGCGGCGCCGTGGTGACTGACGGCGTAGATGGTTTTGTCATCCCGGCGCGGGATGCGGAGGCCCTGGCGCGCACGATGCAGCGCTATCTCAACGAACCAGAATTACTGCCGCAGCAACAAACAGCCGCCCGGCACAACGCCAGTCAATTTACGCTGGACCGCTTGACCGCAAATCTCCTGAGACTCGAATCCGATTTGCAGAACTCGTAGGCGGCTTTGCCACCGCCCTGAGCTTTCCTTGGCCGTGTTGCAAAATCTCTTCATCTTTCCCCTTTCCTTCTGGGTCGTGGTGCTGCTGTTAATCAGCGGTTGTTCATGCGCGTTAACCAAAATTCGTGAAGGCAGCGGCATTCCCATGTTTGCTGTGCTGGGAACGATTACGTTCTGGTATGTAGGTGATGCGCTCTACAATGACTACGAAACAAGTTATACGGTCCTGTTTGCATCCGAAGCATTAAGCCAAGCGTGGTGGCAAGTGGCTTGGTTTGTAGTGGTATTCCTAGCCCTAAGCCCGGCCTTGCATCGCCATTTTAATCGAGTTCATCTAGAAGGCGGCAGCGGCGTGATGCGCTTGTTTCACCTTGGAGTTGAAAACGTTTTTCTGCAGCGTCAATTAAAACTGCTCTTCACGGGCAGCGTCATGATTTGGTTCGCTTTGTTGGTGGTGGCCCTGATTCGGCTAGAAACGCGCTTTCCATACTATCTGTTCCCGTTCCTCGGCTACAAAGCCGAACCGTGGGGACGCGGGCGTATTGGCAGTGGTTTTGACGCTTTATTGTCTTTTGCAATGTACGTTCAACTGCTAGTGACCGCCATTTTCGGCGTCGTGGCGGCACTGGTAAAGGACCGGCGAATTCGCACGCTTGCCGTCATCTGTTGCTTGTTCACCTGGCCATACTTTGTATTCGACCGCACTAGAAACACAATGCTGGCAGCAGTCATCCCCGGAATCCTCAGCTGGGCCTTACTGCGTGTGCGCGGAAGTATGCTCAAAAAGGGGCTTATTCTGGGTAGCTTCTTTCTTGTGGTAAACGCTTGGATGACATTTGTCATAGCCAACCGTTCGAGCATGAGCATCGTGACCGCGTTTCAGGAGAAAGGCTTCACCTTCAAGTCCGAGTCTGGCAAGCGGCATGACGGCCTGAACATGTATGAGGAACTCTGTTGGGTGAATACTTTCATCGCCGATGGCAGCTACACTCCCAATTGGGGCCAACGCTACTTTGCCGAGGCGGTCAATGTGATTCCGCGGTCGCTGTGGACCGCCAAACCGCTGATCGGCATCGATTACTCGATAGCGCGGGGTCAGGCTGCGGGCGATCGCGGTCAAGCGGGAGTTTGGGCAACTATTTCGACAGGCATGATTGGGCAAGGCGTGGTGAACTTTGGGCGCTTTCTCGGTCCGGCTGCGGCCGCGCTGCTGATGAGCCTTTGGGTCGTTGTTCTCGCTCGACTCGACTTGCAGATTCTTAAGTTGGGTCGGCTCCCGCTGTTCGCTTGCGGCTTGATTCTGACCTTCAATCTTGGACGCGACATTACTTTGATCACTTTGTACCCATTTGTGTTTGGCGTCATCGCCTTATGGGGCACGGATCATTACCACCGCACCGTGAGACATTCAGCCCGTGCCACGAGGGGTACGCCGTTCACAGTCGCGAGGACCAGCGCGCGCGGCAAGTGCCGCGACTCCTGCTCCGTTGCACCCCAACGCAAAACTCTCATTGCACGTTTCCAGGCGCATCAGCACTCGGTCCTAATGAGGCACAAGCATGATTGAACTTAATCGAGCCGCCCCAGACACTTTCGGCAGGCAACTCGTGGTTTCGTCCCCGGTGACAACCACTGCCGGCAATGTAAGCCGCAAATCCAGAGTGATTCGCGTCCTCTGTCTTTCCGTTGTGCCTTCCCCGTACCAACGCGATTTCTTTCGCGCTTTGGCTTCACTGCCCGAGATACAGTTTCAAGTCTGCTATCAGGAATCTGATTGCGCGGGATATCCCTGGCCGCAGGAGGCTTTGGAACCCTGGGAAAGCGTGCTGCCAGTCAAACGGATCGACAACGGGCGACTCCGCGTGCACTTGAACTATCGTCTCCCTGACTTTCAGAACTTTGATGTGGTCATTGTGAACTGCTATCTGACCGGACTGACAACGCAATGGCTGATGCGTTATGGTTTACGGCGATCCCGTTGGTTTTTTTGGGGCGAACGCTTGCGGCAACAATCGAGTCGATGGCGGCAATGGGCCCAAAGGCTGTTAAGTTCCCCACTCCACCGGGCGACGGCATTGGCGGCAATCGGAAACTTGGCAACCGCCGATTATCAAAGGCGTTTCCCCAATAAGCCGGTGTGTAACATTCCCTATCACTGTGACCTGAGTGGATTCCTCTGCCATGACCGCGCTCCGGAGCACCGCACGGACATTACCTTTTTGTTTTGCGGGATCATCAATCAACGCAAAGGGGTAGATTTGTTAATTCGTGCTTTCGATCGATTGGTGCGTTCCGGCGCTGCTGTGCGCTTGGCTTTGATCGGGCAAGAAGGCGAATTGAATCAGTTTCTGACTGGAATCAAAGCGGAGACCAAAGCGCGGATTTGCTATTACGGCTTTCAGGCACCGGACGCCCTGCCACATTTTTTTTCGAAAGCAGACGTGTTTGTCCTGCCTAGCCGGCACGACGGATGGGGCGTAGTGGTGAATCAAGCCCTTGGCGCTGGACTGCCTTTGATATGTTCCACCGCCGTCGGGGCTGCTCATGACTTGATCAGTCCGGAGGAGAACGGGCTGCGTTTCACCACCGGGAGTGAGTCCGAACTTTTTTCCTGTCTTCAACGTCTTGCTAATAGACCGAGCCTCTGTCGCGATTGGGGAAAGCGATCCCGCGACAAAGCTGGCGACTGGTCCCCTGCCGCTGGTGCAAAGAAGTGGCTTCAAGCCGTGCAAACCATTCTCACGAAGTCCACGTGAATATCGTATTCTATGAGCCGCCCGTCCATCAGCGTCTGGGTGGTCTGGATCAGGCGATCCGCTCGCTTCAAGACTATCTCCAGTCTGCCGGGCATCGGGTTCAAACCAATCCCCCGCGTGCCGCCAGCCTCCCGCTTCCGGACATCGTCCACTTCCACGGGCTTTGGCAATGGTCCCACTGGCACTCCTCTCGTCACTGCCAGGAATCAACCATTCCGTATATCGTGTCGCCTCATGGCATGCTCGAGCCTTGGGCCTGGCAACATAAGCAATGGAAAAAACTGCCGTATTATCATTTGCTGGAGAAACAGCATCTGCGCGGCGCTGCGATCGTACTTGCCACCAGCGATCAGGAGGCCGCGAATCTCGCCCGTTTCGTTTCTCCGCACCAAATTGCCATCATCCCGCTCGGTTTGACTTCCCAATTCAAACCGGACTGGTCCGGCGCCCGCAGTCGTTTGGGTTGGCAAACCGATGAATTGATATTGCTCTATTTATCGCGCCTACATCCGAAGAAAGGTTTGCACCTGCTGCTCGCCGCTTTGGTGGAAATTGGCGCATCACTCCCGCAACCATGGCGGCTGGTGGTAGTCGGCGACGGTGAACCTGCGTACACCGCGCAATGTCGGGCGCTGCTGGCCAGCCACCCGACAATTTTCCCGCACGTTGATTGGAAAGGCGCGATCTGGGGCGAAGCAAAATGGGATTACTATCAGGCCGCTGATCTATTCTGCCTGCCAACGTATTCGGAAAACTTCGGCCTGGCAGTTCTGGAAGCGGCTCAGGTCGGCACCCGCGTCCTGACCACTCCCTACACTCCCTGGGCATTGCTGGCAGAATCTGGTGCCGCTTTTTTGGTTGAACCAGAGGTCGCTTCGATCATCGCCGGACTACAGCGCTTCCTCCCAAACCGCGCGTGGACTTCCATTGATCGCGAGCAACTGTCCGCCATGGTTTTTGACCGGTTTGCTTGGAGGGTCGTGGGAGAACAATACCTGCAACTTTACCATTCGCTGACCGGAGGCGTTTGCGCGCTGAACCGTGATGCGTGAATTGCATTCGCGGTTCAGCAAGTCCGACAGGAAACAAACCCGCCCTCCTGCGTGCGATTCGATTAAGCCCGATGTTCGTTGACCTTTCCATTTACTCGCCGGGCCGGTTCGACCGGGGCGCCAGCCGCTTCCGGGAAGCGCTCTGGCTACTCGTGAGTTTGTTGCTCTTTCGCCTGTGTCCATTCTGTTTGTCGGCCCTGAAACGTCAGGTGCTTCGCGCCTTCGGCGCGCGGGTGGGACGGAATGTAACCATCAAACC
>CAYXQJ010000050.1:0-19886 GCA_964467455.1 uncultured Hyphomicrobiales bacterium | reverse complement strand
CCCTCTCAAACTTGAGAGGGGGTTAGGGGGTGAGGTATTCGAGTGATCGAGGTGGTTAGGGGGTGAGGTATTCGAGTGATCGAGGTGGCTAGGGGGTGAGGTACTCGAGTGATCGAGGGGGTTAGGGGGTGAGGTATTCGAGTGATCGAGGTGGCTAGGGGGTGAGGTATTCGAGTGATCGAGGTGGCTATGGGGTGAGGTGAGCATTGCAACAAATGCTTCACTCACGTGAATCCGCCCCGGCTCACCCGCACTCTCCATCCTGCTCGCCACATTCACCGTGTCGCCCCAGACGTCATACTGTAGTCGCTCGGTGCCGATGACTCCGGCGCTGGCCGGGCCAACGTGAATGCCGATCCTGAATGCTACACGATCCGACGTGGAGGGCCAACGAAACTCCTTCTGAAGCATGCTTAGAGCAACGGCTGCCATAGCCGCGGCATTTTCATGCGCTGTGCCATCCCCCTTGAAGCACATATACGAATCGCCGATGGTCTTGACCTTCAATACTCCGTACTGACGACAACACTCATCAAACGTGCTGAAGACGAGTTCGAGAAAGCCGATCACCTCCGACGGGGGGAGATCTCTGGTATGAGAGGTGAATCCGACGATATCAACGAACAAGACGGCAGCGTCGGTGAAATGGTCGCTGGTGACCTTTTCCCCGCGGATCATGCGTTCCGCGACATGTTGCGGAAGTGCAGAAAAGAGTACAGCACGCTCTTTGTCCCGCTCTTGACGTTCTTGTTCGATGCGACGTTCAGATTCTATCGCCGACATCCGTTGCGCTGTCTGACGACCACGGATCGTTTCGGCGAGGGTCAGGCAAGCATCATTATGAGCTACATAGGCGTCAAAATCACCGGCGGCACGTGCCAGGTGTCGCGATCGTTCATTCAAACGGAGTAGTTCCGGCGTCAACCGAAGTGTTGTTGCCAATTCATAGGCCGGTTGTAGTTCTCGATTGGCTTCTGCTAGATTGGCGTTCTTTTCTGCGATGAACGAGCGATTGATCTGATACGCGATCACCGTTCTCGGCTCCGTCATACCAAGCACCTGTTGTTCATCCAGGATCTGCTGCGCCTTGTCGACATCCCCATCAGAAATGAATCGGCTAGCAAGGTTTCCCAGAAAGAAGACCACGGCAGGAGTGTCTCCCTGCTCCCGTGCCAGGACGGTGGCCCGTTGAAAATGTTCTATTGCTTCATTGGCTTGCCCGATCGCTTCAAGTGCGCTGCCAAGGCTTCCTACCAATGACATCAAACCACGAGGAAATCCGAGCTCTTCGATCGTAATAAGTGCACGTCGGTAGAGCTCAACAGCACGCTCGGAGTCACCATATCGATGCCAGGCAGCCGCGATATTGCTTAGGTTCATTGTCGCCGCTCTCAGATTGCCACATTCGAGGTGCAGATCGTGAGCTCGCTGATAATACTCTATTGCGGTTGGATAGTCACCGACATATTCAAACATTACGCCTAGATCGTTGAGGGTGCTCGCGACCCGATCCCTTTTGCCTTGAGCGTCAAAGACATCCATAGCGCGTCGAATGTACTCGATGCCTTTGTCACATTCCTGCAGATTGCCATACGCAACGCCGATCGAATGAAGTGCAAAGGCCACATCTGCCGGCCTATTGAGCTGCCGATTCAGCTCGATCGCTTGTAGAAAGTTCTCGATCGCTAAGCGGAAATCACCGGCCTTCACAAGCGCTAGGCCTTTTCCATAGAGGGCTCGCGCACGTCCCAGTGTATCGCCGAGCTCTTCAAAGATCTCCATCGCGTTGTCAAACAGATCAAGTGAGCGCGCGATCTCGCCCCGCTCTCTTGCCGAAACGGCAAAACAGCGAGTGCTCTCCGCCTCTGCATACCGGGTCTTCAGCCCTGCAAGCTCGACGGCATAGTGATCGATCGACGCCGCATCCAGTCGCTCCAACGCGTCTGATAGGTCGCGCTGGATCTCTCCAAGTTCTCTCATTCTGTAAAATAACGTCTGACGCAACACCGCGGTGAGCCTAGTCACACGATCCAGACTGCTGATACCTTTTCCGAACTTTGTGCATGCTCGTCCTCATTATCCTGCTTCTATTCTCCGGAAGCAACGTTTCTGCCCAGCAGACCGTGCGCGGGACGGTGCGCGATGCCGTCTCCGAAGCACCCGTGGCCGGGGCGACGGTCCGTCTGCAGCGAAACGACTCGGTGGTAGCCGGTGCCGTGACACAGCGGAATGGTACGTACCGTCTGCCCCCTGTGCCTGTGGGATATTATCGACTGGTGATCACGTTGGTCGGCTATGAACCATTGGTGATCGATGCACTGCAGGTGACGTCGGGGAAGGAAGTGGTGCTTACCTCGGCACTGACGACATCGTACGTCACGGCGCGTGAAGTGTCCGTGATGGATGATCGGTCGAATGATGATGCCGAGACGAATGCGGAGTTCGTGTCGGTAAGTGGACATACGTTCCGTCCGGAAGAGACGCGGCGCTATCCCGGCTCGATCGGCGACCCCGCACGCATGGTGCAGAACTATGCCGGCGTCTTGGGCGCTAACGATGCCCGCAATGATATCGTGGTTCGCGGCAACTCGCCCCTTGGCATGCTCTATCGCATGGAAGGGATGAACATCCCGAACCCAAGTCATTATGGGGCTTTGACGTCGGCAGGGGGCGTGGTGAACATGCTCAATAACAACGTGCTGGAGAAGTCGGACTTTCTTGCCGGTGCTTTTCCGGCAACGTATGGAAATGCGCTCTCCGGTGTGTTCGATCTGCGGTCCCGACGCGGCAACGACGAACAGTATGAGTTCGTCGGTCAAGTTAGCTTCAGCGGTTTTGAAGGCGGCATCGAAGGTCCGATGTGGGAGGGGAGTTCCTTCCTCGTCAACTACCGATACTCTACGCTGGCGGCCTTCGCCTGGATGGGTCTCGACGTCGGCGTCGGCTCGGCGATCCCGATCTATCAGGATCTCAACTTCAACGTGAGTACCCAACTCGGCAATGGACGGCTGACGCTGTTTGGAACGGCAGGTAAGAGCGAGATCGACTTCATCGGTGACGACGTTGACACGCAGCGACTCAACGCCTATGCCGAACCCGATCGCAACATCAACGTGGACTATGCCACGGCGTGGACGGGCCTGTTCTATGAGCAGACGCTCGGACAAGACACGTACATGCGCGTGCTGGTTGGCGGTACGGCTACCAATGAACACTATTCCGGCGATTCTCTTGATCCCGTAACACGCGCCCCCTACAATGATGAAGTGAATGACTTCAGTACGTTGCGATGGTCAACGACCGGATATCTGCGACATCGTGTGTCGCCATCGGTGGTGTTGTCGGCAGGGTATTTGATCGACGGTACATCGTACGATCTCTACAGTGTCTTGGATAAGGGGCTTGCCACGGAATACACGCCGGTTGATGTGAATGGTACAGCGTTGTTAGTGCAGGCCTATGCACAGGGCAGTTGGCGTCTGACGAATACGGTGACCATCAATGCAGGCATCAACACCATGCACTATTCACTTGGTGATGCTTTCGCACTAGAGCCACGTCTTGGTGCAACGTGGATGTTGACGCCGATGATGTCGGTTCGTGTGGGCTACGGCACACACAGTCAAACGCAGAACCTCTATGTCTACAACGTCCAGGTGACTGATAGCATCGGTAGCGTTTCGTATCCCAACCGTACATTGGGATTCACCGGCAGTCAACATCTTGTAGCCGAATGGGACTGGTTCCTTGTTGAGCACACACGTCTTCGCATTGAAGGTTATGCGCAGTGGCTTTCGAATGCGCCGGTAGAGCGCACACCGTCGAGTTATTCGGCATTGAACGCCGGAGCGGAGTTCTTTCCCGACCCGCGTGCTGACCTGTTCAACAACGGCACGGGCAACAACGTCGGCGTTGAGATCACGTTGGAGCGATTCCTACGTGAAGGACTCTACTACAAACTCACCGGGTCGGTCTTTGACTCGCGTTATGCAGGATCGGATGGGGTAGAGCGCAATACGGCCTTCAACAACGGCTACGTTGTCAACGCCTTGGCAGGTTATCAATTCCCGATCACCACCAACGGCGCTCTCGGTATCAGTATACGTATGAACACGTCAGGGGGCAAGTATCTCACACCCATTGATACAACGGCATCGGCGCTTGCAGGACGCACCATCTACGATCAAGACCAGGCCTATAGTCAGCGTCAGACGCCATACTTCCGCGCCGACGTCCGCCTTTCGTATCAGATGGATCTTGCCGGGTCGACCTTGGAGATCGCCATGGACCTGATGAATGTGACCAACCATCAGAACATCTTCATTCAGACGTACGATCCGCAGTCGAACCGCATCACCACGCAATATCAGCAGGGGTTCATCCCTGTGCCAACGGTGAGGTGGACGTTCTAAGAACCGTGGTCGGAACCACCGGCTCACGGCTGGTGTTGGACAGTGCGCCCCCTATCACCGAAAGCCGTAAATTTGGGACTGAGGCGGGGTAGCCATTCAGGAGATACTGTCGTGATAAGCATCATCGGAACCATCGTCGTCACGTTCATCGCCATGGAAGGTGTGGCTTGGCTCATGCATCGATACATCATGCATGGTCCGGGGTGGATCTTTCATCGAGATCATCACACGAAGGAGAGTGGACATTCCTTCTTTGAACGGAACGACATCTTTTTTGTCTTCTTCGCCACCATCGCCATGACGAGCTTTGGGTTGTGGTCGCTCGGTCTCGGGACGGCTTTTATGAGTCTGGCGGCAGGGGTGACCCTCTATGGGGCGGCCTATTTCTTTGTACACGACCTCTTCATCCATCAGCGTATCAAGGTGCTCACGAACACGCAGAATCGTTATCTGCGGGCCATCCGTCGGGCACATAAGATGCACCACAAACATTTGGGCAAAGAAGATGGGGAATGCTTCGGGATGTTGTGGGTGCCGATGAAGTATTACCGTGCTGAGTACGAGAAGTCATGAGTCTGTACCTGATGATCGATCTTGGTGCGGTGCTGGTACCGTTCCTATTCAGCTTTCATCCGCAGATCGCATTCTATAAACAGTGGCGTTATGCGCTGCCGGCCATCCTTCTGTCGGCCATTCCGTATCTGATCTGGGATCAGTGGTTCACGGCAGAAGGGATCTGGGGCTTCAACCCCTCGTACCATAGCTCGCTGTTGATCGGCGACATGCCGATCGAAGAGGTCCTCTTCTTCATCTGCATTCCCTATGCCTGCCTCTTCACGTATTGGTCCATCCGTCAGATGTTTCCGCTCACGCTGCCAAAGCGTTTTCTGACGCCACTGTATGCCGTACTGTTTGTGATCTTCGGACTGATGAGCACACTCGGCCATGGGTTGTGGTATACGTTCGTCGACGGACTCTTTGCCGCGGCCATCCTTGTGGTCACCTGGTTTGTCCGACGTGATCTCTTGCTGCAGTTCTTCCCGGTCTACCTGATCGTCCTCATACCGTTCTTCATCGTCAACGGACTCCTCACGGGCACGGCCATCCCCGAGCCCATCGTCTGGTATAACGATGCCGAGAACCTTGCCATCCGTGCCGGCACGATCCCCATCGAAGACTTCGCCTATGCCTTTTCGATGCTCCTCATGAGCACGCTGTTGTTCGAAGTGCTGCGCAATCGCGCCGAGCGGTAATTTGCAGGCCATGAACATTGCCGTCATTGCTCTGCTGTGCCTATGCACGTTGGCCTCGTGCTCTGAGCCGAACGATGCGATCCATCCTGAGCGAAGGAACATTACACAGTCCGTTTATGCCTCCGGCGTGGTCGTCAGCAAGGACGAGTATCAGGTGTTTGCCACGACGTCGGGAAGCCTGGAGCGGGTGCTGGTATCGGAGGGCGACTCCGTCTCTGCCGGACAGGTCATTGCCATCGTGAGCAATCAGGTCGCCACGCTCAACAGAGAGAATGCGACCATCGCCTCTGACTATGCGTCGATCAAAAACAACGAAGAGAAGCTCGAAGAGCTGCGTGCGGCCATTCAGTTCGCTGCGTTGAAGCGTGCTGATGACTCACTGATGACGCTCCGACAACAACGACTTCTCAAACAAGGCGTCGGCAGCCAGCTCGACGTCGAGCAGAAGGAACTCGCGGCTGCCAACTCGCGCACAGCCCACATCAACGCCATCCTCAGATACGCCCAGCTTGAGAAGCAACTGCGATTTGCCTCGCAACAAGCTAAGCTCAACCGCGAGATCTCGGCCGTGGCCTCCGATGACCTCCTCGTGCGCTCAGAAGTCACCGGCAAGGTGTTCTCGATCTTCAAGAAAAGGGGCGAGACCATCACGCCACAAACACCGATCGCATTGCTCGGTTCCGACAGTACGTTCATCATTGAACTGCAGGTTGATGAATACGACATTGCCCGGTTGCGTCTTGGACAGATCGCCTACCTGACCATGGATAGCTACCGTGACACGGTCTTTCGGGCTACCATCACCAAGATCCATCCCAGCATGAATGCCCGCACGAAGTCGTTCACGGTCGAGGCCGTCTTCGTTGATCCGCCACAGCAGCTCTATGCGAACCTCACCGTAGAAGCCAACATCGTGCTGCAGACGAAGAAGAACGTGTTGATCATTCCGCGTTCCTACGTCACCAAGGATGGTCACGTGAAGCTCGCTGATGGCAACACGAAGAAGGTTGTTGAAGGTATACGCGACTATCAGATGGTGGAGATCGTCAGCGGTCTTACAACCAGCGATGAACTCGTAAAGCCGTAGTCATGAAGAGGATCGTACTCGGTGAGATCGCCGCCACGATGCTTCGTGCGCGTCTGCGTCAGACGATCGTTGCCGCCGTGGGCGTGTCGTTTGGTGTGGCCATGTTCGTAACGCTGCTCGGATTCATGGACGGCCTCAACATCATGCTCGACGGTCTGGTCACCAACCGCTCGCCACATGTGCGCTTGTATACGGAGGTGGTACCAAATCCTGTTCAGCCCCTTTCAAAAGTGAAGGAGTATCGTGGTGCCTATCACTTCATCAGTTCGTTGAAGCCCGTTAGTGGCCGTAAGGCGATCTATGGTATCAACAAGGTACTCAGAGCGCTGGATGCGGACCCGGATGTGTATGGCTATGCACAGAAGATCACGACGCCGGTGATCATCACGGATGGTCCGGTGGAGCTCACGGCCGTGGTCTATGGCATCGATGTTGAAGCAGAGCTTCGGCTGTTTCTCTTTGCGGACTATGTGGTTGAAGGCGATCCTCGCGACGTGAACACCGTATCGAACAGCGTGATCCTGGGAAAGCCCCTTGCCGAGAAATTGTTTGTGAAGATCGGCGACGTTGTCCAGGTAGCCACGGCGCAGGGTGATCGGTTTCCATTGAAGGTGGTTGGACTTTATCAGACCGGTCTGGCAGATCTCGATCGGACGTTGTGTTATACGTCGCTCGTAACGGCGCAGAAGCTCCTCGGCGAAACAGCATCCTACATCACCGACGTCAACGTCAAGCTGCACAATATCGATCGTGCTCCGGTGAAGTCGGAGTGGTATCGCACGCTCTTCGGAATTTCTGCTGAGGATATTCAGACGGCGAACGCACAGTTCGAAACGGGTTCTTTTGTGCGAACGTTGATCTCCTATGCTGTGGGCATCACATTGTTGATCGTCGCCGGCTTTGGCATTTACAACATCTTGAACATGATGATCTATGAGAAGATGGATGCGATCGCCATTCTCAAAGCCACCGGCTTCTCTGGCAATGATGTGAAGTGGGTCTTCATCATCATTTCGTTGAGCATCGGCATCGTGGGCTGTGGCGGGGGCATGATCTCGGGCTTTCTGTTGTCGTTGGTCATTGACAATCTTCCGTTCAAGACCGCTGCGTTGCCCACGGTGACCACGTATCCCGTGTCGTACGATCCCATCTTCTACGTCATCGCCCTGGTCTTCAGCATCGTGACCACCTTCGTTGCCGGATGGCTGCCTGCTCTTAAGGCCAGCAAGATCGATCCCGTACTCATCATTAGGGGGCGATAGGATGAGTACTCCGATCCTTGAAGCGCAGGGCATACGAAAACAGTTTCACGATCCGGTGACCGTGGACGTGCTGAAAGACGTCTCGTTCGTTGTGAACAAAGGCGAGTTCGTCTCGCTCATTGGCCGTTCGGGATGTGGCAAGAGCACCTTGTTGTATGTGCTCTCGACAATGGACACGGACTATACCGGAAACGTCATCATCGACGGTCAATCCATGCGCGGACTTGGGGAGAGTCAGTTGGCTGCCGTCAGAAGCGAGAAGATCGGCTTCGTCTTCCAGTTTCATTATCTGCTCAACGACTTCTCCGTGATCAAGAACGTCATGCTGCCGGCGCTCAAGCTGGGCAAATATTCCGAGCACGAGATCCGACAGCACGCAATGGAAAAGCTCGAGATCCTTGGGATGTCTGACAAGGCCGAGAAGAACGCCAATCAGTTGTCAGGGGGCGAGATGCAACGTGTAGCCATTGCCCGCGCGCTCATCAACAACCCCGTGATCATCATGGGCGACGAGCCCACCGGCAATCTCGACAAGAAGAATGCCGACATCGTCTTCGACATCTTCCGAAGACTCGCCACCGATATCCAGCAGACGCTCCTTGTCGTCACGCACGACCCACTCTTCGCGTCACGTTCAGACCGTGTCATCGAGATGGAGGATGGGAGGATCGTGTAGAGCGTTCCTCGCGTCAGCCCTCGAGCCAGTAGGTGGTCATGAGGCCTTTGCCTTTAACTTCGATCTCTCCTCTGGGGAATAGGGAATAGGGAATGGGGAATGGTACCTCGCTATCGCTCGGAATGACATCCGTTTCGCCCTTTCGCTCTTTCGCCATTTCGCCGTTTAGTGCGAGAGCGAAGCTCGAGCTGACGTGAATTCTTCCGGGCTCTCCTGTGCTCTCCATCCGGCTCGCCACGTTCACCGTATCGCCCCAC
Source organism: uncultured Hyphomicrobiales bacterium (assembly GCA_964467455.1). Taxonomy (GTDB): domain Bacteria; phylum Bacteroidota; class Ignavibacteria; order Kapaibacteriales; family Kapaibacteriaceae; genus OLB6. Next base: position 10,939 of record CAYXQJ010000050.1, on the reverse strand, counting down.
ACGTCGTATTGCATGCGCTCTGTGCCGATGACGCCGGCGGTGACTGCCCCAACGTGAAGTCCTATGCGGACTTGTAGGCCGGAGGGTAGGGTTTCACGTAGGCTTTCAGGTAGGTCTGCGATTGCGTGGAGCATGTCAAGGGCTGCGTTCGCCGCTCGCTCTACTACCTCTCTCTCTTCGCTTACGAACGAAGTGACAGCGCTGTCATTCCGAACGGAGTGAGGAACAGCGCTGGGAAAAGCGACTGCCATGTATGAGTCACCGATCGTCTTGATCTTCACAACGTCATGTTTCTTGCAGACGGTATCAAGGGCCGTGAAGACGGTATCGAGAAGTTGTACGACCTCGGTGGATGTGAGCTGATCGGAGATCACCGTGAATCCTGCGATATCGAGGAAGATCACGGCTGCATTGTCGTGATGATCGTTGACCACCTCGCCCCTTGCCACACGATCAGCGATATGTTGGGGCAGGGTGGAGTGGAGAATGGCAAGGTGCTTCTGATGTTCCTGACGCTCGAGAGCGATGCGCCGGTCAGCCTCCTGGATGGCGAGTCTCGTGGTCGTCTCTTTGCCGTTGATCTCCTCATTGATGCGCTGGTATGCATTGTTGTGTTCTACGTAGCTGGCCAGATCTCCCTGCTTGAGAGCAAGGTCGCGCAGTTGACCATGAAGTCCTACCTCATCAAAGGGGATCTTATGTTCTTGTGCTATTTGAAGTGCAGCCAGCAACGTGGCCTTGGCATCATCGAACAAACCGCGGAGTTCCTGGACTTGGGCGCGAGACGCCTCACGATAGATTCTATCACTTACCTCAGTGATCTGCATGGTATCCATCTTGGCCAGAAGCTGATCGACCTCGGTGGAGAGCCCCATGCGTACGAGTGCACCGAGGACCAGCCCGGTGTGATGGGCAATGTCTCGCTGCGCCCCGGACTTCTCCATGATGGCCAATGACTGCCGGTAGTAGTTCAGGCCCAGCTCAAGGTTGTTCTGGACAATGTGGATGTTGCCGATACTCGATAGCGCGGATGCCATGGATCTCTGATCGTCGATGGACTCGTAAATGGCAAGTGCCTGTTCTTGGTACCTGATGGCCGTGGCGTAGTCATTGATCAGGTAATACACTCCACCAATATTCCTGGTCAAGAGTGCCACCCCACTTTGATCTTTGAGTTCTTCGAACATCGATAGAGACTGGGTAAGCAGCTCAAGGGCCTCAGGATATCGTCCACTGTTCTTGTGCACGAGGCCGATGTTATTTAACACGAACGCTGTATCTCGCATTAGTCCTAACGCTTGGAATGACTCCAATGCCTGGTGAAACAGTGAATATGCTTCGGCATTGTGTCCGGTATTCTTCATCACGATACCGAGGCGCCTCTTGATCCTTGCCACGTCACGTTGGTCGCCAACCTCGTTGAACAGTTCGAGTGCACGGTGATAGTATTCAAGTGCATCGGAAAATCGGTCTAGATCATCGTACACTTCGGCGATATTCTGAAGTGTCTTGGCGATCCCCATACTGTCGTCAATATCTTCAAACAGTTTCAGTGCTCGTTGAAACAGTTCCAGCGCCATGTCCGTGTTGTTGTCACGGAGAAAGGCAACCGATCCGCGCGTCCTTGATGCCAACGCCTGTGCCTGTGTTGTGCCGAGTTCATCAAGCTCTATAGCGCAGCGCAACATGGCCTCCGCATCTCGCACATCACGTGCCGCAAGGATCTCTTCGCTGATCTCAAGATAGGATCGCTGACTCATGTTTGGGGGCCTTCCAGCCAGTAGGTATTCATGAGGCCTTTGCCTTTGATCTCGATCTCGCCTCTGGGGAATAGGGAATAGGGAATGGGGAATGGTACCTCGCTACCTCTCGGAATAACGCGTTCACGTTCGACGTGATGAACAGAGGGGCTGTCATTCCGAGCGATAGCGAGGAACGAAGCAAGCGCCTCACTGACGTGAATTCTTCCCGGCTCCCCTGTGCTCTCCATCCGGCTCGCCATGTTCACCGTATCGCCCCAAATGTCATACTGCAGACGTTCCGTTCCAATAATACCTGCCGTGACCGGGCCGATATGCACACCTACTCTGAACTGTACCGGAGCACCCTCACGAAGGCCCCCACGAAGACCCCCAGGAAGACCCCCACTTGTGGGCCAGAGTATCGCGACGTTTTGCATCGCCACCGCCGTCTCTGCGACACCTCGTGCATTCTCTTCCGACGTGCCGTCGCCTTTGAAACAGAGGTAGGCATCGCCGATGGTCTTCACCTTTGTGACGCCGTGTGTAGCACAGATCTCGTCGAACTGCGCGAAGATGGTGCCGAGAAGATCGGTGATCACCGATGGGGGAAGTTCGGAAGAGTGTGTGGTGAAACCGACGATGTCCAGGAACAGGACGGCAGCATGGTCATATTGATCGCCGCTGACGTCGTCGCCGCGGACCACACGGTCGGCGATGTGTTTGGGAAGCGTGCTGTAAAGGACGGCACGTTCTCGCGCACGTTCTTCGCGCTCCGCGGCCATGGCGCGTTCAGCCTGCATGTTGGCAACACGCGACGTAGCTGCACGCCCCTTGATCTCTTCCGTGAGCTGGAGAAAGATCGTATTGTGGGCTATGTATCCTTCAAAGTCGTTGCGTTCCTTGGCAAGCTCGCGAAGATCTTTGTGCATGGACATGGTGATCTCGGTGGAGCCAATCTCCTTGGCAATGTCGAGTGCCTCTGTGAGTAGTCGATGAGCGGCATCAAGATCGCCGTCGACACGCTGCATATGTCCCAAGGCAGAACGATACAAAGCAACGGAATGTGGGTCCGTAGGGGACTGTCCATTTAGCTGATCGATGATGGTACGAGCTTCATCAACATCACCGCATAGAATGAATGTGTAGATCAGATTCGCTGCAGCAAAGAACATCTCGTCGGTGTTCCCAAGATCACGATCGAGTTGGTAGGCCGTTCGAAAGTGAGTCACGGCTTCTTCGAGCTCACCGTTCTCGCGAAGGGCAATGCCAAGGTTGCCTGTTACGCGCGCAATACTCCCACGATTGCCGACAGCTTCATGCAGAGGGATCGCACGACGAAAGTATTCGGCTCCGGTGGCGTGATCACCAAGTCCAACATACGCACCGCCGATGTTCCCAGTGCTGACAGCCGTCATCCATGCCATGTCGAACTTGATACTGAGATCCAACGCCCGTTGATGATAGTCCAATGCCGAGACTAGATCGCCGAGATAGTAGTAGATAACTCCGATGTTGCCATAAGAAGCAGTCATCGACGTCAGATCACCAAGTTGTTCTTCGACGTCGAGACCGCGTTGCATGAATTCTATGGCCTTGCCGTACTCGCCGATGCTCCCATACAAGACGCCAAGACTTCCATAGACCGTCGCTTGCAGAGCGAGAGATTTGTGGGTCAGCGCGATGTCGAGAGCCTCATTCAACGCACGTTGCGACGCGTCGATGTCACCCTTCTTATGTAGGATCGTGGCCATGTTACTCAATACATAGCCCCGGCTCATGACGTCACCAACGATCTCGAACAATTCAATAGCTCTTCGATACTCAGCTAGCGACCGCTCCATATCGCCCCCTTCCATCAAAGCTGCTCCACGGGCATTACAGGCGGCAGCACGAGCCGCATCCGTATCCCATGTATCAGCCTCGGCCGCCAGACTCTGTAGCGTGGAGATATCGGAGCGCTTCATCGCTTTCGATATGTCCGACAAGATCTCCGGTAGGGGGCGCATGGAGCAAGATAATCAAGTGGCAGGTGCCAAGTACCATGTGCCAGGTGCTATATTCGGCAATGAAGAAATTGTGCCTCATCACCCTGTTCATGATCGGAGTGTCCGTTCATGCGATATCGCAAACGCCGGTGTTCGATCTGGAGTGGACGACCTTGGGCCGTGTCAACATAGTCCAGTCCAACTATGGGATCTGCGGCTTTGACGTTGCCAAGAATAAAGGCGGCTTGCTCTACCCGCGCACCAACGGCTGGCAATACCTGTTTGCCAGCGGGATGTGGCTTGGAGGTTGGGTACGAATAGACGGAGAGTTAGAGCCGCGGGTGCTGGGGACGTATGATGTCGCGTCCGGAATGGGATGTGCTATTCCGGGCGAGCTATCGAATGGGCGTCAAGTGCGGGCTGATCTTGCCGACAAGTATCAGCTGCAGCGAGCGATCAATGGTAGTATCGAGGTGTTGTCAAGTCGGTATCATCTTGGCGATACTACCCGCTATCAAGGCGCAAATCGACGTCGGATCCCTGGGCTCTCTGATCTAGAGATTCGCGAGTGGACATATGCCATGGATGATGAAGCGATGGCCGATATCATCATCCGTCGGTTCGAGTTCATCAACACCGGCTCCGATACGATCTTCGCTTTCGTCCCCGCCTGGGTGATCGATCCCGATGTCGGCGATCCGAGTAATTCACAGATGGCCGCCGCAGGAGATCATCATCATCCACTGGTCATCGATCCGCAGACAGTGTATTACATCGCTCGTGATAATGATGATTCCAAGACCGGAGAGATCGGATTTGTGGTACTTGCATCGCCCCTTGAGAGCCGTGTTAATGCCTTGGTTGATGGACCCGCGTTCATCACCGTCACGCAACATCGTGAGCGTTATCAGTCTATGACGAGCGGCATGTACTTCTCCGAACTTGGTGCTGGCGAGGTGAGTGCATTGTATGCGATGAGTCAGATCGAAGTCTTCGCCCCAGGCGACACACTGCGCTATACCGCGGCCTTCGTGATGATGTCGCCGGCAGAGCGTACGCAGCGTCTTGCATCCGGGGGAAGTGCCCTTACGCAGTATTATGCCGATGCAGCAACGCGCATCCGTGCACGAGTTGCCGATATGCCGACGAGTGTTGACGAGGATCCGGTGTCAAACGAAGCACTAGTGATCGCGCCGCATCCGATCACAGATCACTGGACCATACGTGCACCTGCCGGCATGCAGTGGCAGATCGCCATCCATGCGATCGACGGACAACTCATCCACCGCACCGTAACGCACGCTGACGGAACTGCAGATGGTCCCGAACTTCCTCCCGGCGTTTATCACCTTGTTGCGAGCAGTGGTGAACAACGTCTATCTCGCGTCATCGTTCGTTGACGGACAATGACCTGTTATCTCGGTTGGGATGTAGGGGGCTGGCACAGTGACCACAACAGCAAGAGCCGCGATGCCATTGTCGTGCTCAATGCCGGTGGTGACGTTATCGGTATGATCGACAAGAACGGTCGCGACGGTCTTGCACAACGCTTTCGTACTACCGACCCATCGGACACTAACTTCTGGACAGAGATCTGTCGCGGCTCCGGTGCCGAAGACGCACTGCGCACTTGTACACATCTTGTTGTGGCCATCGATGCAGCGTTAGACTTCTCAACGGAGTTCAAGGCATTGTTGCGAGGTGAGCGGATCGAATCGATCTCCGACACCAGTGCCGAGCTTCCATATCTGTATCGTCCAAATCACCCATCAAGGACATGATCGGCAGTCAGGCCACCAAGGCCATGCACGTCCGCCTGGGACAGACACCGCAGATGGTCCGTGCCGGGGTGTGGGAGGGGCGTCATGGTGCGCGCACAATCACCATCATCGAGGCCTATCCGACGGTAGCCAGGGAGAGTCAGGGGGCGATCCAGCATATACAGCGTCTGCCACTTGCCGAGACCTCCGTGGACCTTGTCGATGCCGCCTACTGTGCCGTCGTGGCTTATCAGTTTCATGTCCAGCCAGAGCTGCTGGTGCACCCACCCGACGGTACGTATGACGACGGTTGGATCTGGGTGCCGAAGGATGCACTATAGGAGTGATTTCCGTATGTTCACCGCGCAGCACCACCGTCCGCTTTGGAGGGCACGGATATGAAGACAGTTCGTTTCTTGGTCTTGGTTGCGCTAACCTTATTCACGCTAAGCCATCGGGGGATGGCAACAGATCTTCGACCGATAGAGGTGCGGTTCCCCTACGGTCCAACTCGTGCGCTGGCTATGACGCAGCTGGCCGTCCTTGTTGCAAATGAAAACCGACTGCCCGCTTTGACCTATTTGGTTGCGCTGCAGATCGTGCTTCGCAGCACCGGGCAGACTGTATACTCTACAACACTGCAGGGGACGATTCTCAAAGAGTACACACAAGCACTGCTTGTGGCACAGCTGCTCTGGCGTCCTCTCGTAGCCGGACAATACGACGTGACGGCAACGGTCACGTTCGCTGACGAGATCAGCCCGGCGAATAACACGATCACGCAGCCCCTTACCGTCCTTCCCACGCTGATGTTGGCGTCGTTGTATTGGCAGCGACTACTAGCGCCGCAGGTGTATGATGCAACGACGTGGGCGGTGTTCAGGTATCGTATGGCGGCAAGCGTTGTATGGCGATATCTCAATCTACGCTTTCTTACAAGTGCCGGTACGTGGTACTGGCTGGTACGCAATCGTCCGATACCGCCAACGACAGACACACTGGCACAAGATCTTCGCATCGATCTCTCCTCTGTGATCGGAAGCACGACGCCGGACTCTCTTAATGTCGTGTTCGATCTGGCCGACACAAGTATCACCACGGATACGGTGCTCAAGGGCTATACGACCCTGCCGTATCGTCCACTCACTATCGTGAAAGGGGGAGTGGAAGATAGCTCACCGCCAACATCCATTCCGGTCAATACAGCAACCTCGCCCCCTGCAGGATCAACGCCGCGTGATGGCATGTACATCGGCTGCTCAATGCCGAACATGGATCTCAATGCATCGTGGTTTAATCCGGACAATTTCCCGGAGTATGCAGGTGACAAAAACGCCTGCGGGCCAACTGCTGCAGCCAATAGCATGGAGTGGCTTGAGAAGACCTTCCCCGCGATCAACTCCGGTCTGCATCATCGAGAGAAGCTAAAAGCGCTCTCCAATGCGATGCGGCGTTACGATCTGGAAGGAGTGTGGAGCGAAGACTTCCTTCTTGGAAAACTTGAGTACATCAACACGTACGATCTACCGATCTCGGTCAAGTTTCAGGGTAGAGGTCATGTGGCCGACGTTGAAAGCCAAGATGACTACGTCTCAACTGCTGTGAACCGCGGCAGTGGTGGGTATCCTACATGGGACTTCCTCAAACAAGAAGTAAAAGACTCTGAAGATGTTGAGATGTTCTTTGAATACCACCGTGATTCTGCAAACTCCGGTTCGACAGTGCAGGGACGTCATGCTATTGTGATCAGCGGAGCGTATGAGACCGGCACATCGAAGGAGTTCTGGTATAAGGATGACCGCGATCAAGATTCGCTAGGTGGTACTGCAGAGTCGGCCTGCACGTGGCAGAACCTCCCAACAGGTGAACCCTATTTTGATCCGTACAAAGACAGATCCGGTAACATGAACATTTCGGTTCCCTTCTTCGTGTGTTCGGAATCGTACGACTCCACAGTCCATCGCAAAGGAAGGGGCGGGTTGGAGCGGTTGTGGCGCGGTGTAAAAGGGTTCTTCACCGGCCCGCGTGTAGCCGTAGACGAGAGCATCGATAATGATTCGTTGAAACCACTGCGGTTCTCAACGGTGATCTCTGAACAGTTGTCGAAGCCTATTGTAAATGTGCCACTCGGCGCGACCATCGGCTCAACAGTCACCGTACCTGTGCACGATGGATATCTGTCAGACCCGAAACCCACGTCAACGTTCCCGATGCAGATCTGGTATGCTGACAGCATCGGCGACGGAACGCCGAAGCGACGCTTTGATCACGACTATACGCTCTCTGATCTCCTCGACTCCACCAAGGATGCAGCGCCGACAGATGGAACAGAAACATGGCGTGCACCGACGACGGCCATTCCATGGCCGCAGTGGACCGTTGGTAAGCCGATCGTTGTCGACTCTTCAGTGAACTGGCTTAAGAGTGAGATCACCGATATCACACGTGATCTCACCTTCCCATCGTGGGGTGATTCGTTATCAAGCTATGGGAGTGGACCGCAGGTGATCATGAGCGACATCTTTGACATTCTCGATAGATCATCTGATTCGATCGACCTCCCCGATGATCCATTGCTCCGCATCGACTCGCTGACCCATCAGATGAAACGTACCTCACTGGGAACCGATCGCAAGAACGTACTGCAGGGAAGTCTGATCTACATCGACCACGTGCGTCAGCCAATTCGCATTCGTTTTCAAAGTTCCAGTATTACAGCGCCAACAATTACGGGTGGTGCGTTGGGACATACTGCGGTAAACGAGACAGGAACGAATGGTGCACCCGATATTTCGTGGATCCTGGATGCGATGGACCGCTCGCCCCTTCTCATCGAACTTGGACGATACACGCCACAAGGCAGGGTAGGGGGCACGTGGGTATTCCTCAATGGTTGTATCCGGTACAACAATGGGATACGCATCATTATGGACCGTGATCTGGGCGAGGGACGTAGCGGAGGATTGCGCAGAACGTGCAATGCCGTGGAAGAAGATGGTGGGGCACTCGTCCTTCCTGAGTTGTCGTATGGTCAGGAACGGACGATCATCGAGACGGCGATCGCGATCAATGTGGATCCAACGGTCGTCTTCACGCATGTTGACGAGGACGATGTCGCCGTCGGCACGATCGCCCTTCAGCCAAATCCTGCGACCGATGAACTGTTTGTGCATGCAGACCTCCGTGGTGCACCTTCGGCTCGCCTCGAACTCGTGGACGTGCAGGGCAGGATAGTCTATGCTCAAACAGCCGATGTCAGCTCGATGCTCAACGGCGTCCGCCTCGATCTTCGGGACGTACCTGTTGGGCTCCTTAGCGTCCGCATGATCACCAAGAATGGCGTTGTTGTAAGGGCCTTTGTGCATCGACCATAGCGGTGGATTCTGTACTTTGCCGCCATGTCACTCCCACGATTGTGCAAACGACCGATGTGCGATGAACGAGGTCGCATGACCACCTACTGGCCGGAGTCTGCGTGAAGAGGGGAGTCGCGTGGTCGGTTGATGGTCTTGCCGAGGTGATCGAGCGTGCCGACCAGGCGCTTAGGCTTGGTCGACTCAACGATCTGGAACATGCCGTAGGACAGTTGCACCAGTACGTTGAGCGTGTGGCAGGTGAAGAACGTTCTGCGTTGCAAGCCGGCATCGCTGTGTATGCCGGTCGTGTATCCGCAGGTAGAGGACAGAATCACGAGAGTCTGCGACAGTTCGAGATCGCCCTAGACCTCTTTCGTTCGATCGATGATGACCATGGAGTGCTCTCAGCGTTGATCGGCATTGGTGTTGCCGCTCTTGACGTGCCGGACTACGATCAGGCGCTGCAGGCCTATGGGCAGGCGCTTGAGGTTGCGAAAGCGATCGATGATCAGCCGTCCATCGCACGCATTCGTGGCAACATGGCGATCGCCCATAAACGCATGGGACAACTTGAACGGGCGCTATCACTGCATCTGGAGAACATCGGCTATCGCGAGAGTGTCGGTGATCACCATGGCCTGGGAATGACGCACCTCAATGTTGGCGCGCTCTATCGTGCCGCGGGTGAGATCCACCTTGCGCTTGAACATGCCATGAAGGCCATTGATGCTTTCGAACAGACCAATGATCAGTTTGGCCTGATGTCGGCCTGTGGCAATGCCGGCATCGCTCTGCGGCAGTTGGGTGAGCTGCGCCGATCCGAAGAGCTCGCTCGACGAGCGCTCCATATTGCCGAAGACATTGGCAACATTCCGGCACAAGCTACGGCGCATCAAAACATCGGCATCGCATTGAAGATGATGGGTGACGTTCATGCCGGCGTCGAAGAGTTGGAACGCGGACTTGCTCTTGCCAGAACGATCGACGATCCGATCGGACTATCGTCGTGTCTGCTGAATGTGCTGGAGGCGGCGTTGTCGATGAACGACCACCAACGTGCCAATGAGATCCTTCGCGAGCTTGAACAGACGCCTTTTATCGATCCCGAACAACGTGTGTCGTTCGAAGTGTCGCGAGCATTGATCAAACCCGACGAAGCACGACCACGATTGCTCACCGTGCTTGAGCTGGCTCTCGAACACCGACATCGTGAAGCACAGACCAAGATCCATCGTCAACTCCGCAAGCTTGCTCTCGACGTCGACGATGTTGCTGCATATCAAACCCACACCGAGGCCTATCTCGACCTGGAAGATGCGATCCGTTCTGAGCATCAAGTGCAACGAGCCAAGATGCTCGATGTGCGACAGCGAATGCGTGAAGAGCAGATCATGTTAGAGAAGCAGAAGACGTTGCTTTATAACATGCTGCCAAAGACCATTGCCGACCGTATGATCCGCGGCGATTCACCGATCGTTGATGCCTACGACGACGTCTCGGTGCTCTTCCTTGATCTCGTGAATTTCACGGGCTTAGCATCGAAACTCTCGCCCCCTTCCCTCATCACGATCTTGAACGACATCTTCTTGCGCTGTGATGATGTGATCGCACGTCACGGTCTAACGAAGATCAAAACGATCGGCGACGCCTATCTCGCTGTCGGCAATGCACCTGATCCTCTTAGGGGGCATCATGGTGCCATCGCACTGGCTGCCCTCGAGATCGTCAACGTGATGAAGCCATTCGAAGAGCACGGCATCTCTTTCCGCATTGGCCTCCACTGCGGACCGGTCATCGGTGGTGTTGTCGGCTCTTCACGCACGGCATGGGACGTGTGGGGCGATGCCGTGAATGTGGCGAGCCGGATGGAGAGCACGGGGGAGGCGGGGAGGGTGCATGTTAGCGAGCAATTCGCTACTCTTCTTACCTCACCCCCTAGCCCCCTCGACGATCAAAGTACCTCACCCCCTAGCCCCCTCTCAAGTTTGAGAGGGGGAACGTCTCTTACCCCTCTCGAACTCGAGAGGGGTGGCGCCGGAGGCGCCGGGGGGGGGGGTCAAGTAATAGGTGGGGCCCAAGGGCCCGGGGTGAGGGAT
>CAYXQJ010000049.1:0-23042 GCA_964467455.1 uncultured Hyphomicrobiales bacterium | reverse complement strand
ATTTCATTCTTCAACAATTCCTCCCTCTTCCGCCACCCACTTTTAATCACACCCCGTTTCGCCCATGGTGTAGAAAAAGAATTGAAAGTACCATATGGTCCCCGCCAGAGCGGAAAAAAGATAATTGGTCACGATGGGCACCCGCCGGCTATCGGCATCGACCTTGGCCCTGTGATCGGTCGCCGCTTCGCTCAGCAGGTCTGAAGCAGCATCACCATGTTGCGCCGCTTCGGGATTGGTGGCCGTGAGGCCGGCGTGTTCCGGGCGGACGTGCGACGCGAGATACTGATAGCCGGTGCGGTTTCTGACATTCAGCAGCACACACCAGAGGAAGTTGGTGGTGAAACCGCCAAGCAACACGACAATCAATTTCGGCAACCCAGTCCACAGTTCACTGGTGCCGGCGGCGTGCGACGCTTCGCCGATGGGAGTTCCCGCCGTCAAAGCGAAGGAAAAACACGCGCTCATGATGCCCGAGAAAGTGGCGACGAGGATGCCTTTGGCAAAATTGAATTCGGCAATCGCCCTCTTCTTCTCGGCTTCTGGCATTTCACGTTCCTTCGTCAAGCCCGCGTACGCCGCCACCGCGATGCCCGCCAGACAGACGAATACCCCGAGCAAGGTGATTCTCCCGGGGGTGGTGGCCGCGATTTCAATAATCGTTTCGTGGACCGGGATCGTTGGGATAAACAGCTTGAAAATGGGGGGCAGCAAAGTGCCGAATGCCGCGCAATAACCCAACGCCACGCCCATGCCGAGCGACATTCCCAAATAACGCATCGTCAACCCGAACGTCAAACCACCGAATCCCCACAGAGCCCCAAAGAAATAGGTCCACCATAACGTGCTCCAGGACTGCTGCCCGATGACGCCCAACGGATCCGTGGTCAACAGCGTGGCGAGCACCACCGGACAAATGATCCACGAGAAGAATCCGCCCACGAGCCAATAGGTCTCCCAGGACCATTTCTTCACGCCCTTGTAGGGAACGTAAAAACTCCCGGAGGCGAGGCCGCCGAGCCAGTGAAAGAAGACCCCAAGGAATGGATTCATACGTCAGGAAAAGAGTCTAGGATCGTTTCCCTCTCCGGGCCCGCTCGCGCCACAAGCCGGGGGAGGCGCCGATCTTTTTGTGGAACAAGCGACAAAAATAATGCTCATCGGCAAAACCAACGCGGGCGGCGATTTCCTTCGTTGGCAAGGTGGTTTGCAGGAGAAGTTCGCGCGCTCGCGCGAGTCGGACGTCGAGGAAGTATTGATGGGGACTCAGCCCTGTGTGATGGGTGAAGGCGCGGCGAAACCAGCGATATCCAACCTTAAGTTCGCGCGCCAGAAGTTCCATGTTCAACTCGGCTTCAGGAGCCCGGCGCATTCGGGAGACGGCTTCCTGAATCGCTTTGAGTCCGGGGTCATCGCCCGCGAGGCGGGACTGCTGAAAGGAGTAGATCAGGGCAAGGAGGCTGGTGACGCTGCTGGCGAGAATCTGCTGGAGGGCGGGTTGGTTGTTGCGCACCGCTTCCAAGGCATCGTTGAAGAGCGCCAGCACCCGGCGCTCCTGGCCCGCCGGCAACACGGGGTTTTGCGGACCAAAGAACCCGTTCACGACGAGGCGCCGGGCCGTTTCACCGTTGAATCCGAGCCAGTGCTCGTTCCAGCCCGTGGTATCGGCGGGCGCATACGTGTGCCATACCCCGGGAAATAAAAGCATCACATTTCCCGCCTCGATCAACACGCGTCCGGTGGCATCGGATTTGAACCATCCTTGTCCGGCGGAAATGTAAATGAGTTGAAACTCATCCAAGCGGCGCCCTTGCACCGTGAGAAAATCATAGCTCCCGGGATGCGCCGTGGGCGGGTAATTCGAGCCGGGCGCAATTCGCGATTCTCCGGCGGTGGTGACATACAAGCCCCAATCGCGGTCCCGTTGGGCAACGGGAAAATAGCGGAAGTAAGTTTTCGTTGCGCTTGCGGGCATGGTGCGGCGCAGATTAACAGGTTGCCGCAGGCTGGCAACAGGTGGGCCAAAAAATGCACAAAACAGGCCAGCGCGTCCATTGCCGCCAAACGGCCTTAGTGCCAAAGTTCGATACACCAAATTTCCACGGCCGCAGCCGGCGGCACCGGAAGCGGTGACAAACCAGACACCCCAAACCTCAGATCAGTTCATATGAAAACCTCCCCAACCCAACTCGCCGCGATGACCGGATTCAGCCTCTTCGTGTTCGCGACCGCGAGTGGCAATGCGCAACTCGCTTTAATGTCGGATGATTTCAGCCGCACGACGGGCTATCCGGACGCGCCCGCCAACGGTGGGTTCTCGGATTGGGGCGCGAACAACAATGCGCTGGGCGGCACGCTGGTCCAAACCTACGACGTGCAACTGACCAAGAACAACGCCAACCAACATTACGTGGATGGCAGCCGCGGCCGTCTGCGTTTCGGCCAGGCAGAAGTGAATTTCGACTGGGCCACCAGCGCAGCGGTGTCCGCCGCCGGGGGCATGATCATCGAATACGATTTCACCGCGCCTCTGACCGGCGGCACGACGGAGTGGATTTCTTTTGTGTTCGGCATGGACGCGACCAATACGCTGGGCGCATTCACCATGGTGGAAGCGCAAAATGGCGGGCAGAGTCCGGAGATTGCCATGCTGCTGCGCAAGAACGGCACCACCACGATGAAATTCGGGGCCGTACCGTGGAGTGGGAACAACTTTACCGGCGGCGCCTGGAGCATTGTGGGCGATCCAACGGTGGATCTGCAACATGCCCGCTTCGAATTGACCACGGCAAATTTCAACCTCGGCACCTCAGCCACGTTGGCGGCGTATATCAACGGAATGTCGCTGGATCTGGACCCACTGGGCGCGGGCACGACAGCTACCTTCACCTGGAACGGCGGCCCGGCCTTGTTCAACTGGAGTTCGAATCAAGGTGACGCGTCCATTGACAATCTCGTGGTTACCGTCATCCCCGAACCGGCCGCCGGTGCGTTGATGGGGTTGGGCCTCGTCGCCTGGCTCGGCCACCGCCGGAGTCAGTTCGCGCGAAATTATTCGCAGCATTAAACAAAACGACCAACGATCAACGCGCCCTCCGGCCGCCCGAATTCAATCAACCATCATGAAAACGAAACAAATCCAGTTGCTCGCCACGACGGTGTTGAGTTTGGTGACTTTTTCCACCGCGCAGGCGTCTTTTGTGACCAATGTGACCATCAACGCGGCTTCCTCCCAGTTCAACGCCGGGCGGTCGGCCAATTATCTGGTCGCGGAGGTCGGATTGTACGGCGATGCCCATGTGCAACAACCCATCGGGGCCATGTGGCTGAGCGCGGCGGGCAATGTTTCGACGAACTTTGTGACGTTTGATCTTGGCGCGATCCGGCCCGTGGCCGCCCTGAAGGTCTGGAACTACAACGAGGAGAACAGCGGCGTGAACGTGCTCCGGCGTCGGGGTGTCGCCGCAGCAGACATCTTGACCTCCACGGACGGGATCAACTTCACCACCAATCTGGCCAACGTTGCATTCGCCGCCGCGCCCGGTTTGCAAACGAGTTTCGGCCAGACCATCAGCCTGGGCGGGATTTCAGCCCGCTATGTCCGCATCAACGTGATTACCAATCAATTCACATTGGGCGCCGACAATCTCGTCGGGCTGAGCAAAGTGCGGTTCATTGACACCAATGTTCCGCCGGCTTTGGTCGCCGCGACCCGGAATTACTCCAGCAACCAGGTAACAGTGTTCTTCTCCGAAACCGTCACGCCGGTCACGGCAACGAATCTGGCGCACTACGCCATCCAAACCAGCGGCACCAACAGTGCCGCGATTGTGAGCGTGACGATCCCGGACGGTTATGCCAATCGGGTGGTTTTTCAGACGACGCCACTCACCAACGCCACTTACACGTTGGTCGCGAGCAGCGTGGCGGCGGCCTCGGATGGGCGCGCCATTCCGAATACCACCGTGCCCGTTGAACCGGAGTTGTCCTTCTGGTTTGCCGCCGATGCGGGCGTGACCACCAGTTTGAGCGGCCATGTCAGCGCGTGGGCCGACCGTTCTCCCGCCGGAAACCACGCAGCGCAAATCGACCCCAATTATCAACCGGTTTGGGTAGATGGTGAAATCAACGGCAAACCAGTGCTTCGATTCACGGGCACTGCTGGCTTCACAAACTTTTTGTCAGTTCCCACCTCGCCCACGTTGAAAGTCCGGGGCGGAGACTTTGCTTTCTTCACGGTCATGAAGGTGCCGGTGCTGGGAATCAATAACACGCTGCCTTATTCGCGGACCACCAACAACAATCCCGCGCCGTTCGACAGTCGGATTCGCAACGATAACAATCGCCTGCACGTTTTTCGCGGCAACGGCCAGGGAAATAACAATGTCCAAAGCACCACGAGTGTCACGGCCAACACTCCGTTCCTCGCCTCGCTCGTCAGCCGCGGAACGAATCTCTCGGTCTATTTCAACGGGGCGTTCAATGCCGCCACCTTCGCGGGGGCCGGCCTGGATGATTTTGACAGCCAGGTGAACATCGGCGCGCGCTTTCCTGATCTGGGCACCAAACTGAACGGCGACGTGGCGGAAGTGCTGTTTATTCGCGGGGCGATCACCGACTCGGAACGAATCGCCATCAGTGAGGAACTCGGCGCCAAGTACGGGCTGACGATTGTGTCGCTGGTGTTCAATCAACAACCGGCGAGCGCGGTCAAGTTGCAGGGCGAGACGGCCACCTTCGTGGTGAACGTCACCGCCAATTCGCCGAATATTTCCTACCAATGGCAGCGGTTTGGAACAAACCTGCCCAATGCCACCAACTTTTTCTACACGACCCCAACTCTGACTTTGGCCGATGATAATTCCTCTTATCGGGTGCAAGTCACCGTGAACGCTTCCAGTCAGTTCAGCGATACGGCGACGTTAACTGTCTTGCCGGACAATGTGCTGCCCAGCGTGGTTTCCGCCGGGCGCAAGATCTGGCAGCCGGATTCGCTGGTGGTGGTTTATTCCGAACCGATGGATCCTGCCACGGCCACCAACGCCAGCAATTACACCTTGAACAATGGGGCCACCGTCACTGCCGCCGGGTTTGGCGAAAGCACGAAGCAGGTCGTGCTCGCCACAACCGGACTGACCAATGGTGGAAATTATTCGCTTACGATTCAGAACACCAAAGACCTGTTCAATAATACCGTCACTCCGGTGCAGATACCGCTTGGGATCTACCCGGTGCCTGCACTCTGGTTGCGGGCGGACGCGGGAATCACCCTCGGCGATTCAAATCGCGTCAGCGCGTGGAATGATCAATCGGGCAATGGCAACCATGCGGCGCCACTATTCAACTTTGCGGACTTTGCTCCCTACTACCAGAGCAACAGTTTCAACGGACACCCGGCGGTGCGGTTTGGGTTTGATGGGGTTGATTTCACGACCAACGTGATGACGTGCGCGAATTCTCCCAGCCTCACCTTGGACGGAGATTTCACCATTCTGGCGGTGGCCAGCTTCATCGATTACAACGGCTTCCGCGGTATTGCCGGCAAGACCGCCATCAACATCCCCGCGCCCTTTGACTTTTATCTGAACAATGGCAACGGGCTGCCGCGTCTCCAGCGGGGTAATGGCAACACGTTTTCCTTGCTCCAAGGCGTGAAAGCGCCGCCCACCAACACGCCGGCTCTAATCCAAATGACCGTGGCGGGCGGCACGCTCAGCACCAACATGGCTGCCTTCTTGAATGGCTTGACCAATGGCGTGGCCAATCAAACCTCACCTGTTCAGGACAACGGGGGCGAACTCTGGATCGGACACCGCTGGACGGATCAAGCGACTACGCTGCGCGGCGACGTGGCGGAGTTGCTCGTGTTTGGTTCCGCGCTCTCGGCCACCGATACCGCCAATCTGAATTTTTATCTCGCCGGCAAGTACGAGTTGCCTGCCGGCAGCCCGCCGACGTTGTCCATTACCGGCAGCGGCGGCAGCTCGGTGATCCTGACTTGGCCAGTTTCCATTCTGAACTTCGCGCTGGAATCCGCCCCCAACGTCAGTGCAGGCCCTTGGGTGACTGTTACCAATCCCGTAACTACCACCAGCGGCACGAACAGCATCAACGTCAGCGGTCAACAGCCGGCAGAATTCTTCCGACTGCGCGCGCCCTGACTGCCGCCCGTTCAGCTTTATTAGATTCTGAATCATGACCATCATCCATCCAAAGACGCGACGCCTCGCTGGCCGCGGTCCGATTGCTCCCCCCAAGGGATTCACACTCATCGAACTCCTGGTGGTGATTGCCATCATCGCCATTCTTGCGGCCATGCTCCTGCCCGCGCTCAGCAAGGCCAAAGCCAAGGCCGTCCGCATTCAATGTGCGAGCAATCTGAAACAATGGGGAATCGCCAACACCATGTATGCCGGCGACAATGACGAATCTTTCCTCGACAACACCACAGGCCAGGACTTGAGCTATATCACTTTGTCAGCCACCAATTTTTTCGCCGCCTACCTTTATCCGAACCGCCCCGGTGCCGCCGGCGCAGAACGCAGTCGCAACGATGTGATTTATTGTCCGACGGATGATCGCCACCGCGCGTTCGAGGCGGCCAATTCGCCCCCGAATCTGCTTGGTTACATTTACATTCCTGGCCGACCGCGAACCGGTACGACCTGGAACTACAACTCGGCCGGACTCGGCGAGTGGCATTACCGCAAAAAACTCGGCGGGACGTATCGCCAAGCCCCCGTCATGGGCGACAAGCTTCAAGGCGTTGGCTCCTGGTTCCTCGCCGCCAACAATGGTTCGGTGACTTGGACGAAAGCGGACAATGGCGTCTCTTACAAGACCGCGAACCACGCGGGCACGGGAGGAGTGCCGGAAGGCGGAAACTTCCTTTTCGAAGACGGCCACGTGGAGTGGTTGCGATTCAACATCGCCAACGCGCGCGGCACGGTGGATCTGGGCTCCTCCGGAGTGGCCGCCACCGGCGGGCAATGGGTCTTTTTTTACCGGCCCAGCGCGATTCCCGTTCCGCAACCTTGACTCCGAGGCCCGAACCGAGCCAAGAGGACGGATGACATTTCATCGTGAAACTTTTGGAACGCACCGCTTAACTACCCTTCCAAATGAGAATCCAGTTCGTTTTACTGTTAGCCGTAACCATTGCCTGTATCAGTCCGGCGTGCGCACAGCAAACCATTACCATCCGCAATAATTTTCCTCGCACCGACATCCGCGGGCAAATTCTGGACGCGCATGCGGGCCGATTGATCCGCTTCGGAGATCGTTACTACCTCTACGGTGACAATTATCGGAACACCGATGGCATCAACGATGCCCAGAACTATTTCGTTTGTTACAGTTCCTCGAACTTGATGGATTGGAAGTTCGAAGGAGAAATCATTCCCAAGGAGCAGTTGCCCGGCTGGAAGGAGAAGACCTATCGCTATCGGCCGCACGTCATCTACAACGCCAAGACGCGCAAATACGTTCTATTCTACAACTGGCGACCCGTGAGGCAGTCTTTCGCCCAGGGGAATTACGTCGTGGCAGTCGCCACTGTTCCGACCGGGCCATTCACGGTAGTGGACCTGGATTTTCAAACTACCCATCACCCGACTGAGCTGGGGGATTTCAATCTCTTCGTGGATGATGACGGCACGGGTTATCTTGCTTACAAGATCGCCAACACCGCGCCATCCGCCCGCGGCCAGAATTTCATCGAAAAACTAAGCGATGACTATTTGAAATCCTCAAGCGTCTGCTCGCCCGCAGTGGCCAACGGAGAGGCCATTTCCATGTTCCGGCGACAATCGAACTACTACATCCTTTACGGCAAGGACTGTTGCTATTGTCCGGAGGGTTCAAACATTTATGTAAAGATCGCCGATCATCCCCTTGGCCCGTATCGGGAAAATGTGCCGTTCGATATTCGCGCCGATAAACTGATCAACGCGCAGTCCACGCACGTGGCAGAAATCGAAACCGCCAACGGGAAGACTTACATTTATCTGGGCGACCGCTGGCGCTCGGCGCCCGGTTGCGCCTACTACAAAGGGCACGATTATCAGTATTGGAGCGAGCCCTTGCGATTTGACGAGCGGGGCAACATCGAGCCGATCAGATGGGTGGACCAATGGTCGATCTCGGTGAATTGATCGGGAAGTGGATGGCAACTTTTTCATTCTGCGGCAACTGTCCGCGGGCCAACCTGGAATCCAAGAAATGTAAGCGAGTCCGGGCGGCCGCTCGCATAAGTGCCGAGCGTAAATTTGATTCAGCGCGAAACCGGGCGCATTGTTTTTCCGGCCACGCCGGCTCGTTCTCCCTCCGCGCTGCAAATTAACCACTGCGCCAGAAGGCCAATCCCGTCAGGTCGGATCGTTGCGAGTTGGCGCGGTCTGCGGTGTGAGGTTAATCTCTCGTTCGCATGTTTATCACCTTGATGTTGCTCGGTGGCCTGATCGCACTTTACTTCGGCGCGGAATGGCTGGTGCGCGGCGCGGCGGCCCTGGCCGTGCGACTGGGAGTGACCCCGCTGTTGGTCGGATTGACCGTCGTCGCCTACGGCACGAGCACACCGGAACTAATCGTCAGTTCCATGGCCGTATTGAAAGGTCAGGGTGCCATTGCGGTGGGCAACGCCGTCGGTTCGAACATCTTCAACATCGGCGTCATCCTCGGGCTCACCGCGTTGATTTGTCCGATGCGCGTGCAACTGCAATTGCTCAAACTCGATGCCCCGCTGATGCTCGGCGTCGCGGCTTTGTTTCTGTTCTTCTTTCGCGACTATAACATCCAACTCGGCGAAGCGCTGACGTTCCTGGGCATCATCATCCTTTATACGGTGGTCAACATTCGCCTTGCGCGCCGGCAAGTGAACACGGAGGTGCAACAGGAGTTCCGTGAGGGTGTGCCGGCGGCGGTTGGCCCGGCGTGGCGGGACGTGGTGTTCATTCTGGGCGGCCTGGCGGTGCTGGTGCTCGGCTCGCGGTTGTTCGTGACAGGCGCGGTGGAACTGGCGCGACTCTTGAAATGGAGCGAGGCGGTCATTGGCCTGACGATTGTGGCGGCGGGGACCAGTCTGCCGGAGTTGGCTTCGTCGTTGATGGCTGCGTGGCGCAAGCAACCGGACATCGCGGTAGGCAATGTGATCGGGTCGAACATCTACAACATTCTGGCCATCCTGGGAGTGAGTGGAGTCTTGGCGGCGCCCGTGGATGGCACGGGCGTGAGTTTCACGGACAGCTTCGTCATGCTCGGCGTCTCGGGGGTTTTGTTGGTCATCGCATGGACGGGTTTCCAACTGCGACGCTGGGAGGGCGCGTTGCTGCTGGCCATTTACGGCGGCTATCTCTGGCATCTCTGGCCGCGACCTTGATCTGAGGTCGCCGGCTCAAATCAGCGTTAGTCGAACGGTCAATGGCATTGCCAACAGAATTCGTTTATCAAGCCAGTGCGGCTCGGCTAACTGTGAAACATTTTCCTAAACTACGAACCATGCGGTTGCCGGTGATCCGGTTTCGCTCTGTTGCTGCGGTGCTGGTATTTGGTCTGGGTATGGCCGGAGGTCGGCTCGCTCCGACTTCGCTTGGGCAGATCGCACCTGGTGCATCCCATCCGAACGTCTTCACGACAGCCCGGTGGATTGCGCCGCCGGCGAGCTGGCCGACGAATGCAGCCCTGCCAATCGCGCGCAAGGAATTCCCACTTCCGCAACGTCCCCTCCGCGCCACGTTGCGAATCGTCGGCCTGGGTGACTACGACGCGCGCGTCAATGGCCACCGGCTTGCGGCAACCGGCCTGAATCAGCCGTGGTCACAATACGAGAAAACAATATACTATCGCGATTACGACATCACCGCGCTGCTGCGGCGCGGCAATAACGCGGTCGGAGTGATGCTGGCAAATTCGTTCTGGCACAACACGCCGCCACCGAAGGGCCGTTATTTTAAATGGGGGCCGCAACGACCGGCGAGAGAGCCGCTGTTGCTTTGCGCGGAAATCATTCTCGAATTCAAGAACGGGACGACGCAGCGGATCGGCACCGATGCGTCGTGGCGGATGACCGAAGGGCCCATCACGTTGTCTCACATTTTCGCGGGTGAAGATTACGACGCACGGCGGGAACAGCGCGGTTGGGATGAACCGGATTTCGTGGCCATCGGCTGGCGAGCGGCGCGGGAAACAACGGGACCGGGCTCCAATCTACTTCCTCAGGACTGGCCGATCATCACACCGTACGAACCGTTCCGCCCGGTTTCCATCCGGGAAGGTGAACCGGGCAAATGGCTCTATAGCTATCCGCAGAATTGCGCCGCGCAGGTGCGCTTCAAGATTTCGGGTGGACCGCCCGGCGCGCGGATCGCGTTTCGCGGCGGAGAACATAAGAACTCAGAGGAACGGTTATTCGGGCATTACGTGGTCGGTTGGGAATTCATTACGGACGGGCGAACGCGCGAGCATCAGTGGCAGTCGTTTTATCTCGGGATGCAATTCGTCGAGGTCAGCGGCGCCGTGCCGAAGGGCCGACCGAATCCCACTGGACTGCCGGTGATTGAAGCGATGAAACTAGTTCCTGTGCGCACTGGCCTGACCCCAGTGGGAGCATTTTCCAGTTCGAGCGAGTTGTTCAACGGCACGCATCGCATCATTGATTGGGCGATGCAGGCTAATGCGCATCATGTGCTGACGGATTGTCCGCATCGCGAAAAACTCGGCTGGCTCGAAGTGCCGTATCTGATGGCGCCGAGCTTTCAGTATCGCTACGACACGGAAGCGTGGTTCAACAAAATTCTGCGCGACATTCGCGACGCGCAAGAACCTGATGGCCGTGTGCTCACGGTCGCGCCAAGCTATCCCGCGGGCCGGTTTCCCGATAAATTCAATTTTACCGTCGAATGGGGCGCGGCGGCGGTGCTGCTGCCGTGGCAACAATATGAGTGGAGTGGTAATCCGGAGGTCTTGCGGGAGAACTGGGACATGATGCGCCGCTTCACTGAGTTTACTGCAACTCAGGCGCAAGACGGGCTGGCGCCGGGTGGTTTGGGCGACTGGTACGACTACGGGCATGGCAAACCGCCAGGGGAATCGCAGTTCACCCCGCCACGACTTTCAGCGACGGCCACCTGGGCCTTGTGTGCCCGCACGCTCGCGCGCACCGCGGAGATTCTGGGTTGGCCCGCGGAAGCAGAGCGTTATCGCAACCGGCACGCGCAAATCAGCGCCGATTTCCAGCGCCATTTTCGCGATCCGGCAACGGGTGGGTTGAAACATCTCGGTAGTCCCCAAACCGCCAACGCCATGGCGTTGTGCGCCGACCTCGTCCCGGCATCGGATCGCGCGCAGTTTATTGCGGAGATTATCGCGGATCTGCAGGAACGCGGTTGGCAACAAACGCCGGGCGATATAGGCCACGTTTATTTGATTCGCGCTTTGGCCGAAGCCGGACGTTCGGACGTGTTGCATCGGGTTTATGCCCGCGACGGCTTGGGAAGCTACGGTGGAATTCTCAAGAAGGGACTGACTTCCCTCCCCGAGACGTGGGACGCGATGATGGACGGCTATCAATCACTAAACCATTGCATGCTGGGACACGTGATGGAGTGGTTTTACGGGTATGTGGCCGGCATCCGGCAAACTCCCGGCAGCGTGGGGTGGCAGGACATTGTGATCGCGCCCCATCCCGGACCATTGACGCAGGCTCAGGCGACGGTGCTGACTCCAGCGGGCAAAATCACGTCGCGCTGGCAGATTCGCGGCGGACAATTCCGGTTGCATGCCACCATTCCTTCCGGCGTGCGAGCGACGGCAATTTTGCCGTCTGGCGAAACCCGGTCGCTGCGGGCCGGCGCTCAGCAAATCACAGTGAAATGGTCGCCGTCGCGTTCCGCGCCTTGAGTGCCGGGAGTTCGACCTTGTCCATTCGGCCAATTTTTGCGCTGACACCGACGCACTAGACTGCCGTCATGAATATATCGCGATGCGGCCGCAGAGTTATCCTCCCTGCCCTGCTCGGGGGGCTTTGGTTTGGCGTTCAATCGGGGGCGGAAGCGCAATTGTACAAAGATGCCACGCGGCCCGTCTCCGAGCGCGTCAACGACCTGCTCACTCGCATGACGCTCGAAGAGAAGGTCGGGCAACTGATTCAATACAGTGCCCACGGCAGCGATGAATCGGTCTATGAACGGCAGATGCGCGACGGCAGTGTCGGCTCGTATCTGAACGTCGCTTTCAACTGGGTGCAGGTGAGCGAATCGGGCGTGTATCAGGAGAATCCCAATGGCACGCTCACCAATGGTGCGGTCCGGATGAATCGTCTGCAACGCATCGCCGTGGAGGAATCACGCCTCGGCATTCCGTGTTTGTTTGCGCACGACGTGATTCATGGCTTTCGCACCATTTTTCCCGTGCCGCTCGGCATGGCGAGTTCATGGAACACCGCTGTCGTCGAGCGCGCCGCCCGCGTGGCGGCGGTGGAATCCACCTCGCTGGGCGTGCGGTGGACCTTTGCCCCGATGATCGATGTGACACGCGACCCACGCTGGGGCCGCATGGTCGAAGGCAGCGGGGAAGATCCGTTGTTGAACGGCCTTCTGGCGGCGGCTGCTGTGCGCGGTTTTCAAACCGAATCCCTCGCGCGACCGGATGCCATGCTCGCAACGCCCAAGCATTACGTGGCTTATGGCGGCGCGGAGGGCGGTCGCGATTATGCCACCGTGGATGTTTCGGAGCGCATGTTACGGGAAGTCTATCTGCCGCCTTTTCGCACTGCATTTGAAGCCGGTGCCGGCAGCACGATGGTGGCGTTCAACGAAATTTCCGGCATCCCAGCCACGGCGCATCCCTGGACATTGCGCGCGGTGCTCCGCGGCGAATGGAACTTCGACGGGTTGGTCGTCAGCGACTGGGGTTCGATTCGTGAGATGCAACCGCATGGTTACGCCGCGAATCTGGCGGAGGCCGCCGCGTTGGCGATCAATGCGGGCGTCGACATGGATATGGAATCGAGCGCGTATCGTCATCTGCCCGAACTGATCCAGCAAGACCGCGTCAGGCTGGCGACTGTGGATGCAGCGGTGCGACGCGTGTTGACGGCAAAGTTCCGCCTGGGACTGTTTGAACGGCCGTATGTTGACGAGATCCTCGCCGCTCAAGTGCTTTACTCGCCCGCGCATCAACGGGCCGCCCGCGAAGTCGCGCGCGAATCGCTGGTGTTGCTCCGGAATGAAAATAGTGCCCTGCCCTTGAGTCAAAAGCTGCGCACGATTGCGGTTGTTGGGGCGCTGGCTGACGACCCCAAAGCACAACTCGGCAGTTGGCTCGCGGCGGGTGCGACCGGCGATTCCGTGACGGTTTTGGAAGGAATCCGGCGCGCCGTCTCTGCGGAAACAAAGGTGCTGTACGCCGTGGGCGCTTCACCGGCGACGAACCGCACAGACGATATTGCAGCGGCAGTACAAGCCGCACAGAGCGCCGACGTTGTGGTGGCGGTGTTGGGTGAACTCGCGGACATGAGCGGCGAGGCGCGGAGTCGCGCCACGCTGGATTTACCGGGTGCGCAGCAGGAATTGTTGGAAGCACTGCACGCCACCGGCAAACCCGTGGTGTTGGTCTTGATGAGCGGGCGACCGTTGACGGTGACGTGGGCGAGCGAACACATACCGGCCATCGTGCAAGCGTGGTTTCCCGGCTCGCAAGCCGGGCCGGCCATCGCGGACGTGTTGTTTGGCGAATTCAATCCATGCGGCAAACTACCGCTGACCTGGCCGCGCGCTGTTGGCCAGATTCCGCTTTACTACAATCACAAGAACACGGGCCGGCCCACGATTTCAAAATACGAAGACATCCCGAACACGCCGCTCTACCCGTTCGGTCACGGACTGAGCTACACGAAGTTTGACTTCAGCGCTTTGGTCATCAACAAACCGCAGATCCGTCCGGATGAGAAAATCACCGTGCAGGTTCGCATCACCAACACCGGACCGCGCGCGGGCACGGAGATTGTCCAACTTTACCAGCGGGACGTGGTGGCCTCGGTGACCCGCCCGGTCCGGGAATTGAAGGCGTTTGAACGCGTCACACTTGCCGCCGGAGAGGCGCGCACGGTCACATTCGAGCTGGGCGAACGCGAACTGGGTTTCTACAACGCCGACCTGCAATGGGTCGTCGAACCGGGACAATTTGAAGTGTTCGTCGGTTCGAATTCGCGCAACGGGTTGAAGGGCCGTTTCGCGGTGCTGGCTCCCCTTCGCACCAGCAATCACGCGCCTGGTAGCCACGCGCCCTGAATTCACTCCAGTTCAGCCAGGTTTTCGCGGTGCTGAAAGGCATTAGTCGAACGGACAATTGGCGGGGCCGACAAACAAAGCTAACCTTGTCCCGAACCTAGCAACCCCAAACCCATAGACTGCTCATCAAATCACAGCCAACTGTTGCTTTGCCATGAATACCAAACGATTACTCCACGCTCCGTCTTCCAGCAGGACAATCTTACTTGCCCCCGCTCGGTGGCGTCCGCTGCTGGCGATTTCGGTTTGCGCCGTCGTCACGAGTCACGCCGCCTTGTTGGTGCATGTGCCCTACGACAACGCCACAGCGACGAATCGCGGCACCCGCGGCACGATCAACGACGGCACATTGTCGGGCGGTGCGTCCTTCACCAACGATGCCGCGTTAGGCAACGGAGCGGTCTGGTTGCAAAGCGCCGCCGGAAGTTTTGTGAGTCACGTTCCCTCGTTCCCCGGCAGCGATGGGCCCATCAGCGGCAAAGTGGATCGCACCCTTAGCATCTGGACCAAGAACAATCAATTGGCAGCCGAAGGGCAACGCACGTTGTTGTCCCTTGGCAACGGCGAGAGCGGCGCGCCCAACGGCAGCAAAGTGGACATTGACGTGGATGCCAGCAACGGCGGCGGCGTGGGCCGCATTGAAATCGGCATCGCCGGCAACCGCACCTCGCCCAACTATGCCAGCCCGACGTTGAGCGATGGAAACTGGCATTTGGTGACAATTACCTGGTCCACGAATCTCGCTACGGGAAACAACGGTCACCGCGTCTATGTGGATGGCAAATTCGTTTATTCCCCCGGCGCGCTCGGTCAGGTGATTGATACCGGCAACGGCGGCATCAACGATTTCTTCGTCGGCAAATCCGTTAATTCCCAATTCGCTTTCCCCACCCTCCAACAGTATTTCAACGGATTAGTGGACGACGTCGCAGTGTGGGACGCGCGGCTGAACGACGCGGAGGTATTGGCACTCTATCAACTCGGCGCGGAGTCCGCGCTCAAATACGACGCGGGCCAATTCGCGACGTTGAAGGCAGTCCACGACGCCGGCTCCGGCTCGGTGACGATCGGCGCGCGCACTTGGACCTATGCCCCCAATCTGTTCAGTGTTGCTGGCCTCACCAACACGGCCGCGGGCTACATCGTGGTGTTGAACCCAACCAACAAGACCGGCGTGGCCAACTGGAATGCCGTTCCACCTCAAATTGTCACGCAACCCGAATCCTCCACAAACGTTGTCGGCACCGCGGCGAGTTTCTCGGTTTACGCGCTCGGCAATCCACCGTTGAGTTACCAATGGTATTTTGCGAACTCCCCGATTGGCGGCGCCACCAGTGCCACGTTCACCCGCGATCCGGTGCAATTGTCGCACGCGGGTAATTATTATGTCGTGGTCAGCAACGGTAACGGCAGCACCACCAGCAGTCCGCCCGCCGTCCTGACGGTGTTAGGCAATACCCCGCCCTTTATCACTGCCAACCCTACCAACATCACCGTGGTGAAAGGCCAACCTGCGACGCTCTATGTCGAAGCGGATGGTTCGCCCACATTGCAATACCAGTGGCGCCGCAACGGACTCAGCGTGAGTGGCGCCACGGTCAATCCTTACACCATCGCCAGCACTGCCTACCCCGACGCGGGTAATTGGGATCTCGTTATCACCAATAATTTCGGCACAATCACCAGCGAGGTCGCGGTCGTGACGGTGCTGGATGTCACACCTCCCGTGGTCAACAACGCCACGAACATCACAGTGGCCACCGCTGGACCTGCCGGCACAACGGTCAGTCTCGCGCATGTGACGGCCACGGATGACAAAGATGGAGCGATTGCGCTCACTCTCGTTCCGAGCGGCAATCTGTTCCCGCCCGGGGTGACAGTGGTCAAGGCCTCCGCAACCGACAGCAGCGCCAACAGCGCCACGGCGTACTTCACTGTAACGGTGCTGGGCACAATTCCGTGGCAGACCAACTTCCTCGACACGTTCACGGTCGGTAGCCCCTCAGATGACGTGAATTTTGAATACAACGCCAGCGGGCGGCAATCCGGCTTGCTCGCGCCACTGCGCTGGTCCGAGCCAATTGGCCAGGATCAATTCGGCAACAACGACGCGCGCACTCAGGTGGGCAGCGGCAGTTATCCAGGGACGTTGCACTTCTCGCCGTTCGCGCCAAATCCGAACCTCGTTTGGGGTTCGCCCGCGCGGGAATTTCTCGAAAGTCCGTCGTATGCCATCGAGTTTGACGTGAAGCCACCGCAAGGCGATGGCGGCAATAGCTGGGCCGGTTTCAGTTGGGGCACGACGACGCCTCTGCGCGGCCCGGATCTCTCCGGCGCAGGTCCGATTGGCGGCATGGGGTTGTTGTTCCGCACCACGGACGCCACCAATGAAATCACTTTCTGGCAAGGCGGCACGATTCTGCATCGCGGTTATCCATACTATGAAGGCACGGGCTTGGCGCCCTTGCCCGCGCCGCCGTTCAAATTCCGCGTGGAAGTGCACGCGGCGGCTTTTGGTGACGGTTCACCTGCGCTGGTTCGTGCCTTCGTCAACGGCACGGCAATCCGCATTTCACAAGCCACGACGACGGAATTCTTCTGGGTAAAGACCAACGGTTTTGGCGGCAGCTTCTTCACCCTCTCGGGCTTCGCGCAGGCCGCCGGGCAACGGGATACCACGTTTGACAACGTGGCCGTTTACGCGCTGCCGACCATCTGGCCGTCGCGCACGGCGATTACCACCATCGCCGGCAACAACAACCAGACCTTCAGCGTGCTCGTGCCGCCCTCGCTCGTCGCAACCAGCGCCGTGACGGTCGTAATCTCCAACGTGAATCCGGCTGTCGCGACATTGGGCGGCGAAGTGAACGGTCAACGCACGCTCACCTTTTCAGCGGGCAGCACCAATGTGCAAACCGTCACTGTCGCGGGACAAACCGCCGGCACGACTGAGTTCCGGTTGAGCACCACAGCCGGCGTGCCGATTGGCGGCAAACCGGTCGCTGTAAAAGTGCTGGGCACGCCGTTGCACATCGCCAATCCGAGCTTTGAAGAACCGCCGCTGCCCGACCTGCCCGGCTACGGCAACATTCCTGGCTGGGGAGTCAGCGATCCGAACTATGTCGGCATCACCCCGAATCTCGCCATCGGCGGGTCATTGGCCAACAACAGTTATACCTCCGACGGCAGTTACGCGGCGTTGCTGCGCAGCATTCCCAATCAGTTCATCTACGAACAACAGATCAGCACGACGATCGCCAACCTGACTCCCGGTCAGAAATATCAATTGTCGTTCCGCGCCAATTCTCGCGTGGGCGGCAGCAATGCCCGCCTCGACGTGCTGCTGGACAATTCGCTGGCCGCCGTCACGCAGCTTGCGCCGGTGGATAATGGCGGACTCGCGGACTATAAACCGATCAGCCTTGTGTTTACGGCAGCCACCAGCACGGTGTCGTTGGCGATCTCGAATCAATCTCCCGGAGTCAATGAGGCCATGGCGTTCGTGGATGCGTTCGAGGTGCAACCGTTGAATCCCGGGCGGTGGAGCGTTGCGGCGTGGACCGGCGACGCCGACTCCGGCATCTGGAGCACGAACACCTACACGCACGCCTACAATTTCGGGCGCGCCACCAACGTCACCATCAATGGCGTGACGTTTACCGGCGTGGCGGGAGCCAATCCATCCGTCACCGGGCAGTTTGCCACGGCAAATTATCCGACTGTTTTCAACAACAACACTGCCAACAACAATCTCGTGGGCGACAGCTACGAGCTGATCCGCGACTTCATCTACAACAGCGCGACCCCCGAAATCACGTTGCAAGGACTGGTCCCGGGCGCGACGTACCGCTTCACCTTGTTCGGCGTGGGTTGGTCGGACACGGTCATCGGGCAACGGGTCATGACCTGGACTGGCGGCGGCGAGAGTTTGACCGTGGATGAAAATCAATTCGGTCAGGGCAACGGCATCCTGTTGCACTACGATTTCGTGGCTAGTGCAAACACGGAAAGCATTTCGGGTCGCGCCGTTGGACCGGGTACGTATCACACGTTCGCGATGGCGAATCAATTGGTCGCGCTGCCGGTGACGCTAACCATCACCCAAACGGCGCCGACACAAGTGCGGCTCGCCTGGCCGGCGGGCGCCTCCGGTTATCAATTGCACTCCGCAACGAGTGTCACCGGTCCTTACACGAATACCGTCGCGACACCGTCCATCGAGGGTAGCGAACAGGCGGTTTATCAAACGATCAGCGGCAACCGGTTTTATCGTTTGGTCAAACCGTAACGAGTGGTTGGTGGTTGATCAGGGGCACGTCCTCGGGCGTGCCCCTTTGTTTTTACTGAATCACTTGTGAGTCGAGCCAAGATAAAGTCTGCGTTACGACTGATTTACCCCGCGACCATCGCCCGGCTGATGGACTTGTCCATTCGACTAATGGCGGCGGCGCACATCTCCGGCTAACCTTCGCCGATAACAACGCACACCAATCAAACCGCCATGATTTTGAAACCTCTTCGCCCCAGCCGGCAGGGCGCCTTCACGCTGATCGAATTGTTGGTGGTGATCGCCATCATCGCCATTCTCGCGGCCATGCTGTTGCCGGCGTTGAGCAAGGCCAAGCAAAAGGCGCAAAACATCAGTTGCCTGAACAATCTCAAACAACTCGGCTTGGCCCACACGCTTTACATGACCGACAATGCCGATCGGCCTTTCACTTATCCGAGTATCGCGCGCGTCTGGCTCGACGTCATGTACGACAGCTATGCAAAGGCGGACAAGGTCCGGCTGTGTGCCACCACCAAGAATCCGGACCCGGGTTCGCGCACCAATCCTCAAGCCGGACGCTGGGACGAGACGTGGTATTGGCTGCCCTCGGGCAACACCAATCATTGGGGCAGCTACGCGATCAATGGTTGGTTTTATGCCGGCGGTTGGGAGCCGTTCCTCGGCTTGGCGGCGGATCCCACGAAAGCCTTCAAGTCCGCCTCCACCGTTGCCAAGCCCACCGAGGCGCCGGTGTTCATGGATGGCATTTGGACTGATGCCTGGCCGCAGGCCACTGATCGCGCCGTCGGCAATTTGACCGGGACTACAACTTCCGGACTCGGTGGAATGAGCCGCATTCAGATCGCGCGCCATGGCAATCGTCCATCCCCGGTGCCGACGGCCTACAATGTTTCTCAGCCGTTACCCGCCTCCATCAACATGACCTTCCTGGACGGGCACGCTGAGCCGATCAAACTGGAGAACCTCTGGAAGCAGTTCTGGCATGTCGGCTATGTCGAGCCGCCGGTACGGCCCCGCTGAGTCGCGCGCGGCGAAGCGGATAATTCCAGAATTTCCTCACCGCCTGCCGCAGCCTAAAGTGTGGCCCATGAATCTGTCGCAACTTTTCTGCGCCGGACTACTTTATCTCGGCGCGTTGTTCCCGGCCCCCGGGACCGAATCGTCCGCCCGCCCCAATGTGTTGTTCATCGCCGCCGACGATTTGAATGATTGGATCGGCGCTTTGGGCACGCATCCCCAGGTGCAAACGCCGAATCTGGATCGACTCGCCACGCGCGGACGCCTATTTGCCAATGCGCACGTGCAGTCACCGCTTTGCAATCCCTCGCGCATCAGTCTGATGACTGGATTGCGGCCCTCGACCACCGGCATCTACGGTCTTTCGCCCAGTCATCATCGTGCCGCGTCCACCCGGGATGTGGTCACGCTGCCGCAGCACTTCGCGCGTCATGGTTATTTCACTGCCAGCTTTGGCAAAGTGTTTCACCACAATTCCCCTGCGAACCGCCGCCACACGAATGAATTCGCCGTCTGGGGCGAAGCACCTCAACCCCAGTTGCCACCAAAGAAGTTGGTGAACACCCCTGATCCCGAACCGTGGATGGATTGGGGCGCGTTCCCGTCCACGGATGCCGAACAGGGCGATTGGCGCGTCGCCGATGCCGCGATTGCGCAATTACAGAACCGACCCAAGGATCAGCCTTTCTTTCTCGCGGTCGGATTCTTTCTGCCCCACGTCCCTTGTTATGTGTCGCAGTCGTGGTTTGATCGGTTTCCGCCGCTGGATGAAATTATGCTCCCGCCGTATCTGCCGAACGACCGTGCGGACGTGCCGGATTTTTCCTGGCGTTTACACTGGAAACTACCTGAGCCGCGTTTGTCGTGGTTAAAACAAGCGGATGAATGGCGGCCGCTGGTGCGCGCGTATCTGGCGAGCATCGCATTTATGGACAGTCAGGTGGGTCGCGTGCTCGCAGCTTTGGAAGCGCAACAACTCGCCACCAACACTATTGTCGTGTTCTGGTCCGACAACGGCTGGCATTTGGGCGAAAAAGACATCACAGGCAAATGCAGCTTGTGGGAACGTTCCACCCGCGTGCCATTGATTTTCGCCGGCCCGGGAATTCGACAACCGGGCCGTTGCGATGCGCCGGTCGAACTCCTGGATCTCTATCCTACGCTTACCGAACTCTGCGATCTTCCCTTGCCACCGCATTTGGAGGGACACAGCCTTGTGCCGCAATTGAACGATCCGCACGCTAGACGGCCATGGCCCGCCATCACTACCCACAATCAGAACAACCATGCCGTGCGCTCCGAACACTGGCGCTTCATTCAATACGCCGACGGCACGCAGGAACTTTACGATCATCGCACCGATCCCAATGAATGGACCAATCGCATTACCGATGCCGCGCTGAACGGCATCGTCCGCGAGCATATCACGTGGCTGCCCCAGACCAACGCGCCGCCTGTCCCCGAGAGCCGCGCAAGAATCCTGACCACAACAAACGGGGCTTGGTTTTGGGAAGGAAAACCGATTCAACTCGAGGAACTCGTCCGATGAAATATGTCCGCTCTATTTCGCGTTGGTTGATCGCATGGCTTACCCTGGCCCTTCCGCTGGTGTGCTCTGCGGCCACACCGAATCTGATTGTCCTGATTGCCGACGATTTGCGCGCCGACGCGGTGGGTTATGCGGGCAACCCCGTGGTGCAAACGCCGAACATTGACCGGCTCGCGCGCGAGGGCATCGCCTTTCGCAATGGTTTTGTCACCACCTCCATTTGTTGCGTGAGTCGCGCCTCGATTCTGACCGGCCAATACGCGCGACGTCATGGCGTTCACGATTTCGCGACGCCGCTCAAGGATTTCGCCCAAACCTATCCCGGCCTGCTGCAACGGGCGGGCTACTACACCGGTTTCATTGGCAAATGGGGCATCAAAGATCTGGATCGCGACTACCATCAGCAAGCCGCCGGCTGGTTTGATTATTGGGCGGGCGACACCTGGCAAACCCGTTATTGGCACAGCCGTTCCTGCAACTACGTGACGAACAACGGCACGACTGAGCGCACGAACTTCTTCTGCACCTGTCCCAACGACGCGCAATGGAAGGAAGGCGTGGGGCAACGTGGTCCGCATCCGGCTTTGACCGATCCAATTCACACGGACACCGAAATCTTTCCGCAGAAGTATCGTTCTTTCCTTGATCAACGCGATCCCGCTAAACCTTTCTGTCTGACGGTCGCGTTCAAATCCCCCCATGCTCCCTTCGGCGGGTTCGACACGAATTTCGCCGCTGAGTTCGCCGGGGTGGAAATGCCCATCACGCCCAATGTCACGCGGACCAACGCACTCCGGCAGCCGGAGTTTCTCCGCCGCTCACTAGAAAATCCGCGCGGGCTCCAGATGGCGCACGATCTCGGCAGCGCCGGCGCGCGTCAGAACTGGCTGCGCGATTACTATCGTTTGATTCGCGGCCTGGACGAATCCATCGGCGCATTACAACGGGAGTTGGTTGCGCGCGGCCTTGCGACAAACACCGTCATCCTATTCACCTCGGACAACGGTCACTTCAGCGGCGAGCACGGCTTCTTTGGCAAGTGGCTGATGCATGAGGAATCCATTCGCGTGCCGTTTGCGTTATACGATCCCCGCTTGCCGACCCGCAACCGAGGTAAGACCAGCGATGCGATGGTGTTGAACATTGACGTGGCCCCGACCGTGTTGGCATTAGCGGGTGAAAAAATTCCGGCGACCATGCAAGGCGCGAGCCTGTTGCCCTTCCAGTTGAAACCGCGCCGCGTCGGGCGCACTGAATTCTTTTACGAACACCTTTTTGCCAATGAAGCCGATCCCCACCGGCGCATTGTGCCCAGCGAAGGCGTTCGCACGCGGGAATGGAAGTACATTCGTTACGGCAGCCAGAGCTCGATGGTTGAACAATTATTCCACTTGGAAACAGATCCCTACGAGCTAACAGACGTTAGTTCCCATCCTACGGCCCAGCGAGAATTGAAACGCTTGCGCGCACGATACGAGCGATTCACCGAGAGTCTGATGTAACCTGATACGGCCGGCAATGTTCCATCAATTCCCTTTGCAACAGCTGAAAACGCAACTGATTCGCTTCACCCGCACATCCCACAATTCGTTGTTGTCCGTCTCCAATAACTTGGCAAGCCAACCCGCAAGCCAAAGCGCCTCGTAAGCCGCGCTGCGACCCACTCCGGGAATTTCCCGCAAGTGCTTTGCCTAAGCATAAAACTTTCGCACAATCACCCGTGACCTAGCAGCAATATGGCAAACCCAAAACGCATTCCCACCGACGGTGGCCAGAATTTTGGCCCCAATCCTTTTGAGGCATTATCCAGCGCCGAACTTCCAGCCGCACCCGAGGGTCTGCCGGCTGATGCCGCGCCATTGCCTGCCTCAAAACCGGCGCAGAAGAATCGCGGGCGCGT
>CAYXQJ010000048.1:0-23448 GCA_964467455.1 uncultured Hyphomicrobiales bacterium | reverse complement strand
AAAGGGGTTGCGTTGTCGGTGCCAAAAGCGTTGCCGAAGGTGATGATCGTGCCAGCAGCAGCCGCGACACTTCTGGCGGTGTTGGCGCGACATGGAAGCCCAACACTCGATTGCGAATGACGTGATCCGCTACGGTGAAGCGTTCAATCTGGCGTTGGCGTTCCAACCACGATTCCACCACATAAGTTTCCACGTAACGTGTCTGATCGAACGGGTCCCGGAACAGGGACCAACGAACAGCACCATCGCGGCGTCGCACGCGTCCGAGCTCGTGCGCTGCTTGGACAAATTCAGCGGCACGCACTGGATCAATGTGAAACGTGACGGTGATCAGCACCGGTCCATCTTCCGGGTTCGGTTCAATCATCACCTGGGGCGCTGCCCGGCTGAGAGCATGGGCGAGTCGGCCGGGTGAAAGATCCAGGGCAGTATCCGCCAGCAGCGGGAATCGTCGTGTCAGCACCAACCCTCCGACAAGTCCCGCGGCAGCGGTTGTGAGGGCGAAAGGCGTGCCGATGTGCTCCGCAAGCACTCCCCACACTGCGCTGCCGATGGCCATGCCGCCTTGAAACACCATTTGATAAATGCCAAGCGAGCGCGCTTGCACCCAAGCGGGCACAGACAATTGTACCGCAACGTTCAGGCTCGAGGTCGTGCTGGTCCACGCCATGCCGCCAAGGAACAGTGCCGGAACCAGCAGCCAGAATAATGGCGCCCATGCCATGAACAGCAGAGTGACGATGAACGCCAGCGCAGCCGCCCTAACCGTTCTGTCTACCGACAGTCGCCGTCGAAAGCGAGGTTGCAGAATGGCGCCGACAACCGCGCCCGAGCCGATGCAACCCATGAGAGTGCCGTAGCCCAATGCGCCCCAATGAATGTTCTTGCGCGCCACCACTGCCAACAAGGCCCACATGCTGCTGACGCAAACGGTCTGCAGAAATGCCCTCACAAGAACCGCCCGCATCGCCGGCGCAAACCGGGTGTAACGCAGCCCCGACCGCATCGAGCCGAGCAACCGTTCCGCTGGTAAGGCGCTCGTGAACCAGGGAGTCCGTTTCCAGCGATAAATGAAAATCACCACGGCAAGAAATGAACCCGCATTTATTGAAAATACGACGCTCGCGCCCAATATCACCGAAGCAAAAGCAGCCACGGTGAGACCACCCAGGGCCGGCCCGACGGCCCGCGCGACGTTGAATGCGGCGCTGTTTAGGGCGATGGCTTCCGGCAGTTCCTCGCGCGGCACCAATTCGGGAACAATCGCCTGCCAGGTCGGCGCGTTCATGGCAGAGCCGATGTTCAGCAGAAAGGTAAGCAGCAACAGCGACCATGCCGCCACCCAACCAGTCATTGTCAACGCGCTTAGCACTGCGGCGATTACCAACATCCAGCCTCCCCAGAAGATGAGCAGCCGACGCCGGTCCAGAATGTCCGCCGTAGCACCGGCCGGCAGACCGAAGAACAACGCGGGCAGGCTTGCTGCCGTCTGCATCAACGCGATGAGAAAGGGCGAAGTTGTCAACGCAGTCATCAACCACGTGCCGGCAGTGTCCTGCATCCAACTGCCAAAGTTGGAAATGACCGACGCGAGCAGCCGGTTGCGAAAGAGCGGCAGGCGCAAGGGCGACCAAACAGAAGCGTGGCTGGTGTCACTCATGTCTAATGCTAGTGCAAACCAAAGCCTGTGGAGGTGGAAGCCAACGGGTTCCTGCCTCCCACCATGTAGAGTTGCTCCTGTTTTCGGCCATTCGAGTCCGCTTTGCATAAAAATGTATTTGAAATACATCTTTTGTCCAGTTATGCTTTCCATCAGATATCGAATCTATGAACGCCGCCAGTATCAATGAGCACTACACTCACGACCATGCCCGGCTGGATGAGTTGTTTCACCAGTTCCAAAAACTCAAGTCTTCCGACCGCGCGAATGCGGCCCGACAATTCCAGGAGTTTAAATCCGGACTGGAACAGCACATTGCATGGGAAGAGGAGATTCTGTTTCCTTCCTTTGAGAGAAGGTTTGGTCACCTCGGCGGACCGACAGAAGTCATGCGCTGGGAACATCGAGAAATCCGGAGATTTCTCGACACCATCGCGGAAGCGTTGGCGGGGAATGATTGGGACACCGAGGTTGAGGAAGTGGGGCTCAACGCTGTGCTTTGTTCCCACAACCACAAAGAGGAAAGCATCCTCTATCCGATGATTGACCAAATCACTGGCGATGAGGATCGGGCTGCAATCTTTGCCAGGATGGGCAAGAGGACTTGAGTTTGAATGCGATTCAATGGCTGGCTGCATCACTTGAACACCACCTTTGAAAAAGACTATGAATACCATGACACCTGAAACCACTGTTGGAGAGCTCGTCCGCGTCAAACCGGCGCGCGCACGCATCTTTGAAAACCTGGGCATCGACTATTGTTGTGGCGGCAAAAAGCCGCTGGCAGAAGTGTGTCGCGCCAAGGGCCTTGATTCCGCGACCGTCGTCGCGATGCTGGCCGCGCTGGACGGCGAACCGGAGACCTCGTCGGCCAATCCTGATACGATGGGCCTGGCGGAGCTGTGCGATCACATTGAGCGCGCACACCATGACTACTTGCGCGAAGAACTACCGCGGCTGGACTTCATGACCCGCAAAGTTGCCGTTGTTCACGGCGACCATGAAGCGCGCTTGCACGAGGTTCGCCGCGTGTTTGAATCGTTCAATGCGGCAATGACCGCGCATACGGAAGAGGAAGAATCGGTCGTGTTTCCGAAGATTCGACAGTTGGAGTTAGGGAACGGAAACAAGGCCGCTACTCTCGCGGAACTAAAAGCCACCTTTGCGAAACTTGAATCCGAGCACGACAGTGCCGGCGCTGCGCTCGAACACTTCAAACAGTTGACTGACGATTACACCCCGCCGGATTGGGCCTGCAACACCTTCCGCGCGATGTATGACACCCTTGCGAAACTGGAGCGCAACATGCATCAGCATGTCCACAAGGAAAACAACGTGCTGTTTGTTAAGGCGCTTGCTGCCGCGTAAGGTCGCGGCGAATGAAACTGACGGGCGAGAATGTCAACAAACCGCATTGAACCAAACATGCCTCTGGGGCAGGTATTGTTTGCCATGCCTCAGTGCAGGCCGGTTTTAGAAAGTCTCGGGGTCAACACAATTCGTGATCGGGGCAAGTCGCTTGCGGAACTCTGCGAAGTGCGTGAGCTGGATGGTCGCACCGTTGCTCGCATGCTGGTGGCGATGCGGGATACGAGGCAGCAAAATACTGTTGTCTACATCGAACTGATGACGCTCGTTGAATTGCGTGATCATCTGGAGTTTGCCCACCGCGACATTCACGATGCATTGAAGCGACTTCATCAATTGGTCAATCAAGCCGTAACGGAAGGAGTCAGTGCCGATGCACAAGTCATTGAGATCAGGAAGAAGTTCAAGGCGTTCCGTTTAGACCTCACAAAGCACCTTCAAAACGAGGCCGCCGAGCTCTTTCCCGTCATCCGTCGCTTTGCGGCGGGTGAGCGTAGCGACTTTCCCTCAGCAGTTGAGTTCCGTGAGCACATCCGGAAGTTTGAGCACGAGCACATTCAAATTGACAACGAGCTGGCCAAACTCACCACATTTACTGCCAAGAAGACATGGCGTGCGCCAGTGAACGCAATGGTAGATGGGTTTT
This sequence comes from uncultured Hyphomicrobiales bacterium, assembly GCA_964467455.1. Classification (GTDB taxonomy): domain Bacteria; phylum Bacteroidota; class Ignavibacteria; order Kapaibacteriales; family Kapaibacteriaceae; genus OLB6. The sequence goes on along the minus strand of CAYXQJ010000048.1, from coordinate 19,774 downwards.
CTTCGGCAATCACGGCCTTGAACCAGACACTCCAGAAACAAATCTACGCCGAGAATGCAGTGCTGTTTCCCCGACTTCTAGGATCCGCAAGCGCTTTATGAAAATGAACCCGAAACTTCCATTAGTGTATTCATGCTCCGGTGCTTCCAGCGCAGCACAAATGGCGAATCACCTTGCCGTCAGGCTCGACCGGCTCAAAGCCGCTGAGATGTCGTGCATTGCCGGGGTGGGAGGCGACGTGAAGCCGCTGGTGCGCACTGCCAAGTCGGGACGACCCATCATTGCGTTAGACGGCTGCCCGCTTCAGTGTGCGGCGAGGATTCTCCAGCGGCACGGTCTCAATGCTGACAAGCATTACGACCTCAGTAAGATGGGTGTTCAAAAGAAATACCACGAGGATTTCAGCCCGGAGGAGGCGGCGCGGATGCTGGCTCATATTCAAAACGACCTCAGTTCCATGCCAGACGAACCAAACGAGCCTTCCAGTCCGACGTGCTATTTGCACGAGTTCAAAGATTGGTGATTCCACTCCATGGCCGATGACGCCCAGCAAATTGCAAATCAAGCGAGCGTATGAACCAGCCGCAGACTCAGACGGCGAGCGCTACCTCGTGGACCGCCTTTGGCCTCGCGGTGTCCGGAAGGAATCGCTGAAACTCACCGGCTGGCTCGAGGACGTCGCTCCCTGCGCCACTTTGCGGGTCTGGTTCGGTCATGACCCAGCCCGCTGGGAAATGTTTCGTCTGCGATACCGGAAGGAATTACAGGCTGATTCCGATTCAATCCAAACCCTGCGAAGTGCGATGGCTCGTGGACTGGTGACACTCGTATATGCGGCACACGATGAAAAACATAATCACGCCGTTGTGTTGCGCGAGTTTCTCCTGGAGACCTTGCGAAGCTCGCGAAAAGGCAGGCAGTCAGAACAAGCTCATGAAAAATGATCCAAGGCAACACGGCCAGTCCACTCGTTGTGTCCACGCCGGGACTCATCTTGACACCTCAACCGGTGGGGCATGCAGCCCAATCTATACTTCATCCGCATTTGCGTTTCCCAATTCGCAAAACGCGAACATCTACCCCCGCTATTTCAACACTCCGAATCAGCAGGTGATCAATCGCAAACTCGCCGCACTGGAGTGGGGCGAGGACGCGCTGGTGTTTGGTTCGGGCATGGCGGCAATTTCGACGATGCTGCTCGCATACCTCAAGCCGGGCGATCATGCCGTGTTCCAAACCGACCTATATGGTGGCACACACCAGTTGGTAACGAAGGAGCTCACCCGGTTCGGCGTCGAGGTCTCCTTTCACCGCACTATCGAGCAGTTTGGTTCTGCGCTCCGTTCAAACACACGGCTCATTTATGTCGAATCACCATCGAACCCCCTCCTGCGCTGTGTGGACCTGGCAGCCATCGCCACTCTCGGCCGTGACCACGGCACATTAACCGTGGTGGACAACACTTTCGCCACTCCGATAAATCAAAATCCAATTTCGCTCGGATTCGACGCCGTTATTCACAGCGCCACCAAATACCTCAATGGCCACAGTGATCTAAATGCTGGTCTGGTTGTTTCCTCGACCGCAATCATTCGCCGCCTGACTGAAGTGGCCACGAACCATGGAGGAATGCTTGATGCCCATTCCTGCTACCAACTCGAACGCGGATTAAAGACACTCGCCTTGCGCGTGCGCCAACACAACGAAAACGCCGGGCGCATCGCAAGGTTTCTGCAAACGCATCCTGCCGTGGCCTGTGTGAATTATCCCGGCCTGCCCGAACATCCTGACCATTCCCTTGCTGCCCGGCAAATGCGCGGCTTTGGCGGCATGCTTTCTTTTGAACTGCGCAACCCAGGTCAGGTGGATGGGATGTTGAGCCGGTTGCGCCTAGTCCTGCCAGCGTTGAGTTTGGGCGGTGTGGAAAGCCTCGTGTGTGTCCCCTGCAAGACCTCCCACCGGCTGATGACACTTGAGGAGCGACAGGAGGTCGGCATCAGCGACGGACTGGTCCGTGTGTCTGTCGGTATTGAGGATGTCGAGGATTTGATTCAAGATTTTCAACAAGCCTTGGCGACAACATCGCGCTTCCCATCATGATCTCCAGGCCCACTTCATCACCTGTCACGCACAATGTCGGCCTCCAGCAGTTTGAAACGCAGGCGGGTGATGGATCTCTGGCGTTCCTCACTTACTCATTCGAGGGTAGGAACGTGGCGTTCGATCACACGTTCGTCCCCGAGGAACTTCGGGGGCGGGGCATCGCTGCCAGTCTGGTTCGAGCGGCGCTGCAGGAAGCGCGGCTACAAGGCTGGAGAGTCCTTCCACGCTGTTCGTATGTCGCTGGGTTCATGGAACGACATCCTGAGTTTGCAGATTTGATGGGGGAAGATCCAAGACCATGAAACCAACACCCAACACAGAGTCGCAGACCGTAACTGCCATGATTCTCGGCGAGGTGGCCTCGGCAGGGCTCGCTCGTGGGCGTGCGCTGCTGTGTGATTGCGCCAAACAGTCGGTCGTGCCGTCGCGACAGATCAACGAGACGGAAGTTCTGACCGAACTCGCGCGTTTCGACGAGGCGGTCATGGCCGTTGAGAATACGTTGCGCGAGGTTCAGCACCGTGTGAGCGAAGCCTTGGGCAAGAAGGAGGCCGATATTTTTGAAGCGCAGATTCTTATGTTGCGCGACACGGAACTTCGATTGGCCGTGCGCGAGATCTGCACAACCCAGCAGATCAATGTGGAGGCAGCGATTGAGCAGGCGATTAAACGGCTCAAGCCTGAGCATGAAGCAGAATTGAAATCGGCCTTTGCCCGGACACTTGCCGTGCGCACGCAAAGCCAGGAAGCGCGCGAACTGGCCGACCAGTTCTTCTTCGAGACACTTGTCCGCGTGCACCGTGCTGGTGAAGGCGCGCCATATACTGGCCTTAAGCCTGCCGACACGAAAGTTGATCCTACCGTCGAGGCCGCCGACCATGCCCTCGATAGCGGCAAGATCGACGCACTGATCAAGACAGTGACCGAAGAAGCGGTCGCTGGCATCCGGCAGCGTTTTACCGAGGCTGTCGAAAAGAAAAAGCACGCCGAGCACAATGTGGAAGCCGGACGCGAATACGTAGCCTCCTATGTCGAGTTCGTCCACTACGTCGAGGCATTGCACGCAGTCGCTACACGAACGGCGTCTGCCCACGAGCACGAGGAAGAAGCCACCCAACCGGCAAAGGTCATTCACGAACACCACTGACCCGAAGCGTATGAACTCGGCACATCTTCATCTGATGTTAAACCACTTCCCAGTCGTGGGATTGGTGTTTGCACTGGTGCTCCTTGCCTGGGGCGCACTGAGGAAGAACTCTTCGCTGGCAAAAGCCGGCTTCGCGGCGCTGGTTGTCGTGGCCTTGCTCGCGATTCCCGCGTTTCTCACGGGCGAGCCTGCCGAACAAATCTCCAAGCGCCTACCCGGCGTTTCCCATCCCATCCTCGAGCAGCACGAAGACGTGGCAAAGGTTGCGTTGATCGTGACGCTCGTGACCGGCGTCGCCGCTCTGGTGGCGCTTTGGCTGGCGCGCGGGAAAGCCGTTGCGTCCTGGTGCGCCTCGTCCGTGTTGCTGCTCGCCTTGGTGGCGGCAGGTCTGATGGCGTGGACGGCCAATCTCGGAGGCAAGGTTCGGCACACGGAAATCCGAGGCTTTGCGGCGGTCGTCAGTGTTCACAAGGATTGACAAAATCAACCACCGCGTCGCCATGCCATCATCAAACTTTAACATCCCCATGCGAGAATCCGCCAAGTGGCTGGTTCTCGTTCTCATTGCGGTCGTCATGTTTTACCGCATGAAGTTCGCTGCTGTTCCGGTGGAAGCGTTTGAAGCCAAACTGGCAGACGTGGTGGGCGAAGTCATGGGAACTGGAACTCTCGAAGCGCGGGTCAAGACGACCATCAGCCCGCGCATCCAGGAACGTCTGGCTGAAGTTTTAGTGGATCAGGGCGAAGCCGTTAGCACAGGTCAGTTGCTCGCACGGCTCGACGACGGCGAACTCGAACGCCAGGTAGAAGTCGCTGAAGCGGCGCTCGCGGCCGCGAAATCGACTGCCGAGCGGGTGCGCGTGGACGAAGCTCGCGCCACAGCCGTCGCACAACAAGCCAAACAGGAGCACAGACGCATTTCGGATCTCGTCGCCACCATGGTTAGTTCGCCGGCGGAAATGGACAAGGCCGTTGAGCAATTGCACGTAGCGGAAGCGGATTTGAAGCGCGCCCGCGCGGCCACTGCGGAAGCCGGCCAACAAGTCATCACCGCTGAACGCAACCTGGACTATCACCGCGAGAGACTGACCTTCGCAGAGATTCGCAGCCCTTTCGATGGTCTGATCACGAAGCGCGACCGCGACCCGGGCGGTGTCCTCGTTCCAGGCAGCTCCATTCTGCAACTGATCTCCACGAATGAACTCTGGATTTCTGCGTGGGTGGATGAAACCGAGTCGGCTGACCTGGACCTTGGACAAAAGGCACTTGTGATCTTTCGCTCGGAGGCTGCCAGAAGTTATACCGGCGAAGTGGCCCGACTCGGTCGTGAAACCGATCCCGAAACTCGTGAGTTTCTGGTGGACGTGCGCGTGCGTGAGTTGCCGCCGAACTGGACTATCGGACAACGCGCCGAGGTCTTCATTGAAACCGGACGCAAGCGCAACGCGCTGGCGCTGCCGCCAGATTTTCTGCAATGGCGTGCCGGCAATCCGGGAGCATTTGTGGCAGGCGGCGGTAAGGCGTTGTGGCGGGAGGTGACGCTGGGATTGCGTGGCCGCGACGCGGTGGAAGTCACGGAAGGTCTATCATCCGGTGAAACGGTTGTTACACCGGCGAATCCTCAGCAGACCCTGAAGCCCGGACAGCGCATAGCTTCGAAATGAACCTGGCCGCCAAAGATGTTCGCCACAACCTTGGGCGGTTCGCCCTGACCACCGTCGGCATTGGGCTACTGTTGATGATCGTTTTGGGTATGAGCGGCATTTACCGCGGCATGATTGACGATGCGCTGGTGGTGGTGGATCACATCGGCGCAGATTTGTGGGTTGTGCAACGCGGCACGCGCGGACCGTTCGCCGAGATCTCCCGCCTGCCCGCAAACCTCGAAAATCGGCTGCGGGCCGTGCCGGGTGTCGCCAGTGCGCGGACTTTTGTTTCACACAACGTCCAGCGCGAACACAATGGCAAACCGCTGCGGATGAACGTCCACGGCCTGTGCTGGCCCGAAGACAAGGGCGAATGGGTCGAGCTCAACGCCGGCCGTCCACTCAGGCAGGCACATTACGAAATGATTGCCGATGCGTCGCTCGGCCTGGCCTTGGGCGAGAGGCTGACGCTCGGTAAAGACACTTACACGGTCGTGGGCGTGAGCCGGGGAATGGTTTCTTCGGGTGGCGACGGCATCGCGTTTTTCACAACGCAGGACGCGCAGGCGATCCAATTCGACCTGCCGGGTGAGGCCATCCGGCTGGAGCGCGCGGCGCGGGTGCAGCGGGCCGTTGGGCAGGACTTGGGCCAGATGCAACCGCTGTTGCTCGAACGAGGGGGTGGTCTGTCCTCGGGAATTCCGGCACTGGCGCGACCGATGGTCAGCGCGGTCACCGTCCAAGTTGCCGAGGGATTCGATTCTGCTGCGGTTGCGACAACGATCTCCGCATGGCCGGATGTGACGGTTTACACTCGCGATGGCCAAAACGAGTTGCTGGTTCACGGCATGATTGACAAGGCGCGCCGACAGATTGGCTTGTTCCGCGCCCTATTGGTGATCATCTCCACCATCATCATGGCCCTGATTCTCTACACGTTGACGTTGGACAAGATTCACGACATCGCGATGCTCAAGCTCATGGGCGCGCGCAACTCGATGATCGCCGGCCTCATCCTGCAACAGGCGCTCCTGCTCGGCGCACTCGGCTTCGTTCTGGCCTGGTATCTGGGCGGGTGGGTTTTTCCAAAGTTCCCGCGCCGCGTGCTCATCGCGCCTGAAGACTTGTGGGGGCTGGCCCTCGTGGTCACGGTCATTTCCGTGCTCGCCAGCCTGCTGGGCATCTGGAAAGCCATGCGCGTCGAACCGAACAAGGTGTTGTCATGAGCACCAATGGCGACCCGAGACCCGCCGTCGAAGCCATCGGCCTGACGAAGATTTATGGTTCGGGCAACACCGAGGTCGTGGCGATGAAAAATGTGTCCGTGCAGTTGGTGCGGGGTGAAGTGGTGGCGCTACTCGGTCCGAGTGGCGCGGGCAAATCCACCTTCCTTACCGCTGTTGGTCTGATCAATCCGCCTACCTCGGGCCACATAGCCATTGGCGGTGAACCGGTGATGGACGGCCCGCGAGCGCTGGTGAATCTGCGCGCTTTCCGACGAAAGCATCTCGGATTTGTTTTCCAAAAGGCCAACCTCATCCCATTCCTGAACGCTGCGGAGAACGTCGCCATTGCGATGGAAATCAACGACACCACTCCACGCGCCGCCCGACACCGGGCAATGGAATTGCTCGACTATCTCGGGGTAGCCGAACGCGCGAAGAACCTTCCCGACGCGCTTTCCGGCGGCCAGCAACAACGCGTCGCCGTGGCGCGCGCGCTGGCGAACCAGCCCAGCCTGATTCTCGCCGACGAACCCACCGCCGCGCTGGACAGCCACCGCGGCAGACAAGTCATGGAGTTATTCCACAAAGTCGCCCGCGAACGCGGTTCGGCCGTGATTGTTGTGACGCACGACCACCGTTCTCTGGACGTGTTCGACCGTTCTTACGAGATGGAGGATGGTCAACTGCGTCCGTCAAACCCACTGGAGTAAGGTTTCATGGACTCCGTCAGAACGTTAACAATTGGTTGGCGAATTCCGCCGGTGGTAGAACCAGATGTTCACCGCCAGGCACAGCAGCGCGAAGAACGCCATCCCGGTGTAGGCCCAGGCCGGTCCGCCCAGGTGATCCATGGTCCAGCCAAGCAGCAGCGGCGGCACGAATCCGCCCAACGCACCCAGGCAACTAACAATTCCGATGGCTGCCCCCGCTTCCTTCGGCAGCACGTGCGGGATGATCTTGAACACGCTGCCGTTGCCCAGCCCGGAGGCGGCGCAGATGATCAGGATGACAGTAAAAAATCCGGCGAACTGGTCCGGCTGGAGGAATCCAGACAGGCTGAATCCGCCAATGGCCATCGTGCCAACGGAAATGGAGGTGATCAGCCCCGCGCCAAACTTGTCCGCCAGCCAGCCGCCGAGCGGGCGCGCAATCGTGGCGATGGCGGCCGCCCATGGCGCATACAACAGCGGTTTGGGCGCGCCACCGGGAGCGGACGCAAACACTTCTTTGATGATGAGCGGGAGCGACGCGCCCATGGCGACGAAACATCCGAAGGTGAGAAAATACAGCAGCGACAGCACCCACGTGTGCAACCGTTTCCCGGCCACGAGTTGCGAGGACAAGGTTTTAGGCTGGGTCGCGTGATCTTTTGTGCCGAACCAGATCGCCGCCGCGCAGATCAGAATGAAGGGAATCCACAGAAAGGCGGCGTTCTCGACGTGAATGGATCGGGCGGGTGCGCCGGCGGAATTCGCCGACGACCCGAGCAGCGAGAAGCCGACAACCAATGGGATGGTGAATTGCGCAATGGTGACGCCAAAATTTCCCAGTCCGTTGATGCCGAGCGCCGTGCCCTGGGATTGCTTGGGAAACCACAGGTTGATCACGCCCATCGAGGTCGCAAAGTTTGCCCCAGCAATGCCGGTCAGCGCTGCGCACGCGAGCAACATCCAATACGGCGTGGCCGGGTTCTTCACGGCAAAGCCGGTGGCAATGCACGGCAACAACAGCAACAGGGTGACGAAGGTGTAACTGCGCCTGCTGCCGAACGTGGAAACAATCAGACCGTAAGGGATGCGCAGAAACGAACCGAGCAATACCGGGGTCGCTGTCAGCCAGAACAGTTGCTGGCGGGAAAGATTGAATCCGGCGTCTTTCAGGCGGATGGGAATGGCCGACCACATGAACCAGACGGCGAAGGCGAGCGCCAGTGAAACGACGCTGATGCCCAGGGTGCGCCAGGCCCGCGCCGCGTGTGGGAAGGCTTCACGTTCGATCTCGCGCGCCGGGAGGCGAAGGGGTGAAGGCAGATAGCGCAGCAATACTGCGCCCGCGCCGAAGAGCGCCAGCGATGACCAGAAAGCGGGCCACTTGACGGCGTTGTGGCCGTCCAGAGATTCATTCAATGCCACCGTCAGCAGCCACACCTGCATGCCGAGGATGAGGATCAGCACGCACATCACGCCCAGCAGCAGCGTGTTGGTCTTCGTGGGATGCGCCTGTCGTTGGGCTTCGCGAAAGGTGCTCATGTGGACGTGAGTTCGGTGACGAAAATGTCCCCGCCTTTGACGAGAACTTCGAGGCGTTTCAACGGACGCGGCGGCGGTCCTTGCAGAACGTTGCCGGTGCGCGCGTCAAACCACCCGTTGTGACAGGGACATTGGATTTTGTCCGCCGCAGGCTGATAGAACACGGCGCAGGAAAGGTGAGTGCATTTCTGCTCGAAAGCCCGCCAACTGCCGTCATTCAGATGTATCAAAATGAACGGAATCTTTGAGCCGGAAACGGTAAAAGCCCGCGTGCCCCCGACTGGAACTTCTTCGGTTTTGCAGACAAATTCTTCGCCCTCGATCCGGTGGGGTGGAAACAGCCGGTCCTTTACGGCTACCCAGCCGCTGCCGACGGCCATGCCGCCGGAGACGAGACAAAGAAACTTGGTGAACTCGCGCCGGGAAACGTGTTCGGCCTCCACGCGCTCGATGGGAAAATCCACCTCCGGCGCGGACTTTTCGGGTAATGGGCTGTTGTTCATTCGCTATCCACGACGAGTTCGGTCGCGCCTTTGGGCATCATGATGTTGACTTTCGTTTTTACGAGTTGCTGCCCGAATCGAAACGTGTTGACCGGCGAACTGTTCGGGCGATTGCGGCCGATTTGTTCACGAGTTCCATAGAACAGCGCGCCGCTGGGGCAGACCGTGGCGCACATCGGCTTCTTGCCCGCGCTGGTGCGGTCGTAGCACATGTTGCATTTCATCATCAGGTCCAGCGGCTCGACCTTTTTGGGCACGCCGAACGGACAGGCCTGCACGCAGTTCGAGCAGGCGATGCAGCGCGCGGTGTTCGCACTGTGAACGATGCCGAACTCGTCTTTCGTGATGGCGTCAGCGGGACACACCTTGGCGCACACCGGATCTTCGCAGTGCATGCAGACCTGCACCGACGTTTGCGTCGTCAGGAAGCGGTCCACGTAATCCACATGAATCATCGCCGTCTGGCCGTTCGTTTCACATTCGGCACACGCCATTTCGCAGGCGTGGCAGCCGATGCAACGCTGCGGGTCAAAGAAGAATTCCTGGTCGGTGCGAAACGTCGTGGTGTTCATGCGCTGGCGTAGGCTTTGGTTTCTGCAGGGGACGGTGCAGGACGCCCCTGCGGTTCGAGCCGGCAGGCGCACACCTTGAATTCGGGAATCTTGGAGACGGGATCAAGATGTCCCGAAGTGAGCTGATTGGCGGACTTCTTGCCCGGCCAATGATAGGGAATGAACACCGTGTCCTCGCGAATGGTTTCAACGAGTTGCGCGGGAAATTCCGCCGCGCCGCGCCGGGTAACCACCTTCACCAGTTCGCGGTCCTTGATGCCGAAGCGCGCCGCCGTCTTGGGATGAATTTCCAGCAAGGGTTCGGGATATTGTTCGACGAGTTTGCCGATGCGACGCGTCTGCGTGCCGCTCAGGTATTGCGATACCACCCGTCCGGTGGTGAGGATCATCGGATATTCCGCATCGGTGACCTCGGCCGGATCTCGGTAGGCGACACCGTTAAAATGCGCCCGGCCATCGGGTGTTTTGAATTTGTGGTCTTCCCACAATCGCGGCGTGCCGGGATGATCTTCCGATGGACACGGCCAGAAGACTCCCATGTTGTCCTCAATCTTCTTATAGGTGATGCCGAAGTAATCCGCCGTGCCGCCTTTGGACGCGACGCGCAGTTCGTTGAAAATTTCCTCGGAGGAATTGAAGTTGAAATGCTTCTCCGCGCCCAAACGCTTCGCCATTTCGAGTAGAATGCTGGTGTCGGTGCGCGCGTTGCCGGGAGGGTTCACCGCTTTCCGGATGCGAACGACGCGTCCCTCGGCCGTGGTCACCGTGCCTTCCTCTTCCTCGTGGAGTGAGCCGGGCAGAATGATGTCGGCGTGGCGGGCCGTTTCGTTCAAAAAGAAGTCAATGCAGGCATAGAACTCCAGTTTCTCCAGCGCCTCGCGGATCATGTTGTTGTTCGGCAGGGAAACGAGCGGATTGAAGCAGATGCTCAACAGCCCCTTAATTTCGCCACGGTGAATCGCCTCCATGATTTCGTAGGCGGTAAGTCCCTTGCCGGGCAATTCCTTTTCATCAATGCCCCAAACGCTGCTGATGTATTTGCGATGCTCGGGGTTCTCGATGTCGCGATTGCCGGGAAGCTGGTCGCATTTGTGACCGTGCTCGCGTCCGCCCTGGCCATTGCCCTGGCCGGTGATGGTTGCATAGCCGCAGTAGGGTCTGCCGATGCGACCCGTGGCGAGCACGAGATTGATGCAAGCCACCACGTTTTCGACGCCTTTGCTCTGGTGCTCGATGCCGCGCGCGTGCAGCAGGAAACTCGTCTTGGCCGCACCCCACCATTGCGCGGCCTGCATGATCTTCTCCTTGGCGATACCCGTCGTGCGTTCTGCCCACTCAAGATCATAGGATTCGACGGCTTTCTTCGCCTCCTCGAATCCGTTGGTGTGATTGGCAATGAATTCGTGGTCCAGCCAGTCATGCTTGATGAGCTGATGTAGGATCGCGCCGTAGAGCGCGGAGTCACGGCCCGGTCGAATCGGTAGATGCAAATCAGCAGTGCGGGCGATGGGCGTGAGGCGTGGATCAACGACGATGAGCTTCGCGCCATTATCGCGGGCCTGCCAAATCCAGTGCGTGAGCGTTGGGAATGTTTCGCTGACGTTCGTGCCGCAGATCATCACGACTTCGGCATGGGCGAGGTCGGAATAATTGTTCGAACCCCGATCGAGTCCGAACGCCTTCTTGTTGCCCGCGCCGGCGCTGACCATGCAGAGCCGCCCGTTGTAATCGAGGTTCTTGGTCTTGAGTGCCACGCGCGCAAATTTGCCCACGAGATAACTCTTTTCATTCGTGAGCGAGACGCCGGACAGCATGGCGAAGGCGTCCTTGCCGTATTTGCCCTGGATGCGTTGAATCTCCGAAATGACCCGTTCATAAGCCGCATCCCACGCAATGGGCCGGAAACCCTTTCCTTCGACGCGCTCGATCGGATCAAGCAACCGGTCGGGATGGTTGTTTTGCAAGTAACGTTGAACCCCTTTCGGACACAGCCGCCCTTCGTTGAAAGGAAACTCCTCCCAGGGTTCAAAGCCGACGATGCGATTGTCCTTCACCAGCAGTTTGATGCCGCATTGCATGCCACAAAAGCAGCAATGCGTTTTGACGACGTCATCCGGTTCGTCGCGGCCCGGATAGCCCTGCATGGGCGGAAAGTTGAGCGACGGCCCGAATTGGGCAATCAGGTTCTCGGCAGTTACAGGTAAGGTTGCCATGACAGTTTATCCGAAGAGTGAACCCGCCTTTTGCCGGGCCTTGAGATGGGCTTTGGCCAGCAAGGCGCGTTTCCCCTGCGGGCTGTATTCAATGTGCGATTTGCCGTCCTTGCGCGCGTAAGTGAAACCCAATTCGGCGGCCACAGCTTTCACATCGTCCACGTGCATTTGCGAATCGAATTCCTTCGTGGTGTGTGGGCAAACCGCCTGCGGACCTTCCGCACCGGCGCGACGATAGATGGCGATCCCAAGTTGCGCCGGACGCTGGATGATGTGGTAGAACTTCCCGAACGGCATCCAGAGCAGAAACAAAATGACGGTGATGGCGTGGGTGATGGCCATGAACTGATGCGCTTTGCCCTCCATGAATTTGTAGTCGAGGCTAATGCCCAAGCCGGTCAGGGAAATGGCCAGCAACAGCAACAACGGCAGCCAGTCGCCTTCAAACGTCTGGATCGCGATCTGTCCCGCGTGCGTGAGGCGGCGGCGCATCATGATCATTACGCCCGCGATCACGAGAATCGCCGACCAGTTCAATCCATTGAAAATGATCTCGGCAAGCCAGGTATGCAGCGGGAACTCCATGACTTTGAAGCCGAAGGTGAAAATCTCGTAGGTGTTGATTCCACCCGGTTTCAAACCAAAGTGAATCCAACCAAAGACCAGTGGGAAGGTGATGGCAAAAGCGAGGAGGCAGCCCCAGGCCATGAGCATGTGACCGAAACCACGCGCCTTGCCCCGGTTGCGAATGAATTGCTGGCCCAGAAACTGGACGAGGAAATGTTTCACCAGCTCCCAGCCGTAAGCGATGGTTCGCCCGGTGAAAAACAACTTCCAGCCCCGCGCGAAATAGCGCCACGTCGGAGGTCGTTGCAGCCAAACCGTGTAACGATAGACGATCCCGAAGCAGGCGAAGATGCAGCCGAACAGATAGGCCACCAGCGCCGGATCAAAGTTCGTCAGGTTGCGCGAGCCAATAAGAATCGAAGCCACCAGCAGCACCGTGGCTACTGCGGCAACCAACGCGGCCCGGAGATTGAGCGTGTTGAACATGGGACTCTGGCTAATTCTGTCGATTCAGTATCGGAATGACGAGCGCAGAATTTGGTGCGCGTCGCATTCCCATCACGATTGAACCATAACTGAGAGCGATGCAGCCGACATTGACTCACATCAAAGCGTGATTGAACGCACAGAAACTCGCGCTTGTTCTCGCTTTCCAAAGAACTGTCATTCTCTGACTGCGCCTAGCTGATTGAGTAATCCGGTGAGTTTCGGTCCAATCCGCCGCAATTGCTCCTCGTGAGCCGAGGAAAGCTTGTCGAGGATTTGCTCTCCACGCGGCGTCAGGCGCACGTTCACCTGTCGCCGGTCGCTGTCCGATTGTGCGCGGGCGACCAGTTTCAGCTTGGCCAGACGATCCAACAGTTCGACCGTGCTGTGATGGCGAAGTTGGAGTCTTTCGGCCAGTTCACTCACTGTAACTTCATCGCGCCGCGGAAACCCCTTGATGGCCAGCAGCGCCTGGTGCTGTTGCGGTGTCAATCCCGCGCGCTTCGCGGCATCCTCACTGAAGCGAAGAAACTGCCGCAACGCGTAGCGAAACGCCGCGAGGTTCTCGTATTGCAATTGGGACAGTTTTTTGCGTGCTGCCATCCACGTGAAGATTAGCACGAGCCACTCCCGCGATGCTACTGCGGAATTGACGTATATCGCACTACGATATATTCTCCACGCCCTTATGGATGATGAAGGCTCACGATTCGCACCGGCTGCCGGCTTGGATGGGCGGGTGGCGTCCCATGCCGGGCTGGCCGATTTCAGCACGGATCGGCGCGTCGTGATTCTTTCGGCGGTGGCAGCGGCCATTGGCGTGATTGGTTCGTTGGTGGCGTATGCACTTCTCTGGCTCATTGCGGTCATCACCAACCTGGCGTTTTATCAACGCTTCTCCGCATTGCCGGCCCTGCCCCAGGGCAATCATCTCGGATATTGGGTCATTGCCGTGCCCATTGCAGGCGCTCTCATCATCGGCCTGATGGCACGGTTTGGTTCGGACAAGATTCGCGGCCATGGAATTCCCGAAGCGCTGGAGGCCATCCTGCTCGGACGAAGCCGGATTCAAACCAAGGTGGCGATTCTCAAACCCATCTCGGCGGCCATTTCCATCGGCACAGGCGGACCATTCGGCGCAGAAGGTCCAATCATCATGACGGGAGGAGCGTTTGGCTCGATCATCGCACAGCGGTTTCATCTCAGTGCGGCGGAGCGCAAAACTTTGCTGGTGGCAGGTGCGGCAGCCGGCATGTCGGCGGTGTTCGCAACGCCAGTTGCTGCGATTCTGCTCGCGGTGGAATTGCTCCTGTTCGAATGGAAGCCGCGCAGCTTCATTCCGGTAGCCGTGGCTGCAATTGTGGCGGCTGCAATGCGAGTGCCGCTGCTCGGTATCGGACCAATCTTTCCAATCGTTGCCCACAGCGCTCCTTCAGGCGCACAACTCATCATGGCCAGCGGCGTGGGATTGGTTGCCGGACTCGGATCGGGATTATTGACGCAGTTGGTTTACACGTTTGAAGATTTGTTTCAGAAGCTGCCGTTGCACTGGATGTGGTGGCCCGCGATTGGCGCTGTGATCGTCGGCGTCGGCGGCATCATCGAACCGCGCGTGCTTGGTGTCGGCTACGATACGATTCATACCTTGTTGCGTGGCGAAATGATCGGCGCGGCGGTGGCAGGGCTGATGATTGCCAAAGCGCTGGTCTGGGCCGTTGCGCTGGGCTCAGGCACATCGGGCGGTGTGCTTGCGCCATTGCTCATCATCGGCAGCGCACTCGGCGCGCTCATGGGACAATGGCTTCCCGGGCATGAGGCCGGCCTCTGGGCGCTGATCGGCATGGCCGCAATGATGGGCGGGACGATGCGCGCACCGCTGACGGCCATCGTCTTTGCCGTGGAATTGACACATGATTTCATGATGCTCCCAGCCCTGCTCGTCGGAACGGTGGCGGCATTCGGCGTCACCGTTCTGCTCATGCGGCGTTCCATCCTGACCGAGCGACTGGCCCGCCGCGGGCATCACGTCACGTGCGAATACAGCATTGATCCGTTTGAGTTGGCCCGAGTAGGCGACGTGATGGAACGAGACGTGCCCTGTGTTCCCGCCACCATGAAGCTCGCTGAGCTGTCTGACCTGGTTGGCGACGGAAGCTCTCCCGTCAGTCAACGGCAGGGCACGCTGATTGTGGATGAGCAGCAGCAACTTATTGGTATCATCACTCGTGGAGACATGGTGCGCGCACTGCGGCAAGACCCGTCCGGGGGAATGACCGTAGTTGAGGCGGGCAGCACTGATCTCGTCACTACGCATGCACATGAACCCCTGCGCGCGGCGCTTGCCAGGATGTTGCATGGCAACATCGGCCGCCTGCCCGTGGTTGATCAGGCCAACCCAAGACATGTGGTTGGCTACCTGGGTCGCGCAGCTATTCTTTCCGCGCGAATGAGGTTGCTGCACGAAGAAGAGCTCCGCGAACGCGGCTGACATCGTTCCAACCCAAACCTTTGGCTTCCATGCTAAAAATACTCCTGCTCAAATTCACGCTCGCGGTCCTCGGAGGCTGGGTGATTGTGGCGCTACTCTGATCCGCAGTTGCGGCCCGAAGCTTTGACTCCGGTCAAGGTTCGTCACCGCTGGATGGTCCAAACTGAAGTTGTGAGTCAGTGCTCACGATGGTCATGATCGACAACAAGAAACTTCCATTGGTTTACTCGTGCTCCGGCGCTTCGAGTGCCGCGCAGTTGGCCAACCACCTTGCCGTGAAACTCGACCGGCTCAATGTTGCCGAGATGTCGTGTATTGCGGGAGTGGGCGGTGATGTGAAGTCTTTGGTGCGCACAGCCCTGTCGGGCAGGCCCATCATTGCTCTGGACGGTTGTCCGCTACACTGTGTCGCGCATATCCTCAAACGCCATGGGCTGCGAGCGGACCAGCATTACGACTTGAGTCGGTTCGGCGTGCAGAAACGAAAGCATGAGGATTTTGATCCCCAGGATGCCGGACGTGTGTTGGCGCAAATTCGCGCGGAAATTGCCCAGCCGGGTGACAAGTCGGCAACGGACCATCCGCTGCAATCGTTGACCCACAGTGGACAAGGCTAAAGCGGTTTTCTAAAACACCCGTCATGCGCATTCTTTTCTTCGCCCACCTGAGAGACGTCACCCGCTGCGCGGAAATGACTCTCCAGTGCGGGGAGACGAATGTCGATGGACTCTGGCGGAAACTTGTCTCGGAGCATCCCGGATTGGAGCGGTATCGCAACTCGGTGCTATTGGCCAAGAACTCGGAGTATGTGAATTCGGTGGAGCTTTTTGCTGACACAGATGAAGTGGCCTTGATTCCGCCGGTGTCAGGCGGATAAACCATCGTTGATACACATGGACACATTCGGACGCACCATTGATTACCTGCGCATCTCGGTTACCGACCGTTGCAATGAACGTTGCCTATACTGCATGCCCGAGGGCTACAAGGGTTGGGAACGGAAACCGGACCATCTGACGGCGGATGAAGTCCTTCGCGTCGTGCGTGTCGCGGCGCGCATGGGCTTTCGCAAGTTCCGACTCACCGGCGGCGAGCCGCTCGTGCGCTCGGATTTGCCGGACATCGTGCGCGGGATGAGGGCAATTCTCGGTGTCGAGCATATCGGCATCTCGACAAACGGCACGAAGCTCGCCGCACTAGCGCAGCCCTTGCGCGAGGCTGGCGTCGGCACGGTCAATGTGAGTTTGGACTCCTTTGATCCCATCCTTTACCGGCGGATCACTGGTGGCGACGTGCAAGCCGTGCTTTCCGGCATCCGAGCGGCGGTGGCGGCAGGTTTCGAATGCATCAAGCTAAACACCGTGCTGATGCGCGGGGTCAACGTGCAGGAAATCTGGCCGCTGGTGTTGTTCGCGGCGGAACACGGCCTGCCGTTGCGCCTGATCGAACTGATGCCGGTGACCACCACCGACGTGCTGACCGAAAAGAATTTCATGAGCGTGGGCGAGGCGATGGAACTGTTGCGCCAAAAGGACGAACTGATCCCGCAGCCGGATTGGCAGCTCGGATTTGGCCCGGCCAAGTATTACCAGTTGAAACACACCGGGGCACGAGTGGGCTTCATCGGGGCAATGACGAATCTGCATTTTTGCGAAACGTGCAACAAGATGCGCCTGACCGCAGACGGCAAAATGCGGCCGTGCCTGGGCGACCACGGTGAAATTGATTTACGCCATGCGTTGCGTTACGAGCCGGACGACGACGTCATTCAGGATTTGTTGCGCTCCGCTCTGCAACGCAAGCCGCTGGAGCACTCGTTTCGCAATGCCTATCAACCCTGTCGCCCAATGACCGCCATCGGTGGCTGACGACGATCCAAGGACATAAACCATGATGCCTTCACTGAACCGATTCAAACGCTGCGATGTTCGTGAAATGATCACCGGCGGAATCGAGCCATTCCCTTTCATCCGTGAGCAGGTGGACAAGCTCAAACCCGGAAACGGCATCATCATCGTTGCACCGTTTCTGCCATCACCGCTTGTTGAACGGCTCGGCGGCGAGGGTTTCAAATCGAAGGTGGAACGGGGCGCGGGCGCGGACTGGCTCGTTTACTTTTGGCGGGAAAGTGATTGAATGGTAAGCGCATGACCGTCTCACCATCCGAATTCAGAACCGCCGTTGTTGTCAACACGCTGCGCACTTGTCAGTTGTTCACGGGACTGCCCCTGCCAGACCTTGAGAATATCGCCGCTGTCACAACGGTCAAAACCATCGAAAAGGGCTCGTATCTGTTTCGCGAAGGCGACCCGGCACGGGGATTTTACATTGTTCAAAAGGGAGCGGTGAACGTTCATCGTGTCAGTGCAGCCGGCAAGGAACAGATTATTCATGTCTTCCGCGTGGGTGACTCGTTCGCCGAAGTGGCACTCGCTTCGGACCGAGGCTATCCAGCCGACGCCCGCGCGTTGGAGGGATCGCAAGTCTTGCTGGTTCAAAAGGCGGGCATCCTGACGCTACTGAAACGGCAACCCGAACTGGCTCTGCGGATGCTCGGTTCGATGAGCAGCCATTTGCGGTTGTTGGTGGGACAACTCGAAGACTTGACGCTCACCGATCAGCCGGAACCTGACACGTTCCGGGGTTCTGCCGAGAAAAGCAGACCATGAAAAGCTCAACGATGAAAGGGGCGCGAGCCCTTGCCAGTAATGCCGCAGCAGAGACGAAGCCGAAACGGTAAAGCCTTTTCAGAACGGGTAAGGAGGCGCTTCTGTATTCTTCCTCCTGAAATCAGCGCGTGGTGGCGTGCTGGAAACTATGCCGGCGAGAGCCATGGACATATCTGAAAACGTGAGCGCGAAAAGGCGCTGACCGACGTGACTGTTGTAGCGAAGAGTCAAACTAACCGCGCAAGGTCTGAGGTTTCCGGAGTGGTATCCGGTGCTGGCTGCGTCAGCCAGTGATTCAAATACCTTAGACTGACGAGAGTGCTCCAAGTAGGACGAACCGCGAGGTTCACGTCGTTTCGGCAAGGCAGTCGAGACGGCGCGTGCGTGCTTACGGGTGGTGCCGGGCGCAAATGCACACACGAAAGGAGCGACGGGAATTCTCCCATCTCAAGGAAGTCGTGGGCGGGTGAGGTCCAAACCTTCACCCGCCCATTGCCATGCGGAGAACTGCGTTCCGATTTGTTGACCTTGCGGTCAGGGAAAAACGAACGGAAAGCCAGACAGATTTTTTGGAGCGAAAGACAATGGACGGATAGCAATGAGGTTCATCAGGCAGCGCTACTGCTATTAGTGCGCAACGCCAATGCAGGAATACAGCGCGCGCGAACGGCACGAATACGGGCCATTCATCCGCCGGCTGCGCGCCGCTGTGGATTGCGGTGTGGATTTTGACCGTGCGCCTGAACGGTCTGCGAGGTTCTGCCATCGCACAAGGATTTGGGCTTTCGAGAGGGCTGCGCCCACGACCAAGCAACCTCTCATCTTGTCATTTCCAATAGGCAACTTTGCTTGCTAATGTTGCCTATTCCACCAACACGGCCCGGTAGAATCGCTGCGGTTTACCAACGGCGTCGCCATCAAAATACAGGCGTGGATTCTGCGTGATATTCACCGTGGCCAGCGGTTGCCATGAGCCGGAATTGAGATTGTCTCGCGCTTCCAGCCGATAAGATCGCCCGATGTCGCCTGTAATGGAAATCGTCCAGAATCCAAACATCTGGCTCAGGCCCAAAGTCGCGGGCGTGCCTGACGGAATTATTGAAACCATGCTGTCGCCTGTTACGGCCACAGTCGCGCCGGCAAGGTATGCTGTCCCACTTACGGATGCGCTGCCTTGAAAGCCGCCGGGCGGTTGCAACGTGTAGGTAAGTTGGTGGGTCTGATTTCCGGCCAGCGGACCCCAGAGAATTTTCCGGGTGCTAGAATTGAACGTGCCGCTCCCGCTGACGCCGGTGGCGGTAAATCCCACGGGCAAAGTTTCCTCCACAAAATTGACATCAGAGCCAACTGGCGTTGATACAGCCAGTGAAACAGGAAAAGTATTTCCTCCGCCAGTGATGGTGCGAATCGCAAGATTGCCGGTTGCGGGTGTCACTGTCAGTGTTGCGCTCGAACTCGTTGCTGTGCCCGCACTATTGGACACGATGACGGAATAACCACCCGCGTCACCCGCTTGAACATTCAGGAGAACAAGAGTCGCATTCGTGGCACCGCTGATCGGGTTGTTGTTCTTCCGCCACTGATAACGAAACGGCGTAGTGCCCGCAGCAGCGACAAGGAACGAAGCCGGATTACCAGCCACAATCGTTTGCGATTGCGGATTCTGGGTGATCGTTGGAGCCGTTCCAACGACTTGGCCGCTCGGTGTGAATCGCGGGTTCTGGATTGTGACGAGACCGTAGGATCCGCTGTCTCTCTGATCTAAAATGCGACTGAGATTGACTTGGTTCTGGTTCAATTCAGTAGAGGTGGGTTCGCCCCAATAGCAGTCGGTAGTTATTATAGGAACAGAACTTTCGTTACGCAGTTCAAACGAGGTGTTGTCATAAAGGTCGCTGCTCGTCA
>CAYXQJ010000047.1:0-23650 GCA_964467455.1 uncultured Hyphomicrobiales bacterium | reverse complement strand
GCGTGTCGGCCGCGGAGAGCCCACGGGCGGCGCCGAGGTCGAGAAACGCCTCCATCCCGGGTGCCGCCTTGCCGACGTCGCCCGCCTTGCTGGCCAACTTCGACAGCTCGACCGCGTACTCGTTGGCCAGGAGGCTGGACAGCTTGAAGCCGTCCTTCCCCCGCTGCGAGATGCCGGCCAACGTGTCGAGGGAGACGCCGGTAATCTTCGCCGTCGCCTCCAGCTTCCGTTGTGAGGCGTTGAATTCCTCGGCGGCCTCGGTCGCCTCAAGCACCCCTTTCACCACGACCGCCGCCGCGGCGGCTACCGGGACGCCGATCGCCACGGCCCGCTTGCCTAACGCGGCGAGCGAACTGTCGGCCTTCCGGGACGCGGCCGTTACGTCTTCCTGCCCGCGGATGCGGACGAGCACTTCGCGTGCACGATCAAGCAGAGCCATGTCTCAGCACCTCCAAGAGGGGCGCGCGCAGCCGCGCGCGTGTGTCAGCGATGAGCGGTCGGAGCTGGTCGACGTCGAGCGGCTCGGCCGGTCCGTTCGGACTGGGGATCGGTTCGCCCTCCGTCGCGGTGAGCGCCTGGTCGAGCAGCGCCAGCCCCACGGCGAGCTGCCGCCGCGTCGTCAGGCCGGCGAACCGATGCGACGGGCGCCCGCGCCAGAGGGCGGAGACGTGGCGGCCGTCGAAGTGGTCGCGCAGCAGCGCCCACGCGGCGAGCTGGAGCCCGGTCGGCGACGGGTCGCGGCACAGCTCCGCGAGCCACGCGACGATCGCGTCCTGCGGGACCGGCGCGCTGATGATCCAGCCCCGCAACGCGACAACGAGACGGCGGGTGCGCGGGCGGGTCATGCGCCCCTCCGGCGTCGGGCGAGCGGAAGCACGGCGCCGGTGGACGGCGCCGCCTCACGCGCCGTGAGCCACGCGCGCACCTCGCCCGCGAGGAAGACGAGCTCCGCGTCCCGCTTGCGATGCGGGATCGAGCCGCCCGGCGCCCCGGGGCGCGTCCGCTTCCAGACCCACGACGGCGAGTGCCCCACGGCGGCGGCCAGCTCCTTCACACCAAGGCGCGTCTCTGGGGGGGCCGTCCACAGCCGTTCCCGCCAGCTGTCGAGGTGGCGCGCCGTCGCCTTCGGACCATCACCCGACAGGCGCAAGGCCTCGCGCACCGCGTCGACGGGGACGAGCGTGCCGGGAGGCGCCGCGTGGAGCCATTCCAGGGGATCGGCCGCTGTCTTCACGTGGTACGCTCCCCGTCGCTGGTGGCGAGACGCCAGCGCTGCCGCGGACGGCCGCCGGTGGTCTCCATGTGCGAGGTGATGATGCCTTGGCGCGCGAGGTCGACGAGCGTCTGTCCGATGACGGCCGCCGGCTTGTTGTTGGAGAAGACGCGCGACGACAGCTCGCTCCGTGTCAGGCCGCCGCGTTCGCGCCGGAGCGCCGCAACGATCTTATCCGCCACGGGGTCGCCGAAGCGCTCGCCAAAGACGAAGCGCACAACCTCCGACGAGTATTCCTCGATAGCGAGTGCCGCCTCTAGATGCTCGACGCCGATCGTGGCGCGCCGATCGAGCAGCGCATACAGCAGAGAAAGCCGCACCACGTGCGCCGCGCCGCGCGCGCACATCTCGCCGGTGACGCCGGGGCGCGCTGCGGACAACTCGGGATAGACGGCCCGCCAGAGGTCTTCGGCATCCGGGTCGCGGCGCACCGGCCCCACCGTCTTGGCGAAGGCTACCGACGCCCCGAGCTCCCGGGCGAAGAGCTGCAGGTCGACGTTCGGGATCGGCTCCGGCGACGGGAGGACGCGAGCGCGATACGCGTAGAAGTACAAGCAGCGATTACCAAACCCGTTCACGGCCTCGGTCACACTGAAGAGCTTCAGGAACTCTCGTGGTGTGATGCTCCCGATCAGCGACACGTGCGCCCCGGTCGCGCGCAAGCTCGCCGAGCGTGACGTTAGGCTGAGGAAGTCCGTGTCCCAGGCGTTCCGCAGCACTGGGGAAAGCGTACTCCCTTCCCGGTTCATCACCTTGAACGCGAAACTCAACTCTGGCATGTGCAGCATGAGGCGCTTATCCGGCTCCCCAGGATCGCGACTCACGGTGTCCCGCCGCGCCGACGAAGCGTCAGCGCCGGGTCCGGCGTCCTCAGGCGCCGCATCGCGCACCGCATGCACGACCCCCTCCCCCGACGAGATGGAGTCCCGGACGCGCGTCCGCCGCCATCTGGGGTCACCCTCCCCCAGCACCGCCATCGCGGCGTTCGCCGCTTCGCTCTTGCGCGCCGCGCCCGTCTGGCCGACGATGACCGCATACTCATTGCAGCTGTGCCGTGTTGGTCCCACCGGCACGTGGGGGCCTCGTCCAATCATGTTGCCAGCACCGACTAGCACGTTCGCAAGGATCGCCTCCGGGCACGCCTCGGTGTGTGCCGCCACGCACTTGAGGTACTCGCCCGCAGTCCCGTGATAGGCCGCGCTTCCGAGCACCGGCCGGGGCTCGACCTCGATCGGTGGGTCGTCCGGCGTGCCGGCGATCGCCCGGCGGTCGTCGGGGTGCAGCCGTCCCGCGCCGTTGCCGGTGCGTTGCGCGGCGAGTTCGCTCGCCAGGTCGTCCAGGCGCACGCTCACGCGGCCACCGTCCCGCGCTGACGACGATACGCCGCCAAGGTCGCACGCATGCGCGCTAGAGGAAGTGTGTGTGTGCGACCAGCGGCACGGGCGATGATCTGGTCGACAGCATGGTCCGGCAGCGCGGCCAATGCTTCGCCCTCACCCGCCGACCACCCCTCCAACAGGCGTCGGATCTGGTCCGCGGCCAGAATGTCGGTCGCGGCGCCTTCATCGCCGGCCGCTTCCCAGCACGCGGCCGCCCAGAGCGGATCATAGGTCGTCCGCGTGCGGTCACCGCGCCGCAGCTCCGCATGCCAGCGCGCGAGCGCGCCCGAAGATGAGCGACTCATGCGCGGTCACCCCCGGTGGGGGCCGGACGCCACGTCCTCCCGCGGCCGAGCCCGATTCCTCGCCCGCGTTTCGGCGGCCCGGAGGGCGAGTAGGTCCGCCCAGGCGGATCGAAGTTCGCCCCGCGCATCACGTCTTGGCACAACTCCAAAAAGGGCCACGAAAGGATCGCAAACTCGCGCCGCTCGACTAAGCGAATGAGGCCGGCCCTGCCCGCGTCGGGATACACCTCCCACCGGAAAGCCTCGAACAGACCGAGCGACGAGACGCCTGCCACGGAGATCGCGAACGCAACGAGCGCATCTCGCGAGCGCAACAGATACAGGGGGGGGCGGTCGCGAAGGTCGAGGCGGACGACTAGTTCATCTCCGCGAGGGAAGACGCGCACCGCGTACAGGGGCGTCAGGCTACCGTTGGCAGCCCTATGCCACGGCGTTATCTTGTCGTTGTCCATCGAAACTCGCCTTTCGTTGGATTGTGATGCGCGGCGACGCCCCCTCCAGGTGTCGCCGCGCGTGCGTTTAGGGTCGCACGTCGACGCGCCCCAAGTGAGTGTGCGCGCTGTGTGGCGCGTCGCCGCGGAGTCGGTCGAGTAGGGTGCGAGGCACGAGCCAACGGCCGCCCGAAAACCGCGCGCCGACGATCTTGCCCGTCTCGCACAACACCCGCAGGGGTTGCTCGGCCAGCGCGCCCGCTTCAGCCGCGCGCTCGAGGGTCACTTCGCCTTCGCGCATTGTCACGCGTCCTCGTTAGGGTGCCCGTGCGTCGAGGAGCGGTCGAGCTCGACTAGCGCCTCTCGGACGAGCTGTGGTAGCAGAACACGCGGGACGCGGAGAAGGTCGCCGGCGTGCGCGCGCAAGTCCCCGCGCCGGAAACTGGCCAGCGCGCGCACCGCGACCGTTGCATTGGGGCGGGCAAGGAGCTCGCTGACGCCTAACTGTCGCGCGGTCATTCGTCATCCGCTGGGACAGCGACCCCCTCGAAGATCAGGCCGGCGGCCGTTGTCGGGTCGACCTCAAGGAGGTCGTTGATGTGCACGGACCGCCCGCCGAACTGCCGCGAGCTAACCCCGGAAACCCAGCGCAGCCGCACGGGGGCGGGCGGCGCCGGCTCTTCCGGGAGGAGCAGCGCGTGCACCTCGGCGATGGCACCGGCGGGCACGGGTGCGAAATCGCCTAACGCGACGTGCGCGTGGACGTCGTCTGCATCGACCGCGGCGACTTGGCCGGCGGCGACGAAACGACCGCCGCGAACGAATGCGTTCTTGCGGGCGCGGAGAAGAACGACGGTGCGAGGGATCGTTGGCTGCGGCATCGGGAGTTTCTCCGGTTCAGTGTGGGCGACGGCTAGGCGGCGTCGTCGCGATCACGCCCGTCACGGCCGGGGAGCGCCGCACCTGCAACCAGCCAACGCCCGGCGATCTGCTGACCAGCCAGAGCGCCCGACTGCACCATGCGAACGACGCGCTCCCGCGACATTCGGAGGTGTCGGGCGGCTTCGGACGCTGGAACGAGAGATCCGCGAAGGTCGGACTTCATGGGTTTGCTCCTTGTGTGTGTGACATGCGCACACACACCCTACTAGGGCCACGCTTTACGTGGTACGTATTGCATCGTAATTTTGTCGTATGCTCAACTGTGCCATGGAAGTCGAGACCCTCCTTGTGTCCGTGGACCCCGCCTCTGTGCGAGTGGTAGAGGTGGAGGCATGGGCGTGCGAGCACTGTAGCTGGCCAGTGCGAGTCCCTCAGTGGCCGACTCCGCCCGGCTACTGTCGCGAGTGTGGGCTGGCCCGTTCGCCAGCGCGGCGCACGGTGACCGCCCTCGCTTGGGACGCGACGTCCGCCCATTGGCGCGAGGTGAGTTGGAGGCGATCGCCGCTCGCCAAGCTCTGTGCGATCGATGCCGCCCCCCTCAGTGCAGTTCGTTTCGTCTCGACGTTCGGTCCGCTGCCGTACGGTCCGAGCGGCTACTGGGAAGCCTCCAAGGAGGTAGGCGCGCCGCATCCCATCGCTTGGTATCAGCTCGACGCGCGCCTCGCGAACATGGCGCGCTCGCTGGTCCCCGCGGTGCGAACTGGCGCCAGCGCGCCCAAGACCGGGTGGGAGAGCCTGCTCTCCAGAGTCTTCGAGGTGGCGGATTCGAGCCTTCGCGTGCGGAGCGCGCGTCGGGCCCTCGTTGGCTACGTGGAGAGCCTGCTCCAATCCGAGCCGCTGACTGCAGCCCCGCAACTTTCGGCGAAGTGGCGAACCGATTTGGCCCCTCTTGCCCGCTTGCGGCTGACCGCGCGTTCCTCGCTGGGGCTCATCGGCTACGAGTTGCTGCACCAACTCCTGCAGCCGCCAAGCGGGGGTGTGTTGTGCAAGCAGGAGGGATGCGACCGATTCGTCGTGCAAGAGGAACGTCCTGGGCGGCCCCGTGAGTACTGCGACGCACACGGGAGCCGCGCCGCGAGGGATCGCCGGTACAATCGGCGTCGTCGACACGCGACCTAGAAGGCACACGCACGCGCCATAGCGATCGAACGCCGACGCCGGACGATTCCTCGCCAGCGCCGCATCTTGGAGCTGAGGGTTCGACAGTTACGCATCTGTAGCTAGACGTCCACCCCGCTTGCCCTCGCCAGCTGCACGGCGCCGTCAAGCGCCTCGAGGAAGGCAGGCAGATCCCGCGCGGCGATTTCGAAGCTGTCCCCGCCGCGCTCCGTCGTGGCGAAGCGGACGTGCAGGTTCTCCGGCTCGTCGCCCGCGCCCCCGATGCCGGGCAAGGGGCAATCCATCTCGACGGTGAGCGGGCGCGACTCGGTGTAGACCGTCAACACAACGTGCCCACTCACACCACTGGTCGGCTTCGGCGCCGGTGAGATGCGAGGGGCGGGGGTGAATCGGACGGGCGAGGGACGGCGGGAGATACGCGACATGGTAGGGCTCCTGAAAGAGGTGAGCCCTATACTAGCCACTAGTGGCTATAGCGACAAGTGGCTATAGCCACTTGTGCGAATAGCCAGAAGTGGGCTAGGTTGCCTAGACTTATGGACGTGCGCCTCCGCCTTCCAGAACTGCTCGACGAGAAGGGCGTCACCCCCTACCGAGTCGCCCAAGACTCCGGGGGGCGTATCAGCACGTCAGTGCTCTACAGGATCATCAAGCGTGGCGGCCGCGTGGAGCTCCTGTCCGCTTCGCTGCTGGAAGCACTCTGCGACGTCCTGAACGTCGAGCCGGGCGAGCTCCTGGAGCGCGAAGGGCAGTCAGCCGGCGCGCCGGTGCGGCGTGCCGCCACGCCGAGGCGCCCCACCCCGCGAAAGCGCGCGCGCTGAAGGTGGAGCCCGGTCTCGGCATGGCGCCCGTGTTCCGGGACGCGCTGCAGGACGCCGAGCTCACGGATACGGACCGGGTGTGGCTTCTCGCCTGTTGGTGGGTCCTCGATTTCGTCCAGGCACGCCACCTACCCAGCGGCGCCAACGTCACCGGCCGCTCGTTCGACTCGCCGGCCGCCCACGCGGCGCTCGGCACGCTCGTCCGCCGCGGCTACCTGGACGGGCGCCAGGGGCCTGACGGGCTACGCTACCGCCTCCTCACGGCGCGAATCCCGCGCGGCTGAGCGGCACGTCACGCCCTGCCAGCCGACGGGCGCCTAGCGCGCGCTCGGGTCGAACGGCCTTCCCACATACCCCGCGTTTCGGAGGTGCTCGTCCAGCACCTCAATGGTCAGCGCCCGTGAGGCATGGCGCGGGAAGGTGTAGGCGCGCCGTTCGCCCGCCGCGCCTTCTTCTCGACCACTACCGCCAGCCGGACCGCCTCGGCGTCTTGGGGCCAGCGGCGGCGGATTTCGGCCACCAGGGTGGCCAGCTCGCCCGGGTCGGTGGCGGCGCCGTACTGGCGAATCAGGGCGGCGAGGGTGGGGACGTCCATGCGGCACGATGCGCCGGCGGCGTCACGTTGCCGTCATCCACCCACCGACGCGGCGCGCCGCGAGGCCTTCTTTCGTTCCTTCGTCGGGGTGACGAGGAAAGGGTCAGGCCGCTCGCGCGGTCCTGACGCTAGGGGAGATTGGCGCGAGCCGGACCTTAGTTCGTAACTTTCGTTTTTCCCTTACACACAGACAGATCACGGGATGGTCGGGCGGTAGAATGTGGGATCATCGACTGAAGTTCGAACGCGGGCGCCAGCTCTACGAGCAGCTCAAGACGGAGATGCTCAGGCCGGAGGAAGCGATTCGGCACGCGCTCACGCCGGAGTACGACCCCTCCCGGCGTATGGTCGTCGTGCGGGCCTCGTATCGTGAGCCACCAGTCCTCTGGAGCCAGCTGGCCGGCGACGCGCTGCACAACTTCCGCAGCTCACTCGATGCGCTTGTGTTCTGCCTCGCCGTCAAGAACAAGGGGCAGCTCAACAAGCGTGAGGAAGGCGCCCTCGCATTCCCGTGCTACAAGACTCCCGAGAGCTTCAAGAAGAACGCACCGTCGAAGATTGGGGCGCTAGACCGCCGGGCTCAGTTGGCCATCGAACGCCTTCAGCCTTACCATCCGTCAGGAAACAGGTTCGGCTCGCCTCTTGAGGCGCTCACCACCCTCGACAACATCGACAAGCACCGGCGTCTCCTGATGGTCGCGTCGTCGATTCACAACGGCTACGTGAAGCTTGCGCGACTCCACGATCTGAAGACCACGATTCTGGAGATTCCGGTTCGCGGCGGCGCGGCGGCGGACGGAGAGGTAGTCGCTGAAGGGGTCCTCCCCGAAGGCGTCGAGGCGCACGAGGTGGGACCGGTGGAGAGTGGCTTGGGCCTCAACATCGTGCTGAAGGACTGTCCACTCCCCGGAGTCCCCAACGTCCAGGCACTCTTCGACAGCATCTGGGGGTGGATTGAGCATGTAGCCTTCCGCACCCTTGAACCGATGCTCCGCTAGCCCCCCGCCATCCTTGGACCAATGTTGGACCACTTCCCTGCCCTTCGCCGAGCGGACGCGCAGCGCGCAGCCCCACCCTGCCCCTAGGGAGCGCCGGGTCGAACGATCTTGAAAACCGGCGTCCGCAAGGACTTGGGGGTTCGAATCCCTCGCCCTCCGTGTGCTGGTGCCACAACGACTTACGCCACCTGCGAGGGTGGCGTTACTCGTTAGGCTTTGGACCAATCTTGGACCAACTGCACCTGAGCCGCCCTGCTAGGAATCCATGAACACTCGCGATCGCGCAGCCATCGAGTTGCAGGTTCGGACAATCATCGATTCGACTACGGCGGGTGCGAAGGTCGAGGACTCTGCGGTAGAGTTGAAATCGCAGTGGCCAGAGCCGGCGGACGGCGCACGGCTGCTCGCGGCGCACGCCAACGCCTCTCTCGGGACACCTTTCCTCTGGGTCATCGGCGTCAAGGAGGGCCGCGGCGTGGTGACGTTTCCGCCGGTAGATCCAGCGACATGGATTCAACGGATCGAGAGCTATTTCGACGGACCAGCGCCGAGAGTGGCCGACTACTTGGTGCGTAGCGAATCTGGTCCGGTTGTGGCACTGCGCTTCGACCCGGATGCCCCGCCCTACGTCATCAAGTACAAGGGAGATGACGGAAGAGGAGGACGGACACGGGAGGTCCCCTGGCGTGAACTTACCAGCGTGCGAAGCGCCACGCGGAACGAGCTCCTGCAGCTGCTCGTGAACACGACTGAGCAGGCGACCCTTCAGGTTCTCGGAGCAACCGCCTTCATCAACGAGAGAGAGCGGGACGGGACGATCGCCACACTAAATGTACGCGTGGAAGCGACGTCACCCAGCAGCGATCACCCAACACTCCTCTTCATCGCGCGAGAGCAGAGACTGTCGATCGTTGTAGACGGACAACCGTTCGAACCGAACTCGCTCGAGTTTGGCGACCTCGTGGAACCGAACCACAGCGTGACATGCAGACCAGGTTCCGCTATGGTGTCGCATCATGGCGCGTTCGATCTGATTTGCGAGATCCCGATTGAGCTCCACCTCATCAAGCGCGCATCGGTCATCGAGCTCTCCGCATCCCTAGTTGAGCATCACACCAGGAAGCGAATGGAGTTTGCCGAGGAGATGCTCCTCCAGCATACACGAGACTACCGCGCACTCTTGAACCTGAAGCGCAGCTCGTGGGGAGACGCTGTAGGTTAGCCGGAGGTCGCGCGCCCCCGCGCCGAACTCGGCCTTAGCAGCTCGATGTGTTCATCCACCAGGTGCACATACTGCTCCGTGACCTTGATGGTGGAGTGCCCCATCGCCTTCTGCACCGCGGGTAGCGGGCGCCCCTCGGCAATCCAGGTCGTCGCGCGCCGGTGCCGGAGGTCGTGTTGGTGCCAACCGGCGGGGAGGCGCGCCCACTTCGCCACGGCGGCGACGGAGTGGTCCACGCGTGCCAGGCGGTCGCCGGCGATCGCGTTGCGGCGGTTGCATTCATGGTGGAAGACCCACGGGGACCGCTGGCCGAAGTACATCGCTAGCCGGTAGCGCGCGAAGTGCGCGCGCATGGCCTCCACCAGCCGCGGCGACATGGGCACGCGCCGGGACTTCCCGCTCTTCGTGCGGTGCCCTTCCCTGCCACTCCGCACCGTGAGCACGCCCGCCTCGAGCTCGACGTCCTCCCAGCGGAGCCACAGCGCTTCCGACTTGCACCGGAGTCCCGTCTCCCCAAGGACGAGCAGGTAGAGCCGGAGCCGGTCATCGTCGCCGCACGCCGCAAGGAGCCGCCCGTATTCCGCCACCGTCAGGAGCACCGGCTCTCGCCGCTCCACACGAGGCGAGGCCACCAACGCCACGGGGTTGGCCTCCCGCCACTCCAGGTCCTGGGCGAACTGGAAGACCCGGTGCAGGACGGCCCGGTCCTTCTGGAGCGTCCGGTTGGAGACGGCGGCGCCGCCCCCCATACGATGCCGCCGGCGCCACGCGAGGAACTCCACCACGTCGGCTTTCCGCACCTCGGCGACGGGTGGATCTGCCAGCGCCTCGCAGAAGTACAGCCGGAGCGGCTTGAGGGAGTCCCGGTAGGCTGCAGCCGCCCCCTTCGCGAGCTCCGGGAAGCGGACCACTTCGAAGCGGCGGAACAGCTCCGACATGCGCGGGAGCCTCAGGGTCGAAGCCGGTGCCTGGCGCAGCTCCGCCATCTTCCGCCACGCGAAGTCCTCGGCGACGCGACGATCGGCCGTTTCGACCGTGAACGAGTGTCGCACGCCATGCACCATAAGGCGGACACGGAAGGTATCCCCTCGCCGATCGATCGTTCCGGGCGCTCGCTTCTTCGGCATTGGAGCCTGAGAGTCTACAGAGGACGAAAGAGACGAAAGAACGAAGAAAGCGGCTCGACGTCGCGCGCTCTCCTAGCGTCGTGCGGCCCGGAGGCGCGAACCCTTCTTCCGACCTTCCTTCGTTCGGCACGAAATAAGGTCGCCCTACCGTTCGGGCTCGGGTCCCTCGTGTCAAGCCTCACACCGCGGCCTACTCGACGGGAAGCCCACGGCGATGCCGCCCGAGCTGCAGCTGGTGGAAGTACCACTGCGGGAAGAGTGGCCAGATGCACCAGATGCGCCCCCCCTCGCGCTCGATCGGGGCGTCCAGGCGCTTCGCCCACAGTCCAACCGCCTGCGGGGTGAGTCCGAGGTTGTGCGCGGCGTCCGCGATGCTGACGCGCCGTGTCGTCCACTGGCTAGAGCTGGCTTTCATGGCAATTCCGGCAAAGAAAGTCGGTTTTCGAAAATTCTGTGGCTAGCGAAATGCCGTGCCTCGACGTGACCCATAATCCCCATCTCTAGGAAGGACCCGTAAACCTATGACACACAACAGGTTACCGTAGCATCGCCTAACGAATCTCTGTCGCCTCGTTGTCTTTCCTTGCATCTGGCGGGCGAGTTGAGAATGACGCCCCCGGGGCAAGGACGCCCCGTGACGGGGTGGCCCGGGCGGCCGACTGGTCGGGGGCGCCGTGTGCCACCTCCCGCCCGCCCCCTTCGACGCCACACCAGAGGGACCGCCGTTCGGCCTCACGCCGCGTTGGGTGGCAACTCGTCATCCACGCGGGCGAGCGCCTCCCGGAGCCCTGCGAGTCGCGGCGCCGCTTCGGCGTCGGTGATGGTGCCTCGCTGCACGGCGAGGATGAGCCGGTCGCGCTCGGCCTCCAGCGGGACGCGCCTGGCGCGCCGCTGCGCAGCGCGTTGCGCGTTGCGCTCGATGGCCTCGGGTGGCCCCCAGAGGAGCCGGCAGGCACCACGCTCGAGGAACGCCGCCAGGAGCTCGGCGTCGTGGTCGTCCAAGTCGAAGGACTCGACCGCGTTCCACACCGCCACCTCGGCGCCCGCGAACTGCACGCGCTCGCAGAGGCGCGGGTCGTTGATGGCGAAGCGAGGACCGTTCGGGCCATGCGGCTTCACCCAACGGGTGAAGGCGCGGCGGATACCCTCGGCCAAGGCGCGGGCGTCCGATGCGGCCAGCGTCTGCCCCATCGGCCAGTAGTGGCCTTTCGCCAGCGCCCCAGAGAGATGGCCGCCAGTGACGAGTTGCTCGGGGGCATCGGTGCCGCGCGGGCGCCAGTCGCCAGTGACGGCGGCGAACTGCAGCAGCGAGAGCCACGGGAGCGGGTCGCACCAGAGGGCTTCCGCGTCGCGCAGCAGGTGCATGGACCGCTGGCCGATGTACTCGGTCCGGGTGACGGTGATGGGCGGCGCCTCGGACGTGTCCGCGGGGGGGGCCGGTGAGGTGATCGGTGGGGTGATCGGGGCGACGGTCATGGCGCGACGGGGGCGAAGGTGAGCGAGCAAGGTCGAGAGGCGCATGGGGGCGTTAGGCAGCGTCAGAGAGTGAGGCGGCCGGCGGCGCCACGAGGGCGCGGATGGCATCGCCCGTGAGGGCATCGTCGCGGAGGAGCGCCTCAGCCACGCGGGTAATGGCGGACCAATGGCGATGCACCACGTCCGCGGCGGCCACTTCGACGAACTTGAGGTAGGCGAGGCGCGAGGCCGCCGAGAGCCCGAGCACGTCGCCCAACAGGAACTCGTGACACTCGCGCCGGTGGAGCTCGAGGGTTTCCTCGGGC
Source organism: uncultured Hyphomicrobiales bacterium (assembly GCA_964467455.1). Classification (GTDB taxonomy): domain Bacteria; phylum Bacteroidota; class Ignavibacteria; order Kapaibacteriales; family Kapaibacteriaceae; genus OLB6. The sequence goes on along the minus strand of CAYXQJ010000047.1, from coordinate 11,657 downwards.
ACGCCCCACACGGTGAGCCCCTGCGCGAGGGGGCCGGCGAGCGTGATTAGGCACGCGTCCTGGTGTTGCGCGGCGTGGCGGCGCGGGCGATAGCGGGTGTGACCGATCGAATGGTCCTCCGGGTCGGGCACGAGCGAGACGTGCGTCACGTCGGCGCCGAGGACGTGCGCGGCGACGGCGTGTCCCGCCTCGTGCCACGCGGTCGCCTCCCGACGCGCGGCTGCGTAGCCGCTCGTGCGCGCCGCGTGCACGCCGAGGACGGTGCCGAGGCGCTTGGAGCACTCGGCCGCGTCGATCGCGTCGGTGAGCCACGGCGCGAAGAGCTCGCCCAGCTTCTCGACGATGGCGCCGGCCGTCTCTGGCGGGGCGTCGGCCAGCCGCGCGCCGATGCGCGCGGACAGGGCGGGCCAATCGGGGGGGGTGAGCAGCATGAGGCGGCGAGGGTTAGCGCATGGTGGCGACGGCGCGCGCGACGGCTTCACTCGCGCGTGATTCCCACTGGCGATCCACCGTCGCGGTGGCGGTCTCCACGAAGCCGAGCCGGCGGGGGATTCGTACCGCCGGCTTGAAGATGTAGGCCGCGCGCAGCAGCGCCTTGGCGCCGCGCCCCACGCGCACCAGCAACTTCCCGTCTTTGGAGAACGCCCGGCCGCTCGCCAGGAGCGCGCGGGGCCGCTGGGACTTCTGGACGAGCTGTGCCTTGGTCCGGCGCACCTGCGACGTGGGGATCGCGATGGCGCGCCCGCTCACCGGCGCCTTCGTCCCCCCCTCTTCGAACTTGGCGAGGATGTCCCGCCTCGGATCGACCCGAACCGTCGCCACGAGGGACGTCTTGCTCGCGAAATCCGCGGGCCGCTCCCGCTTGATCGTGCGGAGGATGAAGTCCGGCCGCCGGAGCGTGAAGCGCTGCGCGAGCCCGCCCTGAATGGCGCGCTGTGCGTCGTTGGCAACGTCGTTGAGCGCCTTCGCGGTCGCGAACGGGATTTGCCGCTGCAGGTCCCCGAGGGCGCGGGTGACGGCGGCGTGGTCGACGGTGATCGAGAGCATGGGCGATGGTGTGGAAGTGAGGGAGGGAGCGCGTCAGGGGGTGCCGAGGCCTAACGCGATCCGCTGCCGGACGTAGTCGCGCCCCAGCACCGCCGCCACGGCCTCGGCCGCTCGCTCGGCGGCGAGCTCGGGGTCGGTGACGTCGGGGAAGTACTGGTTGAGCACGAAGCCGCCGTTGATCGTGGTCGACGAGGTGGGGACCTGGGCGATTGCGCCGGTGATGCTGGGGGCGCCGAGCCCGAAGGTCCCGAGCCCCTCGATCGGCGGGACGCGGTAGAGCGCGCCGGTGCTCGTCGTCCCCGTCGTCTGCGGCCCGGTCACGGGCAGGCCATTGCCGGCCACGCCGTTGGCGCCCGCGAGCAACGGGAGGATGGCGTTCAGGAGCGACAGCAGCTGCGGGCCACTCACCCCGATTTCGCTGGGCGACAGCGCCCCGGGCGTCTTCAGCTTCTGGAACAACGCCTGCAGGTTCTTGGTCGCCTGCGCGCGGCCCTCCGGCGTCGAGAGGTCGCCCGCGAGCGCCTCTTTCAGCGCGGGCGAGAACTTCCCCGCCAGCTCGACGAACTGGCGCAGCTTGTCGTCGTCGTCCGTGATGCCGAGGATGCCGAACCCCTCGGTCAGGGCCTGCAGCTGCCCCTCGAAGTCCTGCCCGAAGGTCCCGAACTCCGTGTTGCCGAGCGCCGCGATGATCTGCGGCACCAGCGCCAGAATCAGGCTGGAGTCCTTCGTCGTGAAGATCTTGGCGAGCTCCGGCGCCCCGATCTGGTTGAACAGTTCCTCGGCGTCCTTCTGCGACAGTCCGCGCGCCGCGAGCGCCTTCAAGAGGTCGCGCTGCAGCACCAGCGCCCCGGCCTGCCGTTCCGAGGCCGAGCCCTGCGACAGCTTGGCCGCTCGCCCCTCGAAGCCGCCGAAGACCTCCGTGAGCCCTTGGAACGTCCGGCCGCTGGTGCCGAGGTTGAAGTTCCCGACCTCGCGCGTCAGGCGCGCGATGGCGTCGGAGTTCTTCATGAGCACTTCGCGCCGCAGCTTCTCGGCGGGGTTGTCCGCGAGGCCGGTGATGACATTGGCGAGCCCGCCCACCACGGCCACGATGGAGGACGCGTCGCCTTGCAGGGCCTTGGGCAGGGCCGAGGCGATGTTGATAACGCTCGTGAGCGCCGAGCCCATGTTGCTCGACAGGATGCCCGCCGCCTGCGCCGCGTCCAGCACCCCACGCGCCAGCGTCGCCGCGTCCTGCGCCACGCGCGCGACGTCGGGTTTCGTCTCCTTGGTCGCGGCGGCGAACGCCTGGTTGTATTCCTTCGCCTCGCGCACCGACTCCGCCAGCGCGTCGGTCGGCGGTAACAGGTCGGCAAGGCTCGTCTTGTGCTGACGGATCGCGACGTCCAACGCCTGCCACTGCTCGACCGGGATATTCCCGCGCAGTTGCACCAACAGGCGCTCCATCGCCGCCGTCGTCAGGTCCAGCGCCTTCGCGCTCGCTTCCCCGAGGTTCACGTTCAGCTGACGCGCGAGGCGTTCAGCCGACTCGCCAGCCGCCTTCCCTTGCTTCTCGCGTTCTTCCCCGAGCCACGCGCCTAACGCCTTGAGCTGGGCGAGTGAGTCCCGGTTCCACTTCTCGCGCGCCTCGGCCAGCGCCTTGGCGTCCTTTTCCTCCTGGTCGCGCCGCTTCTTGCCTTCCTCGGCGGTGACGGTCGTGACCGCGGCGCCTGTCTTCCGCGTTTCGACGACTTGCGCGGCCCCGGACTGCCGGACGACGCCGAGGATATCGTCCTCGGCCGCCTGCCGCGCCGCCTGCAGCTGACGGGTCGTGGCTTCCGACGCCTTCACCTGCCGCTGGCCTTCCTTGAGGAGCTCGTCGCCTAACGCCTTGACCTTCCCCCCGAAGAACGGCACGAAGTGCCCGGCCGTCTGCAGGAGCTCGCCGAGCTGCTCGAGGACGCGCCCCTTCACCAGCGCGACGACGTTGGGCACCTGGTCGAAGTGGTAGGCCGTGTCGATCGCGAAGACTCGCACGGCTTGCACGCCCTTGGCGAGCCACTGCACCCAGCTCGTCATGAAGGGGATGATCGCCCGCAGTACCGGCGAGAACGCGTTGCCCAGCTCCGCGGCGGCCTGCCGCAGCGCCTGACTGAATTGCTCCTGCTGGCCGGCCGTCGACTGGAGGTAGGTCGCGTACTCGCCGCGCACCTTCCCGCCGTCCTCCATCGCGGCATTGAGCAGGGCTTGCGCCTTCTGCTGGTCGCTCAGCTTCGCGGCGCTTGATCCGATCTGCGCGGCGAACTCGGCGTAGATGGCGGAGGGATTCTTGCCGAAGAGCTTATCCGTCCCTTCGTCGATCCCGAGGATCGACTGTTGCACGGCCTTGAGCGTGTCGGCCGCGGAGAGCCCACGGGCGGCGCCGAGGTCGAGAAACGCCTCCATCCCGGGTGCCGCCTTGCCGACGTCGCCCGCCTTGCTGGCCAACTTCGACAGCTCGACCGCGTACTCGTTGGCCAGGAGGCTGGACAGCTTGAAGCCGTCCTTCCCCCGCTGCGAGATGCCGGCCAACGTGTCGAGGGAGACGCCGGTAATCTTCGCCGTCGCCTCCAGCTTCCGTTGTGAGGCGTTGAATTCCTCGGCGGCCTCGGTCGCCTCAAGCACCCCTTTCACCACGACCGCCGCCGCGGCGGCTACCGGGACGCCGATCGCCACGGCCCGCTTGCCTAACGCGGCGAGCGAACTGTCGGCCTTCCGGGACGCGGCCGTTACGTCTTCCTGCCCGCGGATGCGGACGAGCACTTCGCGTGCACGATCAAGCAGAGCCATGTCTCAGCACCTCCAAGAGGGGCGCGCGCAGCCGCGCGCGTGTGTCAGCGATGAGCGGTCGGAGCTGGTCGACGTCGAGCGGCTCGGCCGGTCCGTTCGGACTGGGGATCGGTTCGCCCTCCGTCGCGGTGAGCGCCTGGTCGAGCAGCGCCAGCCCCACGGCGAGCTGCCGCCGCGTCGTCAGGCCGGCGAACCGATGCGACGGGCGCCCGCGCCAGAGGGCGGAGACGTGGCGGCCGTCGAAGTGGTCGCGCAGCAGCGCCCACGCGGCGAGCTGGAGCCCGGTCGGCGACGGGTCGCGGCACAGCTCCGCGAGCCACGCGACGATCGCGTCCTGCGGGACCGGCGCGCTGATGATCCAGCCCCGCAACGCGACAACGAGACGGCGGGTGCGCGGGCGGGTCATGCGCCCCTCCGGCGTCGGGCGAGCGGAAGCACGGCGCCGGTGGACGGCGCCGCCTCACGCGCCGTGAGCCACGCGCGCACCTCGCCCGCGAGGAAGACGAGCTCCGCGTCCCGCTTGCGATGCGGGATCGAGCCGCCCGGCGCCCCGGGGCGCGTCCGCTTCCAGACCCACGACGGCGAGTGCCCCACGGCGGCGGCCAGCTCCTTCACACCAAGGCGCGTCTCTGGGGGGGCCGTCCACAGCCGTTCCCGCCAGCTGTCGAGGTGGCGCGCCGTCGCCTTCGGACCATCACCCGACAGGCGCAAGGCCTCGCGCACCGCGTCGACGGGGACGAGCGTGCCGGGAGGCGCCGCGTGGAGCCATTCCAGGGGATCGGCCGCTGTCTTCACGTGGTACGCTCCCCGTCGCTGGTGGCGAGACGCCAGCGCTGCCGCGGACGGCCGCCGGTGGTCTCCATGTGCGAGGTGATGATGCCTTGGCGCGCGAGGTCGACGAGCGTCTGTCCGATGACGGCCGCCGGCTTGTTGTTGGAGAAGACGCGCGACGACAGCTCGCTCCGTGTCAGGCCGCCGCGTTCGCGCCGGAGCGCCGCAACGATCTTATCCGCCACGGGGTCGCCGAAGCGCTCGCCAAAGACGAAGCGCACAACCTCCGACGAGTATTCCTCGATAGCGAGTGCCGCCTCTAGATGCTCGACGCCGATCGTGGCGCGCCGATCGAGCAGCGCATACAGCAGAGAAAGCCGCACCACGTGCGCCGCGCCGCGCGCGCACATCTCGCCGGTGACGCCGGGGCGCGCTGCGGACAACTCGGGATAGACGGCCCGCCAGAGGTCTTCGGCATCCGGGTCGCGGCGCACCGGCCCCACCGTCTTGGCGAAGGCTACCGACGCCCCGAGCTCCCGGGCGAAGAGCTGCAGGTCGACGTTCGGGATCGGCTCCGGCGACGGGAGGACGCGAGCGCGATACGCGTAGAAGTACAAGCAGCGATTACCAAACCCGTTCACGGCCTCGGTCACACTGAAGAGCTTCAGGAACTCTCGTGGTGTGATGCTCCCGATCAGCGACACGTGCGCCCCGGTCGCGCGCAAGCTCGCCGAGCGTGACGTTAGGCTGAGGAAGTCCGTGTCCCAGGCGTTCCGCAGCACTGGGGAAAGCGTACTCCCTTCCCGGTTCATCACCTTGAACGCGAAACTCAACTCTGGCATGTGCAGCATGAGGCGCTTATCCGGCTCCCCAGGATCGCGACTCACGGTGTCCCGCCGCGCCGACGAAGCGTCAGCGCCGGGTCCGGCGTCCTCAGGCGCCGCATCGCGCACCGCATGCACGACCCCCTCCCCCGACGAGATGGAGTCCCGGACGCGCGTCCGCCGCCATCTGGGGTCACCCTCCCCCAGCACCGCCATCGCGGCGTTCGCCGCTTCGCTCTTGCGCGCCGCGCCCGTCTGGCCGACGATGACCGCATACTCATTGCAGCTGTGCCGTGTTGGTCCCACCGGCACGTGGGGGCCTCGTCCAATCATGTTGCCAGCACCGACTAGCACGTTCGCAAGGATCGCCTCCGGGCACGCCTCGGTGTGTGCCGCCACGCACTTGAGGTACTCGCCCGCAGTCCCGTGATAGGCCGCGCTTCCGAGCACCGGCCGGGGCTCGACCTCGATCGGTGGGTCGTCCGGCGTGCCGGCGATCGCCCGGCGGTCGTCGGGGTGCAGCCGTCCCGCGCCGTTGCCGGTGCGTTGCGCGGCGAGTTCGCTCGCCAGGTCGTCCAGGCGCACGCTCACGCGGCCACCGTCCCGCGCTGACGACGATACGCCGCCAAGGTCGCACGCATGCGCGCTAGAGGAAGTGTGTGTGTGCGACCAGCGGCACGGGCGATGATCTGGTCGACAGCATGGTCCGGCAGCGCGGCCAATGCTTCGCCCTCACCCGCCGACCACCCCTCCAACAGGCGTCGGATCTGGTCCGCGGCCAGAATGTCGGTCGCGGCGCCTTCATCGCCGGCCGCTTCCCAGCACGCGGCCGCCCAGAGCGGATCATAGGTCGTCCGCGTGCGGTCACCGCGCCGCAGCTCCGCATGCCAGCGCGCGAGCGCGCCCGAAGATGAGCGACTCATGCGCGGTCACCCCCGGTGGGGGCCGGACGCCACGTCCTCCCGCGGCCGAGCCCGATTCCTCGCCCGCGTTTCGGCGGCCCGGAGGGCGAGTAGGTCCGCCCAGGCGGATCGAAGTTCGCCCCGCGCATCACGTCTTGGCACAACTCCAAAAAGGGCCACGAAAGGATCGCAAACTCGCGCCGCTCGACTAAGCGAATGAGGCCGGCCCTGCCCGCGTCGGGATACACCTCCCACCGGAAAGCCTCGAACAGACCGAGCGACGAGACGCCTGCCACGGAGATCGCGAACGCAACGAGCGCATCTCGCGAGCGCAACAGATACAGGGGGGGGCGGTCGCGAAGGTCGAGGCGGACGACTAGTTCATCTCCGCGAGGGAAGACGCGCACCGCGTACAGGGGCGTCAGGCTACCGTTGGCAGCCCTATGCCACGGCGTTATCTTGTCGTTGTCCATCGAAACTCGCCTTTCGTTGGATTGTGATGCGCGGCGACGCCCCCTCCAGGTGTCGCCGCGCGTGCGTTTAGGGTCGCACGTCGACGCGCCCCAAGTGAGTGTGCGCGCTGTGTGGCGCGTCGCCGCGGAGTCGGTCGAGTAGGGTGCGAGGCACGAGCCAACGGCCGCCCGAAAACCGCGCGCCGACGATCTTGCCCGTCTCGCACAACACCCGCAGGGGTTGCTCGGCCAGCGCGCCCGCTTCAGCCGCGCGCTCGAGGGTCACTTCGCCTTCGCGCATTGTCACGCGTCCTCGTTAGGGTGCCCGTGCGTCGAGGAGCGGTCGAGCTCGACTAGCGCCTCTCGGACGAGCTGTGGTAGCAGAACACGCGGGACGCGGAGAAGGTCGCCGGCGTGCGCGCGCAAGTCCCCGCGCCGGAAACTGGCCAGCGCGCGCACCGCGACCGTTGCATTGGGGCGGGCAAGGAGCTCGCTGACGCCTAACTGTCGCGCGGTCATTCGTCATCCGCTGGGACAGCGACCCCCTCGAAGATCAGGCCGGCGGCCGTTGTCGGGTCGACCTCAAGGAGGTCGTTGATGTGCACGGACCGCCCGCCGAACTGCCGCGAGCTAACCCCGGAAACCCAGCGCAGCCGCACGGGGGCGGGCGGCGCCGGCTCTTCCGGGAGGAGCAGCGCGTGCACCTCGGCGATGGCACCGGCGGGCACGGGTGCGAAATCGCCTAACGCGACGTGCGCGTGGACGTCGTCTGCATCGACCGCGGCGACTTGGCCGGCGGCGACGAAACGACCGCCGCGAACGAATGCGTTCTTGCGGGCGCGGAGAAGAACGACGGTGCGAGGGATCGTTGGCTGCGGCATCGGGAGTTTCTCCGGTTCAGTGTGGGCGACGGCTAGGCGGCGTCGTCGCGATCACGCCCGTCACGGCCGGGGAGCGCCGCACCTGCAACCAGCCAACGCCCGGCGATCTGCTGACCAGCCAGAGCGCCCGACTGCACCATGCGAACGACGCGCTCCCGCGACATTCGGAGGTGTCGGGCGGCTTCGGACGCTGGAACGAGAGATCCGCGAAGGTCGGACTTCATGGGTTTGCTCCTTGTGTGTGTGACATGCGCACACACACCCTACTAGGGCCACGCTTTACGTGGTACGTATTGCATCGTAATTTTGTCGTATGCTCAACTGTGCCATGGAAGTCGAGACCCTCCTTGTGTCCGTGGACCCCGCCTCTGTGCGAGTGGTAGAGGTGGAGGCATGGGCGTGCGAGCACTGTAGCTGGCCAGTGCGAGTCCCTCAGTGGCCGACTCCGCCCGGCTACTGTCGCGAGTGTGGGCTGGCCCGTTCGCCAGCGCGGCGCACGGTGACCGCCCTCGCTTGGGACGCGACGTCCGCCCATTGGCGCGAGGTGAGTTGGAGGCGATCGCCGCTCGCCAAGCTCTGTGCGATCGATGCCGCCCCCCTCAGTGCAGTTCGTTTCGTCTCGACGTTCGGTCCGCTGCCGTACGGTCCGAGCGGCTACTGGGAAGCCTCCAAGGAGGTAGGCGCGCCGCATCCCATCGCTTGGTATCAGCTCGACGCGCGCCTCGCGAACATGGCGCGCTCGCTGGTCCCCGCGGTGCGAACTGGCGCCAGCGCGCCCAAGACCGGGTGGGAGAGCCTGCTCTCCAGAGTCTTCGAGGTGGCGGATTCGAGCCTTCGCGTGCGGAGCGCGCGTCGGGCCCTCGTTGGCTACGTGGAGAGCCTGCTCCAATCCGAGCCGCTGACTGCAGCCCCGCAACTTTCGGCGAAGTGGCGAACCGATTTGGCCCCTCTTGCCCGCTTGCGGCTGACCGCGCGTTCCTCGCTGGGGCTCATCGGCTACGAGTTGCTGCACCAACTCCTGCAGCCGCCAAGCGGGGGTGTGTTGTGCAAGCAGGAGGGATGCGACCGATTCGTCGTGCAAGAGGAACGTCCTGGGCGGCCCCGTGAGTACTGCGACGCACACGGGAGCCGCGCCGCGAGGGATCGCCGGTACAATCGGCGTCGTCGACACGCGACCTAGAAGGCACACGCACGCGCCATAGCGATCGAACGCCGACGCCGGACGATTCCTCGCCAGCGCCGCATCTTGGAGCTGAGGGTTCGACAGTTACGCATCTGTAGCTAGACGTCCACCCCGCTTGCCCTCGCCAGCTGCACGGCGCCGTCAAGCGCCTCGAGGAAGGCAGGCAGATCCCGCGCGGCGATTTCGAAGCTGTCCCCGCCGCGCTCCGTCGTGGCGAAGCGGACGTGCAGGTTCTCCGGCTCGTCGCCCGCGCCCCCGATGCCGGGCAAGGGGCAATCCATCTCGACGGTGAGCGGGCGCGACTCGGTGTAGACCGTCAACACAACGTGCCCACTCACACCACTGGTCGGCTTCGGCGCCGGTGAGATGCGAGGGGCGGGGGTGAATCGGACGGGCGAGGGACGGCGGGAGATACGCGACATGGTAGGGCTCCTGAAAGAGGTGAGCCCTATACTAGCCACTAGTGGCTATAGCGACAAGTGGCTATAGCCACTTGTGCGAATAGCCAGAAGTGGGCTAGGTTGCCTAGACTTATGGACGTGCGCCTCCGCCTTCCAGAACTGCTCGACGAGAAGGGCGTCACCCCCTACCGAGTCGCCCAAGACTCCGGGGGGCGTATCAGCACGTCAGTGCTCTACAGGATCATCAAGCGTGGCGGCCGCGTGGAGCTCCTGTCCGCTTCGCTGCTGGAAGCACTCTGCGACGTCCTGAACGTCGAGCCGGGCGAGCTCCTGGAGCGCGAAGGGCAGTCAGCCGGCGCGCCGGTGCGGCGTGCCGCCACGCCGAGGCGCCCCACCCCGCGAAAGCGCGCGCGCTGAAGGTGGAGCCCGGTCTCGGCATGGCGCCCGTGTTCCGGGACGCGCTGCAGGACGCCGAGCTCACGGATACGGACCGGGTGTGGCTTCTCGCCTGTTGGTGGGTCCTCGATTTCGTCCAGGCACGCCACCTACCCAGCGGCGCCAACGTCACCGGCCGCTCGTTCGACTCGCCGGCCGCCCACGCGGCGCTCGGCACGCTCGTCCGCCGCGGCTACCTGGACGGGCGCCAGGGGCCTGACGGGCTACGCTACCGCCTCCTCACGGCGCGAATCCCGCGCGGCTGAGCGGCACGTCACGCCCTGCCAGCCGACGGGCGCCTAGCGCGCGCTCGGGTCGAACGGCCTTCCCACATACCCCGCGTTTCGGAGGTGCTCGTCCAGCACCTCAATGGTCAGCGCCCGTGAGGCATGGCGCGGGAAGGTGTAGGCGCGCCGTTCGCCCGCCGCGCCTTCTTCTCGACCACTACCGCCAGCCGGACCGCCTCGGCGTCTTGGGGCCAGCGGCGGCGGATTTCGGCCACCAGGGTGGCCAGCTCGCCCGGGTCGGTGGCGGCGCCGTACTGGCGAATCAGGGCGGCGAGGGTGGGGACGTCCATGCGGCACGATGCGCCGGCGGCGTCACGTTGCCGTCATCCACCCACCGACGCGGCGCGCCGCGAGGCCTTCTTTCGTTCCTTCGTCGGGGTGACGAGGAAAGGGTCAGGCCGCTCGCGCGGTCCTGACGCTAGGGGAGATTGGCGCGAGCCGGACCTTAGTTCGTAACTTTCGTTTTTCCCTTACACACAGACAGATCACGGGATGGTCGGGCGGTAGAATGTGGGATCATCGACTGAAGTTCGAACGCGGGCGCCAGCTCTACGAGCAGCTCAAGACGGAGATGCTCAGGCCGGAGGAAGCGATTCGGCACGCGCTCACGCCGGAGTACGACCCCTCCCGGCGTATGGTCGTCGTGCGGGCCTCGTATCGTGAGCCACCAGTCCTCTGGAGCCAGCTGGCCGGCGACGCGCTGCACAACTTCCGCAGCTCACTCGATGCGCTTGTGTTCTGCCTCGCCGTCAAGAACAAGGGGCAGCTCAACAAGCGTGAGGAAGGCGCCCTCGCATTCCCGTGCTACAAGACTCCCGAGAGCTTCAAGAAGAACGCACCGTCGAAGATTGGGGCGCTAGACCGCCGGGCTCAGTTGGCCATCGAACGCCTTCAGCCTTACCATCCGTCAGGAAACAGGTTCGGCTCGCCTCTTGAGGCGCTCACCACCCTCGACAACATCGACAAGCACCGGCGTCTCCTGATGGTCGCGTCGTCGATTCACAACGGCTACGTGAAGCTTGCGCGACTCCACGATCTGAAGACCACGATTCTGGAGATTCCGGTTCGCGGCGGCGCGGCGGCGGACGGAGAGGTAGTCGCTGAAGGGGTCCTCCCCGAAGGCGTCGAGGCGCACGAGGTGGGACCGGTGGAGAGTGGCTTGGGCCTCAACATCGTGCTGAAGGACTGTCCACTCCCCGGAGTCCCCAACGTCCAGGCACTCTTCGACAGCATCTGGGGGTGGATTGAGCATGTAGCCTTCCGCACCCTTGAACCGATGCTCCGCTAGCCCCCCGCCATCCTTGGACCAATGTTGGACCACTTCCCTGCCCTTCGCCGAGCGGACGCGCAGCGCGCAGCCCCACCCTGCCCCTAGGGAGCGCCGGGTCGAACGATCTTGAAAACCGGCGTCCGCAAGGACTTGGGGGTTCGAATCCCTCGCCCTCCGTTTGCTGGTGCCGCAACGACGTACGCCACCTGCGAGGGTGGCGTTGTTCGTTAGGGGTTGGAGCGGTCGTGGACCAGCGATGAGCCACCCCTTCCTCCGCCAAACGGTCCTGGTGCCTGGGGCAGGCGCAAGCGCGGCCTACGCCTTCCCGTCCGGCGGAAAGCCGCGCCTGCTTCGCCGCCGGCCGCGACAGACTGATCGACGCTCGCGCTGCCGTTG
>CAYXQJ010000046.1:0-24910 GCA_964467455.1 uncultured Hyphomicrobiales bacterium | reverse complement strand
GCGAACCTACCACCAACCGTTCAGCAGGGAAAGATGCACTTGCTCGTACGGATACGCTGCACCCGCGCAAGTCGAGCACGATACGTCGGGCATTCATCATCACATAGCGGTAGATCATGGCCGTCACGGAATCGCCCGTGACATCCGTGAACATCTCAATACGGATGTAGGCCGTTGTATCGTGAACATAGTCCCACGCCTGGACATTTGGAAGGGGGCTCAGCGGCACCACGACCGTTTTCTCGTGTGCGCCACGATGCACGGTGAGGGTCACGTACGGCTTTGTGCACGTCACGATCTTGCGCAGCATTTCCCAGGCGATCTTCTGACCGCTCGTATCACCATTGACCGCGATGAGTCGATCCCGGTACGTCAGTCCAGCCGCATAGGCCGGAGAATGCGGATCCACGGTGCGGATGAAGACGCCAAGGGAATCTGCGCGAAGACGGAGTCCGGGTCGGAGTGTCAGCCTACGATAATCCTGTTCATACCACCACTGATTCTTGGGTGGTATCAGGCAGGTATATCGATCGCATCCTTTCGCAATCGAATCGATCGTCGGCCGGTTGAGGACGCTATCATGCAGGTCGCGCACATATTCCCTGCGCAGCAGCGTCCGCACTACTTGGATATCGGACGTATCCTTGGAGATCGCATCCCGCAGTTCGGACATCATACCGGCCAACACCAGCCACCACAGCAGGTAACGTCGGATCATACGAACAACCTTATTCATTGCAACCTCCATTTTGATGATGGAGCAAGAATAGGCTGTGGGGCGACGTATGGTGTCGGGCCTACAAAATCACTTCGTCGTTACTCTTTCGTAGAATTCAGACCGTAGTACAAACAGGTTGCGTTCCAATCCAACACATTAGATTCAAAGTCATGATGTAAAACTGCCGTTTCAAGTGGTGTACAGTACGTCAAGTAATGAATCACCGTACTTGTTGGCTATTCTATTGTATGCAGTTTTGTCAACACCTTGAATGTAAGAGAGTAGGCCTTTAATAGAGTTGACCTCTTTCACTATCTCTGGAGTACGATTGCCACGATTCCTCAGGCACTTACTTATTCGCGACGTAACATTACGATATGCCACTCTTCCAATGCCGACCTTTCTATCGTCACTTATAACGAGTCCAAGGATAATTCGTTTGTTTCCGACTCTACTAACCCTAGTCTTCAATGAGTTGAACTGCAACTTTCCTTCATATTGCGACTGTAATAACTCGATTGCACGCGTTTTGATTCGATGTAACATCTCAACATCATTTGAAGACACAACTATATCGTCTGCGTAGCGTGTAAAGTAGTACTCCATTCCTAGCAAAGTCTCAATCTCTGCCTGCAGCTTGCGATCATAGTCAGAGAGTATCAGGTTAGCGACAGATGGTGAAACCGGAGAACCAATTGCGAGTGCCATTCCACCTGTTCTATATCTTGCGAAAGTATACTTTTCCAATACTCTCTTGATAGCACTATCGGCAATGTCTTCGTACAAGCCATGCTTTCCTGCGAGCTCCATAGTCAATGAAGGAAAAAATTCTCGGATGTCCAACCTGAGTGAATGCTCATACTGAGCATGTCGTTTGACATGGTCAAGAATCGACGCTTTAGGTTCAGGTCTATACGCTATTGCAGTTTCACTCCACTTTTGGAGATTCTGGTAGAAATACTGGATTAGGAGTGCGCGTTGAACAGACTTAACAAACGCTTCTGGCTGCATTATGACTCTGGTACCACTCGTTCTCTTAGCTACATGATATACCTTATACCTGTATGGTGCTCTTACACTGTGATCGACAATAGTGCTTCGTGGTATTCCTAATTCGATTGACAACTGACTAAGAATATCCGCGCTCATAGTTACGAGCCCCGAGTATGATGGTAGTTGTATATTCTTGCTCGCATTGTCGCATAATCAAGTCCAGCCGATTTCGTCTGATATCTCAGGAACTCGTTCGTGATGCTAAGCAATTGATGACCGTCATTTTGTGCGGTGAATATCGCACCTATAGATCGTAGAACGGTGATGTAATCATTCACTTGACTCATAGAGCAATTCAACACAACACTTGAATACTTGCAGATAGTGTCAACCGTTGCGGGTTGCAGTAGAATGACTAAATCAATCAGCAACGCGATCTTATGTCGATGGTTCGGCTTTCTCAATTCAACGTTGCTTTTGTACGCTTTTCCTCGTTCGGCTGGCAAGCTACTTAGTCGTTGCCTTAGCTCGCTTAATATGTACATTGTTGAATTTGGATTTGCCCATACCACCGGGTTGTCGAACGTACTTCTTGATGACAGATGCCTCAGAGGACCTAGATTAATGAATGACCTTTGTGATTGATGCGCAATATCATTTACCACGATCATCTTCTTTACTATGTTCTGATCCGTAGAGAAGACTCCTAGTTCAGCTGCAGCGCTCGTAGATTCATTAATGAGAATTATACAATCCGCAACCGCAGCGAGGTACACTTCCATTGTGAGCAGACTATCATGTGCAGTTGGTGCGACCCCTGCATCATATGCTTCAGCAAGAAATGCGAAGTACCTGTCACTCCAGTTTGTCCGCATGTAGCTATATATTTCTCGCCGTATACTGGTTTCTGCTTCGATCGATGCGCCGCAAAGAAAGACGTAGCTATTTTGAGGCGACACTATAAGTGATTTTCTTTCTATACTCCTTTGGAGTGGATCAACAATTCTTTGTGTCACTAGCTTCTCAAACACCGGGTCTGTAAGACTTTTGCTGCTCCACATGGCTTCTCCATTGGCTAACAAACACCATCGGACGGTCTGCTACCGTTGACGCAGGCAGGAGAAGTCTCCGAGCCGCAGTCGAATGTCAAGGCGAGGAGACTTCTCCTGCCCTGATAATCTAGAAAACACAAAACGGACTGAGTACTCAATCCGCACACAAAACAAATACTAGCAGACCGCCGACGGCGATGTCAATATACTTCATTACGACATATAGAAGCAATCTGGGCCAATCACGGCTTCGCTTCGCATAACAACTGGACCATACTGCAGACACATCACAACCTTTAGTAGTAGTACAATCCTGCTTCACGTTTCGAAGCGACCATGAAACCACGATCTTGAAGAGCCCTTCTAATCAAGTATTTCTTGGGTGGCAAATGAAGCGTAGGCACTCGATACAAAGAGTCTCTAAACTTTGGCAGGACATCCCACAAATCTGCTACATATGACATGATGGTTTTAGTGGATAAGTTAAAATTATCCGACACTTCAGTCAATTCAGGGTACACGACAATCACAGGAAGTCCACGTGTGTTGATCCCATAATCAATTTCCTCTCGGATAGCTCTTGAGTTCTTGGTAACTGAGCTGAGAAATAAAATGATGTTCTTAGATTTTCTTAAGCGGTCATGAATACGAGGCTTAAGAGTCCCCTCCCAATCACTTCCGTCTCTAACATTGTAGTTTTTATCATGCGAATCAATGTAAGGAAAGCTAGTATCACGCCCCTTCCATGCACGTAGCAGATTGTAATATCTAAAATCTCTCTTCAGATGTGCACCAAGATTCGATTCCAAGTAAGGTTCTTCGACATAGAAGGCACAATAATTACCATTTCGATAAGCCATCGCTATTTCCTACCCAGTGTGTGGTCAAGGTGATCCTTAATATCATACAAGTTCACCTGAAAACGCTGTGCATCATCTGGGCGAATCATAATTACTAAGCGATCAGTGAATTTTGCTGACTTCGACGCTCTAACGAATGATTCTGCAATCATTGCTACCATCTTCTTTCGTGACTGATCCAGTCTTCCTCTGCCAGTTCCAATCAGAGGAACAACTAGCTCTTGAAGCTCTCCTGATTCGCGAACAAATGACCATAGACTATCTAATGCTTGCTCAACCGCACCTACCGTAGTGGATGCGTTTCCTTGTTCATTTAACTCAGCCATAGCAACGAAATAAAAAGTTCTCCCGTGAGTAAACACAGGTACAGTCGTTCCAATTGGATACGGTGGACCACTCTGTTCTTTCAAACCGACCCTTAAAGTACTGATCAGACGGTTCTGATCACCTGTGAAGTACTTAGCAGTAAACTGTCCCTGCAAACTATCTGGGGATATTCTCCCTTCAGAAACATCAGATTCAAACGACGTATTTGTGGAGACCACGACTGCACCTAACTCGTCAAAGATGTCGCCGATTCGCACCACAATCGTAAAGTCATGCTCCGGAAAGTTTATCTGGAATGACCTAATCGGGCGCCTTAGCATTACAGCCAAGGCGGCTGCAAATACCAGTACAATTATAAAAGCACAGGATCCATACTGGTCACGTTTATAGACAGAAAAGAAATCAAGTGATTCAATGAACAACCATAGTCCTCCATACATTGCGAGGACATTTTGTGCGCCAGATCGCGATAGCAATACGTACCGCCAGTAGGCTGCACTTTTCACTACGTCAAAATAATACCCCACAAACCGCCTCCTTTGTACATATGCTTATCCGCAATTAGCTAGTCGAAACTTACCATTGATTTGATTCTAACGATGAACGCACCGCAATCAGAATATATAGATAGCTGCCCCCCCTACATCCCCCTAAACCTTTCAAAGTACCCCAGCAGCTTCTGCACCACCGACTGCTTCTTCTCGGAGTAGTTGTTGTTCGCAGAGAACTTGCTGACAGGGGGCATGATCTTCGTAATGGCCGTGCCGGACGTAGGGACCTCGCCGTCGCGGAAGGCGTTGGCGATGAAGAGGCGGGTCTCGTCGGGACGAAGGTTCTCTACTTCGATGATGCGCTCAAGCTCTTCAGCGCGACGCTGCGCAATGAAGGACTCCCACTCCTCGGCAAGACGTTCCTTGTTGGTGATGCTGACGGAATCAACAAAGGCCTCAATGAGGTCGCGCTTGTTGCGTAACGATGGACTGGCCCCAATGGCACGGTCGATCGAAGCGCGGATCTCTTTATCGTCACCCTCACCTTTGGTGGCAAGGTAGCGCTGGACCAGCAACAAGATGTAGTCGACGTTGATCTCGACCTGCTTGATGAGCTCGATCTCAAAGACGATGTCGTCGTTGATGTTGGCCTTTTCGACTTTGTTCTTCTCACGGATCTCGTGATAGATGTCCAAGTACTGACTCTGATAGTCCTGCCGGTCGCGCTCGCTCAGGATCTCGTTGCCGGAGAAGTCGTCGAAGGCGACCAAGATGTTGCGCAGACGGAGGATGGAGCCGTAGAGGTTGACAAAAGCGACTTGGTCGCCCTCACCGATGATGACCTCGCCCGGCGTATAGGCAGCCGTGAGCTGGCCGACGAGTCTTTCATACTCGGCGTAATACTCGGCATAGGGCCTGAGCAACACAATACCCTTGGCATCCTTGTTGCCAAACAAGGCCAAGGCGTCGTTGGTCTGCTGCTCAAGGTCGCGGAAAGAGACGATGTTGCCGTAGGTCTTGACGGAGTTCAGGATGCGGTTGGTCCGCGAAAAGGCCTGGATCAAGCCGTGCGACCTCAGGTTCTTGTCCACCCATAAAGTGTTAAGCGTGGTGGCGTCAAAGCCGGTCAAGAACATGTTCACCACAATGACGATGTCGAGCTCGCGGTTCTTGAGCCGCATCGAGAGGTCTTTGTAGTAGTTCCCGAACTTGTCGGCCGAGGTGTCGAAGGAGGTGCCAAAGTGACCGTTGTAGTCGGCAATGGCCGACTCAAGGAAGTCACGCGAGCTTTTGTCCAAGGCGTCGGTCTCAAAGCCTTCTTCCGACATGAAGTCGTCCGACTGCTCTTCGTTGGCAGCATAGCTGTAGATGATGCCGATCCGCAGTCTCATGGCCTCCGGCACCGACTCCTGCTGCTTCCGGAACTCGGTGTAGTAGCGCTTGGCCGCGTCGATCGATGCCGTGGCAAAGATGGAGTTGAAACCCCGCATCACCTTACCGCCGGCCTTGTACGTGGTGCCGCGCATGGTCTTCTGGTCGAAGTGCTCGCGGATGTAGGCAACGACCTTCTCGATCCGCTCCGGCGCCATCAATGCCTTCTCGGTGTCAATGGCCGAGACCTTTGCATCGCGGGCATGTTCCGATGTCTTGATCGTGTTGATGTAGTCGATCCGAAAGGGCAAGACGTTCTTATCGGCAATGGCATCAACGATCGTATACGTATGCAGCTTCTCGCCGAAGGCCTGCTCGGTGGTGCGCATCAACACGTTGCCACTCGTCGGCGCATTCTCCGCAAAGATCGGTGTCCCCGTGAAGCCGAAGAGATGGTACTTCTTGAAGTGCTTCGTGATCTCCTCATGCATGTCGCCGAACTGACTGCGGTGACATTCGTCGAAGATCACCACCACACGCTGCTGATAGATGGGATGACGTTTGTTGCCGGCAACGAACCGACTTAGCTTTTGGATCGTGGTGACGATGATGCGTGCTTCCGGGTTCTCCAACTGCGCCTTCAGTACGGCCGTTGAGGTGTTGGAATTGGCCGCCCCCTTCTCAAAGCGTTCATATTCACGCATGGTCTGGTAGTCCAGGTCCTTGCGGTCGACAACGAACAGCACCTTCTCCACACCCGTCAGCCCTGTGGCCAACTGCGCTGCCTTGAAGCTGGTCAGGGTCTTGCCCGAGCCCGTCGTGTGCCACACATAGCCGCCGGCGTGTTTGGTGCCGGCCTGATGGTGATTGGTGGAGGTGACGATCCGTTGCAGGATGCGTTCTGCAGCGACGATCTGATACGGACGCATCACCAGCAGCTTGCGGTCAACATCGAACACACAATAGCGCGTGAGGATATTGAGCAGCGTATGCTTTGCCAGGAACGTCTTGGCAAATCCTGTGAGATCAGCGATCGGCGTGTTGCGGGCATCGGCCCACCAGCTGGTGAAGGCGAAGGAGTTCGACGTCTTGAGTCGCCCTTTCCGACGATGCACTTCGCTCAGATGTCCATCCCGCACCGTGTTGCTGTAATATTTGGTGTGTGTGCCATTGCTGATCACGAACAGCTGCACATAATCAAACAGGCCCGAGCCCGACCAGAAACTCTCGCGATGATACCGATCGATCTGGTTGAAGGCCTCACGGATCTCCACTCCACGTCGTTTCAGTTCAATGTGGACAAGGGGCAGACCATTCACCAAGATCGTCACATCGTAGCGGTTTGCATGCGTTCCTTCGGCCTCATACTGATTGATCACCTGCAATCGGTTGTTGTGGATGTTCTCCTTATCGATCAACCGAATGTTCTTGACCGTATTGTCATCACGACGCAGTAGCTGCACGTGATCTTCTTGAATGATCGTCGTCTTCTCGATGATCCCCGCATTACTGCTGCTGATCTTCTCCGCGTAGAACTGTTTCCACTCCGTATCCGTGAACGTGATCCCATTCAGCAGCTCCAACTGGCGGCGCAGGTTCGCGATCAGCTCCTCTTCCGTCGTGAACGGCAAATAGTCATAGGCCTGTCCCTGCAGCTGCTCAACAAGCGCCTTCTCCAGTTGTGCTTCACTCTGATACGCCTGTTCCCGCGCTCCATCCGGCTCATACTCAGCCACCACCGTATGCTCATCGGACACGGCGATCGGCGCGATATGGTAAGGGGCATGTGCTTCGCTCACGCTACTTTCTCCTTGAACGTCAGCAACCGGTCTCGATAGTGCTCATACTGTTTGCGTCGTGCATTGATCTCAGCGGGCAAGCCGCTGGAGAGGTCGTTGACGAGTAAATCGAAGGCATCTAGGATCTTAACAATTCGCTTCTGCGTCGCAATTGATGGAATTGGCACCGGTACCGTTCTCACGACTTCCGCATTTAGGTTACTAACAGTGCTCGAGCCGACACGCATTGCGAATTCAGATTGAACAGCAGTTGATCGAAGCAAGTGGTAAAGAAAGTCGGGCAAGAAACTATTTCCGAAATCACTAATTGCCAGCCATCCGTCGTGAATGCACCCTTCGACGCTAGAGATGTATGGTCTTCCAAAGCTCATTGAGTTAGATAGAAGAAAGTCTCCTGGATATACTCTTCTCGACTGCGATGCACCTTCAGGAGAAACATACTGGGCAGTAGTTGTGATATACTTTCCACCGGGCGGGACATCGCCGATCTTAATCCATGGAATGCCAGCGCTAGAATCTACAATGAAACTCTGTATTGGGCGGGGCGAGGCTCCTCTTTGAATTGTTGACACGTCACCAAGTTGACACCACTCAACCTCATCTTCCCCAAACGTCAACAGCTCATCACGGTAATACTCATACTGCTTCTTCCGCGCCTCCAGCTCTGCCTCCAGCTCTGCCTCCAGCTCTGTAAAGGTGTCAAGGACCTTGACGATCTCGTGTTGGATGGGCAGGGGTGGGAGGGGGATGCGAAGGTTATCTGTATCGCCAACTGAAAGCTGAGGAATCTTGACAGACGTTGCTCTTGCAAGAGCTTGTAGCGAGTCGACTCTCGTGAGAAGATAATAGTACATGTACTTTGTTATTGCTCTGTCGCCATCAAACGTGTATGACCAGAGCTCGCTCTTATGGCTGAATGCCTTTTCATAAAAAGCGAATCCGATGTTCCCACGGGATTTTACAACGATACTTGGCTTACGAATGATGCATGAAGCAGGAATCACTCCATCAGGCACATCTGCGACAGTACTACCACCTGCAAAGACTCGAATTGGTGCGCCTTCCTTGTGCAGACCCTTCATCTGGCCAGCGGTGATTTGTGTGCCTGAATTCCGCTTCGCTATTGCACCAATGGGAACATACTCCACCCCATCCGGGCACATCTCGGCGATCAACTGATCGATACGGTTCACTGCTTGCCCTTTTCTAGATGTTGCATAGACAATGACGCAGCTTGAATATCAGTTGACCTGTGAAGGCGATGACTGCGAGTAGACGCTATACCTGGACCACAAAGACTTGGACCATATACCTCGTGATGGGTGTCAGTTGTTGCAAATTTTGCAACAACTCGTACATCTGCGGTTCGTTTCACGGCGTGCCCCCTTTTTGTTTCCAAATGGGGAATTGTGCAACAGCCCGCCGCGTAATAGTCGAGTTGATGACGCGAACGTGTCGGGAATTCCGACAGGTTGCCATTTGGCGTTGCTTGCCCAACGAACGGATGCCTGCGGAGCGATGCGACTTCATCGCGCCATTCGAGTTTCGGCAGGTGGAGCGTACGTTGATGGAGTAGAGTACAATCATTTGGTGGCAGTGCGATATGCCTGCTGTGGATGAGTTGGAGTGTCTGGATATCTAAGTTCGATGGATCCATTCTTGATGAGATTTGAGAGGAAGTAGTCGCGCACATACTTTTCATCGCGTTGCAACAGCTGCGCGATCTCACTCAGGGTCCTGAATTCTCCTCTACAGAAATCAATCACCATGACGGCGGTAGAGCTTTTCGAACGCCGCTTCGACGTGTCAGAATCGGGGGAGCTCGGCCCCTTATCGGGGGAGCTTCGATCCTTATCGGGGGAGCTTCGATCCTTATCGGGGGAGCTCGGCCCCTTATCGGGGGAGCTCGGCCCCTTATCGGGGGAGCTCGGCAAGTGGTAGGAGGCGCCCCGCTTGTCCCCGTCTTTCTCCAGAAGGCCTTTACTCATCAGACCTTTGAGTAACGTAGTGATGTCGGCTCGGTGAAGCGTGAGCATTCCTTGTAGGTTGCTGTTCGTGACCTGACCGTGCTGTTCGGCATAGACCACAGCCGTCTTCTCTTCGGGGCTGAGCGTACGAATGGTTTCTTCCCCGAATCTCTCGATAAGTCGGACACTTACATCTTCTGACAGTATCGAGATCGTTGGCATTTCCAAGAGTACTCGATCAGGCTGGGTTGTTTCTGAGAGTCGGGGCGATGCCCATAGGGCATTCTCCCAACTTAGGCGGATGCGCTCAATACCAGAACCGGCTTTGTCCCCAACTCCAAGGTACTGAAACATCCGCTGCAAGTTCTTATTCCGGCACTCGCTCAATCCCCCACGAACGAGTTGGTCTACTGAAACGAGTAGGTGGCCAGGGTTCGAGAATTCGTAACGGTCGCGGTACTTTTCGATGACGATGCCACCCGCACCGCGATAGTCTGCATGAATGAGTGCGTTCACAAGCGCTTCCTTCAATCCAAGATGTACTCCGGTCTCGAGTACTCGCCCACCGGTCTCATCAACCTGGTACGGCTGTTCGAGTTGACTATAGATCCTGTTGATCACCCGAGTATAGAACTGGAAGATGTTGTGATTCCAATTTCCGTCGTCGTAGATCCTGTGCGACCATCGAACCAGTGGATCGGTTGCCAGTTTCTCTCTGTAGTCAACATGATATGAAGGTATTGCCTGCGGATCATGCAAAGCTTGTTCGCTTCCAAACATCAGAAGACCAGCTCGAGTGACGTATACACGGCCAGATTTGCGGTCTTTGACCAATGCCCCTATACGAATCAAGAACTCTTCTGTCTCAAGTCCATGAAACTGATGCTGTGGATCTCTATTCTGGAATATCTGTCGGTACTGGCGAACGGATTCTGCATCGAGATCTTGGACGGTGAACCCGTCCATCGGCTCACTGTCACCAAGACTCGTTGAACGATCGGCAAACATTCGGTGTACTTCGTCTGCACTACAGACATAGTCTCCTTCACCCATTCGGCGATACGTACCACCGACGGGGTCTTTGCCAACGTAGACAGGCCGCTGATCACGCGAAGCCCGCGGTATCTCGATCAACAACACGTGCCGTCCGGGTTCATACTCGTACAGCTCAAAACTCTCATCGGCGAGCAATTCAACACTTACCTTTTGCCCACCCCTCATCGTGTTGAGAATATCCTGCTTGTAACCCAAAGGATCGTCTAGCCCTTTGAAGACGGGTTCGCCACTATCATTCTCACCAACGCCTAACACGATCAGACCACCATCTGTGTTGGCGAATGCAGAGTAGGTTTCCCAGAATGATTTCGGCACTCCACCAGTGGCTGACTTTAGCTCTAGCTGAGAGTTCTCTTGTGAGGATATTCGGTCGAATAGTTCAAGTTGCTTTGCCATTAGATGATCTCATGGGTTGAGTTCACTGCTTGCCCCCTTCCAGATCTGCGACGATGGCATCGATCTGTGTGCGGAGTTCGGATTGCCGACGTACGATGTCGGCGATCTGGGCGTTGAGGGCAACGATGTCGATCTGTTCGCGGGTGTCGGGCTGCTGCACGTAGCTGGAGACGGCAATGTTGTAGCTGTTCTCGGCCACGGCGGCATTGGTCACCAGACGCGCAAAGTGATCGGCGTCGGTGCGTGCGGTGTAGGCATCCAGGATCTTCTGTTGATGGGAAGGGGCAAGCACATTCTTGTTGCCGTTGCGGGTGAACTCGGCCGACGCATCGATGAAGAGGATATGGTTGTCGCGCTTGCTTTTCTTGAGCACGATGATGCACGTGGCAATGGTGGTGCCGAAGAAGAGGTCGGGCGGGAGCTGGATGACGGCATCGACGTAGTTGTTGTCAACAAGGTACTGTCGGATCTTCTGCTCTGCCCCACCCCGATACAACACGCCGGGGAATTCGACGATGGCGGCGGTGCCATTGACGGCGAGCCAACTCAGGATATGGAGTGTGAAGGCAAGATCGGCTTTGCTCTTTGGTGCCAACACCCCGGCCGGTGCGAACCGCGGATCGTTAATGAGCAGCGGGTTGGCATCACCGTCCCATTTGATGGAGTACGGCGGATTGGAGACGATCGCTTCGAACGGTTCATCGTCCATGTGGGCCGGATCGGTGAGCGTATCACCGTGGGCGATGTTGAACTTCTCGAAGTTCACATCGTGCAGGAACATGTTGATGCGGCACAGGTTGTAGGTGGTCAGGTTGATCTCTTGTCCGTAGAACCCTTGTCGGACATTCTCCTTCCCCAGCACCTTGGCGAACTTCAGCAGCAGCGACCCCGAGCCGCAGGCCGGGTCGTAGACCTTATTCACTTCCGTCTTCCCCACCACCGTGATGCGCGCCAGCAGTTCCGAGACCTCTTGCGGCGTGTAGTATTCCCCTCCCGATTTGCCGGCGCTGGACGCATACATCTGCATCAGGTATTCGTAGGCATCGCCGAAGAGGTCGATCGCATTGGCCGTGAACCCACCTTTGCCGGCGGTAAGGGGCAGGTCACCGATCGCATCGAGCAGCTTCACCAACTTCTCATTTCGTTTGGCTACGGTGTTCCCCAGCTTCGTCGAGTTCACATCCAGGTCATCGAACAGTCCTTTCAGGTCGCCCTCCGAATCCGACCCCACGGCCGACCCTTCGATATTCTTGAACACGCGGGCCAGCGTCTCATTCAGGTTCTCGTCGGCACGTCCGTTCTTCCGCACATTGCTGAACAGTTCTGACGGCAGGATATAGAACCCCTTCTCCACCACCGTCTCGGTGCGTCCGTATTCCGCCTCCTTATCCGACAGATCGGCATAGTCGAACCCCGTATTCCCCGCCGCATGTTCCTGGGCATTCAGAAAGGCGCTCAGATTCTCGGAGATGAACCGATAGAACAGCATCCCCAGCACATAGGACTTGAAGTCCCACCCATCCACGCTCCCCCGCAGATCATTTGCGATCCGCCAGATGGTCTTGTGGAGTTCGGCACGTTCGGAGGAGGAGGAGGAGGGAGACGTGGTGGCAAAGTCACCCGTAGTGCTGTCCGATTTCTTTTGTTTACTCACAGGAAAGGAGGCCAATTACTTTGTGGATCGTCAATGTCATTGTGTTGTTGAGTTCGCGAGCTGGTCGATCCGCTCTATGGAAAATGTCCATTGTGCCGGGATCTCATCAACCGTTCCGGCGGCTTGGGCGCGGCTTGACCATTCATGTCGTTCATGAAGCACGGTATCACCACGTCCATTTGCCGCAGCTTTCAGCCAGGCAGCGATCTCGCTGGGTTTCGCAAGGTACATTCTCGGCATTCGATCGATCAACACATCCTTGAATTGAACGAGGCAAAATACGGTGTCTAAATCATGCTTTCCGAGCCACGTATCAACTGCCATATGATAATCGGCCCCTTGAAGATACGACTGCGTGAGTCCCCAACTTCCGTCGCGACTACCCTTGACAGATATCTTAAGAATCCCCTTATCTCGATTAACCACAACCAGATCATACTCGGGTTGGTTGGCACCGTACTGCACGGAGACGTCCCATCCGCAACGGGAGAACTGGGCGGCAGTGATGGCCTCTGCAGCGGTAGCAACATGCCAGTTGTTGTTCATTGTCAACAAGAAACAGTGATCAGAGACATTCCAAGTAGTACTTCTTCAGCCGTTTAGACATCAGTACCCGGCGTTGCTCAAGGAACGGCTCATAATCAGCCACTGACATCTCGGCAAACTCTAATGGGATATCGTGTGCCCTTAGGTTCTCGTTCAGGTCATCGTGACTTGCCAGGGTCGAGATGTTCCGATTGCGAGTTCCGTCGATCTCCTCTTTGATCAGCTTGATATACTCCACAGGTGGTCGGCTGCCGATCTGGATATTGATCGTTGTATCCGCAATTACAAGGTTCGCGACCTGATTGTAGGCATTCTTCTGAAGGCCGATCTTCTTTAACTGATCCTTAGGGAACAGATGATGTTTATCGCTTCCGATACTTACCAGATTGCTCACCAGAGAGTGACTTGATAAGAAGCCGCGGCATCCCATAGCTACCTGAGCTGCTATATAGACGCTGAATACCGGGGCATTCACGCTTGCGGTCTCCAAAGACTGCACTGCGGACACATCCCAGAATGCATCCGAAAGCTCGGCTGCCTCTACATCGCGCAGAAACGCGAGAGGATCGGCCGCCGCGGAGATCTTCGAGATGTCAACATCAACCTGCGTCTCTGTCGAGCCACCGTATCGTCCTGTCAGCACGCTCATCACGAACCACTTTCGTACGAACGTCTGGATCTCGGCATTTGGCACATTCTTGCGTCGAAGGATCAGATAGATAGCATAAGCAGCGTTCACCGCATTCTGAGAGCGGATCAACGAGCGGCTTACAAATCCGGCCTGAGTGAGAATGTGCAGGAAGCTTTTATAGTGGTGCTCATTGACAACGTTCAGGACCCCGGCTTTCAACTTCGTGAACGACTCCTCGGCGATGGCTGCTTCATAACTACGGGTCTCGAAGTTTCGGCCTGAAAGTAAGCTTACAAGGTCGACCAGCCGTCCCCTACCGAACTCAGACCAGAATGCAACCCGCAGGACGTCGGCGTAATCTGGATCATACAGGTCGTCGATCTCATTACTCATCCAGCGGATTCGGTCGTAATAGACCGACCCCACGAACTCCGTATCCGACTCTGAGAGGACCCTAATGAACTCCGGCGCTACTGCGAGGCGAGCGAAGTAGTCGACGCACTTACGGAGCAACGGTCCACCATGCTCTTCCGAGGCAGCGATCTTAGACATGGCAAAGTCCGCCTGGCTCAGAGTCACCCCTTGCGAGTTGATCCGAATGAAGATCTCCGTGACGGTTTGAATATCCAGATCGGGGGCTAGTTCGATGATACCGATCGGCCGTTGTGCTATCTGTTGAACACCGTTGACCTTCTGATAGATCTCATTTCGGTCATAGCTTGGGTTTTTGCTGCAGTAATCATCGATGAACGAAAGAGCGTTGAAGCCAGGCTGCATCAGCTCTGAGATGTCATTGATCCAGATCGGATTCTTCTGGATGGCCGGATTGAGCGTTTCGAAGCGTTCTTCGACTGGGTTGAATGCGATTCGAATGCGAACACTTTGGTACGAATCATTCAACACTGACTTGCCGCCTAATGCCGCGGTCAGAGCTGTGAGGCGTTGCTGTCCGTCGATGATGATCTGTTTACCGAGTGCCGTCGAGCCATCCTTTGCACGTATGCTAGGATTGAGCCACGTAATGATATAGCCGACGGGAAAGCCGCTATACAGCGAGTCCATTAAGTCTCGAACCTTCGACGGCGACCATACAAACGGCCTCTGGATCTCCGGTATGACGATCGCTTTCGATTCGATCCAGCCAAGCATGACCGAGATCGGCTGCTGGGTGACGTTGTACTTTGGGGTGTGCATGTTGTGATCGAACTGGCTTATGAATGTAGTTTCTTACTGGACCATGAGTTGATTTCGATCACTCGATCAACGAATCTCTCCCAATCGCCATTCTCGGACAACATGAATACGCTCCGAGTATTAAGAGCTTTGTTAATTGAGTCTCTATAGGGTTTGTGAGTTTCGCTCTTCGTAAGATAGATGAGTGACATGTTCTTGCCGCGCGCATCCTTCCGGTAGCCGGAATACTTATCCGCGTCCTGGCCATAGGAACCATTGGCCTTGACTTCGACCAGAGCTTTGCCAAACCTGAAGTCAATTCTCTTTCTGCCTTCTAATTTGTACTGTTCTTCGATATCGTTCTCGTCGTCGATGAAAATCCCTCTTTCCTTGAGGTCACGCATCAGACAGTAACGCACCACTTGTTCAAACACCCAACCGGTCAGGCCGTTGTGACCAACTTTTTGAGCTTTCTTGCCAATCTCAATGGAGGATAGCGCCTTGATCGCTTCCTTCTTTTGGTCTTCATAAAGAGCAATGACTGTCGATGAAGTGTACACGTGTTCTCTCTGTTCGTTCAGCATAGGCATTAATGTTGCCAACATCTCCCACTTGAGCTATTGGTCATGCGCTTGCAACGATTACCACTCTTTGTCGTGCCGGTACATTGAGTACTTGTGGTTCCACCCGACGACGATTTCGTCGTTGTGCTCTCAGGCGATTTGGTGAGCGCCTTACCCTGCTGCACTACGATCCCATTTACGCGCGGGATTATGAGTCGTTGCCCGTTGTAGTCGCACACAAAGTGATCATCCGTCGATGACAGCCATTCTACGCGCTGCCCCTTGAACAGTGTGACGCTTGTGGTGTCATTCTCAACGTATACGCGCACGGTATCAGATGCGATCTGCACCGAGTCGGTTTGGTTCTTTGTCGGCCCGAAACTCAGGAGCGACAGCATGAAAAGCGCGAAAAACATCAGTGGTCCCTCAACCCTTGAGTGAATCGGTTTGCAAGTAACAAATCCGACATGAATGTTCTATGCGCTTTGCTGGATAAACCAGTCGTCTTGATGCAGAATGGCAGAATCTTGGTAAGTAAGAGTACGTACTGCTCGCCCCCTACCTGCGTGCTCGTTCCTTGCGGAGTTTGATGCCGAGGTCAAATGTGCCTAAAGGAGACCTGAAGGAGACCTGAAGGTGACCTGAAGGGTATGGTTGGTTATTGAAGTAGTGTATTGGCTTCGGCGAGGGCGGCGGCGTTGAGGCCGTTGATGATGCGGGCGGTGCCACTTTCACATTCGATCTGGAGTCCGTTGGCGGAGAGGATCCAGAGGAATTTGGCACTGACGGTGCTGAGACTGGTGATGTGGGTGGCAGTGATGCTCTCGATGAGGAGACGTCGGCTGAATGGGACGACCCAGAACGGGAACTTCCAGGCGCGTTCGCTGATGATGAGGGTGCGGGTGTTGGTGACGACAACGACGGCGCGGTTGCGGAAGAGTGCCGTGACGATAAGTGCAGCGTAGTTGGTGATGATGTAGCTCGCCCAATAGACCATGGCCATGAGGCCGCTGGGTGGGACGGCGTCGAGGCGGCCGACGCCGACGAAGCGGATGGACTCGGATTCGTCGAGGACGCGGGCAAGGTCGGTCTGGGCCCACGCGGGGATGGATGTTGGCATGCTGGTGCTCCGGTAGGTGATGGTGTGATGTGGTTACGATCACAAACCACGGAGCATTGGCGACGTATTATGTCGCTATGTGCAAAATTTCACAAAGATGGCCGTCGTGATGAGCAACGCGATAACCACGGGGAGGTAGCTGCTGTTGCTTGCCTCCTTGTGTTCAACAGGCACCTTGAGCTCATCCCGCTCCGCTGCCGTGGTCCATCGCTGGAATGCCGTTGATGGGGCCGGTTCTTGTTGCAATGGTTCATCTTCTTCGGGATCACGATCGCGCTCACGCCATCCCGGACTCTCCGGTAGTAGGGGGCCACCTTTTGCATGACTCTTGATACGGAATCGGTCTTCGAAGTCATAGACTTGGGCATCTGAGACGTCGGTCGTACGATACAGGTGGTCAGTGAATTCATCCACGACCTCTGCACGCTTGAGGGAGGAAAAGAACGGCACGTAGAACTTGTAGGGGGCCGTGTGTGCATCGATCTCCTCTTGCGGACAATCCATCGATGCCGATGAATATCGGCAGATCGAATCTATCACCTCACCAACGAGTTCTCGATGAAGTGTCGCGCGCCCTCCATCACCGTGTTGTTGCTTGATGATCGTGATCGACATTTCGAAGAACAGGTATTCTGCGTTAAGCAGACCTCCAAGAGAACCAAGGGTGAGGGTTGAGCCGCCAACCGACATCGTCTCGATGTTCAAGCAACGGATCATCTCCCCCAACATGGGCTCTACCATCGACGTGACATGCTCCAAGCCGATGGCATAGGCAAGAGACATGATCGCAGGAACACGATCCCTGCTGTGAAACAGCATCAGTCCGTAGATCCTATGGCTGATCGAGTCCGACGGGTCTAGCTCTATAGCCTCCCATGCCGTCTCCATGCCTTTGACGCCCTGACCCAAGCCGTACAACAACTCGGCCTTCCGACGCAGCCACATCACGCGCCGATCGTCTGCGACGTCGAGGCGCTCAAGAACCTTCAGCGCCGCCGCCGGCTCTTCCATCATTCGCAGACGGTCGACGACCACAAAATCCATCAACTCTTCACTGAGGTGATAGTTCTCACCGGACAAGAAGTACCAAGCACGTTCGACTGCCTCGAGGAAGTGCTCTTCATCGTCATCCCACGCCCCGTGGATCAGTCCTGCCAACCACACGTCCAGATCATCAAGCTCGAAGGCGATCTCTCGCACGATCTTGTTGGCCTCTTCGATATGCTCCGCCCCCTGTGCATAAAGCTGAAGGGCACGATCGCGAAGTTCAGAGTCAGATGCCATGACATCCTCGATGCAGTGAAGGTGTTCGGCGAAAGTAGTCAGAAGAGTGGTATTTGTGATACGGGCTGCAATGATATACATTTGTCCAATGTATATCTTTTCTTAGGACGCCACCAATGAAGGTTTCTAAATGGGGCAACAGTCTTGGGGTGCGACTCCCCAAGGAGATCGTCTTGGAGCTTGGACTACAAGAGGGTGACGAGATCAACCTTAGCGTGGTACCCGATCTGCAAACGTTCGTGATCAGCCGCCTGGAGAGTCCGGAAGACTTACTGGCACAGCTACAGGCACAACGACGTCGCGCACCAAAAGGTTTTCGGTTCGATCGGGATGATGCCAATGCCCGCCGCTAAGTTCATCGACTCGAACGTGCTGATCTATGCCATCACCGAAGACCCGCGTCGGACACCCATCGCCGAAAAGATCTTGATGAAAGGGGGCGTGGTAAGCATACAGGTACTCAACGAGATCGCCAACGTCTGCTCACGGAAGCTCCACATGCCCCCTACCGAGATCCATGTGGCATTAAGAACTGTCCGTGCGTATTGTGAAGTGATGCCACTCACGGTAGAGCTCACCACACTCGCCCTGTCGATCATGGAACGGTATAAGCTTAGCTACTACGACGCGTTGATCGTGGCCTCGGCCTTGTCAGCTGAGTGCAACGAGATCCTGTCCGAAGACATGCACCACGGACTGAAGATCATGCAGACGAGGGCGGTGGATCCGTTCCGTGTAGGACACTAACGAATGATCACGAACTGTCGAGATTCGACGGTGCCGGTCGTGATCAACTGAAGTGAATACACCCCACTTGGCAACGAATGCACGTCAAGGTTCTGATGATGCAGGCCTTGAGGACGATACTCTTCGTTGATCGGCGACATCACGATCTGGCCGTTTGCATTGAGCACCGTCACGCTTATCACTCCGCCAGTTGTTAGCTCAAGGTTGATCGATAGATCGTCGCTCGTAGGATTAGGCGTTGCTGCGTTGATCATGGGCATTGGAGACGGCACTTCATCATCAACCGACGTTGGTCCTTGACCAAACGCATCGATCTTTGCAATGAACACCTCCGATTTTGCGGCCTTTGCTTGGAAGCCATTGATCGATGGGAAATCATCCGATGTGGTCAGACCGGTGATATAGGCGCTACCCGCCGCATCAACAGCAATGTCAGCAGCACTTTCAAGCGTATCACCGCCGAGATAGGTCGAGTAGACCATCGTCACCGGATCTTGACCGGTCTGCGACAGTTTCGACACGTAGACATCTGATTGTGGCTGGTCGGATTGATACTGGTGCAACACCGGGAAGTTGGTCGAGGGGGTTGAACCGGCAAGGTAGATGTTCCCCGTCCCGTCTATGACCATTGCACCAAGGCCATCTGCATCACTTCCGCCGAAATAGGTCGAGAACACGATCTCAAGCGGACCACCGGTCTTCGTGAGCTTCGTGATGAACACGTCAAAGTTACCACCGGGTTCTTGCAACTGAAGCTTCTGAGGATAGTTCGTCGAACGTGTGCGTCCTGCAACGATCACGTTGCCGTTGACTTCGACAGAGATGTCCGAGACACTCTCTATATCGTCGCCACCCAGATACGTAGAGAAGATAAGTGTCGCGGGATCGGTACCCTGTTGCCTGATCGCCGCAACAAACCCGTCGGCCTGCGGTTGATCCGCTTGATACTGGTTCACGGTTGGGAAATCACTCGACTCGGTCGACCCGGCGATGTAGATGGCGCCTTGTCCATCAACGGCGATATCCGCGATCGACTCTCGATTATCACCGCCGAGATACGTTGAGAACTCCAGCGCTACCGCAGCGGTCCCGCTTTGAGAAAGCTTCGCAACAAACCCGTCTCCGACTGCCTGGTCCTTTTGATACTCGTGATTCGTCGGGAAATCCGTTGAAAGCGTCGATCCGGCAACATAGACGATGCCGTTTGCATCGGCAGTGATACAAAGCGGCTGGTCCGCCTCACCACCACCCAAGTACGTAGAATAGGCAAGAGTTACCGTGCCGTTTACATCCTCGGAGAACTTGGCAACAAAAGCGTCAGTACCGGCCTGATCCTTCTGATATTCGTGAAGCAGCGGGAAATTCCTCGAAAACGTTTCTCCGGTAATGAAGAAGTTTCGCTTGCCGTCCGTGGCTAATCCCGATACATCCTCGATGCCGGATCCTCCAATGAACACCGTATAGACAAGATCTACTACGCCGCTACTCTCTTGCTTCATTTTTGAAAGATAGATCGTCTTACCACCCTGCCCCGGGAGCTCCTCGTTACCGGTTGGGAAATCAGTAGATTGTGTTCTACCCGTAACGTACACAGCCCCATCATCGCTGACTACGATCCCCTTGCTTGATTCTTCATCACTGCCGCCAAGGAACGTACTGAACGACACTGTGATCGGATCGATCACGAGCGGAAGCGACGGATCGTACGCGCCCACATCAAATCCGATCGTGCCGTCGCCATGAATGACGAAGGAACACGGAACGTACTCATGCGTTGCATTGCGCATCTGATAGGCAAACAACTCCTGCACACGGAGTTCACCGGTCCTGGAGGTGATGATCAACGAACCTTTTGCGTCAACCTGCACATCCTTTGCCCCCTCAATTCGCATAGAGAAGGTTGATGCATCTGCATAGGGGGCTACCACAACGTCATATCGGGGTCTTCCGGCGTCGACGTAGAACGCGAGGTCAATGCCATCATACAGACCCTTGATCTCCACACCGGAATACAACGGGACGTTCGTGACCCACTTGCTCGGATCATCACCGAGGTAGTAACTGTGCGTGTGCTTTACACGTTGCGCGCCAACGACCGTGGGCTTGGCGTTCGCGCCAACGAAGTGACTTGTGATCGCAATGTGCGGGTTCTCGGTATTGTCTGTTCCGCTACCGATACTATAGACCACTCGATCCTGACAGATCCACGCATCCATACCTGGTGTGCGGAGGAGATATCGAGCATCCATGTCCCACTGGCCGCGATTCTCGACGAAGAACTGCCGTTGTACATCACGCACGCGCTGCGCATACGCTGTGGTTATCGACATCAGCAGCAGCATCCACACAAGTATTGTTTGCATAACCCAGTGACCATTGATAGATGGAACAGTGTTTGCATGTAAGATACACACGGATTTGTGCCAAGGTCAATCGGGTTTGGTTTAGTATTCTTGTTGGTACCGTTTTTGTCACAATTCGCGTAGCCGTATGCAGACGTTACGCTGTCTGACCCTGCTGCTGTTTTTACTCTCAGCCACGTCAAGTTTTGCTCAAGTCTGGAGCGCTGGTGGTTTCACTGAGGAGATCCGACGTATCGGGATCTCGCCCGATTCGACCGTCGTCGTAGCAGTAGCTGGAACACAACTGCTGGCACTGAATGCGGCCGATGGCAACGTGCGGTGGCGCACATCGGTAGATGACTATGGGGCACAACGCGTTGGCCGACGCGGATTCGTCGGCGCATATGCTTACATCGTTCCGCAAAACGGAATGGTGACGGCCGTGACGCTCGCTGATGGAAAGCTGCACGAGGTCGCAAAGGACTTCAAAGGAAATGTCGATACGGTCTATGACCAGGTGATGACGCTGACGGCAGATGACGATCTGCTGGTAGTCAACACGAAGACACTCAAGGAATGCTTCCGCAAGAAGGAGATCGATCTGTATTGGTATGACAAGCCGTCAACGACGCTGTTCGTGGTGGCCGAACATGAGCTGACTGTGATCAACACACACACGGCTACGGCCAACACGTATACGATCGAGCCGGAAAAGACCTATCGTCGTGCGCGCGAGAAGGCCTTCAACGCCGGAGGAATGGTGACGTTGGTGGCTGAAGATGGCTTCTATACGTATGACGTCAAGACCGGTGTAAAGAAGAGTCATATCGCACGCCCACTCGGCGAACTCAAGAACTATGTACTAGATACGATCAGCTCCGCCCCCTACCTTCTCGTGTCTACGGATAACGGCCACGAGGTCTTCGATCTCACGAATGGCAAACGGATCGAGATCACGGCACAACAACTGCCCGGAGTTGCGGATCGGTTCTTTGGTACTGAAACAGGACTGGCCTTTGCGGCGACGTTTGATGATGATGACTCGCTCCACATCGGCTGTATCGACGTCAAGAGCGGTACGCTTCGCTGGGCTCAAACCGTCGGCTGGGGTAAACAGTCGTACTACGCCGATCCCCTGCGCTATCCGTCAGGGTTCACGGCCTTCATGCTCGGTAGGAACCGCGGTGTCTCTGCTCAACAAGAGATGCAGCGACAAATGGACATGCGGGCAATGATCTACAACAAGTCGACCGGCATGATGGAGCCCGACTACCACAAACAAATGCTAGCGTCAGCATCTGGAGCGATGGACCGTCGTATCGCCCGCACAATGCAACTCCTAACCGATGAAGCACGTCGCCCCATTCCTGATCTTGCAAAAGGGATATCGCAACACCTCGCATACGCTGATGTGAACCTTGTCTCGTGCGACGACAAACAAGCCACCTTGCTCATCTACGGCGGCATCTTCCGTCCGTCCGCGGAACGTGCCGACTACCCCGATGGCGAAGGGCTTGTCTCCTTTGATCTCACGACCGGCACATCAACGTTCAAACACATCCCCATCTACGGCAACACATCAACAGCCGGCGATTTTAACGCCGACCATATCTCCGACGTCCGCGATATGGGTAACGGCCACTTCTGCGCATTCGGCGACACAGCCATCATCTACATTTCGATGAAGGCGGCAAGCAGAGTCTCGTTCAAGACCAAAAAGGTCGCCATGTACAAAGGCACTCTCGACAGTATGTGGGTGGTAGATACTGATCCCGAAACGGATGTGATCAGCTACGTCACGCTCGTCTACGATCGCGCTACAGGAAAGACCACGCAGCGCTTGATGGCGCAATCCGACATACCATGTTTCAACGTTGACGGATGGCCTACGTCCAACGTCGCATTCTCGTTCATCGAAAACACACTCAAGATCTATGCATCTGCACCGGTCAATACGTTGTCATTTGAAGGGGCCACTGTTAGTGTCGACGTACCCGCCGATACGATCGAAGCACACGGATACTCAGAACTGTCTGATGAAGAAGAAAGTCGTGCAGGCCTCGGAGTCCACGTTCACAACGATCTCCTGTTTCTCGTCGGAAAAGATGCAACGGGCATCTTCCCTACCAGTGGTCCGCTGTGTTCAACAGTGATCGAATCGTCGGAGGATATCGACATCAAGCGGCCGACGTTCCATCGTCTCTCGAATTCGATGATGCGAGAAACGACAGAGAAGCTTCGATTCTTCACTGCCGCCTCGTCATGCAACGTCACACAAACTCCGGCCATTAGCACAGACAGCGACCACAAAACCTATCAGCTAGGGGGCGGCGTATTAGTGGTGGATAATGATGCAAAGACGATCTCACTGTTTCGTTGATCCATCGTCTTGGCTAAAGTAGCGATCAGCAAAACACTAAATTACAGTTTTCACATTGCTTTTGTAACTTCTATGTTATAATAGATGTTACTGCGTTGTCGCTAAATTATCGTTTCTCACGCCGTAAATTGTGGGTATGGATCGCCCCCTCTTCACCATACCGATACCGACGTACGATTCCCAGATCGTGGGGGATATCATTGAGCTGGAACGACTCAAGGTCCGTCCGCTGTCCGGCACGACGCACCCGGCGATCTTCTTTGAGATCAAGTATGTGTTCCACATGCTGGAAAGTCTTGGCTCGGCCCGCATTGAAGGGAATCGAACTACGATCGACGATCTGGTGGAATCAGCGGTGCGCGGTGAGCGCGACTCAACGGAACAATTGCGCGAGATCGCCAACATCGAAGATGCGATGGCGTGGATCGAAGAGGTCTTCGCCCGCGACCCGGATCATCGGATCGATGAACGATTCCTCCAAGAACTGCATCGTCTCACCGTCAAGAATCTGCGCAGTCCCGCCGATGGCGGCGAAGGCGATGAAAAACCTGGCAAGTTCCGCGCGGGTGACGTGCGAATCACGGGCACATCGTTTGTCCCACCACGCGGTACACGACTGCCAGGCTTGATCGATGAAATGATCGATTTCCTCAATGCACCTCGCAGCGGCCAGTATGATCTGCTGCGCATCGCCTTAGCCCATCATCGATTCCTCTATATCCATCCCTTTCGCAATGGCAACGGACGTGTGGTGCGACTGCTGACCTACGCCATGTTGGTGCGTGCGGGATATCGCGTCGACAACGGACGCATCATCAATCCAACGGCGGTCTTTTGTCACGACCGTGCAGCATACATGCATGCGCTCTCCACAGCCGACGACCTGGCGGAGTCTTCAGCACTTACCTGGTGCTCCTTTGTTCTCAGGGGGCTGCGTCGGGAACTGGCCAAGATCGACAACCTGCTCAACGCCGACGTCTTGTTCCCGCAGATCCTGGAACCCACCTTGCGTGAAGCCCGCGACCGCGACATTGTTTCACGCACAGAGTATAGTGTCCTGAGCGATATCGTCAGACATCAGATCGCTGACTCCTCCATCATCAAACAGCACTTCCCTGATAAGTCAGCATCTGTGATCTCGCAGACCATTGCCGGCTACAAACGTCGTGGCCTGCTCGCCCCTTATCCCGATCCAAACTCTCGTAAATACGTTGTAAAGTTCAGCGGCCCACTCCTGCTACGCTCACTGATGAACGCCCTCGATCGCGCCGGATACCTGCCGCAACACCTCACCCCCTAGCCGCCTCTTTGTTCACAACACCTCACCCCCTGGCCCCCTCTTTGTTCACAACACCTCACCCCCTGGCCCCCTCTTTGTTCACAACACCTCACCCCCTAACCCCCTCTCAAGTTTGAGAGGGGGAACATCTCTTACCCCTC
>CAYXQJ010000045.1:25886-26453 GCA_964467455.1 uncultured Hyphomicrobiales bacterium | reverse complement strand
TCATCGCCACACTCCCGTCCACCAACCGCAACCCATACCAATTACCGGGAGATTTATTTTGTGCGGCTGACGAGAACAACACCGGGTTGCCTTGTGTGCCGTTCACTGTGAGTGTGCCGCCGTTGAGGATAAGTTCGCAGCGAGAGGGATCAGCGCCGCCAGCCAACGAGTCGTGCAAGGCGTCGAAAACAACTTGAGTGCCTGCCGCGATGGTCAGCGTGCTGTTGATTTGCACGTCTCCGATTACGAAAATCGTGCCCGACCAACTGGTAGGCGTGTTCACCGCGCCGCTGGCAATCGTCGCGCCCGGTGGAACATTGGCCGCATAGTTGAAGTTTTGCGGACTGCCCGGATTGCCGCCTTGCGTTGGTTGAGCATACCACTGATTGATCAACACTTGGGCGCTGGCTCCGTCGCGAATATCGTAGATGCGGCTGAGGTTTGGTCGGGCTTCTCCCAGCTCGCTGGTGGTCGGCTCGCCCCAATAGTTGCCATTGGCAATGACGACACTGGAACTTTCGTTACGCAGTTCAAACGAGGTGTTGTCATAAAGGTCGCTGCTCGTCA